>NZ_JBWKPQ010000003.1:0-641950 GCF_059418345.1 Variovorax sp. GW821-FHT09B01 | reverse complement strand
GTTGATGGTGTCGTCGGCAGCGTCGGATGGGGAGAAGAGACAGGCGTGTGCGGACGCACACGCGTCGTCGCGCGCCTTGATGGGCGGGCTCTGGCGAGCTTCGCGACCCCTTGAATAGTGTTAACAGGCCCTCGCCGCCATCTCCCCATGGCAAAGCGCGACAGCAGGTGCCGGCGATGTGGAGGAACGGACGGGTGGACATGGCCGGCATCCTAGCCGCTAGGCCTGCCGCGGGTCAAACGCGGCCGCGTCGAGGTAGCGCGCGTCCCACGCCGCGGCCAGCGACTGCGCGCGATGCAGCGGCACGCGCGCGGTCTCGAAGCCGACCACGCAGGCCACGTCGGCCGACCCGGGCCGCGCGGGCGATTCGGCGCTGCGGCCATCGGTCAGCAGCCAGAGCCAGCGCCGACGATCGGCATGGCGCTCGAGCAGTTCGTCGGCGCGCCGCACGCCCAGCGCCAATGGGGTGCCGCCGCCGGCGCCGATGGGCGCGATCCAGTCGTCGTTCCAGGCACTGGCGCGGCGCGGCGGCAGCCGCAGCTCGACCACCGAGCCCGCGAAGCACAGCAGCGCGACATGGTCGCGCCGGCGGTAGGCCTCGTCCATCAGCGCGAGCAGCAGGCCCTTGGCGCGCGCGAGGCTGCCGTCGTTGCGCATCGAGGCCGAGGCATCGAGCAGGAAGCAGTGCAGCGCGCCCTCGCGCGTCTCGCGCGGGCGGCGGCGCAGGTGCTCGCGGCGCAGCGGGCCGGCACCGCGCGCGGCGAGCGTGCGCGGCCAGTCGAGCGCCGCGTCGGCGGCTGCGATGCCATGCCAGGCTTCGCGGCCCGGTCCCGATGACGTCTGCCTCCGGTCACCCTGGCGCGCGCCAGCGGGTGCGGTGTTCCGGAGGCTCAGGCTTTTTTTGCGAGCGAGGCGGCCGGGATCAGCGGGCGCAGCGGCTTGACGCGGGCGACGCCGACGGGCTCGGGGGGCAGCGCGCCCCAGTCGCCGTCGCCGCCGTCGCCGCCGTCACCGGAATGGGCACCGTCATCGATGGCGCTCTCGCCCTCGGCGGCCGGGGGCGGTGGCGCGCTCGACGACTGCGCGGGCGGCGGCGCCTCCGCGCCCGGCTTGCGCCGGTGCAGCAGCACGGCCTCGGCCACGCGCCGCACATGCTGCTCGCCGATCGCCTCCGCCCCTTCGAGCGCGGCCAGCGCGCGCGCCGCGCGCAGCATCACGAGGTCGGCGCGCAAGCCATCGACCTGCGCGGCGATGCACAGCGCGCCCACGGCTTCATGCACCGCATCGCCATACGGCAGCGCGATGGCATCGGCCAGCGTCGCACGGGCGCGCCGCAGCGACGCGGCGAGCTCGGCCTCGGCCGCCGCATGCCGCGCGCGAAAGCCCTCGGGATCGCTGTCGAAGGCCAGCCGCGCGCGCACCACGGCCTGGCGCTCGGTCCGGTCCTCGAGGTTGCGCAGCTGCACGCAGAGGCCGAAGCGATCGAGCAGCTGCGGGCGCAGGCTGCCCTCCTCCGGGTTCATGGTGCCCACGAGCACGAAGCGCGCGGCATGGCGGTGCGAGATGCCGTCGCGCTCGACCACGTTGACGCCGCTGGCGGCCGCATCGAGCAGTGAATCGATCAATGCATCGGGCAGCAGGTTGATCTCGTCGACGTAGAGCACGCCGCCATGGGCGCGCGCGAGCAGCCCCGGCGCGAACTTCAGCGCATGGCCGGCCAGCGCCTGGCCGAGGTCGAGCGTGCCGACCAGGTGCTCGAGGCTGGCGCCCAGCGGCAGGGTGACGAAGGGGGCACCGGGCAGCAACTCGGCCAGCGCGCGCGCGGCCGTGGTCTTGGCGGTGCCGCGCGGGCCCTCGATCAGCACGCCGCCGAGCGCGGGATCGGCCGCGGCGAGCAGCAGCGCCTCGCGCAGCAGCGGCTGGCCGGCGATGGCGGAAAAGGGGAACGACGCCGGCAGCGGCGCGGCCTGTGTGGTCATCGCGTGTGTCCTTCCATCCGCTGCTCGTGCGCGAGCAGCAGGTTCTCGATGCGTTCGCGGTAGTCGCCGGGCGACTGCCAGAGGCCACGCTGCATGGCCTCGAGCAGGCGGCTCAGCATGTCGTGCAACGCGCGTGGATTGTGCGTGTCGACGAAATCGCGGTTGTCGGCGTCGAGCACGTAGGCGTCGGCCACCATCGCGTACTGGTGGTCGCCGACCACGCGCGCGGTGGCGTCGAAGCCGAACAGGTAGTCGACCGTGGCGGCCATCTCGAAGGCGCCCTTGTAGCCATGGCGGCGCGCGCCCGCGATCCACTTGGGATTGACCACGCGCGCGCGCACCACGCGGCCGATCTCCTCCTTGAGCGTGCGCACGCGCGGTGCCTGCGGATTGCCATGGTCGCCGTGGTACATGGCCGGCTGGCTGCCGCTCAGGTGGCGCACGGCGGCGGCCATGCCGCCCTGGAACTGGTAGTAGTCGTTGGAGTCGAGCAGGTCGTGCTCGCGGCTGTCCTGGTTCTGCAGCACCACGTCGGTCGCGCGCAGGCGCCGCACCAGCGCCTCGGTGGCGGGCACGCCGTCGCTGTCCTGCCCGTAGGCATGGGCGCTGCCGCCGACATAGGCGCCGGCGAGGTCGTCGTCGCTCTGCCAGTCGCCGCTGTCGAACAGCGGCTGCAGGCCCGAGCCATAGTGACCGGGCGCCGAGCCGAACACGCGCCAGCCGGCCTGGGTGCGCGCGGCCTCGGCCGGCAGGCCCCCGGCCTCGAGCGCGGCGGCTTCGCGCAGGATGCGCGCGCGGATCGGGTTGCGCTCGGCATCCTCGTCCTCCTGCGCGGCCACGGCCTGCACGGCCGCGTCGAACATCTGCACCGCGGCCGGAAAGGCGTCGCGGAAGAAGCCCGAGATGCGCAGCGTGACGTCGATGCGCGGACGCCCGAGGCCGACCGTGGGCAGCACCTCGAAGTCGACCACGCGCTGACTGCCCGCGGCCCACTTCGGCCGCACGCCGATCAGCGCGAAGGCCTGCGCGAGGTCGTCGCCGCCGGTGCGCATGGTGGCCGTGCCCCAGACCGACAGGCCGATGCCCGCGGGATAGTCGCCATGCTCCTGCAGGTGGCGCTCGACCAGCTGGGCGGCCGACTTGAGGCCCAGCATCCAGGCGGTGGGGGTGGGAATGGCGCGCGTGTCGACCGCGTAGAAGTTGCGCCCGGTCGGCAGCACGTCGGGCCGACCGCGCGAGGGCGAGCCGCTGGGCCCGGGCGGCACGAAGCGGCCCCGCAGCGCGCGCGACAGCTGCAGCAGCTCCTGCGCGCCGCATGCATCGAGCGCGGGCGCGAGGCGCTGGGCGATGCGCCCCAGCACGGCGGCGGTGCGCGGCATGTCGGCCGGGCATTCGCCCTCTTCGATGAGCCGCGTGGCCAGCAGCTCGAGGCGCTCGCGCGTGTCGCCCTGGTGGCGCCAGGGGTCGTCGCTCACCGCTTGCAGCAGCGCGGGCCGCGCGCCCTGCCAGGGCGTCGCGGGCTCGATGTCGAGCGGATCGAAATGCTCGCCGGGCAGCAGGTCGTGCGACAGCGCACCCAGCAACCCCGCATCGGCACCGCTGCCGTCGCCCGCCGGATAGCGCGCCAGCGCCAGCAGCGTGTCGCGCCGCAGCCGGCCCTCGGGCGAGGCACCGAACACATGCAGGCCGTCGCGGATCTGGGTTTCCTTGAGCTCGCAGAGGTAGGCGTCGACGCGCGCGAGCACGGCATCGTCCGCCGCGCCCGCCGCGTCGAGCTCGTCGACCAGATGCTGGGCGCGCACGGCCGCGAGGATCTGCGCGCGCAGCACGCGTGCGCGGCGCGCATCGACCAGCAGCGCGTCGTAGTACTCGTCGACCTGGCGCTCGAGGTCCTGCATCGGGCCGTGGTTCTCGGCGCGCGTGAGCGGCGGCATCAGGTGGTCGACGATCACGGCCTGGGTGCGGCGTTTGGCCTGCGCGCCCTCGCCCGGGTCGTTGACGATGAAGGGATAGACGTTGGGCAGCGGCCCGAGCACCGCGTCGGGCCAGCAGGCCTGCGTCAGCGCGATGCTCTTGCCCGGCAGCCATTCGAGGTTGCCGTGCTTGCCCACGTGCACCACCGCGTCGATGCCGAACACGTCGCGCAGCCAGAAGTAGAAGGCCAGGTAGCCGTGCGGCGGCACGGCCTCGGCGTCGTGGTAGCTCGCATAGTCCTGCGAGCCCGAGAGGTTCAGCGCGCGCGCGGGCTGGATGCCGACGAAGACCTGGCCCAGCCGCAGGCCCGCGATCATGAAGCGGCCCTGGCGCAGCATCGGGTCCTGCTCGGGCGGGCCCCAGCGTTCGTCGATGGCCGCGGCCATGCCTTCGGGCAGCGCGGCCAGGCGCGCGCGGTAGTCGGCCAGCGCGTAGCTCTGCCAGGCGGGCCGCGCGGGCCATTCGCGCGGGTCGTTGGCGATGCCCTGCTGCAAGGTCTGCATCAGGCTGTCGCCATCGGCCGGCAGCGCCTTCGGATCGCCGAGCGCATAGCCCTCGGCGCGCAGCGTTCCGAGGATCGCGATCACCGAGGCCGGCGTGTCGAGCCCCACGCCGCTGCCGATGCGGCCCTCGCTGCCCGGGTAGTTGGCGAGCACCAGCGCGAGCCGCTTGTCGGCCGCCGGCAGGCTGCGCAGGCGGCACCAGCGGCGCGCGAGCTCGGCCACGAAGGCGATGCGGTCGGGCTCGGCGCGGTAGCCGACCACCTCGGTCTGCGTCAGCTCGCAGCGATGCAGCAGGCCCTTGAAGCTCACGGCGCGCGTCACGATGCGGCCGTCCATCTCGGGCAGCGCGACCTGCATCGCGATGTCGCGCGGCCGCAGGCCCTGGCTGTCGGCCAGCCAGTCCTCGCGGTTGCCGCCGCTCACGATCACCTGCAGCACGGGCGCATCGCCGGCCAGCGCCGGTTCGCCGCCCTCGTCGCCGTCATGCCCCAGCGCCGCGAAGGCGGTGGTGTTGAGCACCAGCTGCACCGCGTGCGTGGCGCAGAGCTCGCGCAGCGCCGACAGGCACAGCGGGTCCTTGAGCGAATCGAGCGCCAGCGGCAGCGGGTTCAGGCCCTCGGCCTGCAGCGCCTCGGCCAGCGCGTCGAAGGCGGCCGTGTTGCCCGACAGCAGGTGCGAGCGGTAGAACACCAGCGCCACCACCGGCGCGCCGGGCCGCCAGCGCGCGCGCAGGTCGTCGATGCCGGGCACGGCCGAGGTGGCGGGCAGGCCCGGCACGTGCAACGCCACCTGCGGCAGGCTGCGTGGCGGCAGCGGCTCGTCGCCATGGCGCAGGCCATGGAAGGCCACCGCGCGCAGGAACTGCAGCGCATTGGCCGGGCCGCCCGCGCGCAGGTACTGCCACAGCCGGTGGCAGACGGCGCGCGGCGCGGTGCTGCGCGCGAGCAGGTCCTCGTCCTCCTGCAGATCGCCCGAGAAGATGGCGAGCTGCTGGCCGTGCCGGCGCGCGAGCTTCTCGAGCTGCTGCAGGCCATAGGGCCAGGCCGAGGCCGCGCCGAGATGGTCGACCACCACCACGCGCGCATGCCGCAGCACCTCGTCGGCATAGAGGTCGAACGAGGCCGGCTGGCGCAGGTACATGAGGTTGGCCAACCGCAGCGAGGGATAGCCGGGATCGCTGGCCGCGAGCGCGCCGCGCGCGGCCGACAGCAGGGCCAGCGTGGTATCGGCCGAACTGAGCACCACGATCTCGCCCGGCGTCTGGTCGAGCCGGGTGACGACGCCCGGGTCGTCCTCGACGAAGCGTCCGGGCTGGGTGCTCAGCAGGTGCATCGTCAGGCCGGCAGCGCCGCGCCCTCGAGCACCTCGCGCAGCGCGGCCTCGTCCAGGTCCTCGCCGATGAAGACCAGCTGCGTGCGCGGCGCCTCGCCGTCGCGCCAGCGGCGATCGAAGTGGTGGTCGAAGCGCCGGCCCACGCCCTGCACCAGCAGGCGCATCGGCTTGCCAGGCACGGCGACGAAGCCCTTGACGCGGTAGATGGTGTGGCGCTCGACCAGCGCGGCCAGCGCGGCCAGCAGCCGCTCGCGGTCCATCGCGGGCAGGTCGATCACCAGCGAGTCGAACTCGTCGTGATCGTGGTCTTCCTCGTGGTCGTGGTGGCTCTCGCGCAGGTGGATGGTGGTCTCGGCCGCGCGGCCCTGGCCCAGCAGCAGCGCGAGCGGCAGCTTGCCCTCGGTGGCCGTCACGATCTTGACCTCGGGCGGCAGCTCCTCGCGCACCAGCGCCTCGACGCGCGCGCGCGCGGCCTCGTCGAGCAGGTCGGCCTTGTTGAGCACCACCAGGTCGGCGGCCGAGAGCTGGTCCTCGAACAGCTCGTGCAGCGGCGACTCGTGGTCGAGGTTGGGGTCGGCGCGGCGCTGCGCGTCGACCGCCACCGGGTTCTCGGCGAACTGGCCCGCCGCGGCGGCCGGGCCGTCGACCACGGTCACGACCGAGTCGACGGTGAAGACGTTGGCGATGTCGGGCCACTGGAAGGCCTGCACCAGCGGCTTGGGCAGCGCCAGGCCCGAGGTCTCGATCAGCACGGCATCGAGCTGGTCGCGGCGCTCGGCGAGCTGCAGCATCACGGGCAGGAATTCCTCCTGCACGGTGCAGCAGACGCAGCCGTTGGCGAGTTCGTAGAGCGCGCCCTCGCGCTCGTTGCCCTCGTCGTCGCAGCCGATGCCGCAACCGCGCAGGATCTCGCCGTCGATGCCGAGCTCGCCGAACTCGTTGACGATCACCGCGATGCGGCGGCCCTCGGCATTGCCGAGGATGTGGCGCATCAAGGTGGTCTTGCCGCTGCCGAGGAAGCCCGTGACGATGGTGACGGGGATTTTTGCGTTGCTGGTGGTCATGGAGATTTCTTTCAGGCGCCGGTGTAGAGGCGACGTTCGACGAAGGCCGAGCCCTGCAGCCGGCGCCAGGCCTTGGCACCGGCGAGCACGCCGAGGTCGACCAGCGGCTCGACCAGCACCACCGTCATGTAGGCCGCGCCGAAGCTGGCGATCTCGCCGAGGTTCGCGAGCCCGGTGCCGCGGCCGTAGAGCGCCCAGAAGCCGACCCACACCACGATGCCGCCCTGGTAGGCCACCGACAGCTTGAAGGCCTCGCGGTAGCCGATGTCCACATAGGCCAGTTTCTCGGGAATGATGCGGCGCGCGAGCACGGCCGTGGCGAACAGCGGCACCAGCAGGGTCGTGACGTTCATGCCGTACTGCGGCAGGTCCTGCGGCTCGAAGAACAGGCTCTGCACCAGCAGCCCGCCCGCCAGGCCGATGGACGCGGGCGCGAGCCCGAACACCAGCAGCAAGGTGGTGCCGAGGATCAGGTGCACTTCCGACACACCCACCGGGTGGTGCGGCAGCACTTCGAAGAAGCAGAACACCAGCGCCACGGCGATCGCCGAGCGCAGCGCCAGGGCGGCCAGGCCGTCCTTCAGCAGGGTGTCGAAAGCCACCTTGCCGGTGTAGGCGAGCGCCGCGGCGCCGGTGGCATAGCTGAGAAAGATCTTGGATCCGTCGACGAGACCGGGTTCGATGTGCATGGGACAGCTCCTGAATGGCACCGCAGTGCGAAAGTGGATTGGATCATGGACCCGCGATGGCGAGCCCGCTTCATGAACGCTGGGGCAGGCGCCGCGCGCCCGTCACGGTGGGAGAACGCGAGCGCGGCCGCAGCCGGCGCCAGCCGATCACCACGCCGCTGGCCGAGGCCACGGCGCCGACGGTCGACAGCAGCCACACCACCAGGTCCCAGGCCGGCCGGTACTGGATCAGCCAGGGGAAGTCGAGGCTGTGGGCCGCATTGAACAGCCAGCGCCGCAGCCGCGCGTTGCGGTCGCTGCTGCCGGCCAGTTGGCCGTTGGCCGGGTCGATGTAGAGCCGGGTGCGCGCGGGGTCGTCGAACGCGAGGCGCCAGACCGGCAGCACGCGCTCGCGGTGGTGGCCGTACCAGTGGAAGTCGTAGGCGGTCTGCAGCACGGCCTCGCTCACCGTGGCGCCGGGGCGCAGCCGGGCGGCCGCGCGCACGATGTCCTCGCGCGCGATCGAGGCCGGCGCGCCGCTCGCGGCATCGACCACGCGCACGCGTGCCTGCGCATCGCGCAGCTGCAGCAGCGGCCGGCCGTCGAACCATTGCAGCAGCGCCTCGCGCGGTGCCGCGTCGCCCTCGCCCGCCGGCAGCGTGGCGGGCGGCCACGGAAAGGTCGATATCTCGCCGCCGGTGTAGCGCGCCATCGCGGCCGCGTCGACCGGGTTGCGCTCGAACCAGCGGTTCGGGTTCATCGAGAGCCAGCCGCTCACGATCCAGGTCAGCACGAAGAAGCCGCCGACCAGCCCCGTGATGTGGTGCCAGGCCATCCAGCCGGTGTAGGGCGTGACGGAACCGTTGCGAAAGCGCCGGCGCAGCCGGAGGCGCAGGATGCCGATCACGATGCCGGTCACGGCCGAGACGATGCAGGCGGCCGAGAGCCACACCACCACGTCGTGCCACAGCGGCGGATCGGCGCGCAGCGGCGTGAAGTAGATCCAGTGCGGCACCGAGCCGAGCCAGTTCCAGAAGCGCTCGGAGCGCGTGGTGTCGCGCACCACCTCGCCGGTGCGCGCCGACACGTAGAGCTCGGTGCCCGCCGCGTCGTTGAGTTCGATGCGGTGCAGCGGACGCAGCGGGTTGAGGCCCTGCGGCACGGTCCACTGGTCGCGCTCGAGCGTCTCGGCCCAGCGCGCGCCGGGCTGGCCCGAGAAGTCGCGCGCCACGGCCTCGGCCTGCGCGGCGTCGGTGCCGGCCAGCAGCCGGCCATCGCGCGCCGACACCGCATGGCTGCCGCCGCGCGCATCGACGATGCGCCACACCGGCTGCGGCTGCGCGCCGCCCTGCATCTCGAGCGCGACGCGGCGCGGCGGCTGCTGGCGCGCTGCTTCGGGCAGGGCCTCGAGCGCGGCCACGGGCGAGACCCGGGCCTGCCCGACATCGAGCGCGCGCAGCCCCGCGAGCCGCTCGGCCTCGGTAAGCGCGGGATAGCCCACGTACATCATCACCACGCCCGAGACGAACCACATGACGAACAGCAGGCAGCCGCCGATGCCGAGCCAGCGGTGGGTCCAGTAGAGCCAGTGGCGCACGAGCGGCCACGCGCGCTGCCAGGCGGTGCGATCGGCGCGGGCGCGGCGCGCGGCGTGCGTCATCTCAGAAGTTCACCAGCGCCGACAGCTCGAAGGAGCGCGGACGGCCCAGCAGCCACTGGTTGCCGCTGTTCGAGAACGACAGCGGATAGCGGCGGTCGCCGAGGTTGTAGCCGCGCAGCGCGAGCTTGAGCGACTTGTTGGCCTGCCAGCTCACCGAGGCGTCGGCCACGGTGTAGGAGCCGATCTTGCGCGAGTTGGCCGCGTCGACCTGGCGCGAGCCGACATAGCGCACACCGAACTCGGCCTCCCACTGCGGCAGGAAATGCCAGTGCAGGAACACGTTGGCCGCTTCCTCGGGCACGCCGAACGGCGTGTTGCCGGCGCGCGAGACCAGCCGGCCGCTCACGACCTCGTTGAAGTCGTCGTAGCGCGCGCGCAGCTTGGCCGCATTGGCCTCGAGCCGCAGCGTCGGGGTCAGCGCGAGGTCGAGCGTGGCCTCGATGCCCTCGGACGACTGCTTGCCGAC
Organism: Variovorax sp. GW821-FHT09B01; assembly: GCF_059418345.1. Lineage (NCBI taxonomy): Bacteria > Pseudomonadati > Pseudomonadota > Betaproteobacteria > Burkholderiales > Comamonadaceae > Variovorax > Variovorax sp. GW821-FHT09B01. Next base: position 632,304 of record NZ_JBWKPQ010000003.1, on the reverse strand, counting down.
CTGCTGCGAGACGGTGGGGTTGTTCTGGTCGCGCGACAGCAGCTTCTTCTTTTCGATGCGGTAGGCGGCCACGGTCCAGGCGCCGCGGTTGTCGGCCAGCTGGCGCTTGTAGCCGACCTCGACCTGGTTGCCGGTGCTGAGGTCGAACGGTGCCTGCGTGGTCGAGGTGCTGATCAGCGAGGTCAGCGGATCGGCCGCATGCGCCAGCTGCGCATAGAAGGACTGCGAGGCATCGGGCGCATACACCGCGCCGATGCGGCCGGTGGCGTACTCGAAGGTCTTCGTGAGGCTGTTGGCCGCGTTGGCCAGGTCGGTGCGAGCCACCTTGGCATGGTCCCAGCGCAGGCTGGTGACCAGCGACCAGCGCTCATTGAAGGCCAGCTTGTCCTCGGCGAACACGGCATAGGTGCTGGTGCGGGTCCGGTAGCGCGGCAGGTAGGGCGACGGCGACTGGTAGTAGCCGGGCAGGAAGACGAAGGGGTCGACCACCGAGCGACCGCCGTAGGGCGAGTCGCTCGAGTTCAGGAAGTCGATGCGGTTCACGTCGAAGCCCACCAGCACCTGGTTCTTCATGCCGAACAGTTCGTGCCGGAAGGTGGCGTCGGTGCGGTTGCCGACCTGCTCCTGGTCGTGGCCGATCTCGAGGTAGTCGCCGCGCGTCACGCGGCGCGTGGCGGCATTGAAGGTATAGGTCTCGCTGTTGCGCCAGTGGCGCTGGCTCGCGAGCCGGTAGAGCTGGTTGTGCACGGTGACGGCATCGCTGGGCGTCCAGAGCGCGTCGAGGCGGGTCCACTTGTCGTCGTACTTGAGCTCGGCGTCGTCGACGTTGTAGTTCTGGCGCAGGGTCCGGCTGTCGAGGCGCCCGTCGATCAGCGGCACGCCCTGGTAGCGCTGCGGCGACTGGCGGCCCTCGTCGTGCGACAGGGTGAACTGCAGCTCGGGCGAGACGTCCAGCCGCAGCGCGCCACCGACGGCCAGGCTCTCGCCCTCGCCACGCGCCATGAAGCCGTGGGTGGCGCGGTGGCTGATGTCGAAGCGGTACGAAAGCTTGTCGTTGATCGCGCCGCCGCTGCCGAAGGCGGCCTGGCGCGTGGCGTCGGAGCCGTAGCTCAGCAAAGCCTCATTGCGGACCGGTCCACGCGTGGGCTTCTTGGGCACCACGTTGATCGCGCCGCCGATCGCGCCTTCGCCGTACATGACCGAGGCCGCGCCGCGCAGCACCTCGATGCGGTCGACCGACCAGGTGTCGAACGGGAAGGTGACGGTGCCCGCGCCCGCGAACAGCCGCGTGCCGTCGAACAGCTGCATCACCGAGCCATGGCCCGAGAAGCCGCGCGCGGCCATCGAGGTGCTGCCGTTGCCCGGCGCGGGCGAACCCGTGATGCCGGTGGCGCGGGTGGCGGCCTCGATGACGGAGACGTCGCCGCGCGCGCGGATGGTCTCGCCGGTCAGCACCTCGATGCTGGCGGGCGTCTCGAGCGGCGTGAGGCCGAGGCGGCTGCCGGTCTGCGTGGGCTCGGCGAGCGACAGCGCGGCCTGGGCACCGGCCTCGACCTGCACCGGCGGCAGGCTGGGGGCGGCCTGCTGCGCGAAGCTGCTGCCGGCACCGAAGGCCAGGCCGATGGCGGCGGAAACGCCGCCGAGGCGGCGGGCGGCGGGGCGACCCCGGTGGCGGTGCGGGCGGCGGCCGGCCGCGCCCGTGCGATCGCCCGACGGCGATGCGTGATCCATGTGACTTCTCCTCCGACCCGCGTCCCCGCAGGTTCTCTGACCGAACGTGGACACGGCGGGAAGTCGATCGATGGCCGGGACCGGCGGCGGGAAAAGCAAGCGCTTCGCCGGCCGGCGGCCCGGACACGCACTCCCGCAGCGTCCGAGGCGGTGACGAAGGCCGGTATCCGGGCTCGCGGAGTGCAGCGGCGCGCAGTCGAAACTGCAGCGCCGTTGCGGAAGCCCTCGCCTTCCCACGCCTTGGGGGCGCAGTGGCTGCCGATGCCCTGGGGGCATGGCGTGAGGACTTCCAGATCCGCTGACCGTTGCGGGGGCAGCGCAGGAATGGAGGCGTCCGGACGACGCGTCGCACCTGCTTCCCGTTTAACCCCGTGGCCATGGCATGCATGGCTGGCGGGGCACCTTCGAACCGTGGTGCCGGTGCGGTCTTTGCTTTTAGAAGAAAGACTGCACCGAACGGCGGGGATTATAGGGAGCGGGTGCCGCCGGGGACGTCCGGCGTGCGGGTGTCCTGCGGCCGGCCCGGGCCTTCGGTGCCGAACAGCCGGCGCAGCACGCTGACGCCGGCCACCAGCGCATTGGAATAGCTGGAATGCGGCTCGATGGCCGCCTCGAGCGGCAGGTAGGAATGCACCGCGCCCTCGCCCGCGGCATCGTCGACCGCCTCCATCAGCACCCAGTAGAACTCGCCGGGCTCCAGCTCGTGGACGGTCAGCGCGAGGTTGCGGGGCGACGGCGACAAGGTGGCGGGGATGGTGTTCACGCGAGGCTCTGGAAGGTGGGCGTTGGCGAAAGCGGCGCAGCGCCGGGATCGTAGACACGCCCTGTCACAACGCGCGGGCACTTCATCACGTTCACCGCCGGCGAAAACCCTGTGTGCTTCCTGCGGCAGGCGGTGGCCCCGACCGTTCCCAGCTTCCGGGCTTCTCCTACAGGCGGGCGTTGGTGCGCGACCTAAGTTTTGCCCATGGATCAAACACCCGCGGCACGCCGCAAGCCCAGACGACAGGAGGCCCCATGAAGCGATTCACCCTGGATCCCTCGATGCGAGCGACCATCGGCGGCGCGTTCTATCCCACCGGTTACTCGGTGGTGATGTTCGCGAGCGCCGAGGACGCCGAGCGCATCGGCCGCCAGCTCGTCGACAACGGCGTGAGCGCGGACGACATCTTCCTGCTGCCGCCCCGGACGGTGCTGGCCGAGATCACGCCCACGGTGGCCGATGCGGACAATCCCCTGCCCTCCGCGGGCACCGAGGGCGCGACGGTGCGCGCCTACACCAAGCTGGCGCGCGAAGGCCACACGGCGCTGCTGGTGCGCACCGAGGAACAGGACGATGCCGAACGCATGATGGAGGTGGTGCGCACGGTGCCGTACTCGATCGCCCAGCGCTATCGGATGCTGGTGATCGAGGACCTCTAACTAGCGCACGTTCAGGCCGGCGCGCCCGGCACGGTGGGCGCGCCGTTCGCGCCATGGGGCGCGGGCGGTGCCACGGCGCGGCGCACCACGTCGCGCGCCATCGCCTGGGCCAGTTCGTGCTCGCCGAGGAACACGGTGGCCGAGACCTCGCGCGTGAGCAGATCGGCTTCCGCTTCGTTGTGGCTGCGGATGACGGTCTCGATGCTGGGGTTGAGGGTGCGCGCGGTCTCGATCATCTGCCGCACGTTGAGCGCGGCCGGCGTGGCCACCACCAGCACGCGGGCGCGCGCGATGTGGGCCTGGATCAGCACGGCGGGATCGGCCGCGTCGCCATAGACGGCGGCACCGCCCTCCTCGCGCAGCTTCTCGACCAGCTCGCGGTTCTGCTCGGCCACCACGTAGGGGATGTCGTGCGCCTTGAGCTCGGCCGCGATGCGGCGCCCGACCCGGCCATAGCCGACCAGCACCACCTGGCGCGAGAGGTAGCGCGCCTCGGTGGTCATCGGCAGCTCGGCCAGCGGATCGTCGCGCGCCTCGAGGCGGCGCGCGAACGAGGAATGGGCATGCAGCCATTTCTGCAGCGGCGCGATCAGGCTGAACCACAGCGGGTTGGTGGCGATGGAGATCAGCGCGCCGGCCAGGATCAGGCTCTGGCCCTCGGCGGGCATCAGCCCGAGCGAGACGCCCAGGCCCACGAGGATGAACGAGAACTCGCCGATCTGCGCCAGGCTGGCGCTGACGGTGAGCGCGGTGGCCAGCGGGTAGCGCAGCACCAGCACCAGCGCGGAGGCCGCGAGCGACTTGCCCAGCACGATGACCAGCACCACGGCCAGCACCTGCAGCGGACGCTCGATCAGCACCGAGGGATCGAACAGCATGCCGACCGAGACGAAGAACAGCACGGCGAAGGCGTCGCGCAGCGGCAGCGATTCCTGGGCGGCGCGGTGGCTGAATTGCGACTCGCGCATCACCATGCCGGCGAAGAAGGCGCCGAGCGCGAAGGAGACGCCGAACAGCGCGGCCGAAGCGAAGGCGATGCTGACGGCGGCGGCCACCACGCACAGGGTGAACAGCTCGCGCGAGCCGGTGCGCGCGACCTGCCAGAGGATCCACGGGAACACGCGGCGCCCGACGATCAGCATCAGGGCGACGAAGCCGCCGACCTGCAGCAGCGTGAGGCCCAGGGTCTGCCACAGCGGCGAGGCATCGGTGCCGGCGGCGCGGCCGCCAAGGGTTTCGGCGAGCGGGGGCAGCAGCACGAGCACCAGCACCATGGCGAGGTCTTCGACCACCAGCCAGCCGACGGCGACGCGGCCGGTGAAGGAATCGAGGATGCCCAGGCTCTCGAGCGCGCGCAGCAGCACGACGGTGCTCGCGACCGACAGCGCCAGCCCGAACACCAGCGCCGCGCCCAGGTTCCAGCCCCACCACAGCGCGAGCCCGCCACCGAGCAGCGTGGCCACGGTGATCTGCGCCAGCGCGCCGGGCAGCGCGATCTTGCGCACGGCCAGCAGGTCGTCGAGCGAGAAATGCAACCCCACGCCGAACATCAGCAGCATCACGCCGATCTCGGCCAGCTGCGCGGCGATGCCGGCATCGGCCACGAAACCGGGCGTGAAGGGACCGATGATGACGCCGGCCAGCAGGTAGCCGACCAGCGCCGGCAGGCGAAGGCGCGCGGCGAGAAAGCCGAACACCAGGGCCAGGCCGAGGCCGGCGGCGATCGTGTTGATGAGTGAGACGCTGTGGGGCATCGGCCGATTTTGCAGGAACGTGGGGGGATCGTTCATTACACGTATGCAAGGCGGTTGCATTTCTCGGGGTTTGTTTGTTCGGGGCGCGTGCACAGGACACCGGGTACTCCCCTCCGCGAATGTCCCCCGCCCTTCGGGCTCCTCCTTGATTTCGCTGCGGGGAGTACCCGGTGCCCTGTGCACGGGAGGCGCTGCGGGTTGATGGTGGTGGCGGGATGCTTCGGGCAGGCATGAAAAAACCCGCCGAAGCGGGTTTCTTATTTGAGCGAAGCTCGCTCAGTGCATGTGCAGGCCGCCGTTGACCGAGAAGTCGGCACCGGTCGAGTAGCCGCCCTCGTCGGTGGCGAGCCACGCGATGATGGAAGCGATCTCGCTCGGTTCGCCCAAGCGCTTGACCGGGATCGTGGCGACGATCTTGTCGAGCACTTCCTGGCGGATGGCCTTCACCATGTCGGTGCCGATGTAGCCGGGGCTCACGGTGTTGACCGTCACGCCCTTGCCCGCGAGCTCCTGGGCCAGCGCCATCGTGAAACCGTGCATGCCGGCCTTGGCCGCCGAGTAATTGGTCTGGCCCGCCTGGCCCTTGGCGCCGTTGACCGAGCTGATGTTGATGATGCGGCCCCAGCCCTTTTCGACCATGTCTCCCACCACCTGCTTGGTGACGTTGAACATGCTGTTGAGATTGGTCTCGATGACCGCGCTCCAGTCCTCGGGCGTCATCTTGAGGAACATGCGGTCGCGCGTGATGCCGGCGTTGTTGACCAGCACATCGATGGCGCCGTGCGCCGCCTTCGCGGCCGAGAAGGCCTCGACCGTGGATTGCCAGTCGCCGACATTGCCGACCGAGGCGTGAAACTCGAAGCCCAGGGCTTTCTGTTCGGCCAGCCACTTCGAATAGTCGCGGGTGGGACCGCAACCGGCGACGACGCGGAAGCCGTCCTTGTGGAGACGCTGGCAGATGGCTGTTCCGATGCCACCCATGCCTCCAGTGACATATGCAACTTTCTTGCTCATGAGAAATTCCTTGTGTGTACTTGTCGAAAGCCTTTGAACGGCCGCCTTCACTCTAGCGAGTTTCGGACCACCCTCCGTCTCGGGAAAAACACTGACCCGCTGGGTTTATCGGGTGTCACGATGTATTCGCGGTACGGCGTTCCATCCATTCTCCACGCGGGCAGATACGCTCTTGCGTTCGCTTCGTTTCGAAGGAGTTCCAAAGTATGAATGGCGATCTCAGCGTAAGTCCCGAGGCGGCAAACCCTGAGCCGCTCGCGGTGCTCGCCGCGCGTGTCGGCGCGCTGCTGCGCGAGCGCGGCCAGACGGTGGCCGTGGTCGAGTCCTCGGCCGGTGGCCTGGTGTCGGCCTCGCTGCTCGCGATCCCCGGTGCCTCGGCCTACTTCCGTGGCGGCGCGGTGGTCTATTCGCGGCGCGCGGGCCGCGCGCTGCTCGGGCTCACGGCCGAAGACATGACCGGACTGCGCGGCGAGACCGAGCCCTATGCCTTGCTGGTGGCGCAGCGCGTGCGCGACAACCACCATTCGGGCTGGGGCATCGCCGAGAGCGGCGCGGCCGGTCCCTCGGGCAGCCCCTATGGCGATCCGCCCGGGCGGGTGTGCCTCGCGGTGGTCGGCGGGCCGGACTCGGTGTCCCGGAGCCGCACCATCGAGACCGGCGGCAACGACCGGCCCGCGAACATGGACCTGTTCGCGCGCCACCTGCTCGCGCTGTTCGAGCAGGTGCTGCGCGCGGGCTGACCTACCTCATGCCTTAGTCGGCCTGCACGCCGGCCGCCTTGATCACCTTGCCCCACTTGTCGATCTCGGCCACCAGATGGGTGCGCAGCCCCTCGGGCGTCTGCTTGTCGAGCGGCACGATCTCCGAGCTCAGCTCGGCCAGCCGCTGCTTCACCATGTCGTCCTGCAGGGCCGCGCGCAGCGCGACGTTGAGCTTCTCGAGCACCGCCGGCGGCGTGCCCTTGGGTGCGTAGATGCCGTGCCAGACCTTCACGTCGAAGCCCTTGAGGCCCTGCTCGTCGAGCGTGGGCAGGTTGGGCATGCTCGACAGCCGCTTGGGCGTGGTCACGCCGAACACCTTCACGCGCGTGCCGTCCTTGATCACCGGCGCGGTCTGCGTGGTCTGGTCGCACAGCAGGTCGACCTGCCCGCCCATCAGGTCGTTGAGCGCGGGGCCGGCGCCCTTGTAGGGCACGGTCGTGAGCTGCACGCCGATCTGGTGCGCGAACAGCATGCCGCACAGCTGCGAGACCGCGCCGACGCCGGCATTGGCGAGCGAGACCTTGTCGCGGTTGGCCTTCACGTAGGTCAGCAGCTCCTGGAAGTTGTTGGCCGGGAAGTCCTTGCGCGACAGCAGGGTCATCGGCACGTCCATCACCTGGCCGATGTACTCGAAGTCCTTGAGCGGGTCGTAGTTGAGCTTCTTGTAGAGCGCGGGTGCGGTCGCCATGCCCATGTGGTGGATCAGGATGGTGTTGCCGTTGGGCGCGGCCTTGGCCACGCGCGTCGGCGCGATGGTGCCGCCCGCGCCCACCGTGTTCTCGACCACCACCGTCTGGCCCAGCGACTTGCCCATGGGCACCGCGAGCATGCGCGCCACCACGTCGGTCGGGCCGCCGGCCGAGTACGGCACCACCATCACGATCGGCTTGTCGGGCCAGGCGCCCTGGGCCGAGGCGCTCCAGGGCGCGACCGCGAGGCCGATGGCCAAAGCGGCGGCCGCGGCGAGGCGCAGGGGGCGGCGCTGGCGCGCGGGGTTCGATGCATTCATGTCTCTTGTCTCCTTCTTCTTGCCTTGGGTTGATGAACGAATGAATGTCCTGGGAAGGCTCAGGCCTGCGCATCGAGCGCGAGCAGGCGCTGCGCGAGCCTGACCACCGGCGCGTCGACCATGCGGCCGTCGAGGTTCACGACCCCGCCGCCGGCCTGCGCCACGGCCTCGACCACGCGCCGCGCCCAGTCCAGTTCCTCGGCGCCGGGCCCGAGCGCCGCATGCACCGCAGCGACCTGCGCGGGATGGATGCAGAGCTTGGCGCCGAAGCCGCCGCGCCGCGCGCGCACCGCCTCGGCCGTAAGCCGCTCGGTATCGCGCCAGTCGGTCGCGATGCCGTCGATGGGCGCGGCCAGGTCGGCGCGGCGCGAGGCCAGCACCAGCGCGAGCCGCACCGGCACCAGTTCGGCCTCCTGCGCGTCGCAGGCCATGCCGAGGTCGGCCTGGAAATCGAGGTGCCCGAAGGCCAGCCGCAGCACCTGGGGCGCGGCGGCGATCGCATCGAGCGCCGCGAGGCCCGCGGCCGATTCGATCAGCGGCACCAGCACGGCTTCGGGGCCGGCGGCCTCGGCCAATCGTGCCAACTGGTCGGCGCTCTCGGCCTTGGGCAGCACCACGCCCGCGATGGCGCGCGCCGCGGCGAGCCGCGCGACCAGTGCGAGGTCGTCGGCATGCCAGGGCGTGCCGGGCGGGTTGATGCGCAGCAGCAGGCGCGCGCGGTCGGCCGCGGGCAGCGCGGCGAAGACCTCGGGCAAGGCCTCGCGCGCGGCGGCCTTGCGCTCGGGTGCGACCGCGTCCTCGAGGTCGACGATGGCCGCGCCGGCGCCGCTGGCCAGCGCGCGCGCATGGCGCTCGGGCCGGTCGGCCGGCACGAACAGGAAGGTGCGCGCGAGCCCCAGGGCCTGGGCGCTCATACGGCCCTGGCCTCGCGCAGCGCCGCGATCTGTTCCTCGCTGCGGCCCAGCGCGCGCAGGATCGCGTCGGTGTGCTCGCCCACGGCGGGGATGGCGTCCATGCGGTAGTCGAAGGCGCTCTGGCGCCCGGCCGGCAGCAGCGCGGGAATGGGCCCGGCCGGCGAGTCCACCTGGCGCCAGCGCTCGCGCGCCTGCAGCTGCGGATGCGCCCAGAGCCCGGCCATGTCGTTCATGCGCGCGTTGGCGATCTGGGCGGCGTCGAGGCGCTCGAGCACCTGGGCGGTGCTCAGCACGCCGAACAGGCCGACGATGATGGCGCGCAGTTCCTCGCGGTGCTCGTTGCGGCGCGCATTGCTGTCGAAGCGCGCGTCGGTGGCCAGCGCGGGCTGCAGCAGCACCTTCTCGCAGAACAGCTTCCACTCGCGCTCGTTCTGCAGCCCCAGCATCACCGTGCCGCCATCGCCCGCGGGGAACGGGCCATAGGGATAGATGGTGGCGTGCGAGGCGGCGCTGCGCGGCGGCGGCGTCGCGCCCTGGTAGGCGTAGTACATCGGGAAGCCCATCCACTCGGCCAGCGACTCGAGCATCGAGACGTCGATGTGCGAGCCCTTGCCGGTCTTGCCGCGCTGGAGCAGCGCGGCCAGGATGCCGGTGTAGGCATACATGCCCGCGGCGATGTCGGCGATCGAGTTGCCCGACTTGCAGGGGTCCTCGGGCGTACCGGTGACCGAGAGGAAGCCGGCCTCGCTCTGGATCAGCAGGTCGTAGGCCTTCTTGTCGCGGTACGGGCCATCCTCGCCATAGCCAGAGATGTCGCAGACAACGAGCCGCGGGTACTTGGCCTGCAGCGCCTGCGCGCCCAGCCCCATGCGTGCCGCGGCGCCCGGCGCGAGGTTCTGCACCAGCACGTCGGCGCCGGCCACCAACTCCTGCAGCACCTCGAGCGCGGCGGGCTGCTTGAGGTCGAGCGAGATGCTTTCCTTCGAGCGGTTGACCCAGACGAAGTGCGAGGCCTCGCCGGCCACGCGCTGGTCGTAGGCGCGCGCGAAGTCGCCCGTGCCCGGGCGCTCCACCTTGATGACGCGCGCGCCGAGGTCGGCGAGCTGGCGGGTGCAGAAAGGCGCCGCGATCGCATGTTCGAGCGACACCACCGTGATCCCGTCGAGGGGTCTTGTCATTGCTTGATTTCCCGAGAAAAGAAGAAGCTCAGGCCAGCACCGCGGTGGCCTGCATCGTGAGCCAGCCCTCGGCGTCCTCGCCCCAGAGCGCGAAGCTCCCGCCGTCGGCGCCGGGCTTGCCATGCACGCGGAACGGCGCGATGTCGAAGGTGGGTCGCACGGCGCGGAACTCGAAGCGCGCGAGCGGCGCGTCGCCCGTGTGCCGGCGCAGCAGGTCGACCAGCAGGGTCGCGATCAGCGGGCCGTGCACGATCAGGCCCGGATAGCCCTCGACCTCGGTGACGTAGCGCCGGTCGTAGTGGATGCGGTGGCCGTTGAAGGTGAGCGCCGAGTAGCGGAACAGCAGCACGTCGTCGGGCACGATGTCGCGGCTGAAGGCGGCGTCCTTCGGCGCGGCCTTGGGCGCCGGCGCGGCCTCGCCGGGTTGCGGCGCGGCGCGGTAGACGATGTCGTGCTCCTCGGTCAGCGCGAGGCCGCGCGCGTTGTGCACCTCGTGGCGCACCAGCACGAACACCAGCTCGCCGCTGCGGCCGGTCTTGTGCTCGACCGAGACGATGGTCGAGCGCCGCTCCACCGCATCTCCGACCACCAGGGCATTGCCGGCCTCCCAGCGCAGCCGGCCGCCGGCCCACATGCGGCGCGGCAGCGGCACCGGCGGCAGGAAGCCGCCGCGCTTGGCATGGCCGTCGGGACCGATCTCGGACTGGCGGTGGTGCGGCAGGAAATAGAGCCAGTGCCACAGCGCGGGCAGGGGCGTGCCGGCGGTCGGCGCGGGATCGTCGCGGTCGAGCGTGGCCGAGAGCGCGCGCACCGGGCTCGCGACGATCTGGTCGTGCAGGCTTTCGCTTCGGCCCTGCCAGGCCTGCAGGCCGGCGAGCGCGGCGGCGTCGATGGCGGGGGTGTCGTGTGGGGTCATCCGTTCTCCTGAATCCGGGTCAATCGACCGAGGCGCCCGATTGCTTGACGATGCGCGCCCACTTGCCGAGGTCGTCGTGCAGCAGCGCCGCGAACTGCTCGGGCGAGGTCGGCGGCGCGACCTCCACGCCCTGCTGCTCGAGCTTCTCGCGCAGATCCTTCGCGGCCAGCGCCTTGTGCATGGTGTCCTGCAGCTTCGCGAGCACCTCGCCCGGCACGCCGGCGGGCGCGAACAGGCCGATCCACAGCGTGCCGTCGTAGCCCGGCACCGCCTCGGCGATGGCGGGCACGTCGGGCAGCGCCGGCGAACGCTTCGCGCCGCTGACGGCCAGCGCGCGCAGCTTGCCGGCCTTGATGTGCGGCAGCGCCGAGGGCAGGCTCGCGAACACGATCGGCAGCTGGCCACCGAGCACGTCGTTGATGGCCGGCGCCACGCCCTTGTAGGGCACGTGCTCGAGCGAGAGGCCGGCCATGCTGTTGAGCATCTCGCCGAGCAGGTGGTTGAGCGTGCCGTTGCCGGCCGAGGCGTACTGGTAGTGCGCGCCCTTCTGCCGCGCGAGCGCCAGCAGCTCGGGCAGGGTCTTGGCGGGGAAGCCGGGGTTGACCAGCAGCACGTTGGGCACGGCGCCGATCAGGCCCACGGGCTTGAAGTCCTTCTCGGGATCGAAGCCCGGGTTGCGGTAGAGCGCGGGATTGATCGCCTGGCTGCTGCTGATGGTCATCAGCAGGGTCTGGCCGTCCTTCGGTGCCTTGGCCGCGAGCTGGGTGCCGATGTTGCCGCCCGCGCCGGGGCGGTTGTCGACCACCACGCCGACGCCCAGCAGTTCGCCGAGCTTCTGGCCCACGAGCCGGCCGACGATGTCGTTGGTGCCGCCCGCGGCCTGCGGCACGATCAGGGTGACGGGGCGCGTGGGATAGGTGCTGGCCGCTGGCTGCGCCGAGGCACCCGCCGACAGCACGGCGATCGATGCCGCGGCGAACCACGAGAAAAGAGAAGAAGAAAGCGCCGTTGCGCGAGAAGCCATGCCTGTCTCCGGTATGTCGTGAAGGCCGCGGTGCTCCCCGGCCATGGCGGCATGGTGCGCCGGGCCCGCGCCCTGGCGCAATCTCCGATTTCGGAACCCAGCCTTCGGTCTGGCCGAAGCCTCGCGGCCGACGGCTACCATCGGGCCATGCTCTTCGACCTCACCGACCTGCGCCTGTTCGTGGCCACAGCCGAGCTCGGCAGCCTCACGCGCGCGGCCGACCGGCAGCACCTGTCGCTGGCCGCGGCCAGCGCGCGCATCAAGGCGCTCGAGAACCAGGCCGGCCTGCAACTCCTGCAGCGCGAGGCCCGCGGCGTGCGCCTGCTGCCGCCGGGCGAGGCCTTCCTGCACCACGCGCGGCTGCTGCTGAACCAGACCGACCAGTTGCGCTCCGACCTGCTCGAATACGGCGGCGGCTTGCGCGGCCACCTGCGCGTGTTCGCCAACACCACGGCCGTGACCGACTTCCTGCCCGAGATCCTGCCGGCCTTCCTCGCCGCCAATCCGCGCATCAACGTCGACCTTCAGGAAAAACCGAACGCTCAGATCCCGCGCGGCGTGCGCGACGGACGCGCCGACATCGGCATCGTCGCGGGCAGCGTCGACACCCTGGGCCTGGAATCGATCCACTTCAGCACCGACCGGCTGGTGCTCGTGACCTCGCGCCAGCACTGCTTCGCGCACCTGCGCACCATCGCCTTCGCCGACACGCTCGACGAGGACGCCATCGGCATGCAGCAGGGCAGCACGCTGCAGGCTTTCCTGGGGCAGGTCACCGACCGCATCGGCAAGCGCCAGAAGCTGCGGATCCAGCTCGGCAGCTTCGACGCCATGTGCCGGATGATCGGCAGCGGCGTGGGCATCGGCGTCGTGCCCGAGTCGGCCGCGCGCCGCAACCAGGAGGGCATGAAGCTCGCGCTGATCGAACTCAGCGATGCCTGGTGCGTGCGCGAGCGTTACCTGCTGGTGCGCGAACGCGCGGCGCTGCCGGTGTATGCGCAGGCGCTGGTCGACACGCTGTGCCGCAATTACGCGGCCGATGCGGCCGGCGCCTGAGAGCGCTTTTCCGTGGGACTGCGCCTACTTGCGCGCGACTCCTGAGTTCCGCCGCTTCATCCCCACTTTCTGTGCACAACTTTGGGGACAACTCATGTGGAGCCTTGTAAAACGAATTTAAGTCGTTGTTTTATAAAGGGATTCCACACTTTGCTCAAAAAACGGGCGGTGTACAAGATCAACAGGCTCAGCCCGGGTTGGCGCCGAGCTTGTCCTGCGTGCGGGTCTGGAAGTCGCCCGCGTCGTGGCGCTCGTGCAGCTGGCTCTCGGGCTGGCCCCAGGCGCGGTTGACCATGCGGCCGCGCTGCGCCGCGGGGCGCTGGGCGATCTCGTCGTTCCAGCGCAGCACGTTCCTGTATTCGCTCACCTGCAGGAACTCGCCCGATTCGTAGAGCTGCCCCTTAGCGAGGGCGCCGTACCAGGGCCAGACCGCGATGTCGGCGATGGTGTAGTCGTCGCCCGCGAGGTAGCGGCTCTCGGCCAGCCGGCGATCGAGCACGTCGAGCTGGCGCTTGACCTCCATCGCGAAGCGGTCGATCGCGTACTCGATCTTGGTCGGCGCATAGGCATAGAAGTGGCCGAAGCCGCCGCCCAGGTAGGGCGCGCTGCCCATCTGCCAGAACAGCCACGACAGGCATTCGGCGCGCGCCGCGCGCTCGGTCGGCAGGAAGGCATTGCCGAACTTCTCGGCCAGGTACTGCAGGATCGCGCCCGACTCGAAGACGCGGATCGGCGTGGCGCCGCTGCGGTCCAGCAGCGCGGGAATCTTGGAGTTGGGATTGACGGCCACGAAGCCGCTGCCGAACTGATCGCCCTCGCTGATACGGATCAGCCAGGCGTCGTATTCGGCGCCCGCGTGGCCCAGCGCCAGCAGTTCCTCGAGCATCACCGTCACTTTCACGCCATTGGGCGTCGCCAGCGAATAGAGTTGCAGCGGATGCCGCCCCACCGGCAGGTCCTTCTCATGGGTGGCACCCGCGATCGGGCGATTGATGTTCGCGAAGCGGCCGCCGCTTTCCTTGTTCCAGGACCAGACGGTGGGCGGCGTATAGGCGGTCGTGCCATTCATGCAATGAGTTCCAGGAGTTGGACAGACGATGATCATTCTCTATGACTGCGCCACAGCGCCGAGTCCGCGCCGCGCGCGCATCCTGCTGGCCGAGAAGGGCATTGCCCACGAGACGGTGCAGGTCGACCTGGTTCGTGGTGAGCAAATGGGCGCGGCCTACCGCGCGATCAATCCGCAATGCACGGTGCCGGCGCTGCGCACCGAAGAAGACGGCCTGCTGACCGACAACGCCGCCATCGCGGCCTGGGCCGAGGCGCGCCATCCCGAGCCGCCGCTGATGGGCCGCACGCCGGCCGAGAAGGCCGAGGTCGCGAGCTGGAACTGGCGCGTGGAATTCGAGGGCCTGCTAGCAATCGCCGAGACCCTGCGCAATGGCTCGCCGGCCATGGCCGACCGCGCACTGCCGGGCCCGGTGAACTATGCGCAGATCCCCGAGCTCGCGCAGCGCGGGCTGGCGCGGGTGCAGCATTTCTTCGAGACGCTGAACGACCGGCTGGCCGGCCGCGAGTTCATCGCGACCGACCGCTTCAGCCTGGCCGACATCACCGCCGCGGTGGCGGTGGATTTCGCGCGCATCGTGCGCGTGAAGCCCGGGGAACGGCACCCCGAGCTGGTGCGCTGGCGCGCGGCGATGGCGCAGCGGCCGTCGATGTCGCTCTGAGCGACGACGACGGCGCGCCGAGGGGTCAGCGCTCGATGGTGAGCGCCACGCCCATGCCGCCGCCGATGCACAGCGAGGCGATGCCCTTCTTGGCGTTCTGGCGCTGCATCTCGTGCAGCAGCGTCACCAGGATGCGGCAGCCCGACGCGCCGATCGGATGGCCGATGGCGATGGCGCCGCCGTTGACGTTGACCTTGTTGATGTCCCAGCCCATTTCCTTGTTCACGGCGCAGGCCTGCGCGGCGAAGGCTTCGTTGATCTCGAGCAGGTCGAGGTCGGCGGCCTTCCAGCCGGCGCGCTGCAGCGCCTTGGTCGAGGCCGGCACCGGGCCCATGCCCATGATCGCGGGGTCGAGGCCGGCGGTGGCGTAGCTGGCGATGCGGCCCAGCGGCTTGAGGCCGAGGGCGGCCGCCTTCTTGGCGGTCATCACGAGCACGGCGGCGGCGCCGTCGTTCAGGCCCGAGGCATTGCCCGCGGTCACGCCGCCGGCCTTGTCGAAGGCGGGGCGCAGGCCGGCCAGGCCTTCGGCGCTGGTCTTGCGGTTGATGAACTCGTCCTTGTCGAAGACGACCGGGTCGCCCTTCTTCTGCGGGATGGTGACGGGAACGATCTCGTCCTTGAACTTGCCGGCGTCCTGCGCGGCGGCGGCCTTGGTCTGGCTGGCGAGCGCCAGTTCGTCCTGCGCGGCGCGGTCGATGCCGTACTTCTTGGCCACGTTCTCGGCCGTGATGCCCATGTGGTACTGGTTGTAGACGTCCCACAGGCCGTCGACGATCATGGTGTCGACCAGCTTCCAGTCACCCATGCGCTGGCCGTTGCGCGAATTCGGCAGCACGTGCGGCGCGAGGCTCATGCTCTCCTGGCCGCCGGCCACGACGATGTCGCTGTCACCCGTGGCCACGGCCTGGGCCGCGAGCATCACGGCCTTCAGGCCCGAGCCGCAGACGGCGTTGATCGTGAGCGCGGGCGTCTCCTTGGCGCCACCGCTCTTGAGCCACGCCTGGCGCGCGGGGTTCTGGCCGGCGCCGGCCGCGAGCACCTGGCCCATGATGGCTTCGCCGACCTGCTCGGGCGTGAGGTTGGCACGCGCGATCACTTCCTTGATGACGATGGCGCCCAGTTCGGTGGCCGCGATGCCGGCGAGCGAGCCGCCGAACTTGCCGACGGCGGTGCGCGCGGCCGAAACGATGACGATGTCTTCCATGAGGTTCTCCGTTGAGGTGATTTGAAATTCGGTAATGCGGGCGTCAGGCGCGGGCCTTGACGTAGCGACCCGGGGCGGGCTCGATGGCCTGGTAGGCCTTGCCCTTGCCGTAGGTCTTGGGCGCGGGGATCTGCTTGCCCGCATGGCCCTTGAGCCACTGGGACCAGTCGGTCCACCAGCTGCCCGGATGCTCCTGCGCGCCGGCCAGCCATTCGGCCTGCGTCTTCGGCAGCTTGCCGTCGGCACGGATCCAGTGGCTGCGCTTGTTCTTGGCCGGCGGGTTGATCACGCCCGCGATGTGGCCCGAGGCGCCCATCACGAAGCGCTTCTTGCCCGGCAGGATTTGCGTCGAGGCGTAGGCGCCCCCAATCGGCACGATGTGGTCCTCGCGCGAGCCGTAGACGTAGGCCGGGATGTCGATGCGGCGCAGGTCGATCTTCTCGCCGCAGACCGTGAGCGCATCGGGCTCGGCCAGCTTGTTCTCGTGGTACGTGTTGCGCAGGTACCAGGCGTAGAACGGGCCCGGCAGGTTGGTGGCGTCGCTGTTCCAGTAGAGCAGGTCGAAGGGCGGCGGGGTCTCGCCCTTGAGGTAGTTGCCCACCACGTAGTTCCAGACCAGGTCGTTGGGACGCAGGAAGCTGAAGGTGGAGGCCAGGTCGCCGCCGGGCAGCAGGCCGCCCTTGCCGAGCTGCATCTCGCGGTACTGCACCATGGGCTCGTCGACGAAGATGTCGAGGATGCCGGTGTCGCTGAAGTCGAGGAAGGTGGTCAGCAAGGTGACCGAGGCGGCCGGCTTCTCGCCGCGCGCGGCCAGCACCGCGAGCGCGGTCGACAGGATGGTGCCGCCGACGCAGAAGCCCAGCGTGTTGATCTGCGGGCTGCCGCTGATCTCCTGCACGCGGTGGATGGCCTCGATCGCTGCCTGCTCGATGTAGTCGTCCCAGGTGGCCTGCGCGAGCGACTCGTCGGGATTGCGCCAGCTCACCACGAACACGCGGTGGCCTTGCTCGTTGGCATAGCGGATCAGCGAGTTCTCGGGCTGCAGGTCGAGGATGTAGAACTTGTTGATGCACGGCGGCACCAGCAGGAACGGGCGCTCGTAGACCTTGGCGGTCAGCGGCTTGTATTCGAGCAGCTGGAAGAACGCGTTCTCGAACACCACCGCGCCCTCGGTGGTGGCGACGTTGCGCCCCACTTCGAAGGCGCTCTCGTCGGTCATGCTCAGGTGGCCCTGGCGCACGTCGTGCAGCAGGTTCTGGATGCCCTTGGCGATGCTCTCGCCCTGGGTCTCGATGGCCTTCTTCTGCGCCTCGGCATTGAAGGCCAGCGAGTTGCTCGGCGACGAGGCCGCCATCCACTGCTCGACCGCGAAGCGCAGCCGCGCCTTGGTCTTCTCGTCGGCATCGATGGCCTCGGCCATCTTCAGCAGGGTGCGGCCGTTGAGCAGGTAGATCGCGGCCGAGAAGGCCGACAGCGGGTTGCCGCTCCAGGCCTCGCCGGCGAAGCGCCGGTCGCCCTCGGGCTTGGCGCCGAAGCCCTGGCCCCAGAGCGCGGTGGCTTCCGCGAGGTACTGCTGCTGGATGGCCTGCAGTGCCGCGGGATCGATCGAGAACTTGGGCAATTCCGGCATCGCGCCCAAGGAAGGCATGCCGGGCATCTCAGGTATTTGCGGCATCTGCCATAGGGGCTTGCCATTGCCGGTCCAGGCGCCCTGCCCGGCCGGCTGCTGGAAGGACTCCAGCGCCTTGCGCCACCCCTGGGTGAGCGCCTGTTGAAAGGGTTCGAACGCGTCGGCCCCCGTTGCTTTCGTCATGGTGTCTCCTGCTCCTCGCCTGAAATCGATCCGGATGGCTTTGCGTCGTTTGAGTATGCTGCATTCGCAAGACGCTCACAACGCCGCGCCGGCGCGGTCCGGACCCCGGTGGCCGTCATCGCACGGCCGGTGTGGAAACACGCTTTACTTCCTCTTTCGTTCGCCCCGCTCTCCTTCCCCATGTTCATTCATCTCGTCGTGATCGGCTGGCTCTACGTGGTGCTGATGATGGCGGTGGCCGAGGCCACCAACACCACCGGCACCGTGCTCGGCGCCATCATCACCTTTCTACTGTACGGGCTCGCCCCCGTGACACTGGTGGTTTACCTGATGAGCACGCCCGCGCGGCGCCGGGCGCTGAAGGAAAAGGAGCTGGCCGCGCAGGAGGCGGCGCGGCGCGCGGCCGCCGAGGAACTGGCGGCGCAGGCCGGGCATTCAGACCTTCCAGACCAGCGCGGCGAAACGCCCGCTGACCCCGTCGCGCCGGTGCGAAAAGAACCCTGAGGCATTGCGCACGGTGCACCAGGCGTCGCCGCCGTCGTTGCCGTGGATCCGATCGATGCCGAGCGCGCGCAGCCGCTGGCGCGCGAGCGCGGGCAGGTCGGCCAGCCACTTGCCCGGCGCGGCGCCCGGCCGGAAGCAGCCGGCCGCCTCGAGCGCATGGGCCTCGAAGGCGGCCTTGACCTCGGCGCCGACCTCGAAGGCCGAGGGGCCGATGCAGGGGCCGAGCCAGGCGATGACGTCGCTGCCGGATTGCCCGTCGTCCTGGAAGGCGCGGAAGGCCTGCTCCAGCACGCCGCCCGCGAGCCCGCGCCAGCCCGCGTGCGCGGCCGCCACGCGGTGGCCCGCGGTGTCGCAGAACAGCACCGGCAGACAGTCGGCGACCATGATCGTGCAGGCCGCGCCCGGCACCGTGGCGGTGCAGGCATCGGCCGCGGTGCCGTCGACCACGTCCGGCGCGTCGAGCGACACCAGGCCCGTGCCGTGCACCTGCTGCAGGAACACCGGCCGCGTGCCGATCGCCTCGCGCAGCCGCGCGCGGTTGGCCGCGACATGGGCCGGGTCGTCGCCGACGTGGTCGCCGAGGTTGAAGCTGGCATAGCGCCCCTGCGAAACGCCGCCCTCGCGCGTGGTGCAGACGGCGCGCACATGGGCCGGCACCGGCCAGTCGGGCACCAGCCAGGGCTGCGCCATCAGGCCTCCGCGTCGGGCGACTGCGAGGGCTGCGCGCGCTGGAAGGCGTCGAGCTGCATGCAGGCGTCGAAGGCGGCCATGCTGCGCGGCAGGTCGCTGAAGTCGCAGTCGAAGCGGCGGCCGTTGAAGACCTGCGGCACCAGGCAGCAGTCGGCCAGCGTGGGCTTCTCGCCCCAGCAGAAGGTGCTGGCGGGCTGCAGCGCGAGCTGGCGTTCGAAGGCCAGCATGCCGTCGCGCACCCAGTGGCGGTACCAGGCGTTCTTGGCTTCCTCGTCGAGCTTGAGTTCCTTCACGAGGTACTTGAGCACGCGCAGGTTGTTCAGCGGATGGATCTCGCAGGCGATCGATTGCGCCAGCGCGCGCACGTGGGCGCGGCCCGCGGGATCGCTCGGCAGCAGCGGCGGCTCGGGATGCACCTCGTCGAGGTACTCCATGATCGCCAGCGACTGCGAGAAGCGCTCGCCCTCGTCCTCCAGCATCGGCACCAGCTTGTCGGCCGAGATCGCCGCGTACGGGCCGGTGCGGTGCTCTCCGCGCGCGATGTGCACGGGGATGTATTCGTAGTCGAGTCCCTTGAGCTCGAGCGCGATGCGCACGCGGAACGAGGAGGAGGAGCGGAAGTAGTTGTGCAGCTTCATGGTCATGGTTTCGAGGATAGCGTCGGTGCGATTCATGAGCGGGACGCTGCGGCAAGCACGCAGCGCAGGTCGCGCGGGGCGGCCGCGGGATGTTCCCGCTGCCAGTCGTCGAGCAGGGCGCGGGCCGCGGCCTCCCCGCGCGTGGCCAGGCCCAGGCGCCAGGGCCCGCGCGGGCCCACGGTCTGGTCGGCCGGATGTTCGTGGCCCTCGCCGTCGCCGTAGGGCCGGCCTTCGGAACAGGCCGCGCACAGCATGCGGATGCCGAGGCTCCAGTTCTCGGCGCCGTCGCCCACCGCGTGGAAGCGCGCGATCAGGGTGTCGATCTCGTCCTGCGACGCCTCGTCGATCCAGAGCTCGAAGGTGGCGTAGTCGGAAGGCGCGATCAGCTCGAGCGCATCGAACACCGCCAGCTCGCGCCCCTGGTGCAGCCGGTAGCCGTTGGGCGCGCCGTCGTGCAGCACGAGGTCGCCGTAGCGGTGGCCCGAGCCCGGCAGCGGTACGTTGCGCAGGATCGCGCGCGCGGGATCGATGCGGTCGGCCCACAGCACCTCGCTGGCCTCGTCGCCATGCACGCGGATCGGCGTCAGGCCGGCGAAGTGGTCGACCGGGCCCTCGCCCTCGGCCAGCGGGATGCCGTAGAGGCGCCAGGCGCGCCGCGCCGTGGTCCAGTCGCCGAGCGCGGTGGCGGCGATGCCGAGGTTCCAGATCGCGCCCTCGTTGCCCGGATCGCACTGCACGGCGCGCGCATTGGCCTCGAGCGAGGCGGCCCAGTCGCCGCGGTACTTGTGGATCAGGCCGGCGTTGTACCAGGGCACGGCCCAGTCGGGACGGTGGCTGCTGGCCTCGGCATAGGCCTGCAGCGCGCCGTCCTCGTCGCCGTCGTCCTGGCGCGTGTTGCCGAGGTCGTTGCAGGCCTGGGCCTTGCCGGCTTTTCCGAATCGAAGGGGCATGGGGAGGAGCGAAGCGGTCGGGGGCGGAAAACGGGCCGTATTCTGCGCCCTGAACGCGGCACCTCGGCCCGCATACCCCGATGGCCGCCCCCGCTGCCCGGCGGCCGGCCGGCGCCTCTGGCACACTGCCGGCTTCCCCCTCTCCCGCTTCGCCTCCAAAGGATACTTTTCCATGGCCTCCGAGTTCGTCTTCGCCCCGCCTGCGACCGTTTCCGTTCCCGTCGTCGGACAGACCGCCCGCTTCCCGGTGCACCGCATCTACTGCGTGGGCCGCAACTACGAAGATCACGCCAAGGAAATGGGCTTCACCGGCCGCGAACCGCCGTTCTTCTTCATGAAGCCGGCCGACGCCGCCGTGGTGGTCGAGGCCGGCCAGACCGGCACCGTGGACTACCCCACGCTGACCAAGAACCTGCACCACGAGATCGAGCTCGTGGTGGCGATCGGCACCGGCGGCAAGAACATCGCGGCCGCCGACGCGCACAAGCACATCTTCGGCTACGCCGTGGGCCTGGACATGACCCGCCGCGACCTGCAGAACGAGATGAAGAAGCAGGGCCGCCCCTGGGACATCGGCAAGGGCTTCGAGCAGAGCGCGCCGATCGGCCCGATCGTGCCGGTGGCGCAGGCCGGCGACGCGGAGAAGGCAGAGATTTCGCTGCAGGTGAACGGCAGCGATCGCCAGCGCAGCAACGTGAGCAAGCTGATCTGGAACGTGGCCGAGACCATCGAGCACCTGTCGGCGGCCTGGGAGCTGCAGCCAGGCGACCTGATCTACAGCGGCACGCCCGAAGGGGTGGCAGCGGTGGTCGCGGGCGACACGCTGGTGGGCGAGGTCGCCGGCCTGCCAGTGCTGACCGTCAAGATCGTCTGAGGCCGCGAGCACGCCCGCCCCATGCTGCTGCGCATCCCCATCAAGCATTGCAAGAACTGCGGCACCGCGGTGGTCTACCGCGTGCCCGACGACGGCGACACCAAGGAACGCGCCGTCTGCCCGGCCTGCAACACGATCCACTACGAGAACCCGCTCAACGTGGTGGGGACCATCCCCGTGCTGGGCGACAAGGTGCTGCTGTGCAAGCGCAACATCGAGCCGCGCTGGGGCAAATGGACGCTGCCGGCGGGCTTCATGGAGCTCGAGGAGACCACGGCCCAGGGCGCGGCGCGCGAGACCGACGAGGAAGCCGGTGCGAATTTCGAGATCGAGAGCCTGTTCGCCGTGATGAGCGTGCCGCGCGTAGGACAGGTGCACCTGTTCTACCGTGCGCGCCTGCTCGACGACCGCTTCGATCCGGGCCACGAGACCATCGAGGCCAGGCTCTTCGCCGAAGAGGAGATTCCCTGGGACGAGATCGCCTTCCGCACGGTGCGCGAGGCGCTGCAGCACTACTTCGAGGATCGGCGCCGCGGCAGTTTCGACCGCGTCCACACGATCGACATCGTCTGAACCGATGAAGCACGCCATCTCCCTTCGACGCGGCGCGGCGCTCGCGTTCGCCGCCGCCCTGCTGGCCGCCAACGCGGCCCGCGCCGAGACAGTGGGCGAGGTCGACACCGCCTTCAAGCTGATCGGCCCCGACCACAAGATCGTGATCGAGGCCTACGACGACCCCAAGGTCAACGGCGTGACCTGCTACGTGTCGCGCGCCAAGACCGGCGGCATCGCGGGCGCCTTCGGCGTGGCCGAGGACAAGGCCGAGGCCTCGATCGCCTGCCGCCAGGTCGGCCCGGTGAACGTGACGCAGCCGCTGCCCAAGCGCGAGGAGGTCTACAGCGAACGGCTGTCGGTGCTGTTCAAGCGGCTGCGCGTGGTGCGCATGGTCGACCCACGGCGCAACACGCTGGTCTACCTCACCTACTCCGACCTGCTGATCGACGGCTCGCCGAAGAACAGCGTCACCGCGGTGCCGATCGACCGCGGCACGCCGATCCCGCTGAAGTGATCGCCTGAAGCCGCGCGGCCGTCCGCGCGCGGGAAGTCCCTGCCGGCCCGATGGGAACGTGCCGGCGACTTTGCTAGCATCGACCGGCCGGGACCACCCGGCCCCGAGATCCGAAGGAACCCTTCAGAACGCCCCCGTTCCAACCGAGCGCCATGCACCTTCAGACTTCCGTTTTCCGAATCGGCGCCGCGGCGCTGCTCGCCGCCGGCATCGCCGCCTGCACGACCACGCCGTTGCCGCCCATGCAGCAGCCCGGTCGCACCACGACGGCCCCGCCGCAACGCCAGGCCATGTTCATCCGGCCCGCCGCCGGCACCACCATCGGCCGCTTCGACGGCGTGCGCAACAAGGGCGTGGACATCGCCGGCAACCTCGGCGACCCGATCGTGGCCTCGGCCGACGGCCGCGTGGTGTACGTGGGCAACGAGCTGGCCGCCTACGGCAACATGGTCATCGTCAAGCACAACGAGACCTTCCTCACCGCCTATGCCCACGCGAGCACCATCCTCGTGAAGGAAGGCGCGGTGGTGCGCCAGGGCGAGAAGATCGCCGAGATGGGATCGGGCGGCGATGCCAACCGCGTGAAGCTGCGCTTCGAGATCCGCAAGAACGGCGTGGCCGTCGATCCCGAGCCCTACCTGAGCGGCCGGCTGCAGCAGTAAGAGAGCCTCACAGCAGGCTCTCGGGCACCAGCGGCGCGAGCAGCTCGAGCCGCCAGCGCGCCCAGAAATTCGTCTCCGGCTCGGTGTGCAGGATGGTGTCGGCACCATCGCCCGCGGCCGGGCTCACCCATTCGATGCCACCGCGCGGCCCGAGCTGCAGCTGGTAGGCGCCATCGAGCCGGATGAAGCCGATCAGGCTGTTGAGCTGCTGCGCGATCTGCGGGCTGAAGATGAAGAGCCCGATCTCGGTGTTGTGCAGCACCGAGCGCGGATCGAAGTTCATCGAGCCGATGAAGACCGTGCGCCCGTCGATCACCGCCGACTTGCCGTGCAGCCGGCCGCTCGAGGTCTCGTACATGCCGAAGCGCCGGCTCTGCTCGACCCGCTTGGGACTGAGTTCGTAGAGCGCCACGCCCAGACGCAGCATCTCGGCGCGGTAGCGGCGGTAGCCGATGTGCACCAGCGACTCGTCGGTGGCCGCCAGCGAGTTGGTGACCATGATGTAGCCCACGCCGTTGCCGCGCACATGCCGGATGGTTTCCATGCCGCCGCGGCCCGGGATCAGGTAGGGCGTGGTCTGCATGATCTCGGTGCGCGCGCCGCGCAGGTGGCGCTGAAGGTTGAACTGCACGCTGTCGGGCGAGACATCGGCCGGCGCGCCGCGGCCCTCCTCGGGCGCCAGCGCCTTGGCGGGCGCGTCCGCGTAGGCCTCGGCGCGCGCCCACGCCAGTTGCAGCTGGCCCGTATCGAGATCGGCGGCCAGCGGATGGTGGCCCAGCAGATCGGTGGCCGAGGGCTGCTCGGGCTCGGGCGTGCCCGGCCCGCTCGTGAGTTCGTCGAAGCGCGAGCGCAGTGCCTGCGGCGATGCGCCGTCGGCCGACACCAGCGACTCGATCGGGTAGACGTAGGGGCTGTTCCAGTAGATGTCGAACAGCGAGGACAGCTTGTGGACCACGGGCCCGGCCACCAGCGTGTCGATGTCGATGAAGTTCGAGCCGCCGTCGCGCAGGAAGTACTCGTTGGCGATGTTGCGCCCGCCCATCACCGCCATCGTGTCGTCGACCACGAACAGCTTGTTGTGCATGCGGCGGTGCACGCGGTTGAAGTCGAGCAGCGACGCGGTCCAGCGCGTGCCGAAGTGCTCGCGCCCGGCGGGGAAGGGATTGAACATCCGCACCTCGACGTTCGGATACGCGGCCAGGCCCCGGAACAGCGGATCGGCGCCGGCCGTGTAGAGATCGTCGACCAGCAGCCGCACGCGCACGCCGCGCTGGGCCGCGTCGCGCAGGTGGCGCAGCAGGTAGCGGCCGGTCTCGTCGTTCTGCACCAGGTAGTACTGCACGTCGATCGAGCGCTCGGCGCGGCGGATCAGCTCGATGCGCGCATGCAGCGAGAACTGCGCCATCGGCAGCAGGCGAAAACCGCTGAGCGGCTCGTCTTCGCTGCGCGGCGCGGTCGCCCTCACGAGGCGGCCGAGCGTGGTGTCGGCGCCGTTCGGGATCGTCACCGACGACCGGCGCGCGACCTCGGTGGGCAGGCCCGCGCAACCGCCCAACAGCAGCGCGAAACCGAGCGTGAGCCAGAGGACGAGCGTCGGCCATGCGCGGCCGATGCGGCCTGCAGGCAAGGTGGCGGGCGAAGCGGATGGGTGTGGCAAGGAGATGGCCGCACCGGAAGGCGATGCGGGCGGCGGTTTCTACCACGAGGCGACGACCCACGCAGCCTGCGTAATGTTGAGGCAATGCGCCTGCCTAGCATCGGTGGCCGACGCGCATCGCCCACGGCCATGGCGTCTCGCACCTGGCGGCCTGCCGCGCCATGCCGGGTTCCCTCCATCGCTTCGCAGACCCTGCCGCACATCGATGACCCTCGGACTCGCCACGCCGCCTCTTCCTCTTTCTTCGACCTGGCCAATGGCCCGCACCGCCGCCACCGCGGAAGACGCCAGGCCGCGCCGGCTCGAACTCGTCGATGCCTTGCGCGGCTTCGTGTTGTTCGGCGTGCCGGTCGTGGGCCTGCGCGGCTTCTCGCCGTTCGACTTCACGGGCGCCGCCGTCTCGTGGCCGCTCCTCGTGCTGGCGGGACTGTTGGCCGGCCTTGTCTTCGGCCATGCGGACGCGCTGCGGCAGTCGGTGGCTCATCGGCGGTTCTGGCGCCGGCTGCTGCTGGCGAGCCTCGCGACGGGCTTGCTGCTCGCGCTGCACGTTCCAGCGGGCCGATTCACGACCGGCCTGCCGCACGCGGCGACGGCGCTGGCCCAGGGGCTTTTCTGCATCGCGGCTTTCGTGCTGCTGTTCCAGCACGCCGCCTGGCGGCGCCGGCTGCGCAAGCTGACACCGCTGGGGCGCATGGCATGGAGCAACGGTCTCGTGCAGATGCTGGTGGGCCTGAGCCTGTTCTACGGCGTCGGCCCGGGTCTGTGCCCGAAGTTCGGCGTGGCGGGCCTCGCCGTGGCCTGCATGGCGATCCTGGCACTGCAAGCGGCCGCGAGTTGCTGGTGGCTGCGGCGCTACCGGCTCGGCCCCCTGGAATGGGCCTGGCGCAGCCTGGTACAGGGGCGCATGGCGCCGATGCGCTCGAAGCGGGAAGGACAGGTCTGATGCCGGCGGGCGCCTCTAAGAGAGATTTAACAATGCACTGCAACAATTCTCGGCGGATGGCCGGAGAGCCTCCCAGGGACCACGCAACACCGCGCCCGCGCCCGCGCCGGGAATTTCATGGCCAACCCGTTTTCGCCCTGCCCCTGCAGCATCGAGCATCTGGACAGCAGCCTGCAGCAGGCCTGGATGCGCTTCTTTCCGTGGCTGAAACCCTACCGCTGCAAGAACTGCGGCAAGTCGCAGCTGCTGCCCCCACGGGACGTGGAACGGGCCCTCGCCAGCCTGAGCAGCAGGAAGCCTCCGCGCCGGGGCCCACCCAAGCGGGCCAGGGTTCTGTAGCACGCCCGTCACGGGTGGGGGCTCTGCTCTTCCGGTCCCTGCTGGCTTGCGGTACAAACGTATATGTGTAACCCCCTGTAAACCGTGGGGTGCGAACTTACGTTAGGACCGCATGCGAGCATCCGACCCTTTCTTTATCGCTTTCGTTTTCATAGCCGGCATCGGTGCCGGCGCTGCCCTCATGGCCATGCTGGCCATCCTGCGGGCGGAGAAGCCGCGACGACAGCCGAAGCCTCGGGTCGAACGCGAGCATGTCGTCATCGGCCAGACCGGCTTCGGCAGCCTCTGAGAGGCCCGGCGGCGGCTCGGTGAGCGTCAGGCGCGGCGCTGTGAGCGTGCGCGCCGCCTGAGAGTGCGAGGGCCCAGCGTCGAGGCCCCGCGGTTCAGAGGCGAAAGCCCGTCTTTCCTTCGTCGATCATGCGATGGGCAAAGGCGACGCAGTTCGAGAGAAGCTCTTCTTCGGACCTGAAGGTGCCAATGCCGTGGCGGATGCGCCGAGTGGCCTGGCCTTCCTTCTCGAAAGTCACCCACGCGGGCCATTCGCCATTTTCTCGGTCCTGGATGTGGCGGCGTGCAACGAAGCCGCCCTTTTTGAGGATTTCGATGTGCTGCATCGGATGTCCATTTTTTTCTTGAGTGCGGGATTATTCTCGCGACAAGGTCTCAGGAACATGTCAGGCGCCGGCGGAGTTGTGACGGTCGGTAAAGGGTTGGCGGCGATATCGCGCGGCAGCGCGGCTTCAGGCGGCACGGATCGGCGCATCGCTTTCAGACATCTGCTTGTCGCGAAATCACTGTATATTCAAACAGTATTTCCACGCCGATTCTTCCCATGACCCAAGTTGAGCTGTTCCATCAACCGGCCATCGTCGATGGCGCCCTTCCAGAGCCCTTCGAAGAAGCACCGCCAGCGCGGCAGAAAGCCGGGCCCGCGCTGTCTTCCACGGAACTCGACACCGAGCCTCCCGCCGCTTACGAGGTGCTCCTGGCCGACTATGCCCGCGCCAGCGACGAAGCCATTGGCTTGGCGCAGCGGCGTTTCCAGCGCGAGCTCGAGCGGCAACTGGGCGGCGACGTGCTGCCGGCGCTGCGCGCCTTCCAGAACGCGAGCGAATCGAGCGAGAACGAACTCTCGAAGGCCGACATCGTGCTCGCGCGCCGCTGGGCCAAGGCCTACGACACGGCCAGGACAGCAGGCTTCCGCGATCTGGGCGATACGGACGAGGCGTTCTTCGAAGTCCGGGCGACGGCGTAGCCCTCGAGGGACGGGCTCGGTCGGCCCGGCACAATGACCTCCCATCCCAGTCCCGAGGAACCTCCGCCTATGGCCGACGACGTCTCCATGGTCTTCTTCGCATCGAGCGACTCCAGCCCCGATCTGAACGAGGCCGCGCGCCTGTTGACCGAGCAAGGCCTGGATGTGGCCGCCGATGGCGAGGCGCTCGTCGTTCAATGGGAGGACGACGGGCCCGCCCTTCGGATCAGGCTGTCCGCCGCGCCGCACGTGAACGCGGAAGCCATCGAGATCGCCGAAGGCACGGTGCATGCCGCCGCCATGCGCGGATGCAACGCCCGCTTCGAGATCGACATCGACGACCTCGACGAAACGCTGGACGAAATCAACACGCTGATCGAGGTGCAGGCGACGCTGCAGGATGCGACGGGCGGCTACCTGTTCAATTCGTGGAACGGCGAACTGAGCGCGCCGGATTCATCGCGCGACTGATCGCGCCTCGACGAAACGAACACCTCTCGGACACAACAAAAAAAACGGGTCAGAGCTTGTGACTCTGACCCGTTGTTCCATCTGACGATGATTATTGGTCGGTGTGAAAGGATTCGAACCTTCGACCCCTTGCACCCCATGCAAGTGCGCTACCAGGCTGCGCCACACACCGAAGCTCTCGATTATAGCCTTCTCTTTTCAGCGTCCGACAGTCAGCAACTCACGAATTTCAAAAAGCTCGCGGCGAAGCTGCAACAACTGCGACAGGTCGACGCTGCGGGCCGCGTTCGGTGCGGCTTCTTCGTCGTGCAGCGCGGCCTCGAACTCCTCGTGATCGATCTCGACGGCCTCCATGCCTTCGAGCGGAACCTCGCCGGCCTTGCGGCGGTCGCGTTCGTGCTGCACCAGTTCCTGCAGCTTGTTGCGTGCACCGCTGATCGTGAAGCCCTGGTCGTACAGCAGGTCGCGGATGCGGCGGATCATCAGCACCTCGTGGTGCTGGTAGTAGCGCCGGTTGCCGCGCCGCTTCATCGGGCGCAACTGCGTGAACTCCTGCTCCCAGTAGCGCAGCACATGCGGTTTCACCCCGCAGAGTTCGCCGACCTCACCGATGGTGAAGTAGCGTTTGACGGGAATGGGCGGGAGTGCCTTGTCGGCCATGTTCTCCATTGAAATCAAGTCTGCGCGCGGCAAACCTCAGAGGTTACTCCACGGAAGCGCGCCCGAACAAGTCCTATTCGGAACCCAGGCTCCACTCGACCTCGGGGGCGGCGTTCGGATCGATGTTTCCGTGAATCTGTTCCTTGAGCTTCGCGCTCGCATGGAAGGTGGCGACGCGACGCTCGCCGATCGGAATGGCTTCGCCGGTGCGCGGATTGCGGCCCGGACGCGGCGCCTTCACGCGGATCTGGAAGTTGCCGAAGCCCGAGATCTTCACGTCGGTGCCTTCGATCAGGCTGTTGGCAACCAGGTCGAAGAAAGCCTCGACCATGTCCTTGGACTCGCGCTTGTTCAGGCCGATCTGCTCGAACAGCAGGTCGGCCAGATGCGCCTTGGTGAGCGCGGGCGTCTCGAGTGCTTCGAGCGTGAATTCGACGGCATTCATTCGGGTCATCCTCTCAGGCGTCCGCCCACCTTCGCAGCCAGTTGATCGACGATGGCGCGCACGGCCGGCTCGACTTGCTCGTCGGTCAGGGTGGCGCTGTCGCCCTGGAAGCTCAGGCGCACCGCCATGCTCTTCTCGCCGGGTGCAAGGCCACCGGCCGCGGCCACCGTGCCGTCGCGCGCGGGCTGCGGACGGTAGATGTCGAACAGCACGGCGTCGCGCAGCAGGCCTTGCGCGGCGCCGGTCGAACGGATGGCGTCGATCAGCGCATCGTGCGTGACGGCTTCCGCCACCACCACCGCGATGTCGCGCTCGACCGCCTGGTGCTTGGGCACGGCTTGCGCCACCGGCACGGGCCGCGCGGTGACGGCATCGAGGTCGAGTTCGAACAGCACGGCGGGCTGCGCGAAATCCCACTTCTGGCGCCAGCGCGGATGCAGTTCACCGACGAAGCCGATGGCCTTGCCGTCGACCGTCACGCGCGCCGAGCGGCCCGGATGCAGCGCCGGGTGTTCGGCGGATTCGAAGCGCGGCACCAGCGGCGCGAGCAGCGCCTCGACGTCGCCCTTCACGTCGTAGAAGTCGACGCGCTGCGCCTTGCCGTCCCAGCGCGCTTCGTCGGCATCGCCCCAGGCGAGGCCGGCCACGCGCATCGGCTGGTGCACGCCGCGCACGGTGCTGTCGGTGGTGGCCACGCTGTCGTCGCGCAGGAACACGCGGCCCAGCTCGAACACGCGCACGCGCGGCGCCTTGCGGTCGAGGTTGAACTTGAGCACCTGCAGCAGCGAGCCGAGCAGCGACGAACGCATCACGCTCATCTGGCTCGCGATCGGGTTCAAGAGCTTGACCGGGTTGTCGTTGCCCGCGAGCTCCTTCT
The DNA here is from genome assembly GCF_059418345.1 of Variovorax sp. GW821-FHT09B01. Lineage (NCBI taxonomy): Bacteria > Pseudomonadati > Pseudomonadota > Betaproteobacteria > Burkholderiales > Comamonadaceae > Variovorax > Variovorax sp. GW821-FHT09B01. The sequence continues at coordinate 602,744 of NZ_JBWKPQ010000003.1, read as the reverse complement.
CCCAGTCGGCTTCGACGAAGCTGAAGTTGATGGTTTCCTGGTAGCCCAGCGCGGCGAGGCCGCGGCGCACCGCGAAGCGGCTGCGCTGCGCCTCGGGACGCACGCGCGCGGTGATCGGCGCGAGCGGCGCGGTGGTCGGCAGGTTGTTGAAGCCGATCAGGCGCGCGACCTCTTCGATCAGGTCTTCCTCGATCAGCAGATCGAAGCGATGCGGCGGCGGCACGATGGTCAGCGTGCCATCGCCCTCGGTCAGCGCGAAGCCCAGCCGACGCAGCGCGTCCACGCACTGGGCCTGGGTCAGCGGCATGCCGATCACGCGCGCTGCGCGCGCCACGCGCAGCGTCACGGGCAGGGCCTCGGGCACGCGCAGGATCTGGTCGTCCATGGCGCCGGCCTGGCCGCCGCAGATCTCGACGATCAGTTGCGTGATGCGCTCGATGATCTCGACGGTGCGGCTCGGGTCGACGCCGCGCTCGTAGCGGTGGCCGGCGTCGGTCGAGAAGTTGAAGCGGCGCGAGCGGCCCTGCACGGCCTCGGGCCACCAGAACGCGGCCTCGACGTAGATGTTGCGCGTATCGTCCGAGACCGCGGTGGCATCGCCGCCCATGATGCCCGCGAGCGATTCGACCTCGCGCGCATCGGCGATCACGCCCACCTTGTCGTCGACCGAGATGGTGTTGCCATTGAGCAGCTTGAGCTGTTCGCCGGCCTTGCCCCAGCGCACGGTCAGGCCGCCGTGGATCTTGTCGAGGTCGAAGATGTGGCTGGGCTGGCCGTACTCGAACATCACGTAGTTCGAGATGTCGACCAGCGGCGTGACGCTGCGCTGGCCGCAGCGCGCGAGGCGCTCGACCATCCAGGCCGGTGTGGCGACCTGGGTGTCGACGCCGCGCACGATGCGGCCCGAGAAACGGCCGCAGAGCTCGGGCGCCTCGACCTTCACGGGCAGCTTGTCGGCGAAGGCCACCTCGACCGGCGCCACGGTGCGCGGCTTGAGCGGCGCGCCGGTCAGCGCGGCGAGTTCGCGCGCCACGCCATACACGCTGAGACCATGCGCGAGGTTGGGCGTGAGCTTGAGCGTGAGCAGCGTGTCGTCGAGCTTGAGCACTTCGCGCACGTCGACGCCGATGGGCGCGTCGGCCGCGAGTTCGAGCAGGCCGCCGTGGTCTTCGCTCAGCTGCAGCTCGCGTGCCGAGCACAGCATGCCCTGGCTCTCGACGCCGCGCAGCTTGCCGAGCTTGATGAGGAAGGGCTTGCCGTCCTCGCCGGGCGGCAGTTCGGCGCCCACCAGCGCGCACGGCACCTTGATGCCGACGCGCGCATTGGGCGCGCCGCACACGATATTGAGCAAGGCGCCCTGCCCCGCGTCGACCTGGCAGACGCGCAGGCGATCGGCGTTCGGGTGCTGGACGGCTTCCTTGATCTCGCCCACCACGATGCGCGTGAAGGGCGGCGCCGCCGGCCGGCGCTCCTCGACCTCGAAGCCGCCCATGGTGAGGGTCTCGGCCAGTTCGGCGCTGTCGATGGGCGGGTTGCAGAACTCGCGCAGCCAGGATTCCGGGAATTGCATCTCTTCGATCTCGATCTGTTTTTCTGGTGTGGAAGGTCTCGTTTCGTCTCGCGCGTCAGCCGATCACTGGAATTGCGAGAGGAAGCGCAGGTCGCCGTCGAAGAACAGGCGAAGGTCGTTCACGCCGTAGCGCAGCATCGTGAGGCGGTCGGGGCCCATGCCGAAGGCGAAGCCGATGTAGCGCTCGGGGTCGAGGCCCATGTTGCGCACCACGTTCGGATGCACCTGGCCCGAGCCCGACACCTCGAGCCAGCGGCCGGCCAGCGGGCCGCTCTGGAACTGGATGTCGATCTCGGCGCTGGGCTCGGTGAACGGGAAGAAGCTCGGCCGGAAGCGCAGCACGAGATCGTCGCGCTCGAAGAAGGTGCGGCAGAAGTCGGTGAAGACGACCTTGAGGTCCTTGAAGCTCACGTTCTCGCCGAGCCACAGGCCTTCGCACTGGTGGAACATCGGCGAATGGGTGGCGTCGCTGTCGACGCGGTAGGTGCGGCCCGGCGCGATCACGCGGATCTCGGGCGCCTTGACCGTGCCGGTGGTGTCGGCGGCCGCGGCCGCGAACTCGGCCGCGTACTTCTTGATGTGCTGGTGGGCGTAGCGCACCTGCATCGGGCTGGTGTGCGGACGCAGGTTGTAGGGGATGCCGTCCTCGCCGTTCAGGTCGACGTAGAAGGTGTCCTGCATCGAACGCGCCGGATGGTTCGGCGGGTTGTTGAGCGAGGTGAAGCTGTGCCAGTCGCTCTCGATCTCGGGGCCGTCGGCCACGTCGAAGCCCATGCTCGAGAAGATCTCCTCGATGCGCTCGAGGGTGCGGCTCACCGGGTGCAGGCCGCCCGGGATGCGGCGGCGGCCGGGCAGGCTCACGTCGAGCGCCTCGGCGCGCAGCTGCTGCGAGAGCTCCTCGTCGGCCAGTTGCTGGCGGCGTTCGTTGAGGGCGGACTCGATCGCCTGCTTGGCCACGTTGATGGCGGCACCGCGCGACTTTTTCTCGTCGACGCTCAGTGCGGCCATGCCCTTCATCAGCTCGGTGATGCGGCCCGACTTGCCCAGGAACTGGGCCTTGGCGTTCTCGAGCTCTGCGGGGGTCTTCGCCTGCGCGAAGGCGGCACGTGCGGTGTCGACCAGGGAGTCCAACTCGTTCATAGCAACAACAGATTTCTTCGGGGAAAAATAAAAAAGGGCTGGTGCTCTTTCAAGCGCCAGCCCTTGTGCCGTGGGCGCAGGAAACTGTCCGGGGACGGTCTCCCGCTGTGCAGAATCAAGCAGCCAGCTTGGCCTTGACCTGCTCCACGATGCCCGCAAAAGCGGCCTTGTCGTGCACGGCGATGTCCGCAAGCATCTTGCGGTCGATCTCGATCCCGGCCTTGCGGATGCCGTTGGCGAACTGGCTGTAGGTCAGGCCCAGTTCACGCGAGGCGGCGTTGATACGCGCGATCCACAGTTGACGGAACACGCGCTTCTTGGTGCGGCGGTCACGGTAGGCGTATTGGCCTGCCTTCATCACCGCCTGTTTGGCGATGCGGAAGACATTGCCGCGGCGACCGCGGAAACCCTTGGCGAGTGCGAGAACTTTCTTGTGGCGGGCGCGAGCCGTTACACCACGTTTGACGCGAGGCATGTGATTACTCCTTGTTCGTCAGTTGATCAAATGCCCATGCCGGGCAGCATCGCGGCCATCGAAACCATGTTGGTTTCGTGCACCGACACCGCACCACGCAGGTGACGCTTGTTCTTGGTGGTCTTCTTGGTCAGGATGTGACGCTTGAAGGCTTGACCGCGCTTGACGGTGCCACCGGGACGAACGCGGAAACGTTTCTTCGCGCTGCTCTTGGTCTTCATTTTGGGCATGTGAATGCTCCTTTAATTTGTGCTCGTGAGGCGCCTTGGATGAACTCCATGGACTTGTTGGCCCCGAGACACTTCTTCATCCCGCCACCGCCTTCGCTTGCCTTTCGGCACGCGCCGGCGATCGGCGAAATCCCTTCAAATTCTCACTTCCGTCGGCACCCGGGGCTTTCGCCACCGGGCCCGGCCGGACCTTCGCTCAGGCGCCGACGGTGGTCGGTGCCGCGGCGGCTTCCGTCGCCGACTTTGCCGGAGCGCTGCCGGGCTTCTTGCGGCCCGGCGCGATCATCATGATCATCTGCCGGCCTTCGAGCTTCGGAAACTGCTCGACGAGGATCGTGTCGCCGAGCTCGTCGCGGATGCGCTGCAGCAGGGCGAGACCGAGTTCCTGGTGCGTGATCTCGCGCCCCCGGAAGCGCAGCGTGATCTTGCACTTGTCGCCATCCTCAAGAAAGCGCCGGATGTTGCGCATCTTGATGTTGTAGTCGCCATCGTCGGTACCGGGCCGGAACTTGATTTCCTTGACCTCGATGACCTTCTGCTTGGACTTCGCCTCGGCCGCCTTCTTCTGCTCGTGGTACTTGAACTTGCCGTACTCGATCAGGCGGCACACCGGTGGATTGGCCGCCGCGACGACCTCCACCAGATCCACGTCCTGCTCACCGGCGAGGCGCAAGGCCTCCGCAAGACTCACAACACCCAATTGCTCGTTATCCGGGCCGATCAGGCGGACTTCCGGGGCCATGATTTCCCGGTTCAGGCGATGTTGGCGTTCCTCGCGGTGGCGGCGGTCGCGAAATGCAGTAGCGATGGTTGGTATCCTCTAAGTTTTGCTACAAAAAAAGTAGCGAAAGCCGCTCAGTCCTCGCGGGCAAGCGGTATATTTGACACAGAAACATGTGGGGTGTTTCGACGACAAATCAACGCTTGTCAGCAATGTCCTGGACGACCCGTTGCACGAACGATTCGAGGGACATTGCACCGAGGTCTTGATTGCCCCGGGCGCGCACTGCGACGGCGCCAGCTTCCTTTTCCTTGTCGCCCACGACAACGATGTAAGGGAGCTTTTGCAACGAATGCTTGCGTATTTTATACGTAATCTTCTCGTTGTGCAGATCAAGCTGGACCCTAAGCCCTTGATTTTGCAGCGTTTTCGCAACTTGCGCGGCGTAATCGGCCTGTCCTTCGCTGATATTGAGCACCGCCACCTGCACCGGCGCGAGCCAGGCGGGCATCGCGCCGGCATGGTGTTCGATCAGCATGCCGATGAATCGCTCGAGGCTGCCGACGATCGCGCGGTGCAACATCACCGGGTTCGCGCGGCCGCTCGACTCCGTCACGTACTCGCCGCCCAGGCGCTCGGCCGTGTTGAAGTCGACCTGCATCGTGCCGCACTGCCACTGGCGGCCGATCGCATCGCGCAGCGTGTACTCGATCTTCGGTCCGTAGAAGGCGCCATCGCCCGGGGCGATCACGAACTCCACGCCCGAGCGGCGCAGCGATTCCATCACCGCGTGCTCGGCCTTGTCCCAGAGCTCGTCGGAGCCCACGCGGTTCTCGGGCCGCGTCGCTACCTTGTAGAGGATGTCCGTGAAGCCGAAGTCCGCGTACACCTTCTGCAGCTGTGCCGTGTAGGCGATGCATTCGTCGAGGATCTGGTCCTCCGTGCAGAAGATGTGGCCGTCGTCCTGCGTGAAGCCACGTACGCGCATGATCCCGTGCAGCGCGCCGCTGGGCTCGTTGCGGTGGCACTGGCCGAACTCGCCGTAGCGCAGCGGCAGGTCGCGGTAGCTGCGCAGGTCGCTCTTGAAGATCAGCACATGGCCCGGGCAGTTCATCGGCTTGAGCGCGTACTCGCGCTTCTCCGACTCCGTCGTGAACATGTTGTCGCGGTAGTTCTGCCAGTGGCCCGTCTTCTCCCACAGGCTCTTGTCGAGGATCTGCGGACCCTTCACTTCCCAGTAGCCCGTGTCGCGGTAGATGCCGCGCATGTACTGCTCGACCTGCTGCCAGATCGCCCAGCCCTTGGGATGCCAGAACACCACGCCCGGCGCCACTTCGTCGATGTGGAACAGGTCGAGTTCCTTGCCGAGGCGGCGGTGGTCGCGCTTCTCGGCTTCCTCGATGCGCTGGATGTACTGGTCGAGCTGCTTCTTGTCGGCCCAGGCCGTGCCGTAGATGCGCTGCAGCTGCTCGTTCTTGGCATCGCCGCGCCAGTAGGCGCCGGCCAGCTTCGTGAGCTTGAAGACTTTGAGGAAACGCGTGTTCGGCACGTGCGGGCCGCGGCACATGTCGACGTATTCCTGGTGGTAGTACAGGCCCATGGCCTGCTCGTCGGGCATGTCCTCGACCAGGCGCAGCTTGTAGTCCTCGCCGCGCGACTTGAAGACCTCGATCACCTCGGCGCGCGGCGTCATCTTCTTGACCACGTCGTAGTCCTGCGCGATCAGCTCGCGCATGCGCGCCTCGATCGCGGCCATGTCCTCGGGCGTGAAGGGGCGCTCGAACGCGATGTCGTAGTAGAAGCCCTCCTCGATCACCGGGCCGATCACCATCTTGGCCGTCGGATAGAGCTGCTTGACCGCGTGGCCGACCAGGTGGGCCGTCGAGTGGCGGATGATCTCCAGGCCCTCGTCGTCCTTGGGCGTGATGATCTGGAGCTTGGCATCGTGGTCGATGACGTCGCTGGCGTCGACCAGACGGCCGTCGACCTTGCCGGCCACCGTCATCTTGGCGAGGCCGGGGCCGATGGACTTGGCAACGTCGGCCACCGAGACCGGGCCGGGGTACTCGCGCTGCGAGTTGTCGGGGAGCGTGATGTGGATCATGAAAAACCTCGGGCGAAAAACAAAAAAGCGCGGTGGATGACCGCGCTTTGCTGTGGCAGGGAAGCTGGCTCGAACCAGCGCGCGCGGTTTAGCGGGCGCTTCCTTCGAAGAAGAAAACACCGCAGGTGGCTTGCGGAGTAGTTCGCGGTGTCATAACCAAAGTGCCTTTCTCGCCCTTGTTGACAGTGAAGCCTCGGATTCTAGCCGCTCGGCGCGCGGGCCGTGCCGAGCGGCCCATTAGCCCATTACGCCACGCCCGCCGCGTTCTTGAGCCCCAGCACGTCGATCGGCTCGATCGTCGGCGGCTTGGCGAACAGCTCGGGCGCCTTCGCCATCAGCGCCTGCGCGATCGGGCCGCCGAGGTGCGCCTGGCGGCCCGCCTCGGTCTCGAACGCATCGAACACGCCGAAGGTGGTCGGCGACAACCGCAGCGCGAACCAGATCGGCGTGGTGGCTTCGTCGCGCGCCATCGCGAGGCCGGCCTCGAGGAACTGCTGGACCTCGGCCTCCTTGCCGGGCTTGGCTTCGAGGCGGGCGAACAGGGCGAACTTGATCATGAACATCTCCGGTCGTTGCAAGGTGGAAGCGGTGCGCGGATCGCAACCGCTACGGTGACTCTAGAGTCGGCCCTCGCTTTCACCTATTGGCATTTTTGACATCTTTGATATTGTTATTGCCATGCGACTCGACATCCTCGCGCTCGACGGCGTGTTCGACACCGGCCTGGCCACGGTGGCCGACGTCTTCACCACCGCCAACGAACTGGCGGGCCTGCTCGCGCTCGGCGTGCCACCCTTCGAGGTCCGCCTCGCCGGCCTGCGCAAGCGCGTGCGCACCGCGCAAGGCCTGAGCGTGCCGGTCGTGCCGTTCGCCGCCGCCAAGGCACCTGACTGGATCGCGATCCCGGCCATCGGCGAGAAGATGCCCGCGGGCCTGGCGCGGGCGCTCGAACGCAAGGACATCGCCGATGCCGGCGCCGCGCTGCGCGAACGTGCCGACGAGGGCGCGAAGATCGCCGCCGCCTGCATCGGCACCTTCGTGCTCGCCGAATCGGGCCTGCTCGATCATCAGCAGGCCACCACCACCTGGTGGCTCGCCTCGATGTTCCGCCAGCGCTATCCCGAGGTGCGGCTCGACGACACGCGCATGCTCGTGCCCTCCGGGCCGTCGCTGGTCACCGCCGGCGCGGCGCTCGGCCATGTCGACATGGCGCTGTGGCTGGTGCGCCAGGTCAGTCCCGAGCTGGCCGCCACGGTGGCGCGCTACCTGATCGTCGATTCACGGCCCGCGCAATCCGCCTACGTGATCCACGACCACCTGAGCCATGCCGATCCGATGGTCGAGCGCTTCGAGCGCTGGGCGCGCGCGCGGCTGGCCGACGGCTTCTCGCTCGACGACGCGGCGCGCGCCGTCGGCACCAGCAAGCGCACGCTGGCGCGCCGGCTGCAGCAGGTGCTCGGCAAGAGCCCGCTCGGCTACGTGCAGGACCTGCGCGTGGAGCGCGCGGTGCACCTGCTCAAGACCAGCGACCGGAGCCTCGAGCAGATCGCCGCGCTGGTCGGCTATGCCGACGGCGTGACCTTGCGCACCCTGCTGCGCCAGAAGCTGGGCCGCGGCGTGCGCGAAGTGCGCATGCGCGACTGAGGCGGGTCCGGCACGGACGAAAAAAAGCCCGGCGCGCGGCCGGGCTTCAAGGTGACAGCGAATGTCGAGTCAGTTGCTCAGTGGAACTGCTCTTCTTCCGTCGAGCCGGTCAATGCCTTCACACTCGACTGGCCGCCCTGGATCACGGTGGTCACGTCGTCGAAGTAACCCGCGCCGACTTCCTGCTGGTGCGACACGAAGGTGTAGCCCTGTTCGCGCGCCGCGAATTCCGGCTCCTGCACCATGTTCACGTAGTGCTTCATGCCCTCGCCGCGTGCATAGGCGTGCGCGAACTTGAAGGTGTTGTACCAGTTGACGTGGATGCCGGCCAGCGTGATGAACTGGTACTTGTAGCCCAGGTCCGAGAGGTCTTCCTGGAAGGTGGCGATCTGCTTGTCGTCCAGGTTCTTCTTCCAGTTGAACGACGGCGAGCAGTTGTACGACAGCAGCTTGCCGGGGCAGGCGGCATGCACGGCCTGCGCGAACTCGCGGGCGAAGCCGATGTCGGGCACGCCGGTTTCGCACCACACCAGGTCGGCATAAGGCGCGTAGGCGACGCCGCGGCTGATGGCCTGCTCGAGGCCGTTCTTCACGCGGTAGAAGCCTTCCGAGGTGCGCTCGCCGGTCAGGAAGGGCTTGTCGTTGGCGTCGTGGTCGGAGGTGATCAGGTTCGCGGCTTCGGCGTCGGTACGGGCCAGCACGATGGTGGGCACGCCCAGCACGTCGGCGGCGAAGCGCGCGGCGATCAGCTTCTCGCAGGCTTCGCGCGTCGGCACCAGCACCTTGCCACCCATGTGGCCGCACTTCTTGACGGCGGCCAGCTGGTCTTCGAAGTGCACGCCGGCGGCACCCGCGGCGATCATGTTCTTCATCAGTTCGAAGGCGTTGAGCACGCCGCCGAAACCGGCTTCGGCATCGGCCACGATCGGCAGGAAGTAGTCGATGAACTCCTTGTCGCCCGGGTTCACGCCACGGCCCCACTGGATTTCATCGGCGCGGCGGAAGGTGTTGTTGATGCGGCGGACCATGGTGGGCACCGAGTCGTACGCGTAGAGCGACTGGTCGGGGTACATGGTTTCCGAGCTGTTGCCGTCGGCGGCCACTTGCCAGCCCGACAGGTACACGGCTTCGAGGCCGGCCTTGGCCTGCTGCATGGCCTGGCCGGCGGAGATCGCGCCGAAGGCGTTCACGTAGCCCTTCTTCGAACCACCGTTGATCTTGTCCCAGAGCTTCTCGGCACCGCGCTTGGCGAGCGTGTAGTCGATCGGGAACGAACCGCGCAGGCGCACCACGTCGGCCGCGCTGTAGCCGCGCTTCACGCCCTTCCAGCGGGGGTCCGTTGCCCATTCTTTCTCGAGGGCGGCAATCTGCTGTTCGCGGCTGAGTTGTTCGGTGAGGGTCTGGGGCATGGTCACTCCGTGAGTTGATTGAAGGGTTGGTTTCGAGCGTTTTGGCGCTGCGGCCATGGGCTTACTGTAATCGCGTCGCCCACTCTTATGTCTTATAGAAGACATATTTTTGCATCAACAAAATCAACAACTTACGGAGATATTTCTCAATGAGAAAACAACTTTCTCATATCGAGAAAAAATACTGCGGTGCAGCAGCAGCAATTTTCACGATGCGCAATCACTCTTTCGTCTGTGAAAAACGCGGGCCCAACCGCGCGCCGTCAACGCCGCGAATGCGCGATCCAGTCGCCACCCGCGATCACCGCGCGACCCTCGATGCGCGACGGATGGATCTCGTAGACCAGGCAATCGAAAGCCTGGCCGTCGCTGGCCTGCACGCGCAGCCAGCGCTTGATGTACTCGCCCGAATCGTCGTCGGCCACTTCCTCGAGCCGATCGAGCGCGGCCTCCACCTGCGCATCGATCGCGTAGATCTCGCCCTTCACGCGCGTCGTGCCGCCCAGCACCATGCCCGGATAGGCGCCGAGGTCGTAGAGCGTGCCCGCGAGTTCTGCATCGGCCACGCGGCGCGGCGGCGGCGCGAAGCGCGCGATGTCGTTGCGGCCACCCGCGCGCAAGGTGCCATAGACGAAGACGTGGCGCTCGCCCGGCGCGGGCGTCGGTTGCGGCATCATCGATGCCTCCTTTGGCATCATCGATGCCTCCTTTCCCAAATCACCCCAGTCTATTGAACCCCGCCGCACCCGCCCCAGGCCGGCTCATGGCCTACGGCTGCCTCGCGCTGAGCATGTCGCTCGTCGGCTGCTACGTCGCCCTCTCCAAGCCGCTGGTCGCGGCCTTCCCGGTGCTGCTGCTGGCCTGGCTGCGCTTCGGCATCGCGGCGCTCGCCATGCCGCACTGGCTGCGTCGCGCGCCCAACGAACCGCCGATGACCGCACGCACGCGCTGGCTGGTGTTCCTCGAGTCCTTCCTCGGCAACTTCCTGTTCTCGATCTGCATGCTGTTCGGCGTGAGCCTCACGAGCGCGGTCTCGGCGGGCGTGATCATGGCGTCGATCCCGGCGGCGGTCGCGGTGGCGAGCTGGCTGTTCCTGCGCGAACGCATCACGCTGCGCATCGGCCTCGCGATCCTCTGCGCGGCGATCGGCATCGGGCTGCTCGCGCTCGCCCCGGCGCATGCGAGCGCGCACCCGGGCACGGGAGCGTCCTCGTCGATGCCGTGGCTGGGCAACCTGCTGGTGTTCTGCGCGGTGCTCTGCGAGGCCGCCTACGCGGTGATCGGCAAGTCGCTCACCGGACGGCTCGGCCCCAAGCGGATCTCCTCGCTGATCAACCTCTGGGGCTTCGTGCTCAGCACGCCGCTGGGCATCTGGTTCGCGCTGCAGTTCGACTTCGCCGCGGTGCGTCCCGGCCTCTGGCTGCTGCTGGTCGCCTACGCCCTCGCAGCGAGCATCTGGACCGTGTGGCTCTGGATGACCGGACTGCGCCACATTCCCGCCGCGCAGGCCGGTGTTTTCGCCGTGATGCTGCCCGTGAGCGCGGCCCTCGTGGGCGTGCTCGTGCTCGGCGAAAGCCTCTCCCTGGTGCAGCTGTTCGCGTTCGCGCTCGCTCTCGCAGGCGTCTTCCTGGCGACCTGGCCCGCGCGCCGCAGGCAAAACGGGCGCTCTCCCCTCTGAAAAAACAACAGCCTCCAATGAAAAAACCGCTTTTTCCCTTGGAAACGCGTTTTTTCTCATTTAGCATCCGCGATGCCAGTGGAGACCCTGTTTTTCATTGGTGACTGTTCAACCAAAAAAGGAAATCAACCATGGCAACTGCAAAGAAGGCTCCGGCCAAGAAAGCTCCGGCAAAGAAGGCCGCTGCTCCCGCGAAGAAGGCTGCTGCTCCCGCGAAGAAGGCCGCTGCACCGGCGAAGAAGGCTGCTGCTCCTGCCAAGAAGGCTGCCGCACCGGCGAAGAAGGCTGCTGCTCCTGCCAAGAAGGCTGCACCCGCGAAGAAGGCTGCTGCGAAGGCTCCCGCCAAGAAGCGCACCCCGAACGCCGCCTTCATGAAGGCCCTGACCCCCAGCCCCGCACTGGCTGCCGTGGTCGGCTCGACGCCGCTGCCGCGCACCGCCGTCGTGAGCAAGCTGTGGGACTACATCAAGAAGAACAACCTGCAAGACAAGGCCAACAAGCGCAACATCAACGCCGACGCCAAGCTGAAGGAAATCTTCGGCAAGGCCCAAGTGTCGATGTTCGAACTGGCCGCGCTGATCGGCAAGCACGTCAAGTAAGCGCACCACTCGAGCGGCCTCCGGGTCGATCAGGAAAGCCGGCGACAGCCGGCTTTTTTTCGTCCGTACCTTTTGCGAGCGCCTCAGCGCGAAGTGTCGGCACCCTGCGCAAAGAAGCGCGAGGGCGTGCAGCCGAAATGGCGCCGGAAGGTCTCGATGAACGCGCTCACCGAGCTGTAGCCCACCGTCAGCGCCACCGCCGTCACGGGCTCACCCATGCCCAGCAATTGCACCGCCTTGAGCAGCCGCGCCTGCTGGCGCCACTGCGCGAAGCTCAGGCCGGTCTCGGCGGCGAAGCGGCGCGTGAGCGTGCGGCGTGCCATGCCGATGCGATCGGCCCATTGCTCGAGCGTGTCGTCGCGCGCGGGATCGTCGGCCAGCGCAGTGGCCAGCGCGAGCAGGCGCCGCTCCTGCGGCAGCGCGAGATGCAGCGAGGTCCGCGTGCCCGCCACCAGTTCGTCGACCAGCACTCCCACCAGCCGCAGGCGGCGCGCTGCCTCCCCCTCTTCGCCGAGCGACACCAGCCGCCCCACCAGCTCGCGGATCAGCGGCGTCGACGCGAACACATGCGGCTGCGCGGGCAAGGCCGTCGTCAGCGCCGGATCGAGATAGAGGCTCCACCCGGCCGTCGCACCGTGGCTTTGCGCCGCGTGCGCGCAGCGCGGCGCGATCCAGCCGATCCATCCGGGCGGCAGCACCCAGCGCCCCGCGCTGGTCTCGATCAGCTGCAGGCCGGCGCGCAACGCGAACAGCTGGCCTTCCTCGTGCGCATGCGCGCCCGTGGTGCGCGGTGCCTCGTAGGCGTTGAGATCAAGCCGCGCCATGAGCTCAGCCATCGCGTCGCTCCATCTGCGGCATGGCCCGATGGCGATACCGATTGGCACCGCGCCGCAAGCCCGCAGCGTGGCGCCTGCCTAGCATCGAAGCCATCGATCCACCCTTCCCTCTCTTCTTCAAGGAGTCGCCATGAAAGCCCAGGATGTCCTGCCCGATGACCAGAACTTCGCCGTCCTCAACGGCCAGCCCGTGCGCAAGGGCTCGGTCGGTGCCTTCCTCGCCAATGTGCGCGTGCTGGAGGACGTCCAGGCCGGCGAGGCGCAGCGCCAGGCCGCGCACGAGGACCTCGTCGCGCTGATCCCCGCGCTCGAGGCGCTCGGCCTGTTCGATGTGTTCGAGCTGCGCTCCGCAGCCCTGCGCGCGGAGGTCGCGAGGCATCGCGCCGCGCTCAGCCCCGCGCCTGCTGCTGCGCCGCGCGCCTGATCGACGACAGCGTGCCGCGCGTGGTGATGACCTCGGGGTCGAGCGGAATCTCGATCAGCGTGCCGGTGTCGGCAGCCAGCGCACGCAGCAGCGCGGCCTCGAACTGCGCGGTCTCGGTCACGCGCTCGGCCGCGTAGCCGTAGGCGCGCGCCAGCCCGCAGAAGTCGGGATTGCGCAGCGCGGTGCCGCTGGTGCGCTCGGGGTACTCGCGCTCCTGGTGCATGCGGATGGTGCCGAACATGCCGTTGTTCAGCAGCACGACGATGCTCTTGCCGCCATGCTGCGCGGCCGTGGCCAGCTCCTGGCCCGTCATCAGGAAATCGCCGTCGCCCGCGATCGTGAAGGCCACCCGGCCGGTCGCGAGGCTGGTGGCGATGCCGGCCGGCACGCCGTAGCCCATGGCGCCGCTGGTGGGCGCCAGCTGCGTCTTGTGGCCCTTGGCGAGGCCGTGGTAGCGGAAGTAGCGGTGCACCCAGCTCGCGAAGTTGCCGGCGCCGTTGGTGATCGTGGCATCGGCCGGCAGGTGCTTCTGCAGCGTCGCCACCACCGCCGCCATGTCGACCGCGCCGCGCGGCGTTTCCGTGGGCATGCCGGCCAGTGCCTGCGGCTCGAGCCAGGCCTGGTAGTCGGCGTTCGCCTGCAGCGCCCAGTCCTCCCAGGGCAACGTGGGCGGCGCGCTCAGCACCTCGAGGCTGCGCGCCGCGGCGCTCATGCCGGCATTGATCGCGAGGTCGGCCTGGTAGACGCGGTTGAGCTCCTCGGCGCTGGCATGGATGTGGACCAGCGTCTGCTTCGCCTTCGGCGCCTCGAGCAGCGTATAGCCACCGGTGGTCATCTCGCCGAGGCGCGGGCCGATGGCGAGGATCAGGTCGGCGTCCTTCACGCGCTGCGCCAGCTTCGGATTGATGGCGATACCGACATCGCCCGCATAGAGCGGATGGTGGTTGTCGAAGGTGTCCTGGAACCGGAAGGCATTGGCCACCGGCAGCCGCCAGTTCTCGGCGAAGCGCTGCAGCGCCTGCGCGGCCTGCGCGGTCCAGCCGCCGCCGCCGGCGATCACCAGCGGCTGGCGCGACTTCAGCAGCAGCTCGCGCAGGGTGCGCAGCGCGCCCGGGTCGCTCCAGGGCTCGACCGCCTCCACCCGCGGCAGCGGCCGCGCGGCGGTCTCGCTGCGCAGCATGTCCTCGGGCAACACCAGCACCACCGGGCCGGGGCGGCCGTTCATCGCGGTCGAGAAGGCGCGCGCGATGTACTCGGGGATGCGATTGGCATCGTCGATGCGCTCCACGCGCTTGGCGAAGCCCTTGGTGCTCGGGCCGAAGAAGCTGCCGTAGTCGACCTCCTGGAAGGCCTCGCGGTCGCGGAAGTCGCTGCCCACGTCGCCGACGAACAGCACCATCGGCGTGGAATCCTGGAAGGCGTTGTGCACGCCGATCGAGGCATTGGTGGCGCCCGGGCCGCGCGTCACGAAGCAGATGCCGGGGCGGCCCGTGAGCTTGCCGTGCGCCTCGGCCATGAAGGCCGCGCCGCCCTCCTGCCGGTTGACGATGAAACGCGCGCGCTCGCCGTAGGCATGGAAGCCGTCGAGCACCGCGAGGAAGCTCTCGCCGGGCACGCCGAACGCGATCTCCATGCCCTGTTCGAGCAGGCACTCGACGATCAGGTGGCCTGCGGGTTGTGATGTACTCATGAGCAGTAGAACTCCAACACTTTGTCCGCGGCGATTATGTGCGCCCGCCCCGCCTCCCTTGTTTTAATTCCCCAAATGGTTAAATTCGCGCCATGAAGGCCACCGCCCCCGACACGCTGGAACCCCGCTCGCGCGATGCCGACCGTTCGCAGCTCGCGATCCTCGCCTCGGCGCGCGACGAGTTCTCGGCGCGCGGCCTCGCGGGTGCGCGCATGGACAGCATCGCCGAGCGCGCGGGCCTCAACAAGCGGCTCATCTACTACTACTTCGGCAGCAAGGACGACCTGTTCCTCGCCGTGCTCGAGCGCACCTACGCCGACATCCGCGAAGCCGAGCAGCGGCTGCACCTCGACGAGATCGATCCGGTCGAGGCGATCCGCCAGCTGGTGTCCTTCACCTGGCACTACTACCTCGAGCATCCCGAGTTCATCACCCTGCTCAACAGCGAGAACCTGCACCAGGCCTCGCACCTCAAGCGCTCGGAACGCATCCAGGAGATGAACTCGCCGCTGGTGCAGCTGCTCGACACGGTGCTCGAGCGCGGCCGGCGCGACAACCTGTTCCGCGCGGGCGTCGATCCGGTGCAGCTCTACATCTCGATCGCCTCGCTGTGCTACTTCTACCTCTCGAACAACCACACGCTCTCGGCCATCTTCGGCCGTGACCTGCGCGCGCCCAAGGCGATGGCGCAGCGCCTCTCGCACATGACCGACCTCGTGCTCGGTTACGTGCTGCACTGAAGAGCCCTTCCCGCCGCGCTCCGTCGCTTCCTGCCGCTCCTCGCGCGGCGGCGGGGCCGCGCGCCATCGCCGCGCACGACGACCCCCATCGCTTCAAAGATCTACGGGTATCCACCAGGGTCCACCCGTTGACGCTGCCGCGCCCGCGTTCCTAGAATCAGCAATTCACTTATTGGTGAATTAAGCTCGCAACGACACCAGCGGCACCGCCGCGCGGAGACACCACCCATGAAGCAACTCGCACGCACCGCCACGCTGGCCGCGATCGTCGGCCTGGGCGCCCTGCTCCCCGCCCTCGCCGGCGCGGAAGCCGCCTACCCCAGCAAGCCGATCCGCGTGATCGTGCCCTTCGCGGCCGGCAGCACCACCGACATCATTGCCCGCGCCATCGCCGACAAGATGGGCGCGAGCATGGGCCAGCCGCTGGTGATCGAGAACCGCGGCGGCGCCAGCGGCACCATCGGCCAGCAGGCGGTGGCCACCGCGGCGGCCGACGGCTACACGGTGATGATCCATTCCTCGTCGCACACGGTCAGCCCCTCCACCTTCGCCAAGCTGCCCTTCGACACGGTGAACGACTTCGCGGGTGTCACGCCGATCTCCTCGCTGCCCAACGCGCTGGTGATCGCGCCCTCGAAGAACATCAAGACGCTGCCGCAACTGCTGGCCGCCGCGCGCGCCAAGCCCGGCAGCATGAACTTCGCCTCGGCCGGCCAAGGCAGCGCTACGCACCTGAACGCCGAGAAGTTCAAGATGGCCGCCAAGATCGACGCGACCAACATCCCGTTCAAGGGATCGGGCGAGGCCGTCACCGAGGTGCTCTCGGGCCGCGTCGACTACTACTTCTCGCCGATCGCGCCGGTCATCGGCCAGATCAAGGAAGGCCAGTTGCTGGCACTCGCCGTGGGTTCGCCCAAGCGCGCGGCCGCCCTGCCCGACGTGCCCACCACCGCCGAGGCCGGCGTGCCCGGCTCCGAGTTCAACTTCTGGATCGGAATGATGGCGCCCGCGAAGACGCCGCGCGCCGTGGTCGACCGCCTGCACGACGAGGTGGCGAAGGCCCTCGCCACGCCCGAGGTGAAGGAGCGCTTCCTCAAGCTCGGCGCCGATGCCTGGACGCTCAAGCCCGCGCAGTTCGATGCCTACATCAAGCAGGAGATCGCGAGCAACGCCGAGCTCGTGAAGGCCGCCGGCCTCGCGGTCCAGCAGTAACGCCGCTTCCGCCAGCCCCCGTTTCCCCCGCTCCGCCCGCAGCCCACCGACTTCCGACCGAACGTCCCGCGCCGCCACCGGCGCGCTCTCCATGATCCGCAAACTCCTGCTCTCCCCGGCGCTGCGCCCCTTCCTGCTGATCCTGCTGCTGCTGGTGCTGTGGGACCTGGCGATCCGTCTCTTCAAGATCCCGGCCTACCTGATCCCGCCGCCGTGGGAGGTGGTGAAGCAGCTGGTCAACGAATGGCCGCGCCTGCTGGCCGAGAGCTGGAAGACCACGCTGGCCACGCTCGGCGGCTTCGGCCTCACCATCCTCATCGGCATTCCGATGGCGATGGTCATCGCCTACTCGCGGCTGGTCGAGTCCTACGTCTATCCGCTGCTGGTGTTCTCGCAGAGCATCCCCAAGGTCGCCATCGCGCCGCTGTTCGTGGTGTGGTTCGGCTTCGGCATCTTCCCCAAGGTGATCTCGGCCTTCCTGCTGGGCTTCTTCCCGGTGGTGGTCTCCACCGTGATGGGCTTCAAGTCGGTCGAGCCTGACATGCTCGACCTCGCGCGCTCGATGGGCGCGAGCCGGCTGCAGACCTTCTTCAAGATCAGCCTGCCGCAGGCGCTGCCGCAGATCTTCAGCGGCCTCAAGGTCTCGGTCACGCTGGCCGTCGTCGGCGCAGTGGTCGGCGAGTTCGTCGGCTCCAACTCGGGCATCGGCTACGTGCTGCAGGTGGCCAACGGCAACTTCGACCTGCCGCTGATGTTCGCCGCGCTGGTCGTGCTCTCGAGCATCGGCGTGATCCTGTTCGTGGCGGTCGACCTGGTCGAGCGCCTGATGATTCCCTGGCACGCCTCGCAGCGCCACGCGGACTGATCCACCCCGCCCCTTTTCTTTCTGGTTCCTTCGCCCACGCCAACAACTCCCTGGAGACAAGACATGAAGAAACTGCTTCCCCCGCTGCTCGCCGCCGCCGCGCTCGCCACCTTCGCCATCGCTCCCGCCCATGCGCAGGGCGACAAGCCCAAGGACAAGGTCACGCTGATGCTCAACTGGTATCTGTACAGCGAGCACGCGCCCTTCTTCCTCGGCAAGGAAAAGGGCTTCTACGCCGAGGAAGGCATCGACCTCGACATCCAGGAAGGCCGCGGCTCCGCCGTCACCGCGCAGGCGGTGGCCGCCAAGTCGGCGACCTTCGGCTACATCGACGTCACGACCATGATCAAGGCCGCCGCCAAGGGCGCGCCGCTGAAGTCCACCGGCGTGCTGTTCCAGGTCAGCCCGATGTCGGTCATGGGCTTCACCGAGAAGAACATCAAGACGCCGAAGGACATCGTCGGCAAGACCGTGGCCGTGACGCCGGGCGACTCGATGTCGCAGATGTGGCCGCTGTTCCTCAAGGTCAACGACATCAAGCCCGATCAGGTGAAGATCGTCTCGGGCGATGGCCAGACCAAGCTCAATGCGGTGATCAACGGCCAGGCCGACCTGCTGCTGGGCTACGTGATGGACCAGGCGATCAAGCTGCAGGACGCCACCGGCAAGCCGGTGTCGCCGATCCGCTTCGCCGACTCGGGCGTGAACCAGATCAGCTCCGGGATCATCACCAACAAGAACCTGCTGACCGAGAACCCCGACCTGGTGAAGCGCTTCATGCGCGCCTCGACCAAGGCCGCCGAAGCCGCCGAGAAGAGCCCCGAGGCCGCGGTCGACGCGATGCTCAAGGCCAACCCCAAGGCCGGCGTGCGCGACACGCTGATCGTGGGCATGAAGCAGAGCGTGGCGCTCTATCACACCAAGGACACGGCGAACCAGCGCCCCTTCCGCGTGGCGATGAAGAACGTCAACGAGTCGCTGGACCTGCTGGTGCAGTACGGCGGCATGGACGCCTCGACGCGCGGCAAACCAGAAGACTACGTGACGCTCGATTTCCTGCCGTAAACAGCTCGCCCCCAGGCTCCGCGCACTTCGTGTCGCTTCTCCCACCCCCTACCGGGGGCAACACCAGCGGCCCGGCAAAGCCGGTTCCGCGGTGTTCCCCGAAAACGCCACAAGCGCCCCGTCACCTCGTTCGCTTCGTCCTTTACTACGCTCCATGTCTCCAGTCCAACTGATCGAAGCGCGCGGCGTCTCGAAGATCTACCAAAGCAAGGATGGCCCCGTCGAGTCGCTGAAGCCGCTCGACTTCGCGATCCGCGAGGGCGAGTTCGTCTCGGTCGTCGGCCCCTCGGGCTGCGGCAAGAGCACCTTGCTCAAGATGGTGGCGGGCCTGCTGCCGATCAGCGGCGGCAGCCTCACGCTGGCCGGCAAGCCGATCCAGGGACCGCAGAAGGACGTGGGCATCGTGTTCCAGAGCGCGGTGCTGCTGCCCTGGCGCAGCGTGGAGGACAACATCCTGCTGCAGGCCGAGATGCGCCACCTGCCGATGGACGCCGCCAAGGCGCGCGCCCACGAGCTGATGGCCATGGCCGGCCTCAAGGGCTTCGAGCGCAAATACCCGTGGCAGCTCTCGGGCGGCATGCAGCAGCGCGCCTCGATCTGCCGCGCGCTGCTGCACGATCCGTCGGTGCTGCTGATGGACGAGCCCTTCGGCGCGCTCGACGCGATGACGCGCGAGAAGATGAACCTCGAGCTGCAGCGCATCTGGATGGCCTCGAAGAAGACCGTGATGCTGATCACCCACAGCATCCCCGAAGCCATCTTCCTGTCGGACCGCGTGATCGTGATGAGCGAGCGCCCGGGCTCGATCGCGGCCGTCTACGACATCGAACTGCCGCGCGCCCGCACCCTCGACATGATGGCCTCGAGCGAGTTCGGCCACTACACGAAGCTGGTGCGCGCGCATTTCTTCTCGCAGGGCATCCTGGACCACTGACCATGGACGCGCCCCGTTTCCACGTCGAGGAGATCCGATTCGCCGAGCGCGACGTCGCGCTGCGGCTGCCGTTCCGCTTCGGCGCCGCCACCGTCACCGCCTGCCCGCAGGTCTACGTGCGCGCGCGCATCCGCCTCGAGGACGGCCGCACGGCCAGCGGCTGCGCGGCCGAGATGATGGTGCCCAAGTGGTTCGACAAGAACCCGGCGCTCACCAACGAACAGAACTTCGAGCAGCTGCGCTTCGCGCTGCGCGACGCGCGCGAGGCCTACACCGGCGAGGCCGATGCCCAGACCGCCTGGACGCATTTCGCCGCCAACTACGCCGCGCTGATGGCGCGCGCCCGTGCCAAGGGCCTGCAGCCGCTGGTGGCGGGATATGGGCCGGCCCTGATCGACCGCGCGATCTTCGATGCGCTGTGCCTGCATGCCGGCACCGGCTTCGCCGCCGCGATGAGCGCCAACCTCGGCGGCATCGACATCGCGGGCAGCGGCCTGGCCGACGACCTCGCCGGTTTCGACATGCCCGCCTTCCTCGCCCGGCAGCACCCTGCGGAGCGCATCGCCGCGCGCCACACCGTGGGCCTGGCCGACGCGATCGACGACGACGATGCATTGCCCGATGCGCCCGCCGACGGCCTGCCGACCACGCTCGTGGCCGCCGTGCGCCGCTACGGCCTCACGCACTTCAAGCTCAAGCTCGGCGGCGACACCGCGCGCGACATCGACCGGCTCGAGCGCATCGCGCGCGCCATCGACGGCCATGCGCAGCTGGTCACGCTCGACGGCAACGAGCAGTACGCCGATGCCGATGCCTTCGCCGCCTTCCTCGACCGCCTGCTGTCCACGCCCGCGCTGTGGGCGCTGGCGAAGAGGACGGTGTTCGTCGAGCAGCCGATCCGGCGCGACGCCGCGCTCGAGCGCGATGTGCGCTCGCTCGGCCGGCGCATCCCGCTGCTCATCGACGAATCCGACGCCACGCTCGATGCCTTCGTGCGGGCGCGCGAACTCGGCTACACCGGCGTGTCGAGCAAGAGCTGCAAGGGCTTCTACAAGTCGGCCGTCAACGCGGCGCGCTGCGCGCGCTGGAACGCGGCCGACGACGGCACACGCTACTTCCTCTCGGGCGAGGACCTGACCATGCAGGCCGGCCTCGGCGTGCAGCAGGACCTGGCGCTGGTGAGCTGGCTCGGCCTCTCGCACGTCGAGCGCAACGGCCACCACTACGTCAACGGCCTCGCGGCCGTGCCCGAGGCCGAGCAGCACGCGCTGCTGCGCGCCCACCCCGATCTCTACGAATCCAGCGATGGCGCGGTGCGCCTCGCGATCCGCGGCGGACAGCTCGCCCTGTCCTCGCTCGCCTTTGCGCCCGGCTTCGCCACCGGCCAGCCCGGCGCGGGCATCTCGTGGGACGCCATGCGTTCCGTCTACTGAAGCAGCGCTTCTCCGTCCCCTCTCTCACTCAAGGAAAGAACATGCCCACCCAACGTCTAGGAATCATCATGCACGGCGTCACAGGCCGCATGGGCATGAACCAGCACCTGATCCGCTCGATCTGCGCCATTCGCGCCCAGGGCGGCGTGACGCTGTCGAACGGCGACAAGGTGATGCCCGACCCGATCCTGATCGGCCGCAATGCCGAGAAGATCGAGGCGCTGGCCAAGGCCCACGGCATCCAGCGCTGGGGCACCGACCTCGACAAGGCGCTCGAGAACAAGGACGACACCGTCTTCTTCGACGCCGGCACCACGCAGATGCGCCCCACCCTGCTGGCCAAGGCGATCCGCGCCGGCAAGCACGTCTACTGCGAGAAGCCCATCGCCACCAACCTCAACGAGGCAGTGGAGATCGCGCGCCTGGCCGAGGAAGCCAAGGAGAAGCACGGCCTCAAGCACGGCGCGGTGCAGGACAAGCTCTTCCTGCCCGGCCTGCGCAAGCTCGACATGCTGCGCCGCGCCGGCTTCTTCGGCCGCATGCTCAGCGTGCGCCTGGAGTTCGGCTACTGGGTGTTCGAGGGCGACCTGCAGCCGATCCAGCGCCCGAGCTGGAACTACCGCAAGGAAGACGGCGGCGGGATGATCCTCGACATGATGTGCCACTGGCGCTACGTGCTCGACAACCTGTTCGGCGAGGTCAAGTCGGTGTCGTGCCTGGGCACCACCCATATCCCGAAGCGCTGGGACGAGGCCGGCCAGCCCTACGAGGCCACGGCCGACGACGCCGCCTACGCCACCTGCGAGCTCACCGGCCACAACGGCGAGCCGGTGATCGCGCAGATCAACATGAGCTGGGTGACGCGCGTGCGCCGCGACGACCTCGTGACCTTCCACGTCGACGGCACCGACGGCTCGGCCGTGGCCGGCCTGTCGAGCTGCCGCGCCCAGTCGCGCGTGGCCACGCCGCGCCCGGTGTGGAACCCCGACGAGAAGCAGACCATGAACTTCCTCGACCAGTGGCAGGAGATTCCGGACTCGCAGGTCTACGACAACGGCTTCAAGATCCAGTGGGAACACTTCATCCGCCACGTGGTGGAGGACGCGCCCTACAAGTGGACCCTGCCCGAAGGCGCCAAGGGCGTGCAGCTGGTCGAGGCCGCGCTCGAATCGTGGCAGGACCGCCGCTGGGTCGACGTGCCCGCGCTGAAGGTCTGAGACCCGGAGACCCGACCGCATGGCCCTCTCGCTCAAGCTCCCCACCGCCGGCGGCGCGCTCGCCGACTACGCGCTGCGCGGCAGCACGCCGCCGAAGCCGCCCGCGGGCGTGCGCTTCGACCGCATCGCCTACTCGGCCGCGCACGTCGTGGCCGACCCGCTCGCGGCCATCGATCCCTGGCTGCAATGCGCGGTCGACTGGGACGCCACCCTCGCCTACCGGCGCCACCTCTACGCGCTCGGCCTGGGCGTGGCGGAGGCCATGGACACCGCGCAGCGCGGCATGGGCCTGGACTGGCCGACCTCGCTCGAGCTGATCCGCCGCTCGATCGACGCCGCCAGCGACATCCCCGGCGCGCTCGTGGCTTCGGGCTGCGGCACCGACCACCTCGACCTCGATGCGGTGAAGAGCGTCGACGACGTGATCCGCGGCTACGAGGAACAGATGGCCGCCATCGAGAAGCTCGGCGGCAAGCTGATCGTGATGTGCAGCCGCGCGCTGGTGCGCGTCGCGAAGAGCCCGGCCGACTACGAGCGCGTGTACGACCGCATCCTGAGCCAGGCGAAGCAGCCCGTGGTGCTGCACTGGCTCGGCGAGATGTTCGACCCCGCGCTGGCCGGCTACTGGGGAACGACCGACGTCGATGCCGCGATGGAGACCGCGCTCGGCGTGATCGCGGCCCATCCCGACAAGGTCGACGGCATCAAGATCTCGCTGCTCGACAAGGACAAGGAGATCGCGATGCGCCGGCGCCTGCCGACCACCGGCGGCCCCGACGGCCAGGGCGCTCGCATGTACACCGGCGACGACTTCAACTACGCCGAGCTGATCGCGGGCGACGGCCACGGCAGCCACCCCACGCACGGCAAGAGCGATGCGCTGCTGGGCATCTTCGACGCCATCGCGCCGGCCGCCAGCGCCGCCCTCGGCGAACTGGCCGCGGGCCGCGTCGAACGCTTCCACGAGATCCTCGGCCCCACCGTGCCGCTGTCGCGCCACATCTTTGCCGCGCCCACGCGCTTCTACAAGACCGGCGTGGTCTTCATGGCCTGGCTCAACGGCCACCAGAAGCACTTCACCATGGTCGGCGGCCAGCAGAGCACGCGCTCGCTGCAGCACTTCGCCGAGCTGTTCCGGCTGGCCGACGCGGCCAACCTGTTCGAGCAGCCCGAGCTCGCGGTGCGGCGCATGAACACGCTGCTGTCGCTGCACGGCGTGGAGTAAGCTTGTCCATGCGCGATTTCTCGCAGAACCACGACTGGCTCTCGATCAACACCGCCACGGTGCGCAAGCAGTCGGGCGTCGAGGTGCCGCTCGACCGCATCGTCGACCAGTGCGCCGAGCGCGGCATCCGCGCCATCAGCCCCTGGCGCGACCAGGTCGCGGCCGTCGGCATCGACAGGATCGCGCGGCAGTTGAAGGCGCACGGCATCGGCCTCTCGGGCTACTGCCGCGGCGGCTTCTTCCCGGCGCCCGATGCCGCGGGCCTGAAGGCCGCGCTCGACGACAACCGCCGCGCCATCGACGAGGCGAAGACGCTCGATGCGCCCTGCCTCGTGCTGGTGGTCGGCGCGCTGCCCGGCGCGCTCGACGGCAAGGCCGCCTACCGGGACATCGCGCGGGCGCGCGCCGAGGTGCGCGACGGCATCGCGGCCTCGCTCGAGTACGCACGCGAGGTCGGCATGCCGCTGGCCATCGAGCCCCTGCACCCCATGCAGGCGGCCGACCGCGCCTGCATCAACACGCTCGAGCACGCGCTCGACCTCTGCGACGAGCTCGATGCGGGCAGGAGCGGCATGCTCGGCGTGGCGCTCGACATCTACCACGTGTGGTGGGACCCGAAGCTGCAGCAGCAGATCGCGCGCGCGGGCCGCGAGCGCCTGCTGGCCTACCACGTCTGCGACTGGCTCACGCCCACGCGCGACCTGCTGTCCGACCGCGGGATGATGGGCGACGGCGTGGTCGAGCTCAAGAAGATCCGCGGCTGGGTGGAGGACGCCGGCTTCGCGGGCTTCAGCGAGGTCGAGATCTTCTCGAACCTCGACTGGTGGCAGCGGCCGGGGGCCGAGACGCTCGACGTCTGCATCGAGCGGCATCGCAGCGCGGTCTGAGCACGGCCCCGGGGCGAGCAAGCCATGGCGGCCTGTGCTGCAATGCGCCCATGCCCGCCCCCAGCCTCGACGACCTGCGCCGCTACGCCGTGGCGCGCACCCTGTTCAAGCCCACCACGCTCCCCGGCGCGATCAAGAAGCTCGGCTTCGTGCAGGCCGATCCGATCCGCGCCCCGGCGCGCGCGCAGGACCTGACGCTGCGCCACCGCGTCACCGACTACCGCGCGGGTGACCTCGAGCGCCGCTACACGCGGCTCGCGATCGAGGAGGACTGCCTGGTCAACTACGGCTTCCTGCCGCGTGAGCACCTGGCGCTGATGCATCCGCGCGAGGCCGCCAAGCCCTGGGACGCCGAGACGCGGCGCAAGGCGGCCGACGTGCTGGCCTTCGTGCGCGAGCGCGGGCGCGTGCATCCGCGCGAGGTCGAGCAGCACTTCGCGCACGGCCGCATGCGCAACTACTGGGGCGGCTCGGGCAATGCGTCGACGCACCTGCTCGACGGCATGCACTACCGCGGCCTGCTGCGCGTCGTGCGGCGCGACAGCGGCACGCGCATCTACGAGGCGGTCGAGCATGCGCCGGCCGACGAGAGCCCGACCGGTCGCGCGCGCCGCGCGGCGGCGCTGATCGAACTGATCGTGCGCAAGTACGCGCCGCTGCCGGCCGGCAGCCTGACCTACCTGGTGCGGCTGCTCGGCTATGGCGCGCCGCACCTGGCGGCGCAGACCCAGGCCGCGCTGCGCCTCGCGCGCGAGGAGCTCGCGAGCCTGCGCATCGACGGCACCACCTGGTACTGGCCGGCCGACGAGAACCCGGCCTCGCGCCGCCATGCGCCCGACGACGCGGTGCGCCTGCTCGCGCCCTTCGACCCCGTGGTGTGGGACCGCCGCCGCTTCGAGCTGCTCTGGGGCTGGACCTACAAGTTCGAGGCCTACACGCCCGCGCCGCAGCGCCAGTTCGGCTACTACGCGCTGCCGCTGCTGTGGCACGACCGCGTGATCGGCTGGGCCAACGTGAGCGCACCCGAGGGACGGCCCCAGCCCGCCTTCGGCTACGTCGAGGGCCGCAAGCCGCACGGCGCGGCCTTCCGCGCGGCGCTCGACGACGAGCTCGGGCGCATGGCCGAGTTCCTCGCGGCGCGCTGAGCCGGCCACGGGCCACCCCCGGCGGCCTGGGGTCTTGGCCCGTGCGCGACAGGGCCGGGCGCGCCGCCTGCCTAGAATCGCCCCCGCCCCGGTGCGAGCCGGGGCAAGCGTTCTCAGGGCGGGGTGCAATTCCCCACCGGCGGTGATGGCGGCGTTCTTCGAACCGAAGGCGCCGCATGAGCCCGCGAGCGCCCGTGGCTTGCAACGAGCCGCGGGGTCAGCAGACCCGGTGCGATCCCGGGGCCGACGGTCACAGTCCGGATGAAAGAGAGCGCGAAATGCGGGCCGGCCCGCGCGCTCCTGCCATGGAGCGTGCGGTCTGCTCCGTGGTTTCGTGCGCCCTGATTCAGGAAACCTGCTTTTGAAGAGGCACACCATGAGTCAGATCAACGACCTTCCCCTTTCCGCCATCGCCGCGACGGACGCGCCGCGCGGCCAGCGCATCGCCTTCGTCGAGGCGCAGTGGCATTCCGACATCGTCCACCAGGCGCGCGACGCCTTCCTCGAGGAGATGGAGCGCCTGGGCGTGCCGCGCGATCGCATCGACGTCTTCGACGTGCCCGGTGCCTTCGAGATCCCGCTGCATGCCAAGCGGCTCGCGCTGTCGGGCCGCTACGCCGGCATCGTGGCTTGCGCGCTGGTGGTGGACGGCGGCATCTACCGCCACGAGTTCGTGGCCAGCACGGTGGTCAGCACGCTGATGTCGCTGCAGCTCGAGACCAACGTGCCGATCTTCTCGGCCGTGCTCACGCCGCATCACTTCCACGAGCACGTGGAGCACCGCAAGTACTTCCATCGCCATTTCGCGGTCAAGGGCTCCGAGGTGGCCGAGGCCTGCGTCAAGACGCTGAAAGGTCTGCAAGAGGTCGAAACGCTGCTGGCGGCCTGAACGCGGGCGCGCTAGTCTGGGTGGATGGCCTCCCCGTCATCCCCCACCTCACCGCCCTCCGCCGCGCCCGGTCGTTACACGCTCTACGGCGCGCCCGGCTCGGGCGCGACGCCCGTGCATGCGGCGCTCACGCTGATCGGCCTCGGCGACCAGGTCGACACGGTCGATATCGCGACCTGGGAAGGCGATGCCGAGCGCGATCGCATCGCCAACCTGAACCCGATGCGCCAGGTGCCGGCGCTGGTGCTGCCCTCGGGCGAGCTGATGACCGAGAGCGCGGCGATCCTGATCTGGCTCGGCGACCGCCATCCTGAGGCCGGCCTCTGCCCCGCACCCGGGGATGCGCTGCGCGCGCAGTACCTGCGCTGGATGGTCTACCTGCCGGCCGCGATCTATTCGATGTTCTGGGTGCGCGACGATCCCGCGCGGCTGGTGCCCGACAAGGCGGCGCAGCCCGCGATGCTCGAGCGCTCGGCCGAGCGCGTGGCCCATTGCTGGCACCTGATGAACACGCAGATCGCCGAGCCCTCGCCCTACCTGCTCGGCGAGCGCATCGGCATGCTCGACCTCTACGTGGCCGTGATGTCGCGCTGGACACCGTGCCGCGAACGCTTCTACCGCGAGGCGCCGCGCATGGCCGAGGTGGTGAAGCGCGTCGACGCCGAGCCGCGGCTGGCCGCGTTCTGGGCCGAGCGCTTTCCGTTCACGCCGGGCTGGGAGCGCGGCGAGTGACGCGCGTCGGTCCGCAGCTTCCGATAATCGCGCCATGACCCGCAAAGAAGCCACCACCGACTACCCGATGACGATCTACCACAAGCCCAACTGCAGCACCTCGCGCAACGTGCTGTCGTTGATCCGCGAAAGCGGCGTGGAGCCCGAGATCGTCGAGTACCTGAAGACGCCGCCGTCGAAGAAGAAGCTGCGCGAGCTCGCCGACGCAATGGGCCTGAAGGCGCGCGAGCTGCTGCGCACGAAGGAAGAACCGTACGCCACGCTGAAGCTCGACGACCCGACGTGGAGCGACGACCAGATCCTCGGCTTCATCGTCGAGCACCCGATCCTGCTGCAGCGCCCGATCGTGGTGTCGCCGCGCGGCACGCTGATGTGCCGGCCCTGGGAGCGGGTGCGCGAGATCCTGCCTGCCGCCTAAGGGCTGTCGGATTCGCGCAGTGTCCAGCCGTTGTCGCCGGGCGCCAGGCGATGGGTCGGCGCGAGCGCGTCGAGGAAGCGCGCATCGTGCGAAGCCACGACGAGCACGCCCGGAAAGCCTTTGAGCGCCTGCTCGAGCGCTAGCACCGAGGCGATGTCGAGGTGGTTCGTGGGCTCGTCGAGCAGCAGCATCTCGGCCGGAGCGCCGCTCCACAGCGCGCAGGCCAGCGCGGCCTTGAGTCGCTCGCCGCCGCTCAGTTGCGCCAGCGGCCGCAGCACTTGGGCCGCACCGAGCCCCAGCAGCGCGAGCCGGGTGCGCAGCTCGCCTTCGGGCAGCGGCGAATGCAGCGCATCGAGCTGCTGCAGCAATGACCTGTCGAGCGACATCGCGGCGCCGCCATCCTGATCGAGCCATGCCGGGCGCAGCGGTGCTTCGCAACGCCCGGCGATCGGTGCCTGCTGTCCCGCGAGCATGCGCATCAGGCTGGTCTTGCCGCAGCCATTGGGGCCGCCGATGCCGATGCGCACGGGGCCATGCAGGCACAGGTCCAGCGGCTTCGCGCCGGCCGGCTGCGCGGGCACCGCGCCCTCGAGCCACAGCACGCGGCGCCCGGCGGGAACCACCGAGCCCGGCATCGCGAGCGCGATGGCCGACGGTGGCGCCACGCCGGCGGCCGCCTCGCGCACCGCGGCATCGAGCGCCGCGCGACGCTCGCGCTGCCACTCGTGCTCGCGTCCCGCGTGGGCCTCGGCATTGCCCTGGAGGCGGCCCAGGTAGAGCCCGCCTAGATTGGCATCGCGCGCCCAGGCGGCGCCGCGCGCAACACGGCGTTGCTGCGCGTCGTGCTGCCGGCGCAGTTCGCGCAAGGCGGCGTCGCGCTCGTTGCGCGCATGCGCGAGCCGGGCCTGCGCGGCATCGGCCCCGCGCTCGCGCCAGGCGCTGTAGGCCTGCCAGCCGCCGATGCAGCCGCGCAGGCCGCGGGCCGGCGTGATCTCGACGATGCGGTCCATGCCCTCGAGCAGTTCGCGGTCGTGGCTCGCGACCACCACCACGCCACGCCAGGCCGCGAGCCGCTCGCGCAGCCAGCGCCGTGCATCGGCATCGAGATGGTTGCTGGGCTCGTCGAGCAGCAGCGCATCGGCGCCCGAGAGAAAGGCACCGGCCAGCGCGACGCGGGTGCGCTCGCCGCCGCTCAGGCTGTCGGCGCGGCGGTCGATGGCGAAGGGCAAGCCCGCGTCGGCGAGCGCGGCCGCGAAGCGCGCGGGCAGGTCCCAGCAGCCCTCGGCATCATCGAAGTCGGCGGGCGTGCCCTGCCCGGCCTCGATGCGCGCGAGCGCGGCGAAAGGGCGTGCGAGGCCCGCGAGCGCGGCCAGGTCCGCATCCGGCGCGACGCCGGCGTTCTGCGCCACGTGCACACGGCGCGAGGGCCGCACGATCGCGCCCGCGGTGGGTTCGCGCCGGCCCGCGAGCAGGTCGAGCAGCATCGACTTGCCGGCGCCATTGCGCCCGACCAGCCCGATGCGCCCGGGCTGGAAGGTCTCGCGGAGATCGTCGAACAGCAGGGTCCCGCCCGGCAGCGCGAAGCTGGCGTGGCGCAGCTCGAAGCCGGCGGTGGCGGAAAGAGAAAAGGAAGCGTCCGGCCCTGAACCCGGGCGCGGTGCGTGCGTGCGATGAGCCATGCAGGCCCTCCGATGAATCGTTGGCAAGGCGATGCACGGTGGTCATGCATCGCGGCGATCAAGGAAGGCTCAAAGGCGCATTTCGGGGGGACGCTCCGGAAAAAACGAAAGGGCCGTGAAAGGCCCCGGGCCGGTTTGGAGGCGGACCTCGCGCGAAGGTTCCGCGACTTTTCTCTTCTTCAGCGCCGCAGCAGCGCCGGCAGCGCCGAGGCCAGCATCGCCACGCCCGAGGCCGTCAGCAAGCTCAGCACGATCTTGCGGAAGGTGGCTTCGCTGATGCCGATGTACAGCCGCGCGCCGAGCCGCACCGGCACGAACACGGCCACCGCGACCAGGCCCAGCAGCGGGAGGGTCGACACGGCGACGCCGCCGCGCGCCACGTGCAGCGAGAAGGCCACCACCAGCATCGTGAGGTTGAAGTTCTGGATCACCGCGCGCTGGGTGTCGCGCTCGAAGCCGCGCAGGGTGCACCACAGCGTGGGCACCACGCCCGAGAAGCCGCCGATGCCGGCCATGGCGCCGCCAATGGCACCGGCCACGCCGTCGGCCACCCGGCCGCCGAAGCGCACGCGCGGCAGCCGCTGCGACATCAGCATCGCGGGGCACCACAGCACCAGCACCACGCCGAGGCAGACCTTGAACAGCTCGACGTCCAGGTGCGGCAGCAGCCAGACACCGAAGGGAATGCCCGCGAGGCCGCCGGCGACGAAGGGCCACAGCAGCTGGCGGTCGAAGCGGCGGCGCACGCTGAAGGCGGTGATCAGCTGCCCGGTCATGCCGCCGAACAGCGCGAGGATGGCCGCGAGCTGCGGGTCGAGGGTCCAGGCCCAGACCGACATCGACACCATGCTGAACGCAAAGCCGGACAGGCCCTGCACGAATCCCGCCAGCACCGCGCCGACGATCACATAGAGATACAAGGACTGCATGCGGCCGATGATATCGGCCGCCCCCTGCGAGCGAAGGGACTCAGGCCGAGGCCGGCACCAGCGCCGTGCGGCGCACGCGCGTCACGTTGAAGGCGCTCGCGATCAGCACGCCCTGCACCAGCGCCAGGCCCACGATCACGGCCACGTACTGGCCATGGTCCATCAGGCGGCCGAAGATCAGCGGCGCCACGGCCTGCCCGATGTCGAGGCCGGCGTAGACCACTCCATAGACGCGGCCGGTGGCATTGGGCGGCGTCGAGCGCTTGACCAGCAGGTCGCGCGAGGGACCGGCCACGCCCGAGACGAAGCCCATGGCGCCGAACAGCACCGGCACCACCAGCGGCGGGAAGTCGGCGAAGGCCAGCACCAGCGCCAGCGCGGCGGCGATGCCGAAGCCCAGGCCCACGATGCGCTCGCAGCGCGAGGGATCGGAAGCCAGGAAGCCGCCCGCCACCATGCCGGCCGAGCTCGCCACCATGTAGACCGTGAGGCACACCGCCACGATGCCGACCGGCACCGCGTGCAGGTGGCCGGCCGCGACCGGCGCGAAGGTCTGGACCACGCTGATCACGGCCGCATAGAAGAAGAAGAAACCGAAGCACATCCACACGGCCGGGATGCGCAGGAAATCGAACTGCCCGCCCACCGCGGCCTCGCCCTGGCCGGTGGCCTTGTGCACGGCCTTCACGTCGAGGTCGAGCACGCGGCGGTAGACCCACAGCACCAGCAGCACCACGATCGCGAGCACGCCGGCCGAGGCCAGCGCCACGCGCCACGAGGTGGCGATGGCGATCGGCACCACGAAGGCCGGCGCCAGCGCCCAGCCCAGGCTGCCGGTGATGCCGTGCACGCTGTAGGCATGGCCCAGCCGCGTGGGCGCGACCTTGCGGTTGAACAGCGTGTAGTCGACCGGGTGGAACACGCCGTTGCCGATGCCGCCGACCACGGCGCACAGCAGCAGCATCCAGTAGCTCTGCGCCAGCGCGTAGCCGAAGGCGGCCAGGCCCAGCGCGCCCAGCCCGACGAACAGCACCGGCCGCGGGCCCAGCTTGTCGACGATGAAGCCCGAAGCCGCCTGCACGATGCACGAGACCACGAAGAACACGGTCAGCACCGCGCCCAGCTCGGTGTAGCTCACGCCGAAGGCGTCCTTGAGCCAGGGGAACAGCGGCGCCAGGATCAGCTGGCTGAAGTGGCTGATCGCATGCGCCAGCCCGACCAGGCCGATCAGTTGGGCGTCGTTGCGCAGGGTGGTCGGGGCGGTGGCGTCGGGAGTGGTCGAGGCGGAGGAAGACATGGATTGCTACAAAAAACCGGGGCAAGCCCCGATGCTATGTCCGGGCTCGGCGGCAGAATGGCGATACCGCGACAACATTTGTCGAAACTATGCCAAGCGAGCCCCCCACCCCTGCGGACGGCGTTCCGCGACCCGACAAGCCGCGCGCGGCCCCGGTGCCCGCGCCGGTCACCAGCGTGGCCTCGCTCACGCCGCACCTGTACGCGCCCGACGCGGTGCGGCCGCTGCGCGCCAAGGAACACTTCCTGAGCGCCGACACCTTCGTCGAGCTGCACCAGCATCCGTGGCCGCAGCTGACCTTCTCGACCCGCGGCGTGATCCGCCTCAACACCCAGGACGGCAGCTACATCGTGCCGCCCTCGCGCGCGGTCTGGGTGCCGGCCGACATGCCGCACAGCATCATGCTGATCGAGGACGCCGAGCTGCGCACCATCTACCTCCATGCCTGGCTGGGCCCGGCCTGGGAGAAATGCGAGGTGCTCGAGATCAGCCCGCTGCTGCGCGCGCTGATGCTGGCGCTGGACACCACGCCCGACGGCCTGCCGCCCACCGACGCGCATGCGCCGCAGCGCGAACGCATGATCGCGCCGCTTTTGGTCGACGAGCTCGAGCGCGCCACGCAGATCCGCATCGACGTGCCGCTGCCCGCCGACAAGCGGCTGCGCCAGCTCTGCGAGGCGCTGCTGCGCAACCCGGCCGACCGCGCCACCCTGGCCGAACGCGCCGCCAGCATCGGCGCCAGCGAACGCACGGTGGCGCGCATGTTCCGCGACCAGCTCGGCATGAGCTGGCAGCAGTGGCGCCAGCAGGCGGTGATGGCGCATGCGCTGCCGCTGCTGGCGCGCGGCATGGCCGTGAGCCAGGTGGCGGCCGCCAGCGGCTATGCCACCGACAGCGCCTTCTGCGCCATGTTCAAGGCCGCCACCGGGCGTTCGCCGACCTCGTTCCAGCACCGCAAGCGCGGTCCCTCGTCCGCGCACGCCTGAGGTGCTTTGCGCCGGGCGGTCACGGGGCTCTGGCAAGATCGCCGCCACCCCGCCATGAACCGACCGCTCCCCCTGCCCCTGCCCGCCGCACCGGCCACGCCCACCTGGGGCGCCGAGATCGGGCGCCGCGTGCGCAGCCTGTTCCTGCTGAAGGCGGTCGGCACCACGGTCTTCACCTGGCTGTTCTTCATCGGCTACTTCCACCTGCTGCGCAACCCGGCCTTTCCGGTCACGGTGATGCCGCTGACCGCGCTCGACGCGCTGGTCCCGTTCCAGCCGCACTTCCTGGGCGCCTACCTGTCACTGTGGCTCTACGTGGGCGTGGCGCCCGGGCTGCAGCCGAACTTTCGCGAGCTGCTGGTCTACGGCTTCTGGGTCGGCGGGCTGTGCCTCACGGGGCTGGGCCTGTTCTACCTGTGGCCGACGCAGATACCTCCTCTGGCCATCGACGTTTCGGGCTATCCGGGCTTCGAGATGCTGCAGGGCGTGGACGCGGCCGGCAACGCCTGCCCGTCGATGCACGTGGCGGTGGCGATCTTCACCGCGGTGCGACTCGAGCACGTGCTGCGCGAGGCCCGCACGCCGCTGTGGCCGCGGCTGCTGAACTGGCTCTGGTTCGCGGCCATCGCCTGGTCGACGCTGGCGGTCAAGCAGCACGTGGCGCTCGATGCACTGGCCGGCGCGCTGCTCGGGCTGGCCTTCGCGCTGCCCTCGCTGCGCTGGCGTCCGGGTTACCGAGCACGCTGACTCCCCCTTCCGGCCGGCATGTCCCTGCGGTGGGAGCGGATATCATTGGCGCTCACCGACCCTAGACATACGCCGAGCGAGGAAGGGATCGATTGCAATCGATCAGCGGCTGGCAAGAGAGACCACAGGCATCGCACGATGAGTTCGCTGAAGGAATTGCAGGACCTGATCCAAGAGAAGTACGGCATCGAACCGTCGACCCTCGACCCCCATGCCTCCATGCGGGAGAAAGGCGGCCTCGATTCGCTGGCGCTGGCCGAATTCCTGTTCGCCATCGAAGACCACTTCGGCATCACCATGCCCGACGAGGACGCCAACATCGACACGCTGGCCGAACTGGCCGTGCTGGTCGACAAGGTCCGCGCCGCCAAGCCAGCGTGAACACGCCCTCGGAGGTCGCCGTCACCGGGCTGGGCGTCGTCGCCCCGCACGGCGACCATCCCGACACCTTGTTCCAGGCCCTGCTGCAGGGCCGCTCGGCCATCGCGCCGGTGTTTCCCGAACTCCCCAAGCCGGCCGCCGCCGCCACCGTCGCCTTCGACGAGAGCCGCTGGTTCACCAAGCTGCAGCTCGCGGGCGTCGACCGCGTGAGCCAGCTCGCGGTGGCCGCCGCCGACCTCGCGATGCGCGATGCCGGCATTCCCGCCCTCGCCGACAGCGGCCTCGACGCCGAGCGCGTGGGCGTCTACGGCGGCTGCGGCATGGGCGGCGCGGCGGCGCTCGAGGCCGCCTACCGCGGCAACGGCCGCGTGTCGCCGCTGACCATTCCGGCCTTCATGCCCAATGCGCCGGCGGCCCACGTGTCGATGCGCCAGGGCGTGCAGGGCCCGGTGCTCACCTATTCGGTGGCCTGTGCCTCGTCGTCGGTGGCGATCGCGGAAGCCGCCAAGGCGATCCAGCGCGGCGAGGTCGATCTCGCCATCGCGGGCGGCAGCGAAGCGCTGATCGTGCCCGGCGTGGTGCTGGCCTGGCAGGCCATGATGACGCTGGCCGGCTTCCAGCCCGGCGAGGCGGCGCGGGCGGTCAGACCCTTCGCGGCCGACCGCAGCGGCTTCGCGCTCGGCGAGGGCGCGGCCTTCGTGGTGCTCGAGTCGGCCGAGCGCGCGCGCCGGCGCGGCGCGCGCATCCATGCGCTGCTCGCCGGCTGGGGCCTGAGCAGCGACGCCACCCATCTCACCAAGCCCGACGCGCCCGGCCAGGCGCGCGCATTGCGCTCGGCCCTGCGCCAGGCCGGCCTGGCGCCGCGCGACGTGGGCTACTGCAACGCGCACGGCACCGCCACCCGCATCGGCGACGCGGTGGAGCGCAACGCGCTGGCCGCGGTCTGGGGCGACGATCTCGACGGCCTGCGCACCAGTTCGACCAAGGCGCTGCACGGCCACCTGCTCGGCGGCGCCGGCGCGCTCGAGGCGGTCATCACCATCCTCGCGCTGCGCGAACGCCGGCTGCCACCCAACGTGAACGGCGGCCAGGCCGATCCCGACTGCGCGCTGAACCTCGTGGCCGCAGGCGACGCCGACGCGCCCGCGCTCGAGGCGGCGATCAGCAATTCCTTCGCCTTCGGCGGCACGAACTCGGTGCTGCTGTTCCGCCGCGCCTGAATCGCGCCGGCCTCAAGCGGTCGGCAGTTCGCAGACCCAGTCGATGAAGGCCTGCACCAGCGGATCGGCCGCACGCTGCGGCGGCACGAACACGCTGTAGCCGCGGCGCGAGGGCGCCTCGTGCTCGCAGGCCAGCGCCAGTTCGCCCGAACGCAGCGCGCGCTCGACGTAGTAGCGCGGCACCAGCCCCACGCCGAGGTCGGCCCGCACCGCCTCGACCAGCATCGAGAACAGGTCGAAGCGATGGCCGGCAATGAGGTTCTCGGGCGGCTGCATCGCGGCGGGCGCCTGCGCGAACCACTCCTCCCAGGCACCGAGCCGGCTGCGCAGCTGCAGCAACGGTGCCGCGCGGAAATCGCCGCGCGCCATCTCGGCGCGGCCGCGGGCGCCGGGCGCGCACACCGCCACGCAGGCCTCGGCCATCAGCGGCTGCGTGTGGGCGCCGGGCCAGACCGCATCGTCGTACTGCACGCCGACGTCGAAGGGCAGGTCCTCCATGTAGCGCAGCGTCGGGAAGACCTGCAGGTGCAGGCTGCAGCCCGGCTGCAACGCCGTGAAGCCGGGCAGCCGCGGCAGCAGCCAGCCCTCGGCCAGCACCGGCACCGCGCCCACGATCAGCCGCAGGCCGTCGGTGCGCCGCGCCATCGCCTCGAGCGTGTGGTCCTGCAGCCGGATCAGGTCGCCCGAGATCTGGCCGTGGTAGCGCCGGCCGGCCTCGGTCAGCGTGGTGCCGCGCGCGGAACGCTGCACCAGCCGCACGCCGATCTGGCTTTCGAGCAGCCGCAGCTGCTGGCTCACGGCGCTGTGCGTGAGGCACAGCTCCTCGGCGGCGCGGCTCACGCCGTGCTGGCGCGCGACCGCGTCGAAGACCAGCAGCGCGCGCGTGCTCGGGATGTGACGTCGCATGGTGTTCGTTAGAAAAACTGACGGAGTCGAAGATTAAACCCCAGCACGACAGCCGACTGAAAGGAAGAATCGCCGACGCTTCGTCCTCGGCGAACCGGTGATGCCGTCGTCGAGGCTTCGAATCCCCCATGCTCCGTCGAACGACGGTTTTTCTTTCAACAGGATCCTTCACTCCCGGACTACCGCATGCCCCGTCTCGCGCCCTCTTCCCTCCGCCTCGCCCCGCTTGCCCTCGCCCTCGCGGTGTTCGGTACCGCCCCGCTCGCCTATGCGCAGAGCGCGGCGGTGGCACCCACGCCGGCCCAGGTGAGCCCGGAGGTCGAGAAGGCCTACACGCAATTGATGGCCGCGCCCACGGTCCAGAAGCTGCTCGAGGCGGTGAAGGCCGACCACGAGCGCTCGGTGGAAGACCTGAAGCTGCTGACCGAGATCGAGGCGCCGCCGTTCAAGGAACAGAAGCGTGCCGAGGCCTTCCTCGCGCGCATGAAGGCGCTGGGCCTGGCCGACGCGAAGATCGATGCCGAGGGCAATGTGGTCGGCCTGCGCAAGGGCACGGGCAATGGTCCGAAGCTGCTGATCTCGGCGCACCTCGACACCGTGTTCCCCGCCGGTACCGACGTGAAGGTGAAGGAGCGCGAGGGCAAGCTGTTCGCCCCGGGCATCTCCGACGACACGCGCGGCCTGTCGGTGCTGCTGTCGTGGCTCAAGGTGCTCAACGACAACAAGATCCAGACCCGCGGCGACCTGCTGTTCGTCGGCAATGTCGGCGAGGAGGAACTCGGCAACCTGCGCGGCATGAAGGCGATCTTCCGCGACCATCTCGACATCGACGGCATGGTCGGCCTCGAGCCCTCGCCCGACGGCAACGTGCTGGTGCTGGGCACCGCGAGCCATCGCTACGAAGTGAGCTTCAAGGGCCCGGGCGGCCACAGCTTCGGCGCCTTCGGCCAGGTGCCCAGCGCGATCCACGGCATGGGCCGCGCCATCGCCAAGATCGCCGAGGTGCGCACGCCCAGCTTCCCCAAGACCACCTTCACGGTCGGCACGGTCGGCGGCGGCACCTCGGTCAACACCATCGCGCCCGATGCGCGCATGGCGATCGACATCCGCTCGGACGACATGGCCTCGCTGCTCGAGGCCGAGAAGAAGATCCTCGCCACACTCGACGAGGCCGTGGCCGAGGAGAACAAGCGCTGGAACGTGAACACGCTGAGCGTGAGCACCAAGCTGATCGGCGACCGGCCCGGCGGTCGCACCCCACCGGATTCGGTGATCGTCGAGGCCGCCACGCGCGCCAACGCGGCCTTCGGCCACAAGACCTTGCTGCGCGGCGGGAGCACCGATGCCAACGTGCCGATCTCGCTCGGCATCCCCGCGATCATCATCGGCGGCGGCGGCAAGACCGGCGGCTTCCACGCGCTCAGCGAGTGGATCGACGTGACCGACGGCTGGAAGGGCGCGCAGAACTCGCTGGTGACCGTGCTCGGGCTGGTCGGCGTCGCGGGCGTGAGCGAGCCGCTGCTGCCCAAGCGCCCGGCGCGCACGCGCTGAGCCGGTCCGCGCGGCGACCTCCTTTCGCCACCGGGGCGGCGTATGCTGTGCCCGCATATCCATTCGCACCAAGGAGGTCGCCATGAAGTTCCGTTCCACCCTGATCGCGCTCGCCCTGCTCGCGGCCGGCGTCTCGGCCAGCGCCGAATCGAAGCTGCTCGACCAGCTCAAGAACCAGATGGGCGGCGGCGCGGCCAGCGCCGGCAGCAACGGTGCAAGCAGCGGCGGCGCGACCGCCGGGCTGGCCGAGAACCTCGGCTTCTCGATGCCCGCGATCGGCAACAACACCATGGGCAACGCGGCCGGCGTGCTGCAGTACTGCATCAAGAACAACTACCTGGGCGGCGGCGACGCGGCCTCGGTCAAGGACAAGCTGCTGGCCAAGATCACCGGCCAGAAGCAGCAGCAGACCGGCTTCGCGAACGGCGCCAAGGGCCTGCTCAAGGGCGGCGACGGCCAGACGCTCAACTTCAAGCTGCTGACCTCGAAGGTCAAGGAAAAGGGCTGCGACTACGTGCTGAAGAACGCGACCAAGCTGCTCTGAGGTCCAGTGCCCCGGCAGCGGCGATGCCGGGGTAAACCGTGCTGCCCCGGCACCGTGCGGCGCACTAACATCGCACGGTCGCGGCATTTTTCCTCTTCCCTTCGTTCTCGTGCCGCGTCCGCCCACGCCCCGCGTGCGCGACAGACCGCTTTCCATGACGCCGCCACCCGCCACCTCCGCTTCTTCCCCGTCCCTGCGCCAGCGCCTGGCGCGCTGGGTTCCCTGTCTGGGCTGGCCGCGCCCCTCCGCCGCCCTGCTGCGCGGCGAGGCGATGGCCGGCATCACCGTCGCGCTGATGGTGATCCCGCAGGGCGTGGCCTATGCGGCGCTCGCGGGCATGCCGCTGGTCACCGGCGTCTACGCGGCGCTGTTCCCGGCGCTGATCGCCGTGATGTTCAGTTCCTCGCAACGGCTGTCGGTCGGTCCGACCGCGCTCACCAGCCTGCTCGTGGGCGCCTCGCTCGCGCCGCTGGCGGTGGCCGGCAGCCCCGAATGGGTGGCGATGGCGGTGTGGCTCACGCTGATGTCGGGCGCGATCCAGATCGTGCTGGGCGCGGGCGGCTTCGGCTGGATGCTGCGGCTGGTGAACTCGCCGGTGCTGATCGGCTTCACGCAGGGCGCGGCGGTGCTGATCGCGATCTCGCAATTGCCGGCGCTGCTGGGCTTCACCGGGCGCACCATCCCGCAGGTGCTGCGCGGCGACGGCCCGCTGCCCGACCTCACGGCCATCGCCTTCGGTCTCGGCGGTATCGCCGTGCTGTGGCTGGGCAAGCGCTTCGTGCCGCGCTTTCCCACCACCATGGCGCTGGTGGCCGGCGCGGCCGCGCTGAGCTGGGGCATCAGCTACGCGCTGCGCGGCGGCGCGGTGGTCGGCAGCCTGCCCTCGGGCCTGCCCGACTTCTACTGGCCCGGCCTGCTGCCGGCCAGCACCTTCAGCGCGCTGGTGCTGCCGGCGCTGATGATCACGCTGGTGAGCTTCCTCGAGACCGCCTCGAGCGCCAAGGTCGACAACGCGCGCGCCGGCACGCTGTGGAACGAGAACCAGGACCTGATCGGCCAGGGCCTGGCCAAGCTGGCCTCGGGCTTCACCGGCGCCTTTCCCACCAGTTCCTCGTTCTCGCGCTCGGCGATCACGCTCTACGCCGGCGCGCAGACCGGCTGGGCCACGCTGTTCAGCGTGGTGGTGGTGGCCGGCGCGCTGCTGTGGCTGATGCCGCTGCTCTACCACGTGCCGCAGGCGGTGCTGGCCTCGGTGGTGGTGACGGCCATCCTCGGGCTGGTCAAGCCCTCGAGCTTCACCGCGCTGTGGCGCATCTCGCGGCTCGAGGCCGGCATCGCGATCGGCACCTTCGTGCTCACCATCGCGACCGCGCCCAGCATCTACTGGGGCGTGCTCGGCGGCCTGCTCGCGAGCCTGGCGAACTACATGTACCGCCACCTGCACCCGCGCATCATCGAGGTCGGCCTGCATCCCGATGGCAGCCTGCGCGACCGCCACCTGTGGAAGCTGCCGCCGCTGGCGCCGCACCTGCATGCGCTGCGCATGGACGCCGAACTCGACTTCGCCTCGGCCTCCACGCTCGAGCGCGCGCTCACCGTGGCGCTGGCCGACCGGCCCGACCTCACCGACGTGTGCCTGTTCGCCCAGCCGATCAACCGCATCGACATCACGGGCGCCGAGGTGTTCGGCTCGATCCGCCGCATGCTCGAGTCGCGCGGCGTGCGGCTGCACCTGAGCGGCCTCAAGCTGCCCGCGATGCAGGTGCTGGAACGCGCCGGCCTGCTGGCGCCGGGGCCGCTGCTGTTCAGCTACCGCACCGACGGCGAGGCGCTGGCCGCGCTGGTGCCGCGCATCGAGGTGCCGCTGCCGGCCGAGGCCCAGGCCGCGCACTGAACGAGCGTTCATGAAGACCACGATCGAGGAACTGCTGGCCTTCCGCACCGTGGTCGACACCGGTTCGATCACGGCCGCGGCCGAGCAGCTCTCGCAGACGGTCTCGGGCGTGAGCCGCGCGCTGAGCCGGCTCGAGCAGAAGCTGGCCACCACGCTGCTGCGCCGCACCACCCGGCGGCTGGAGCTGACCGAGGAAGGCGCGGCCTTCCTGCAGCGCACCCGCGCCATCCTCGACGCCATCGACGAGGCCGAGGAGCAGATGGCCTCGCGCCGCGGGCAGCCCGCGGGCCGGCTGCGCGTGAATGCCGCCTCGCCCTACATGCTGCATGCGGTGGTGCCGCTGGTGGCCGAGTTCCGCCGGCTCTTTCCGCAGATCGAGCTCGAGCTCGACACCGACGACCTGCCGATCGACCTGCTCGAGCGCCGCACCGACATCGCGATCCGCATCGGCCCGCTGCGCGACTCCACGCTGCATGCGCGGCCGCTGGGCACGCACCGGCTGCGCGTGCTCGCGAGCCCGGCCTACCTCGAGGCGCATGGCCGGCCGCGCAAGGTGGAGGAGCTCGCCACGCACACGCTGCTGGGCTTCACCCAGCCCGAGTCGCTCAACCGCTGGCCGCTGCGCGGCCCGCACGGCGACGAATGGCAGATCGCGCCCGGCCTCGCGGCCTCGAGCGGCGAGACCCTGCGCCAGCTCGCGCTGGCCGGCGTGGGCATGGTGTGCCTGTCGGACTTCATGACCGCGGCCGACCGCGCGAGCGGCGCGCTGGTGCAGGTGCTGGCCAGGGACACGGTCGACGTGCGCCAGCCGGTCAACGCGGTCTACTACCGCAACACGCAGCTGTCGGCGCGCATCACCTCGTTTCTGGATTTCCTGGCCGAGCGGCTCGCGGACTGAACCGCGGCGCTCGGGCTACTGCGCCTTGGCGACGAAGGGCTCGACCGCCGCCGAGCGGATCTCGTAGCCGCTCACGCCCATGTCGGCCGAGGCGTAGCGCGCCGCGCGCAGGGTGCCGCGCACATGCACCGTGTCCATCGCATGCAGGCCCTTCACCGTCTCGTGGGCGATCACGCGCACGATCTGGTTGGCCGGCGGTGGCGGCGTGTGGATGCAGGCGCCGAAGTACGGCACCAGCAGGAACTCGCGGATGCCGTCGGGCGAGGCGTCCAGCGGCACCACGAAGCCGGTCAGGCGGCCGTCGACGCCGTCGAGCGCCACGTTCACCGGCGCGTTGTCCCAGACCGCGCGCATCTCGTCGAGCATCTGGATCGCGCGCGGGTCGTTGTCGCGCAGCGATTCGAGGCTGATGTTGCGGTAGCGCTGGGTCGGGTCCCAGCTCTTGGGGATCAGTTCCTCCCACTTGAGCTCGGGCGCCACGCCGGCCGCCGCGCTGGCCGGGGCCGCGCGCTCGGGTCCGCATCCGGCCAGCAGCCCCGCGGCCAGCGCCAGCGAGAGGGCCGCGGCGCGCACGGGAGCGAAACGCTTCGTCAAGAAACTCATCGACAGGATTGTGCAAGCGCCGCGTGACCGCAGGTTTAAGCGGGACTTAACCGGCCCCTCCCCAAAAGCGGCCGAACACGACAGAATCGCGCGCACCACGAAACATGAGGAGCAGCACATGGCGGCAACGGTCTGGCTGGGGTTGACTTCGTTGGGGATCGTCCATACGGCGATCAGCCTGGTAGCTTTGGCGGCGGGGGCACTCGCACTCATCCGCTACAAGGAGATCTCCTGGCGCACCGGCCTCGGCCGGCTCTACGTCTGGACCACGGTGCTGACCTGCCTCACGGGCTTCGGCATCTTCCAGCATGGCGGCTTCGGCCGGCCGCACGTGCTGGGCATCGTGACCCTGCTGGCGCTGGCCATCGGCTTCCAGGCCGGGCGCGGCCGGCTCTTCGGGCGCTTCGCGCGCCATGCCGAGTTGGCGGCCTACTCGGCCACCTTCATGTTCCACTGGATTCCGACCTTCACCGAAACGCTGACGCGGCTGCCGCTCGGCGCGCCGCTGCTGGCGAGCCCCGATGCGCCCGAACTCAAGGCGATCACCGGTGTGCTGCTGGTGCTCTATGCGGTGGGCCTGAGCCTGCAGATCCGGCGGCTGCGCGGCGGCACCGCGCCGCTCAGTCCCCCCGGACCGGTCCGCGCAGGCTCTTGACCTGCGAGCGCTGGCTCTTGCCTTCGAGCCGGCGCTGCTTCGAACCGTAGGTGGGCTTGGTGGCGCGCCGCGCGCGCGGCACCGTCGCCACGCTGTCGACCACGGCCTGCAGGCGCGCAATCGCATCGGCGCGGTTCATCTCCTGGCTGCGGTGCTGCTGGGCCTTGAGCACCAGCACGCCCTCCTGCGTGATGCGGCTGTCGCGCAGCGCTAGCAGCCGTTCCTTCAGGTCCTCGGGCAGCGAACTCGCGCGGATGTCGTAGCGCAGGTGGACCGCGCTCGAGACCTTGTTGACGTTCTGCCCGCCCGCGCCCTGGGCACGGATCGCGCTGAAATCGATCTCGGATTCGTCGACGAGGATGGGGGGATGGCGCTGCACGGGCTGCATTGTGCGCGGTGCGGCGAAGCGGGAAGCTGGGGGGAGCGTGGGGAGAGCGGTCTGGAAGGAGGCATGTCGCGTCGGGCAGACCACCCCGCCCGACGCGCTGCACACACCCGGAGTCCTCTCCTCGATCACTCGCTCCTCCTCTCCGGGCAGGCAGAAGATTAGCGGGGGTATGGCTTCGGGCCATCCTCCTTGTGGAGGATGCCGCCACACACCGCGTTGCGTTGCTCGCGCCGGA
Source organism: Variovorax sp. GW821-FHT09B01 (assembly GCF_059418345.1). Classification (NCBI taxonomy): domain Bacteria; kingdom Pseudomonadati; phylum Pseudomonadota; class Betaproteobacteria; order Burkholderiales; family Comamonadaceae; genus Variovorax; species Variovorax sp. GW821-FHT09B01. Next base: position 560,549 of record NZ_JBWKPQ010000003.1, on the reverse strand, counting down.
TCAGACGCGCTCGAACACCGCGGCGATGCCCTGCCCGCCGCCGATGCACATCGTGACCAGCGCATAGCGGCCCTGCACGCGGTGCAGCTCGGCGATCGCCTTCACCGCGATGATCGCGCCCGTGGCGCCCACCGGATGGCCCAGCGAGATGCCCGAGCCGTTGGGATTGACCTTGGCCGGGTCGAAGCCCAGCTCCTGGATCACCGCGCAGGCCTGGGCCGCAAAGGCCTCGTTCGACTCGATCACGTCGAAGTCGCTCACCTTGAGGCCGGTGCGCTCGAGCACCTTGCGCGTGGCCGGCACCGGGCCGATGCCCATGTAGGCCGGCTCCACGCCCGCGTGCGCATAGCCCACGAGCCGCGCCAGCGGCTTCAGGCCCTCGGCCTTCGCGCGCGCGCCCTCGGCCAGCACCAGCGCGGCGGCGCCGTCGTTGATGCCCGAGGCATTGCCGGCCGTGACCAGGCCATCCTTCTTGAAGGCCGGCTTCATCTTGGCGAGCGTCTCCAGCGTGGTGTCGGCGCGCACGTGCTCGTCGGTGTCGAACAGCACCACGCCCTTGCGCGTCTTGACCTCGACCGCAACGATCTGCTCCTTGAAGCGGCCCGCGGCGATGGCGGCCGCGGCACGCTGCTGGCTGGCCACGGCCAGCGCGTCCTGCTGCTCGCGCGTGATGCCGTAGCGCGCCGCCACGTTCTCGGCCGTGATGCCCATGTGGATCTTCTCCCACGGGTCGTGGAGGATGCCGAGCATGTAGTCGACCAGTTGCACGTCGCCCATGCGCGCGCCGTAGCGCGCGGCGGTGTCGAAGTACGGGCCGCGGCTCATCGATTCGGAGCCGCCGCCGATCGCGATGTCGCAGTCGCCGAGCGCGATCGCCTGCGCCGCCGAGACGATGGCCTGCAGGCCCGAGCCGCAGAGGCGGTTGACGTTGAAGGCCGGCGTCTCGATCGGGCAGCCGGCATCGATGGCGGCGACGCGGCTGAGGTAGGCGTCCTTGGTGTCGGTGGGAATCACGTTGCCCATCACCACGTGGCCGATGGCCGCGGGCGCGACGCCGCTGCGCTCGATCGCGGCCTTGACCGCGGTGGTGGCCAGCTGGGTGTTGGGCACGTCCTTCAGCGAACCGCCGAAGGTGCCGATGGCTGTGCGGGCGCTGCCGACGACGAAGATCTCGCGTGAGGTCATGAACTGCTCCTGGATGAAATGAACGAGAAAAGGGAAAAAGGGATCAGCGGCCTTCGAAGCGCGCCGGCTTCTTCGCGAAGAAGGCGTCGACGCCGCTGCGGAAATCCTGGCTCGCGGCGCAGACCTGGAAGGCCGCCGATTCGGCGGCGAGCTGCGCCGGCAGCTCACGCTCGAAGCTGCCGCGCATCAGCCGCCGCAACTGGCCCAGCGCCACGGTCGGCCCGTTGGCCAGGCGCCGCGCCAGCGCCATCGCCTCGCCAGCCAGCGCATCGGCCGGAAGCACGCGGTTGATGAGGCCGATGCGCTCGGCCTCGGCCGCTTCGAGCATGTCGCCGAGCATCGCGATCTCGAGCGCGCGCCGCAGCCCGACCCAGCGCGGCAGCGCCCACGAGGCGCCGACGTCGCAGCTCGCGCCGATGTTGACGTAGGCCAGGTTGAAGCGCGTGCCCTCGGCCGCGAGCACGAAGTCGGCCTGCAGCATCAGGCTCAGGCCCGCGCCGGCCGCCACGCCGTGCACCTGCGCGACCACCGGGGCGTCGATGGTGGCGAGCACTTCCAGCGCCTCGTGCAGCGGGCCGATCAGCGCGGCCGCGCCGCCCTGCGGATCGGCGCTCAGCAGCGCGAGGTCACCGCCGGCCATGAAGCCCTTGCCGGCGCCGCTCATGAGCACCGCGCGCACCGAACGGTCGGCCGCGATGGCGCGCACCGCCGCGAGGAAGGCCTGCGCCATCGGCACGTCGATGGCGTTGAGCGCTGCGGGGCGGTTGAAGCGCAGCGTGGCGATCGCGCCTTCGCGGCCGATCTCGAGCGGGGTGTCGGGGGTGGTGGTGTCGTTCATCGTTGTCTGCTCCATGGCATGGGAAGTTCAGGCGGCGGTCGCGCGCGGCTTGCGCCGCGCCGGTGCCGCGGGCACCTGCCGCAGCACCCCGTTGAGCAGCAGCGCGATCGCCTGGTCGGCGATCTGCTCGGGCGTGAGGTCGCCGTCGCGCCGGTACCAGCGGCCGATCCAGCTCAGCGCGCCGGCCAGCATGAAGGCGGCCATCTTCGGGTCGCAGGGCGCGATCGAGCCCTCGGCGATGCCCTCGTCGATCAGGCGACGGAACTCGTGGTCGATGCCGGCCTTGAGGCGGCGCAGCTCCTTCTTGAGCGGCTCGGGCAGCGGGTCCTCGCCGATGCGGATCACGCACTTGCCGAACTCCTCGCAGACGATGGCCGAGTAGCTGCGCATGCAGGCCATGAGCTGGTCGAGCGCGCGGCCCCCGTTGCGGCGCACCTCGTCGATGCCCTCCTGCATCATGCCCAGCGCCGCGCGCACGCACTCGAGCAGGATGTCGTCCTTGCTCTTCACGTAGTAGTAGAGCGTGGGCTTGGTCACGTGCAGCCGCTCGGCGATGTCGTCGAGCGAGGTGGCATGGAAGCCGCGCTCGTTGAACAGCTGCGCCGCCGTCTGCAGCACGGCCTGGCGCTTGAGTTCGCGCTGCATCGCGCGCTGGGCCGAGGGCACCCAGGGCGATTCGTCGGCGGCCTCGGCGGTCTCGGTGGAAGGGGCCTTGGCGGCGGAGGCACGGCGCTTGGTGAGGGTCATGGGGCGATCCGGGTTTGCGCGCAGGGGTAAGTCCTGATGCCGCGGCGAAGTCGCGTCTGGAAGATCGCGGACGTTACCGAGGAGTAGAAATTCTACGGGCAAGTAGCCCGCGATGCGGATGCCGGAGGAACCCTGAGGCGGCGGCGCATCGCTCACTTGCTTTTTCCCTCCTCGTCCAGAAGCCCGGACACAGGACACGACTCGACGCCATGCACGCCGACACCGAGCGCCCGCGCGCCACCTCGCCCGCCGACGGAAGCGCCGCCGCGCCCGTGCTGCGCGTGGAGGCGCTCACCCTGGCCTTCGGCGGCGTGAAGGCGCTCAGCGGCGTGGGCTTCGACGTGCAGCCCGGCTCGATCACCGCGGTGATCGGTCCCAACGGCGCGGGCAAGACCTCGCTGTTCAACACGGTCTCGGGCTTCTACCGGCCGACCGCCGGCCGCGTGGTCTTCGAGGGCGCGGACATCACGCGGCTGCCGGCGCCCAGGCGCGCCGCGCTCGGGCTGGCGCGCAGCTTCCAGAACATCGCGCTGTTCCGCGGCATGACGGTGCTCGACAACATCAAGCTCGGCCGTCACGTGCACCTGAAGGCCAACGTGTTCGACGCGCTGTTCTACCTGGGCCGCGCGCGCCGCGAGGAGGCCGAGCTGCGCCGCGATATCGAGGAGCGGATCATCGACTTCCTCGAGATCGACCACATCCGCCATGCCAGCGTGGCCGCCCTGCCCTACGGCCTGCAGAAGCGCGTGGAGATGGCGCGCGCGCTCGCGATGCGCCCCAAGGTGCTGATGCTCGACGAGCCGGTGGCCGGCATGAACCGCGAGGAGACCGAGGACATGGCGCGCTTCATCCTCGACGTGCGGCGCGAATGGGGCATCACGGTGCTGATGGTGGAGCACGACATGGGGATGGTGATGGACCTGTCGGACCACGTGGTGGTGCTCAACTTCGGCCAGGTGATCGCGCAGGGCACGCCGGCGCAGGTGCAGGCCGATCCCGAGGTGGTGCGCGCCTACCTGGGCGCGGGCGACGTGGGCGAGCTGCGGCGCAGGCTGCGCGGCCAGGCGGCGGCCACCGCGACAACGGCAACGGCGGTGGCGTGATGGATTGGGCCTACCTGTTCGAGATCGCGCTGACCGGGCTGGCCGGCGGCGGACTCTATGCGCTCGCGGCGCTGGCCTTCGTGCTGGTCTACAAGGCCACGCGGGTGGTCAACATCGCGATCGGCGAGATGCTGATGATCGGCGCCTACCTGTTCTTCGCCTTCGCCGCGACCTTCTCGCTGCCGATCTGGCTCGCGGTGCTGGGCTCGGTGCTGGGCACGGGGCTGCTGGGCGCGGTGATCGAGCGCACGATGATCCGCCCGCTGCTGGGCGAGCCGCCGATCTCGGCCTTCATGGTGACGGTGGGCCTGGCCTCGGTGCTGGTGGGCCTGGTGGAGATCGTCTGGACCGCCGACCAGCGCCGGCTGCCGGAGTTCATGCCGAGCGCGCCGGTGATGGTGGGCGAAGCCTTCCTGGCGCCCAAGGTGGCCTACGGCGCGCTCGCGGCGCTGGTGCTGATCGTGCTGGTGCTGCTGCTGTTCCGCTTCTGGCGCGGCGGCGTGGCCTTGCGTGCCACGGCGTCGGACCAGGGCGCGGCCTACATGATGGGCATCAACGTGCCGCGCGTGTTCTCGCTGGCCTGGGTGGCCTCGGCCATGATCGCGGCGGTCGCGGGCATCGTGGTCGGCGCGATCGGCGGCATCTCCTCGTCGATGGGGATCTTCGGCCTCTCGGTGCTGGTTGTTGTGATCGTGGGTGGTCTGGACAGCGTGCTCGGCGCGCTGGTGGGCGGTCTCTTCATCGGGCTGGTGGAGGCGCTGGCCGGGTCCTACCTCGGCGGCGAATACAAGCTGCTCGCGACCTTCGTGGTGCTGGTGATCGTGCTAATGATCCGGCCTTACGGGTTGTTCGGTACGCATGAAATCGAGAGGCTCTGATGATGGTCTTCTCTTTCTCGTTACGTACGGGGCGGGCTCGCGCCGGCGGGGTACTCCCCTCCGCGAATGTCCCCCGCCCTTCGGGCTCCTCCTTGATTTCGCTGCGGGGAGTACCCCACCGGCGCGCGCCTGACGCGCAGCAGTTGATCGGCCGGCACCACCGCTGCGCCTCCGTGCACAGGGCAGTGGGTGCTTCCTGCAGCGAAATAAAGGAGGAGCCGAAGGCGGGGGACATTCGCGGAGGGAAGTACCCGCTGTCCTGTGCACGCGCCCCGGCGCATCCTCGCACCTCTTCAAAGCAGGCACGCAGATGCGCATAGGCACCCTCAAACAAAGCTACATCGCCGACGCCGCGCTGTTCGATTCCCGCACCCAGAAGACCTGGTTGTGGATCGGCGCCGCCCTGCTCATGCTGTTCCCCTTCATGGCCAGCGACTACTGGCTCTACCTCGCCTGCCTCGTCGCCATCAACGTTGCGAGCGCCACCGGCCTCAACATCCTCACCGGCTACACCGGCCTCGTGAGCATGGGCCAGGCCGCGTTCATGGGCCTCGGTGCCTACACCGTCGCCATACTGCAGATCCGCTTCGGCACGCCCTTCCTGTTCAACCTCTTCGCGGGCGGCGTCGTGGCCATGGTGGGCGGGCTCGTCGTCGGCATTCCCTCGCTGCGGGTCAAGGGTTTGTACCTCGCCATCGCCACCATCGCGGCCTCGTTCATCACCCACTTCCTGTTCGCCAACCTCAAGCTCACCGGGGGTACCACCGGCCTGTCGCTGCCGCCCGCGCAGCTCTTCGGCATCGCACTCGACACCTCGTTCCGCTTGTACTGGCTGATCCTGCCGATCACCTTGCTGATGCTGCTGGGCGCCGCCAACCTGTTTCGCACCCGCGTGGGCCGCGCCTTCATCGCCATCCGCGATCGCGACATCTCGGCCGAAGTGTTGGGCATTCCGCTGCTGCGCTACAAGCTGCTCTCGTTCGGCCTCTCGTCGTTCTATGCCGGCGTGGCCGGCGGCCTCTGGGCCTACTTCTTCCGTGTCGTCACGCCCGAGAGCTTTCCGCTGCTGATGTCGATCTTCTTCCTCGCCGCCATCATCGTCGGCGGCATGGGCTCGATCCTCGGCGGCATCCTCGGCGCGGTGTTCATGACCATGGTGCCCGAGCTGCTCAAGCTGGTGTTCGACCTGCTGCCGGGCGGCCACGAGATGACCGTCTTCCTGTCGCCGGTGCGCACGGTCGTCTTCGGCCTGCTGATCGTCGGCTTCCTGGTGTTCGAGCCGCACGGGCTCGCCGAAGTGTGGCGGCGCATCCGCCGTTTCTTTCATCTGTGGCCTTTCAAGAACTGACAAGGAGACGAAGCATGGCATCCGACAAGAAGACCCCCGTCCTGCGCCGCCGCGAACTCATCGTGGCCGCCGGCGCCGCGCTCGCAGCGCCGCTCAGCGTGTATGCCCAGTCGGGCGAGGACATCGTCATCGGCGGCTCGATCCCGATGACCGGCGTGTTCGCCTTCGCGGGCATCGGCATCAACGCCGGTATCGCCGACTACGTGAAGATCGTCAACGACGGCGGCGGCATCAAGGGCCGCAAGCTGCGCTACGTGCCCGAGGACACCGGCTACAAGGTCGACGTCTCGGTCGCCACCTACAAGAAGATCACCAGCCAGAACAAGGTCAATCTCTACTACGGCGATTCGACCGGCTTCTCGAAGACCATCAACCCCGAGCTCGACCGCAGCGGCCAGATCCTCATGGCCGGCGCCTCGTTCGCCACCGAGCTCAACGACCCGGCCAAGTACCCGAACCAGTTCCTGGTCGGCCCCGACTACACCGAGATGATCGGCATCCTGCTGCGCCACATCGCCAAGGAGAAGCCCGGCGCGAAGGTGGCCTTCGTCTATTCCGATTCCGAGTTCGGCCGCGACCCCATCGAGTCGAGCGAGGCGGCCGCCAAGAAGCTGGGCCTCACGGTGCCCGTCAAGATCATGACGCCCGCCGGCAGCGTCGACGTCTCGACCGAGGTCATCAAGCTGCGCCGCGCCGCGCCCGACTACACCATCTTCCACGGCTACGTGCTCGCGCCCATTCCCGAGTTCGTGCAGCAGGGCAAGCAGATGGGCATGACCACCAAGTGGATGGGCACCTTCTGGACCATGGACAGCTCCACCGTCATGAAGATGGGCGAGGCCGGCGACGGCTTCATGGGCGTCATGCCCTACCGCTACTATTACGACACCTCGGCCAAGGCACCGATGCTCGAGAAGATCCGCGCGCTGCGCCCCGAGTACCAGAGCACCGCCTACACCCAGGGCTTCCTCACCGCCATGCTGTTCACCGAGGCCGCCAAGCGCACCCTCGATGCCGGCAAGCCGCTGGACGGCAAGAACCTCAAGGCCGCGCTCAACAGCATCAAGGACTTCGACACCGGCGGCCTGATCGGCGTGCCGATCACCATCAAGGGCAACTCCATTCCGGTGGGCCGCGTCTACCGCGCCGACATGAAGGCGCAGAAGATGGTGGCGGCATCCGACTGGATCTCGCTCGACAAGTGAGCGGACGGCGGCGATGAACACCGGCGGCGGCAGCCCCATCCTCGAGGTCAACAACATCGAGGTGGTCTACAACAAGGTCGTGCAGGTGCTGCGCGGCCTGTCGCTGGCCGTGCCGCGCGGACAGATCGTGGCGCTCCTGGGCAGCAACGGCGCCGGCAAGTCGACCACGCTGAAGGCCATCTCGGGCCTGCTGCCGCTCGAGGACGGCGAGCTCGAGGCCGGACGCATCGCCTTCGACGGCCAGCCCACCGAGCGGCTCGCGCCGCAGCAGCTGGTGCGTCGCGGCCTCGCGCACGTGATGGAGGGACGGCGCGTGTTCGAGGACCTGACGGTCGAGGAGAACCTCGTGGCCGCCACCTACGCGCGCGCCGGACGCGGCGCGCAGGCACGCGACTTCGACGCCGTCTATGCCTACTTCCCGCGGCTGCACGAGCGGCGCCGCGGCCTCGCGGGCTACCTCTCGGGCGGCGAGCAGCAGATGCTCGCGATCGGCCGCGCGCTGGTGGCCGAGCCCCAGCTGATCCTGCTCGACGAGCCCTCGCTCGGCCTCTCGCCCAAGCTGGTGGAGGAGATCTTCGGGATCATCGCGCGCATCAACGCCGAGCGCGGCGTGTCGATGCTGCTGGTGGAGCAGAACGCCAGCCTCGCGCTGGCCGTGGCCGACAGCGGCTACATCATGGAGAACGGAAAGATCGTGATCGACGGCAGCGCCGAGCGGCTCGCGGCCGACCCCGACGTGCGCGAGTTCTACCTGGGCGTCGGCGGTGCCGGCGAATCGAGGAGCTTTCGCGAGTTGAAGCACTACAAGCGGCGCAAGCGCTGGTTGTCATGACCCATCCCCTCCCCGAACGAAGCCTGCCGCAGATGCTGCGCGAGCAGGCGCGCGCGCAGGGGGCGCGCATCGCGATCCGCCAGAAGGACTTCGGCATCTGGCATCCGCTGAGCTGGGCCGACTATCACCGGCGCGCGGTCCACGTCGGCCTGGGTTTCGCGGCGCTGGGCCTGGCGCGCGGCGGCCATGTGGGCGTGATCTCGGAGAACCGCGTCGAATGGGTGCTGGCGCAGATGGGCGCGGGCCTGATCGGCGCCGTGACCGTGGGCGTCTATCCCACCAGCCCGACCAACGAGGTGGCCTACGTGGTCGGCCATGCCGACATCGAGATCGTGGTCTGCGAGGACCAGGAACAGGCCGACAAGGTGCTCGAGGCCATCGACGCGCTGCCGCGGCTGCGCCGCATCGTCGTGATCGAGACCAAGGGCCTCGCGAGCTACGGTGCCGAGGCGCGCGAGCGCATCCTGAGCTTCGCCGAGCTCGAAGCCGCCGGCGCCGCGCTGCAGGCGCGCGAGGGCGATGCGCGCGTCGACGCCGCGCTGGCTACGCAATCGCTCGACGACATCGGGCTCATGATCTACACCTCGGGCTCCACCGGCGCGCCCAAGGGCGCCATGATCTCGTGGCGCAACATCCGCGGCGTGGTGCCGGGCATCGTCGAGCGGCTGCGGCTCGACGCGCGCACCACCCACCTGTCGTACCTGCCGCTGTGCCACGTGGCCGAGCAGATGCTGACCAGCTTCGTGCCGCTGTACCTGGGTTCGCAGGTCAACTTCGGCGAATCGATACGCACCGTGCAGGAGGACCTGCGCGAGGTCGCGCCCACCATGTTCCTCGGCGTGCCGCGCATCTGGGAGAAGCTGCACGCCTCCATCAGCATCAAGATGCAGGACACGGGCCGGCTGCGCCAGTCGCTCTACCGCCGCGCGCTCGCCACCTGCGCGCCGCTGGCCGAGAAGCCGCGCGCCCAGTGGACCCCGGGCGAACGGCTGCGCTTCGGCCTGGCCTACTGGAGCGTGCTGCGCGCGCTGCAGAACTTCATCGGCCTGCGCAGCGCGCGCGTGGCGCTGACCGGCGCCGCGCCGATCCCGCCCGACGTGGTGCGCTTCTTCCGCACGCTGGGCGTGCCGCTGGTCGAGGTCTACGGCCTCACCGAATCGACCGGCATGGTCAGCGGCCACCGGCTCGACCAGGTGAAGGTGGGCACCGTGGGACCGGCGACCGAGGGCGTGGAGCACCGCGTGGGCGACCAGGGCGAGCTGCAGATCCGCGGCGAGATGGTGTTCCGTGGCTACTACAAGAACCCCGAGGCCACGGCCGCGTCGATCCGCGACGGCTGGCTGCATACCGGCGACGTGGTGGCCGAGGAAGGGGGGCAACTGCGCATCGTCGACCGGCTCAAGGACATCATGATCACCGCGGGCGGCAAGAACCTCACGCCTTCGGAGATCGAGAACACGATGAAGGCCAGCCCCTACGTCAAGGAATGCATCGTGATCGCCGAGGGGCGCAAGTTCGTCTCGGCACTGGTGCAGATCGACTACGAGACGGTGGGCAAATGGGCCGAGGCGCAGCGCCTGGCCTTCACCCACTTCCGTTCGCTGGTCGAGCTGCCGCGCGTGCGCGAGCTGATCGATGCCGAGCTGCAGCGCGGCAATGCGCGCCTCGCGCAGGTGGCGCAGGTGCGGCGCTTCCACCTGCTGACCAAGGAACTCGACCACGACGATGGCGAGGTCACCGCGACCATGAAGGTGCGGCGCTCGAGCATCTACAAGACCTATGCGGGCGAGATCGAGGCGCTGTACGCCTGAGGGTCGTCAGAAAAGAAAAGGCCGGCGCGAAGCCGGCCTTTCGTGATCTGAAAAAAACTGCAGCCGTGTTGCAGCTGCTTACTCGCCGCGCGTCGCGGGACGGGCCTGCACGTCCGTCACGTTGCCGCCGCGCTCGCGCAGCAGCGGGCTGCGCACCGACTCGCCACGCGCGCGCGCATTGGCCACGTCGGCAGCCGAGGGCTCGGCCGGCTGGGCGGCGCTGCGGAAGCGTTCGAAGCCCGAACGCGGGTTGAAGCGCATCACCCACGGCGTCACGGGCTTGCCCGTGAGACGGCCCCAGGCGTAGCGCACGCCCCACACCGCGGCCAGCAGCACCACGGCAACCGCCAGGCTGGCCGCGAAGACCAGGCCCAGCATCACGAGGATCACGCGAAGAATGAAGTTCATCATTCCATCTTAGGCCGAGGCTTCAGCCGCAGGTTCCCCGGTTTTTCCGGGATTTCCTGCTTTTGCGAAGCCGAACTGGCCCGGCGAGCGGATCGGGTCGGTCGTGACCTCGATCGTGTCCTTCGGCCCGAAGCTGCCGTCGAGCAGCAGCCGCGAGAGCGGATTCTCGATGCGCTGCTGGATCGCGCGCTTCAGCGGACGGGCGCCGAACACCGGGTCGAAGCCGACCTTGGCGATCTCGGCCAGCGCCGCCGGCGACACCTCGAGGCCCAGGTCCATCTTCGCGAGCCGTGCCTGCAGCACCTTGAGCTGGATCGCGGCGATCGACTCGATGTTCTTCGCGTCGAGCGCATGGAACACCACCGTCTCGTCGATGCGGTTGAGGAACTCGGGGCGGAAGTAGTTCTTCAGCTCGTCCCACACCGCTTCCTTGATCTCCTCGCCCGGCTTGCCCACCATGGCCTGGATGATCGGCGAGCCGATGTTGCTGGTCATCACGATCACCGTGTTCTTGAAGTCCACGGTGCGGCCCTGGCCATCGGTCAGGCGGCCATCGTCGAGCACCTGCAGCAGCACGTTGAACACGTCCGGATGCGCCTTCTCGACCTCGTCGAGCAGCACCACGCTGTAGGGCTTGCGGCGCACGGCTTCCGTCAGGTAGCCGCCCTCCTCGTAGCCCACGTAGCCGGGCGGCGCGCCGATCAGGCGGGCCACCGAGTGCTTCTCCATGAACTCGCTCATGTCGATGCGGATCAGGTGGTCCTCGCTGTCGAACAGGAAGCCCGCGAGCGCCTTGCAGAGTTCGGTCTTGCCCACGCCCGTGGGGCCGAGGAACAGGAACGAGCCCGTGGGCCGGTTCGGATCGGACAGGCCCGAGCGCGAGCGACGGATCGCATTGGCGACCGCGCCGATGGCCTCGTCCTGGCCCACCACGCGCTCATGCAGCTTGTCTTCCATCACGAGCAGCTTGTCGCGCTCGCCCTGCATCAGCTTGGCGACCGGGATGCCGGTGGCGCGCGCCACGACCTCGGCGATCTCTTCCGCGCCGACCTGGGTGCGCAGCAGCGTGTGCGCGCTCGACTTGCCCTTGTTCGCTTCACTGGCCTCGGCTTCCTTCAGGCGCTTCTCGAGCGCCGGCAGCTGGCCGTACTGCAGCTCGGCGACCTTGTTGAAGTCGCCCTTGCGCTTCCATTCCTCGATCTGGAACTTGATCTTGTCGATGTCCTCGCGCACGTGCGCGCTGCCCTGGGCCTGGGCCTTCTCGGCCTGCCAGATCTCGTCGTAGTCGGCGATCTCCTTTTGCAGCTTGGCGATCTCGTCCTCGATCAGGCCGAAGCGCTTCTGCGAGGCCTCGTCCTTCTCGCGGCGCACGGCCTCGCGTTCGATCTGCAGCTGGATCAGGCGGCGGTCGAGGCGGTCCATCACCTCGGGCTTGGAGTCCATCTCGATCTTGATCTTGGCCGCGGCCTCGTCGATCAGGTCGATGGCCTTGTCGGGCAGGAAGCGGTCGGTGACATAGCGGTCGGAGAGCTCGGCCGCGGCCACGATGGCCGGGTCGGTGATCTGCACGCCGTGGTGCACTTCGTATTTCTCCTGCAGGCCGCGCAGGATCGCGATGGTGGCCTCGACGCTGGGCTCGCCCACGATGATCTTCTGGAAGCGGCGCTCGAGCGCGGCGTCCTTCTCGATGTACTTGCGGTATTCGTCGAGCGTGGTGGCGCCCACGCAGTGCAGCTCGCCGCGCGCGAGCGCGGGCTTGAGCATGTTGCCCGCGTCCATCGCGCCCTCGGCCTTGCCGGCGCCGACCATGGTGTGGAGCTCGTCGATGAAGACGATGGTCTGGCCCTCGTCCTTCGCGAGTTCGTTGAGCACGGTCTTCAGCCGTTCCTCGAACTCGCCGCGGAACTTGGCGCCCGCGAGCAGCGAGGCCATGTCGAGCGACAGCACGCGCTTGCCCTTGAGCGAATCGGGCACCTCGCCCGCGACGATGCGCTGCGCGAGGCCTTCGACGATGGCGGTCTTGCCCACGCCGGGTTCGCCGATCAGCACGGGGTTGTTCTTGGTGCGGCGCTGCAGCACCTGGATCGCGCGGCGGATCTCCTCGTCGCGGCCGATCACCGGGTCGAGCTTGCCCAGGCGCGCGCGCTCGGTGAGGTCGAGCGTGTATTTCTTCAGTGCTTCGCGCTGGCCTTCGGCATCGGCGCTGTTCACGCCCTGGCCGCCGCGCACCGCGTCGATCGCGGACTCGAGCGACTTGCGCGAGAGGCCGTTCTCCTTGGCGATCCGGCCGACGTCGCTCTTGCTGTCGGCCACGGCCAGCAGGAAGAGTTCGCCCGCGATGAACTGGTCGTTGCGCTTGAGGGCTTCCTTCTCGGTCGCCTGCAGCAGCTTGCCGAGCTCGGGGCCGACCTGCACGATGTCGTGGCCCTGCACCTGGGGCAGCTTCTTGATGGCCGCCTCGGCGGCCTGGGCGAGGCCGGGCACGTTGACCCCGGCGCGCTCGAGCAGCGCGCGCGGGCCGTCGTCCTGGCGCAGCATCGCGGCCAGCAGGTGGGCCGGCTCGATGTAGGCGTTGTCGTTGCCGAGCGCGAGCGACTGCGCGTCGCCCAGCGCTTCCTGGAACTTGGTGGTGAGTTTGTCTTGTCGCATGGTGGTATTCCTGCATCCAAAATAGGGCTGTTCGGGCACGATTCAAGGTTGCGGGCCGGGCCCGCGTGGCGGGCACGGCTATTGCACGATGCCCGCACCCTTCCGCCCGTAGGCATTTCTCTCTTCTCGAATGGAGTCGATCATGGTTTTTTCAATGCAGCGCGTCCAACCGGTGCGCCGCGCGCTCGGCGTGGGCCTCCTCGCGGCTGCCCTGGGCATGGCCGGGCTGGCACAGGCCCAGAGCGGCACGCCGATCCGCATCCTGGTCGGCTTCCCGGCCGGCGCCGGCACCGACGCGATCGCGCGCACGCTGGGCGAGAAGCTCAAGGACGAGCTCGGCGCGCCGGTGGTGGTCGAGAACCGCGCGGGCGCGGGCGGCCAGATCGCCGCGCAGGTGCTGAAGTCCTCGCCGGCCGACGGCCACACGCTGTTCCTCACGCACGACCACACGATCTCGATCCTGCCGCAGGTGGTCAAGAACCCGGGCTTCAATCCCGCCACCGACTTCGTGCCCGTGGCCGGCTTCGCGACCTTCGCCAACGTGCTCGCGGTGTCGGGCGGCACGCCGGCCAAGAGCATCGACGAGTACGTCAAGTGGGTGCGCACGCAGAAGGGCGGCAAGGAGACCATCGGCATCCCGGCGCCGGCCTCGATCCCCGAGTTCCTCGTGAAGATGATCTCGGACAAGTACAAGATCGACGTGCAGCCCGCGCCCTACCGCGGCAGCGCGCCGATGACGGCCGACATGCTGGGCAACCAGATCACGGCCGGCATCGCCTCGGTGCCCGACTTCATCGAGAACCACAAGGCCGGCAAGCTGCGCATCGTGGCCTCGATCGGCGCCAAGCGCCAGGCGCTGCTGCCCAACGTGCCGACCTTCACCGAACTGGGCTTCGCGAACCTCGAGGACCTGCCCTACTACGGCATCTTCGCGCCCGTGGGTACGCCCCAGCCGATCATCGACAAGTACGGCGAGGCGCTGCAGAAGGTGCTGGCCATGCCCGACGTGAAGCAGAAGCTCACCACGCTGGGCCTGACGGTCGGCTACGAGCCGCAGGGCCAGTTCGCGGGCCGCGTGCGCAGCTACACGCAGACCTGGGAGCGGATCATCCAGTCGAGCGGCTTCAAGCCGCTGTGAGCGCGTTCAGGCGTTCGACGCGCTGATGCCCCAGCGCGCAAGCGCCGCGTCGTCCGCGACGCGCGCATCGACCCAGCGGGCGCCCTCGGGCGTCTGCTCCTTCTTCCAGAACGGCGCCTGGGTCTTGAGGTAGTCCATCAGGAACTCGCAGGCCTGGAAGCTCTCGCCGCGGTGCGCCGAGGCCACCGCCACCATCATGATCTGCGCGAGCGGCTGCAGCAGGCCCACGCGGTGGATCACGCGCACGCCGAGGATGTCGAAGCGTTCGTGTGCTTCGTCGATCATGGCCTCGATCGATTTCTCGGTCATGCCGGGGTAGTGCTCGAGCTCCATCGACGCGACATCGGTGCCGTCGTTGCGATCGCGCACGGTGCCGATGAAGCTGCAGACGGCGCCGATGCGCGCGTCGCTCGCGCGCAGGGCGGCGACTTCGGCGCCGAGATCGAAATCGGCCGTCTGGATGGTGACGCGTTGCGGAAATGCCATGTGCAAATTGTGGCACCGCGGCGCTCGCGGCTAAACTCCAGCCCCATGTTCGCCCTGACCGCACGTTCGCCCGCACCTTCGACCGAAGGCACGAACGGCGCGCGCCTGGGCGGCAAAGCCAAAAAACCAAAGCTCGTCTGACCGGAGCTTCGGTTCCGTCGTCGGATGAGCGACGGAACCGGCACAGGCACTGGCCCCGCATGGGTTGCGCGCGCATCGGACGATGGTTCCTTCCATCGGTCGATCGTCGAAAGGACGCCCGCGTGCCCGCCAACCATTCCTCCTCCGCCACCGCCGCTCCCGATTTCTCGGGCCTGTGGATTCCCCTCGTGACCCCGTTTCGCGACGGCGCGCTCGACCATGCGGCGCTGGCCGCACTCACGCGCCGCCTGGCCGCCGATGGCGTGGCCGGCTTCGTGGTCTGCGGCTCGACCGGCGAGGCGGCGGCGCTCGACGAGGCCGAGCAGCTCGCCGCGCTCGACACGGTGGCCGAGGCCGCGGGCGGCCTGCCGCTGATCATGGGCCTCTCGGGCTACCACCTGGGCAAGACCACGGCCTGGGTGCGCCGGCTCGCGCAGCGCCCGCTCGCGGGCCTGCTGGTGCCGGCGCCGCACTACATCCGGCCCTCGCAGGCCGGCCTGCTCGAATGGTTCGGCGCCATCGCCGAGGCCAGCGCCGCGCCGCTGCTGATCTACGACATCCCCTACCGCACCGGCGCCACGATCGCGCGCGACACGCTGCTGGCGCTGGCCGCCAACCCGCGCATCCGCGGCATCAAGGACTGCGGCGGCGACGCGGGCAAGACCCGCGCCGTGATCGCCGATGGCCGGCTGCAGGTGCTCGCGGGCGAGGACGGCCAGATCTTCGGCACCGTGGCCGAGGGCGGCGTGGGCGCGATCGCGGCCAGCGGCCATGTGCAGACGGCGCGCTTCGTGCGGCTGATCGCGCTGCTGCGCGAAGGTCGGCTGGCCGAGGCGCGCGCGCTGTGGCAGCCGCTGCAGCCGCTGGTCGAGGGCCTGTTCACGGAAGCCAATCCGGGCCCGCTGAAGGCCCTGCTGGCGCACCAGGGCGCGCTGCGCGACGAGCTGCGCTCGCCGATGACGCGTGCCTCGGACGCGCTGCGCGAGCGCTTGGTGGCGCTGGACGCGGCCCTCAGCCGCCCGTGACGGGCGGGAAGAACGCGACCTCGCAGCCTTCGTGCGGGGCCGCGGCCTCGTCGCTCATGGTGTGGTCGAGCGCCATGCGCAGCGCGCGGCCGCGCGCGAGCACCGTGGCGTAGGCGCCGCCGCGCGCGATCAGCTCGTCGCGCAGCGCGGCCAGCGTGGGCGCCGCGGTGTCGATGGTTTCGTCGCTCTTGCCGAGCGCTTCGCGCACCGAGGCGAAATAACGGAGATGGACCTTCATGCGCGTCAGGACAGCAAGGATGCGAGGGGAATGAATTCGACCGGATCGCCGGCCCGGATGGTCTGGCCCGAGGGGTTGTCGACCAGCCCGTCGCCCCGGACCATCGAGGTCAGCACGCCCGAGCTCTGGTTGCCGAACAGTTCGAGCCCGCCCTGGGCATTGCGACGCGCGCGCAGGAACTCGCGGCGCTTGTCGGCGCGCGGCCAGTCGAAGTCGGCGCGCATGCGCACCGGCTCGGGCGTGACGCGGCTGGCGCCCTGCAGCGTCAGCAGGAAGGGCCGCACCAGCATCAGGAAGGTCAGGAAGCTCGACACCGGATTGCCGGGCAGCCCGGTGACGTGGCAGTGGCCCTGCGCGTCGCCCCGGCCCGAGCGCGGGATCGAGCCGTAGGCGAAGGGCTTGCCGGGCTTCATCGAGAGCGACCACAGCTCGATCTCGCCGAGCGCCTGCAGCGCGGCACGGATGTGGTCCTCCTCGCCGACCGACACGCCGCCAGTGGTGATGATCAGGTCGTTGTGGTCGGCCGCCTCGCGCAGCGCCTCGATGGTCGCCTCGCGCCGGTCCGGCACGATGCCGAGGTCGTGGACCTCGCAGCCCAGCCGGTGCAGCAGCGCGCGCATGAAGAAGCGATTGGAGTTGTAGATCGCGCCGGGCTTCATCGCCTCGGGCGCGACCTCGCCGGGCATCACGAGCTCGTCGCCGGTGGACAGCAGCGCCACGCGCGGCTTGCGCGCCACCGGCAGCCGGTCGAAGCCGATGCTGGCCGCCAGCCCCAGCGCGGCGGGCGTGAGGCGCTCGCCCTTGCGCAGCACCACGTCGCCGGCCGCCACGTCCTCACCGGCGCGGCGGATCCACTGGCCGGCCGCGGGCACGATCTCGATGCGCACGCTGCCCAGGCCGCCCTCCTCCGCGATGGCGGCGGTGTCTTCCTGCATCACGACCGCATCGGCGCCCTCGGGAATCTGCGCGCCGGTGAAGATCCGCGCCGCGGTGCCGGGCAAGAGCGGCGTGCCGACGGTGCCCGCGGGAATGCGCTGCGCCACCTTCAGCAGCGCGCCGGGGGTGGCGCAATCGGCCACGCGCAGCGCGTAGCCGTCCATCGCGCTGTTGTCGCGCGGCGGCACGGTGAGGCCGGCCACGAGGTCCGCGGCCAGCACGCGGCCGTCGGCATCGAAGGTGCTGACCAGCTCGGACGGCAGCGCCGGCCGGGCCTTGGCGAGCAGTTGGGCGATCGCGTCGTCGAGCGGCAGCAGCGGCGGCCGGCGCGAGGAGGCGGCGAAGGGAACAGCGGGAGAGTCAGCCATGGTGCTCGGGGTTGTAGTCGAAGCGCTCGCCGCTGTCGATCAGCCAGCGCGCGATGGCCTCGGCGTCGTCGAGGTCGAACACGGGCCGCTCGGTCGAAACCGGCAGGCTGGCGTTGGCGGCGATCGCGACGACGAAGGGATCTTCGGGATAGAGCGAGGGCCGCGGATCCTCGCCCTCGCCGGACGGGCGCCAGACCTCGATCTTGAGCAGGTCGCTGTGGCGGAAGCCCTCGACCAGCACCCAGTCGGCGCCGCTGTAGAGCTCGGCGATCAGCTGGTGCACGTCGAGATCGACCGGCGTCTCGAACTCGCGCATCAGCGCCAGCCGACGGTCGGAGGCGACCACCACCTCGAAGGCACCGGCCTCGCGGTGGCGCCAGGTGTCCTTGCCCGGATGGTCGATGTCGAACTTGTGGTGCGCGTGCTTGACCACCGACACGCGCAGTCCGGCGCGCTTGAGCACGGGAATCAGCCGCTCGACCAGCGTGGTCTTGCCGGCGCCCGAGTAACCGGCGAAGCCGACCACTTTCATCCGATGTCTCCGATGCTATTCAGGGGATAGCTTTGAATGCCAATCGGGGGCGGCCGCCCGGCCACCCCTTCTTTTCGCTTGCTCAGTCGCAGTGTTCCGCGATGTAGGCTTTCACCGCTTCGGCATCAGCCGGCAGCTTGACCACGCGCTTGGGCAGCGCCTCGATGCCCTCGAACTTCGCGGGCCGCGCGGGCTCCTCGCCCAGGGCCTCGACCAGCGTGGCCGCAAACTTGATCGGCAGCGCGGTCTCGAGCACCACCATCGGCACGCCCGTCGCCAGGTGCGCGCGCGCGGCCTTGAGGCCGTCGGCGGTGTGCGGGTCGACCAGGGTGGCGAAGCGCCTCTCGGTGTCGCGGATGGTCGCGAGGCGGTCGGCGTGCGTGCTGCGGCCACTGCGGAAACCGAAGCGCGACGCGGCCTGCGCGAAGGCGGGATCGGCGCTCAGGTCGAAGAAGCCCTGGCGGTTCAGGTCGTCGACGAACAGGCTGCGCAGCTTGCCGCTGTCGCGGCCGACCAGGTCGAACACGAAGCGCTCGAAGTTGCTGGCCTTGCTGATGTCCATCGACGGGCTCGAGGTCTCGTGCGTGTCGGCGGCGCCGCGCACGCGGTAGACACCGGTGCGGAAGAACTCGTCGAGCACGTCGTTCTCGTTGGTGGCGGCCACCAGCGTGTGGATCGGCAGGCCCATCATGCGCGCCACGTGGCCGGCGCAGATGTTGCCGAAGTTGCCCGAGGGCACGGTGAAGCTCACCGGCTGCTCGTCATTCGCCGTGGCCTGGAAATAGCCGGCGAAGTAGTAGACCACCTGCGCCAGCAGCCGCGCCCAGTTGATCGAGTTGACGGTGCCGATGCGGTACTTGCGCTTGAAGGCCAGGTCGTTCGAAACCGCCTTCACGATGTCCTGGCAATCGTCGAACACGCCCGTGATGGCGATGTTGTGGATGTTCTCGTCCTGCAGGCTGAACATCTGCGCCTGCTGGAACGGGCTCATGCGGCCGTCGGGCGAGGTCATGAAGACGCGCACGCCCTTCTTGCCGCGCATCGCGTACTCGGCCGCGCTGCCGGTGTCGCCGCTGGTGGCGCCCAGGATGTTGAGCTCGGCGCCGCGGCGGGCCAGTTCGTACTCGAACAGGTTGCCCAGTAGCTGCATCGCCATGTCCTTGAAGGCCAGCGTGGGGCCGTTGGACAGGGCTTCGAGGTAGACGCCGTCCTCGAGCTCGCGCAGCGGCACGATCTCTTCGGAGCCGAAGACCTCGGCGGTGTAGGTCTTCGCGCAGAGCGCCTTCAGGTCGGCCGGCGGAATGTCGTCGATGTAGAGCGACAGGATCTCGAAGGCCAGCTCGGCATAGGACAGCGAACGCCACTTCGCGAGCGTGGCGGCATCGACCCGCGGATAGCTTTCCGGCAGGTAGAGGCCGCCGTCGGGCGCGAGGCCCTCGAGCAGGATTTCGCAGAAGCGCTTGCGGTCGGGATGGCCGCGGGTGCTCAGGTAGTTCACTTCAACTCTTCCTTGCGGATGCGCACGATGGGCTCGAGCACCGTCGGCAACGCCTGCAGCTCGGCCATGACTTCGTCGACCGTGCCTTCGCGCGCGTCGTGCGTGAGGATGATCAGGTCGGTCTGGGTCGAGCCCTCGCCGCCGACCTCGTCGGCTTCACGCTGCAGCACGGCGTCGATGCTGATGCCGGCGGTCGCGAGCAGGCCCGTGACCTTGGCCAGCACACCGGCCTGGTCGGCCACGCGCAGGCGCAGGTAGTAGCTGGTGACCACCTCGGCCATCGGCAGCACCTGCAGGTCGCTCAGCGCATCGGGATGGAAGGCCAGGTGCGGCACGCGGTGCGCGGCATCGGCCGTATGCAGGCGCGTGATGTCGACCAGGTCGGCGATCACCGCGCTGGCGGTGGGCTCGCTGCCCGCGCCCTTGCCGTAGTAGAGCGTGGTGCCGACGGCATCGCCATGCACCACCACGGCGTTCATCGCGCCCTCGACGTTGGCCAGCAGGCGCTTGCTCGGCACCAGCGAGGGATGCACGCGCAGCTCGATGCCCTTGGCGGTGCGCTTGGTGACGCCCAGCAGCTTGATGCGGTAGCCGAGCTGCTCGGCGTACTTGATGTCCTGCGCGGCCAGCTTGGTGATGCCCTCGATGTGGGCCTTGTCGAACTGCACCGGGATGCCGAAGGCCAGCGCGCTCATCAGCGTGACCTTGTGGCCGGCGTCGACGCCCTCGATGTCGAAGGTGGGATCGGCTTCGGCATAGCCCAGGCGCTGCGCTTCCTTGAGCACGGTCGCGAAGTCCAGGCCCTTGTCGCGCATCTCCGAGAGAATGAAGTTGGTGGTGCCGTTGATGATGCCGGCCAGCCACTGGATGCTGTTGGCCGTCAGGCCTTCGCGCAGTGCCTTGATGATCGGGATGCCGCCGGCCACCGCGGCCTCGAAGGCCACCATCACGCCCTTGGCATGCGCGGCCGCGAAGATCTCGGTGCCGTGCACCGCGAGCAGCGCCTTGTTGGCCGTGACCACGTGCTTGCCGGCCGCGATGGCCTCGAGCACGAGCTGCTTGGCGATGCCGTAGCCGCCGATCAGCTCGATCACGATGTCGATGTCGGGATTGGCGATGACCTCGCGCGCGTCGCCGACCACCTTGACGCCGTCGCCGGCTACTTCGCGGGCGCGCGCGGTGTCGAGGTCGGCCACCATGGTGATCTCGATGCCGCGGCCGGCGCGGCGCTTGATTTCCTCCTGGTTGCGCTGGAGCACCTTGAAGGTGCCGCTGCCGACCGTGCCTGCACCGAGCAGGCCTACTTGGATGGGTTTCATGGGGAGAGTCGCGTTCATGGTTTGGATGGGGTGGTGGACGGCGCGGCGCTCACGACGCGGCTGACGTAGCGCGGCAGCGACCAGGCGCCACCGGCGAAGCCGCGGCACATATGGTCGCTCTCGGCGGCCGTGCGCACGAAGCCCTGGCCGTCGAAATGCCAGGTCTCGCTGGACCAGCAGTCGCCGATGCCGCGGCCCTTGAAGCTGGAGGTGATGCTGGCGTCCTTGTCGTCGTACTCGCCGTTGGCCTCGAGCGCGACCGGCGCATAGGGCGGCTTGTCGTTGGCGAGCCATTGCAGGCTGGAGTAGTTGTAGGCGCCCATGCCGCAGCCCAGCGACAGCAGCACCCTGGTGCCGGTGAGGCGATGCACCTCGAGCGACTTCGGGTCGACCTTCTCGCTGTTGTTGCAGTACTCGATGGCCTTCTTGAGGTCGAGCGAGGGGAAGATGCGCGCGGCCAGGGCGTCGTCGCCCGGCTTCGGCTTCGCGGGCTGGACCGCGCGCACGACGGGCGCGGGCACGGCCGCCGGCACCGTCGATTCGGCCTTTCCGCCGGGGCGCACCAGCGCGCCGGGGGTGTCGATGCGGCCCTGGGCCTCGTCCATCTTGAGCAGCACGGCGTTCAGGCCCGAGAGCGAGAGCTGCCATTCGCGGCCGCCGCCGGCCGTGAGTTTGGCGCTGTCGGCCTTGAGCAGCTCGGGCAGCACGGCGCGGATCTGGGCGGCATCGAGGCTCAGGGCATCGTTCTTCAGGCCCGGCACCACGGCCTTGCCGACCGTCAGGCGCAACGGGCCCTTGACGTCCTCGGTGCCGATCTGCAGGTCGATCTCAAGCGCGGTGCCCGGCCCGGCGAGGCGCGTGATGCGCATCGAGACCGGCTCGTTGGCGCCGGTTTCGGACTGGTAGCCGGCCGCGCGGCAGGTGCGCGTGTTGTCGCAGGCCAGTTCCCAGTCGTTGTGCGTGAAGGACACCGGCGCCTTGGCGGCAGGCCCGGCGGCCGAGGCGGACAACGCGGCGAGCGACAGGGCCGCGGCGGCGCAGGCGGCTTTCATGACTCCGTCTTGCGGCGCAGGCGGTACTGCTCCAGGAACTTCGCGATGCGGTTGATGGCCTCGCGCAGGTCGTCCTCGTGGGGCAGGAACACGATCCGGAAGTGGTCGGGCGTGGCCCAGTTGAAGCCGGTGCCCTGCACCAGCATCACGCGGGTTTCCTTCAGCAGTTCGAGGAAGAACTGGCGGTCGTCCTCGATCGGGTAGACCTTCGGGTCGAGCTTCGGGAACATGTAGAGCGCGGCGCTGGGCTTGACGCAGCTCACGCCGGGGATCGCGGTGATCAGTTCGTAGGCCAGGTCGCGCTGGCGGCGCAGCCGGCCGCCCTCGCCCACCAGCTCGTTGATGCTCTGGTAGCCGCCGAGCGCGGTCTGGATCGCCCACTGGCCGGGCACGTTGGCGCACAGCCGCATGTTCGAGAGCATGTTCAGGCCCTCGATGTAGTCGCGCGCGGCGCGCTTGTCGCCCGACACCACGAGCCAGCCGGCGCGGTAGCCGCAGGAGCGGTAGCTCTTGGACAGCGAATTGAAGGTCAGCGTGAGCACGTCGCTCGACAGGCTCGCGATCGCCGTGTGCTTCACGTCGTCGTAAAGCACCTTGTCGTAGACCTCGTCGGCGAAGATCACGAGGCCGTGTTCGCGCGCGATCTCGACGATGCTCTTGAGCAGCGCGTCGGAATACAGCGCGCCGGTCGGGTTGTTCGGGTTGATGACCACGATGCCCTTGGTGCGCGGCGTGATCTTGGCGCGGATGTCCGCCAGGTTGGGCATCCAGCCGTTCTCCTCGTCGCACAGGTAGTGCACCGGCGTGCCGCCCGACAGGCTCGTGGAGGCGGTCCACAGCGGATAGTCGGGGGCCGGCAGCAGCAGCTCGTCGCCATCGTTGAGCAGCGCATTGGTGGACATGGCGATCAGCTCGCTGGCGCCGTTGCCCAGGTAGATGTCGTCGAGGGTCACGCCAGCGATGCCCTGCTTCTGCGTCTCGTGCATCACCGCTTTGCGCGCGGCGAAGACGCCCTTGCTGTCCGAGTAACCGGCCGAGGTGGGCAGGTTGCGGATCATGTCCTGCTGGATTTCCTCGGGCGCATCGAAGCCGAACACGGCGAGGTTGCCGATGTTGAGCTTGATGATCTTCTGGCCGTCCTCCTCCATCTGCTTCGCCGCGTCCATGATCGGACCGCGAATGTCATAGAGCACGTTGGCCAGCTTGGCCGATTTCTTGAGCTGCTTCAAAGGGCCCTCCCGGGCGCGGTTCATGCAAGAAAGTGTGAAGACTGCGTGGATCGCCGCGCGGCCCGCAAAGGCCCTGGCGAGCCTCGTGTCACTAGGGAAAACCTATAATTTGACCACAGTTCCCAGTGCCCCGATGAAGCTCCAGCCCGACAAATCCGACACCCAGACCCTCACCGCGCACGGCCCGGGCTGGGTCGCCATCAACAACGAAAAGGTCGAGGGCAGCGTGGTCGTCGGCTCGCGCGGCGAGCGCTTCGAATGGAACTGCAGCCGCTTCGAGGACCTGGGCCCCGAGCACTTCGCCCAGTTGGCCGCGCTGGGCGCGGAACTGGTCATTTTCGGCAGCGGCGCGCGCATCCGCTTCCCGCAGCCCGCGTGGCTCAAACCCCTGATGGCCCAGCGCACCGGCGTCGAGACCATGGACACCCCCGCGGCCTGCCGCACCTACAACATCCTGGCCGGCGAAGGCCGGCACGTGGTCGCGGCCCTGCTGGTCGAGCGGCCCCAGGGTGGCTGAGAGAGGGGTTTTCGGGGTAAAATCTCGGGTTGCGAACCGCCTGGCGCGCTCCTTTTGGGGGCCACCGGGCACCCAGAGTTAGCAACGACCAATCTTCCATCAACCGAGGACCCGAGATTTTGGCGAGCGGCACCGAAAGGCGCTTCAGCTCGACACAGGCAGGCTCGGGCAGTGGAAACAAACGGAGAAAACAAGTTTCATGGCGATCGTTGTCAACAAACCCATTCCCGAATTCGACGCCAACGCCACCGGTGGCCTCAAGGTTTCGAATACTTCGCACCTCGGCCATGTCCTGGTCCTGTATTTTTACCCGAAAGATAACACTCCGGGGTGCACGACCGAAGCCATGCAATTCCGCGATCGCTACAAGGACTTCGAAAAAGCCGGCGCCACGGTGTTCGGCGTCTCGCGCGACAACATGAAGTCGCACGACGAATTCAAGGCCAAGCTCGAGTTGCCGTTCGAACTGATCGCCGACACGGAAGAGAAGATGTGCCACATGTTCGGCGTGGTCAAGAACAAGATCATGTACGGCAAGAAGGTCAAGGGCATCGAGCGCAGCACCTTCCTGATCGGCGCCGACGGCATCCTGAAGGCCGAATGGCGCGGCCTCAAGGTGCCGGGCCACGTCGACGAAGTCCTCAAGGCCGTCAAGACCCTGAAGAAGCCGGCCTGAAGCCACCGAGTCCGCCCGGTCGAAGGTTTCACCCACGTGTCAGGCGTGCGCAATTGCGCTTTCGCGTGGGGAATGTCCAACGAACGGCGTAAAGTGGTCCTGACGCCCCAGAGGCGGTGTGCATAATGGCCGCATGCTGTTGAGCTCCACGACCGCATCCTCCGAACAAAGCCGCCTGGGTCTTCAGGCGGCTTTTTCGTTTTCTGGTTCCCACCTTTTTGCGAGCGACCTGACACATGCCATTGCCCCCCGCCCCCACGAAACGTGCCGCACTGCTTTCTCCGGACGCGATTGACGCGCCCGCCCGTTCTTCGCACAGGGGGTCCCGCCGGTCCGGCGATGCACGCGCCGACACCGAGGCGCCGAGCGGACCGCAAGCGCTGGAACTGTTCGACCGGCATTCGGCCGAAGTCCCCGGCGGCGGCCTCGAAGCCCCGCCGGCACCGGCCGCCCGCCCCCGCCGCAAGCCCCGCTCGACACCCGCGCC
Organism: Variovorax sp. GW821-FHT09B01; assembly: GCF_059418345.1. Classification (NCBI taxonomy): domain Bacteria; kingdom Pseudomonadati; phylum Pseudomonadota; class Betaproteobacteria; order Burkholderiales; family Comamonadaceae; genus Variovorax; species Variovorax sp. GW821-FHT09B01. The sequence continues at coordinate 535,903 of NZ_JBWKPQ010000003.1, read as the reverse complement.
CACCCCGGCGCCACAGCAGCAGCAGGCCCTGACCCGTTCGGCGCCGGCCGAAGCCCCGCGTGCCGAGGCGCCCGCGCCGCAGCCGGCACCGAAGCCCAAGCGCAGCCGCTCGAGCGGCCCCGCCAAGCTCTTCGTGCTCGACACCAACGTGCTGCTGCACGATCCGATGTGCCTGTTCCGCTTCGAGGAACACGACATCTACCTGCCGATGATCGTGCTCGAGGAGCTCGACGGCCACAAGAAGGGCACGACCGAGGTCGCGCGCAACGGCCGCCAGACCAGCCGCACGCTCGACGCCCTGGCCGCCGCGCAGGACGCCGACATCGCCAAGGGCCTGAAGCTCGACACCACCGGCCATCGCGAGGCCGGCGGCAAGCTGTTCTTCCAGACCGAGCCGCTCGACTACGCGCTGCCGCTGAGCCTGCCGCAGGGCAAGGCCGACAACCAGATCCTCGGCGTGGTGCACGCGCTGCGCGACCTCTACGCCAAGGAGGCGCCCGACCGCGCCAGGCGCGAGGTGGTGCTGGTGTCGAAGGACATCAACATGCGCGTCAAGGCGCGCGCGTTGGGCCTGGATGCCGAGGACTACCAGAACGACAAGACGCTGGAAGACGGCGACCTGCTCTATTCGGGCTCGCTCGCCCTGCCCCCCGACTTCTGGACCCGCCAGAGCAAGACGGTGGAGAGCTGGCAGAGCGGCAGCAGCACCTTCTACCGCATCAGCGGCCCGATCGTGCCCAACCTCTACATCAACCAGTTCGTGTTCTTCGAGGCGCCCGGCGAGCCGAGCATGTATGCGCGCGTCACCGAGATCCGCGAGAAGACCGCGGTGCTCAAGACGCTCAAGGACTACAGCTCGGGCAAGAACGCGGTGTGGGGCGTGAACACGCGCAACCGCGAGCAGAACTTCGCGATGAACCTGCTGATGGACCCCGAGATCGACTTCGTCACGCTGACCGGCACGGCCGGCACCGGCAAGACGCTGATGGCGCTGGCCTCGGGCCTCACGCAGGTGCTCGACGATCGCCGCTACACCGAGATCATCATGACCCGCGCCACCGTGAGCGTCGGTGAAGACATCGGCTTCCTGCCCGGCACCGAGGAAGAGAAGATGGGCCCCTGGATGGGCGCGCTCGACGACAACCTCGAGTTCCTCGCCAAGGGCGACGGCGGCGGTGCCGGCGAATGGGGGCGCGCCGCCACCAACGAGCTGATCCGCAGCCGCATCAAGGTCAAGAGCATGAACTTCATGCGCGGGCGCACCTTCCTCAACAAGTACGTGATCATCGACGAGGCGCAGAACCTCACGCCCAAGCAGATGAAGACGCTGATCACGCGCGCGGGTCCGGGCACCAAGATCATCTGCATGGGCAACCTCGCGCAGATCGACACGCCCTACCTCACCGAAGGCTCCTCGGGCCTGACCTTCGCGGTCGACAAGTTCAAGGGCTGGCCGCACGGCGGGCACATCACGCTGGCGCGCGGCGAACGCTCGCGACTGGCCGATTTCGCGAGCGACGTGCTCTAAGACACCGCCTCGCCGGCCCCGAGCCCGCGCCCGCTCCCCGGAGCAGCGCGGGCTTTTCTTCGTCCCGCGATGACAGGCTCCTGACAAGACGTTGTCAGGAGCCGGTCCGCACCATCGAGGCTCTTCATCACCAACGAAAGAGAGCCCTTCATGTCCAAGACCATCAGCTGGTTCGAGATCCCCGTCGCCGACCTGGACCGTGCCCAGGCCTTCTACGAAACCGTGCTCGGCCGCAAGCTGCGCCGCGAGACCCTCGGCGGCGACCCGCTGGCGGTGTTCCCCTACGACGATCCCGCGACCGGCGGCGCCCTGCAAGCCGGCGCGAAAGGCGCGGCGAAGGCGGGCACCGGCATCCGCATCTACCTCGACTGCGCACCCAGCATCGACGCCGTGCTGTCGCGCATCGAGGCGGCCGGCGGGCAGATCGTGGCGCCCAAGTCGGCGCTGCCGCCCGGCATGGGCTTCATCGCCCATCTGCGCGACACCGAAGGCAACGAAGTCGGCCTGCACGCCCTCGCCTGAAGCGCCATGCCGCAGCGCAACTGGATTGCAGTCGCGAGCGCCGAGCATGCCCGGCGCGGGCGCGACCACCGACCGCAGGGCTTCATGCAGACCTGCCACGGCAAACCGGGCCCGCTCCGGCGGGTCGCCGCGGGCGACCGCGTGGCCTACTATTCGCCGGCCACGGTGTTCGGCGGCACCGACAGGCTGCAGAGCTTCGTGTCGATCGGCATCGTGCAGCCTGGCGAGGCCTACGAATTCGACATGGGTGGCGGCTTCGTGCCCTGGCGTCGCGACGTGCGCTATGCCGTCGCGCACGAGACACCGATCGCACCGATGATCGAGCGCCTCGCCTTCATCGAGAACCCGAAGCAATGGGCTACAAGTTCCGCTTCGGCCTGTTCGACATCGGCGATGCCGACATGGCCTTGATCGCCCGCTGCATGAAGGCCGACCTGAAGACACTGGCCCTTTGAACCAGACAACCCGAACACCTCCTCAGGAGAAGACCCCCATGGAACCCGTGCGACTACATCACGACGCCTTCGCGATCGCAGGCCTCACGGTCCGCACCACCAACCGCGAAGAGAACGACCCCGCGACCGCCCGCATCGGCGCGCTGTGGGGGCGCTTCTTCGGCGAGCAGACCTACGAAGCGACGCCGCATCGCACGGGCGACACGCGCATCTTCGGCGTCTATTCCGCCTATGAGTCCGATGCCCACGGCCCCTTCGACCTGACCGTGGGCGTGGCCGTCTCGGGCGGTGCGGACAGCGTGGCCATCGAGGCCGGCGACTACCTGGTCTTCGACGGCCAGGGCGAGATGCCGCAAATGGTGATCGCCACCTGGCAGCGCATCTGGCAGTATTTCGAGGCGCACCCGGACATCGCGCGCCGCTACCGCAGCGATTTCGAAGCCTACGACGGGCCGGACAAGGTGGCGATCCACATCGGAGTTTCATGAGTCCACCGAAGCGCTGGCGCGACCGACTGGCCGGCTACCCTCACCTGCCGAGCGTCAAGCCGATCCCCGAGGCGCTGCGCGCGCGGCGCGGCGAGGGCACCATCGCCACGCCCTCCCCGGCCGAGGTCGAGGCGGCGATGCGCGATGTGCCCGAAGGGCGGCTCGCCACGGTCTTCGGCATTGGCGAGGACATCGCGGCGCGGCACCAGGCCAGCATCGGCTGCACCGTGACCACGGCGATCTTCGCGCGCATGGTGGCACATGCGGTGGAGGAATCGGCCGGCAGCAAGGGGACGGCGCGCGATGCCGCCGTGCCCTGGTGGCGCACGCTCAAGAACGGCGGCGAACTCAATGCGAACTACCCCGGCGGCATCGAGGCGCAGATGTCCCGGCTCGAGGCCGAGGGCCACACCGTGGTGCAGCGCGGCAAGCGCTACTTCGTCGAAGACTTCGCGAAGAAGCTGGCGGGAACGCGCTGATGCGCCGTGCCGATCGCCTGTTCCAGATCGTCCAGCTGATCCGCGGCCGGCGCCTGACCACGGCCGCCTTCCTGGCCGAGCGGCTCGAGGTCTCGGAGCGCACGGTCTACCGCGACATCGCCGACCTGCAGCACCAGGGCGTACCGATCGAGGGCGAGGCCGGCGTGGGCTACCGGCTCGGCGCGGGTTTCGAACTGCCGCCGCTGATGTTCACCCAGGACGAGGCCTCGGCGCTGGTGGCCGCGGCCCGGCTCGCGCAGAGCTGGGTCGACCCGGCGATGGCGCGCGACATCGAGACCGGGCTGGGCAAGATCCTCTCGGTGCTGCCGCCTTCGGCGCGCGTGTCGGCCGAGGCGCTCGCGCTCTACGCACCCGCGCTGGGGCTCAGCGACCTGCTGCGCGAACGCCTGCAGACGCTGCGCGAAGCAGTGCAGTCGCACCACAAGCTGCACCTGGTCTACCGCGACGTGGCGGGCGAGCCCAGCGAGCGCACGGTGCGGCCGCTGGGCTGCTTCTACTGGGGCAAGGTCTGGACGCTGTCGACCTGGTGCGAGCTGCGCGAGGACTTCCGCGGCTTTCGCATCGACCGCATCGACGCGGTCGAGGTGCTGGCCGAGCGCTTTCGCGACGAGCCCGGCAAAACGATGGCGGACATGCTGCGGCAGGTGAAGACCGAGGCCGCCGAGGCGAAGCGGCTGCAGAAGAGCTGGCCCGAGGGCGTTCCGACCGCGCCCGATGCGGGCGTGGCGCTCGCGCGCTCCACCGAGCCGCGCTGAAGGCGCTAACTCAAAAGTCGTCGCTGCCCATCGCCATGTTCTCGAACTTGGTGAGGGGCTTCAGGAAGGCCAGCTTGACGGTGCCCGTCGGGCCGTTCCGATGCTTGCTGATGATCACCTCGGCCACGCCCGGCTCCTTCGACTCCTTGTTGTAGTAGTCGTCACGGTAGATGAACATGATGATGTCCGCGTCCTGCTCGATGGCGCCCGATTCGCGCAGGTCGCTCATCATGGGGCGCTTGTCGGTGCGGCTCTCGACGCCGCGGCTGAGCTGCGACAGCGCGATCACCGGGCACTTGAGCTCCTTGGCCAGCATCTTCAGGCCGCGCGAGATTTCGCCCACGGCCGTGGCCCGGTTCTCGTCGCCCGACATGCTGGTCGACATCAGCTGCAGGTAGTCGACCACGATCAGGCCGAGGCGGCCGTACTGGCGCGCGAGCCGGCGCGCGTTGGCGCGCAGCTCGCTGGTCGACAGGCCCGGGGTCTCGTCGATGTGCAGCGACACGGTGCGCAGCTTCTCGATGGCCTCGGTCAGGCGCGGCCATTCCTCGTCGGTGAGCTTGCCGGTGCGCAGGTGGCCCTGGTCGATGCGGCCGATCGAGCCGACGATACGCACCGCGAGCTGGGAGGCACCCATTTCCATCGAGAACACCGCCACCGGCAGCCCCTCGTTGAGCGCCACGTGCTCGGCGATGTTGATCGCCAGCGAGGTCTTCCCCATCGACGGACGCGCGGCCAGCACGATCATGTCGCCAGGCTGCAGGCCCGAGGTCATCTTGTCGAACTCGTAGAAGCCGGTGCGAACGCCCGTGATGTCGTTCGGGTTGTCGGCCATCTCGGTCACGCGGTCCAGCAGCTCGACCACCAGGGCATCCATGCTCTGGAAGCCCTGCTTCATCCGCGTGCCTTCCTCGCCGATGTTGAAGATCTTCTGCTCGGCCTCGTCGAGGATCTTGTCGACCGTCTTGCCCTGCGGGTTGAAGGCGTTGGTCGCGATCTCGTCGCTGGCCGAGACCAGCTTGCGCAGGATCGAGCGCTCGCGAACGATCTCGGCGTAGCGGCGGATGTTGCTCGCGCTCGGCACGTACTGCGCGAGCGAGTTCAGGTAGACCAGCCCGCCGCTCTCGTCGGCCTTGCCGAGCGTCTGCAGCTGCTCGTAGACCGTGATCACGTCGGCGGGCTTGCTGCCGTTGATCAGGCCGCCGATGGCGGCAAAGATCAGCTTGTGCTCATGGCGGTAGAAATCGCCGTCGACCAGCAGGTCGCCCATGCGGTCCCAGGCCGTGTTGTCGAGCAGCAAGCCGCCCAGCACGCTCGATTCGGCCTCGATCGAGTGCGGCGGAATACGCAGCTGCGCGACCTGGCGGTCGGAGGGATCGTTGTCGGCGTAGGAAAAGACGGCGGCCATGGGCTTCCTTGCAACCCTCCATGCTAGCCCGCGCACCCCGCGGCGTCACGTGGACAAGGTTGTGAATAACAGGTGAACTTCCGGTGCAGCGGGCGGGACAACTTCCGCCGGCGGGCACAAAAAACAAAAGCCGCCCGAAGGCGGCTTCTGGCAGCGCATCTAGGACGCGCCGGAACGATCAGGCGGTTTCGCCGTAGACCGTCACGTTGATGTCGACCACCACGTCGGTGTGCAGCGAAACGCTGACGGTGGTGTCGCCGACGGTCTTGATCGGGCCGTTCGGCAGGCGAACCTGCGACTTCGCGACCTTGTAGCCTTGCTTGCCCAGCTCTTCAGCGATGTCGCTGTTGGTGACCGAGCCGAACAGGCGGCCGTCGACGCCAGCCTTCTGCGTCAGCTTGACGGTCGTGCCGCCGAGCTTTTCGCCCTGGGCTTGCGACTCGGCCAGCTTGGCAGCGGCTGCCTTTTCGAGTTCGGCGCGCTTGGCTTCGAACTCGGCCTTGTTGGCGGCGGTGGCGCGGCGGGCGCGGCCCGACGGGATCAGGAAGTTGCGGGCGTAACCGTCCTTGACCTTGACGATTTCACCGAGGGTGCCGAGGTTGACGACCTTGTCCAGAAGAATGACTTGCATGCTGTGTCTCCTTCTTAGACGCGGTGCTGGTCGCTGTACGGGACCATGGCGAGGAAGCGGGCACGCTTGATCGCGGTGTTGAGCTGACGCTGGTAGATCGCGCGGGTGCCGGTCAGGCGGGCCGGGATGATCTTGCCGTTTTCGCTGATGAAGTCACGCAGCGTGTCGATGTCCTTGTAGTCGATTTCCTCGACGCCAGCGACGGTGAAGCGGCAGAAACGCTTGCGCTTGAACAGCAGCGACTGGGTGTTGCGCTTCGGGCGCTTGTCTTTGTTGAATTTCTTGAACGTGGCCATTGTGGGACCTCTTGTCGAAAATTAATCTTGCTGAAAATCCTGGATGTGCAGGACCGGAAGCTTGCCGTTGGCCGGTGTCGAGAGGAACCCCTGGAATCGCCAGAGACTTCCCATCGACTGCTTTGCGAGCCGCTCGGCGATGGCGCCGAACGCAACGGCCTTGAGGGCCGTCTTCACCTGCCTGGACTGTCCCGCCACCTGAAGGGTCGACTCGTGTTCGAGCTTCAGGTCGATGGCGGGCAAACCGGCCGGGGTGAATCGCAAGGCACCGAGTTCGGCAACATGGGCGGACAGCAGAAGCTGGTTGACCCCGGTTGCCGCAGCGGCAGCACTCACGCCGACATCAGTTGTTGTTGTTGGCGGCGGCGTATTCGGCCTGTTGAGCCTTGCGGGCTTCTTCGCGCTCGACCGTCTTCATCATCGACGAAGGACCGGTGTCGGCCTTCTTCTTCTGAACGGTCAGGTGGCGCAGCACGGCGTCGTTGAACTTGAAGGCGTGTTCCAGTTCGCTCATCACGGCCTGTTCGGCTTCGATGTTGACGCACAGGTAGTGCGCCTTGTTGAGCTTGTTGATCTGGTAAGCCAGTTGACGACGGCCCCAGTCCTCGACGCGGTGGATCTTGCCGCCGCCGGTCGTGATCAGGCCCTTGTAACGCTCCAGCATGGCCGGAACTTGCTCGCTTTGATCCGGGTGGATCAGCAGAATGATTTCGTAGTGACGCATGGCACTCCTTGTGGGTTTCTTCTTCCGCTTTTTGCCCGGAAGAAGGGGTTGAAGCCACCCGCAGCGTCGGCGCAGTGTGGCAAGGCAAAGCCGGCTATTGTAGCCATAACTTTGGCGAAACGCCAAATCGGCCGCTCGAGCGGCCCGGATGAGCCCAGATTCAGTCGTAGAGCGCCCGGTCCAGCGGCTCGGCCTTCTCGGGCCCGACCGCCGCGCGGATCTTCGGCGCCAGCGCCACGAGGTCCTCGTAGCCCCCGGCCCCCTCCACCTGCAGGTTGAGCCGCACGCCCTTGAGCCCGAGGCTGGCCGTGAGCCGCGTGGCGATGGGATAGGCGTCCGTGTAGCGCTGCTGGCTGCTGCGGCCGGAACCGGCCTTGGGCGCGCCCTCGGCGGCGCTCGCGGGCGTTTCCGCGACGGCAGCACCGCCCAGCGGGCTCAGCAGGCCCAGTGCGACCATCTGGTCGATGTCCTCGCGCGCGATGCCCGCGCCGGCCGCGATCACGTCGTCGACCGAACGCTTGCCGTCGAACAGGATGAAAGCGGTGCGCTGCCGCGGCGACAGCGGGACCGAGCGGTCCTTGAGGACCTGCTGGCCGGTCTCCGTCTTGACAAGAATCATGCGTGTCTCCCGGCGGTGCTGTGACCGACGCCCGCTGCGAGCGGGATCGCCGCGCGCCACGGAAGGAAGGCCGGTGCGCGCCGCTTCGTGATGAATTTCACGAGTCTGACACCGGAAACGCCATTCCCGAAGATGGGCACCCGCCTGACACGGGAATCCCCCGATGGGGATTCCCGCAGGTCGGTCGCCGGCTCAGCGCTTGGCGAGCTGCTGCCAGGTGTCGATCACGCTGTCGGGATTGAGCGAGATCGACTCGATGCCCTGCTCCGCCAGCCACAGCGCGAAGTCGGGATGGTCCGACGGACCCTGGCCGCAGATGCCGACGTACTTGCCCTTGTCCTTGCAGGCCTTGATGGCGCGGCTCAGCATGGCTTTGACGGCCGGGTCGCGCTCGTCGAAGTCGGCCGCCAGCAGCTCGAGGCCCGAGTCGCGGTCCAGGCCCAGCGTGAGCTGGGTCAGGTCGTTCGAGCCGATCGAGAAGCCGTCGAAGTACTCGAGGAACTCGTCGGCCAGGATGGCATTGCTCGGCACCTCGCACATCATGATCAGCTTGAGATCGTTGTCGCCGCGCTTCAGGCCGTACTTGGCCAGCAGGCCGGTCACGCGCTCGGCCTGGCCCAGCGTGCGCACGAAGGGCACCATGATCTGCACGTTGGTCAGGCCCATGTCGTTGCGCACGCGCTTGAGCGCCTCGCATTCCATGGCGAAGGCCTGGCCGAAGTCCTCGCTGAGGTAGCGCGCCGCGCCGCGGAAGCCCAGCATCGGGTTCTCTTCCTCGGGCTCGTAGCGGCTGCCGCCGATCAGCTTGCGGTACTCGTTCGACTTGAAGTCCGACAGGCGCACGATCACCTTCTTGGGCCAGAAGGCCGCGGCGATGGTGGCGATGCCCTCGGCCACCTTGTCGACGTAGAAGGCGCGCGGCGAGGCATGGCCACGGGCCACCGACTCGACGGCCTTCTTGAGGTCGTTGTCGACGTTCGGGTAGTCGAGGATCGCCTTCGGGTGCACGCCGATGTTGTTGTTGATGATGAACTCGAGCCGCGCGAGGCCCACGCCGTGGTTGGGCAGTTGCGCGAAGTCGAAGGCCAGCTGCGGGTTGCCGACGTTCATCATCAGCTGGATGTCGATCTCGGGCATCACGCCGCGCTGGACCTCGGTGACCTCGGTCTCGAGCAGGCCGTCGTAGATGTAGCCGGTGTCGCCCTCGGCGCAGCTCACGGTGACCAGGGTGCCGTCCTTCAGCAGGTCGGTGGCGTCGCCGCAGCCGACCACGGCCGGGATGCCCAGTTCGCGCGCGATGATGGCCGCGTGGCAGGTGCGCCCGCCGCGGTTGGTGACGATGGCCGCGGCGCGCTTCATCACCGGCTCCCAGTTCGGGTCGGTCATGTCGGTGACCAGCACGTCGCCGGCCTGCACCTTGTCCATCTCGCTGATGCTGTGGACCAGCCGAACCGGGCCGGTGCCGATCTTCTGGCCGATCGCGCGGCCCTCGGCCAGCACGGCGCCGCGGCCCAGCAGCTTGAAGCGCTGCTCGGCCTTGCCCTGCTGCTGGCTCTTCACGGTCTCGGGACGCGCCTGGAGGATGTAGATCTGGCCGTCGGTGCCGTCCTTGCCCCACTCGATGTCCATCGGACGGCCGTAGTGCTGCTCGATCACCAGCGCGTACCTGGCGAGCTGCTCGACCTCGTCGTCGGTCAGCGAATAGCGGTTGCGCTGCTCGGCCTTCACGTCGGTGGTCTTGACCAGCTTGCCGGAGGCCTTCTTCTCCTCGGGCGTGGCGAACTCCATCTGGATCAGCTTGGAGCCCAGGTTGCGGCGGATCACCGCGCGCTTGCCGGCGTTGAGCGTGGGCTTGTGGACGTAGAACTCGTCGGGATTCACGGCGCCCTGCACCACGGTTTCGCCCAGGCCGTAGCTCGAGGTGATGAACACCACGTCCTCGAAGCCCGACTCGGTGTCGATGGTGAACATCACGCCGGCCGCGCCGAGGTCGGAGCGCACCATGCGCTGCACGCCGGCCGACAGCGCCACCACGTCGTGGGCGAAGCCCTTGTGCACGCGGTAGCTGATGGCGCGGTCGTTGTAGAGGGAGGCGAACACCTCCTTCATCTTGTGCAGCACGTCCTCGATGCCGACGACGTTCAGGAAGGTCTCCTGCTGGCCGGCGAAGGAGGCGTCGGGCAGGTCTTCGGCGGTGGCCGAGGAACGCACGGCGAACGAGGCCTGCGGATTGCCGGCGCTCAGGGCGGCGAAGGCGTCGCGGATGGCCTTCTCGAGGTCGGCCGGGAACGGCTGGGCCTCGACCATGGCGCGGATCTCGGCGCCGGCGGTGGCCAGCGCGCGCACGTCCTCGGTGTCGAGCGCGGCCAGGCGCTTGCTGATCTTGTCGGCCAGGCCGTCGTGGGCCAGGAACTGGCGGAAGCCATGGGCGGTGGTCGCGAAGCCCGTGGGCACGCGCACGCCCTGGGGCAGCTGCGAGATCATCTCGCCGAGGCTGGCGTTCTTGCCGCCAACCGCCTCGACGTCGGTCATTCTCAGGTTTTCAAACGGTACGACCAGGGCGGTCGCGTCGAAAAGTGCAGACATGGGAAAGCTCCAGAAGTTGAAACCTGCTGCATTCCATGCGGACGGCGCGGCACGATCGTTGTCGTTGCTTTGGGTGCGGACGCGGTGGGCATGGAAGGAAAGATACGGTGGGTGCCGAGGGGCGGAATCCCGATAATGGGGCGGATTGTAGGCGCGCCGGGGCCGCGCGCGTCGCAGGACAACACCGCCAGACCATGCACACACGAACTGTCTTCTTCGTTTCCGACGGCACGGGCATCACGGCCGAGACTTTCGGCAACGCCGTGCTCGCCCAGTTCGAGATGAAACCGCGCCACGTGCGGCTGCCCTTCACCGACACGGTCGACAAGGCCCACCAGGCGGTGCGGCAGATCAATCACACGGCCGAACTCGAGGGCGTGCGCCCGATCGTTTTCACCACGCTGGCCAACATGGACGTGCTGGAAGTGATCGAAACCGGCTGCAAGGGCATGCTGCTGGACATGTTCGGCACCTTCGTGCGCCCGCTCGAGATCGAACTGGCGATGAAGTCCAACCACCGCATCGGCCGCTTCAGCGACGTCAGCAAGAGCAAGGAATACAACGACCGCATCGCCGCGATCGACTTCAGCCTGCAGCACGACGACGGCCAGAGCAACCGCGACCTGCAGGGCGCCGACGTCATCCTGGTGGGCGTGAGCCGCAGCGGCAAGACGCCCACCTCGCTCTACCTGGCGATGCAGCATGGCCTGAAGGCGGCCAACTACCCGCTGATTCCGGAAGACTTCGACCGCCGCCAGCTGCCGCCGGCGCTGATGCCGCACCGCAAGAAGATCTTCGGCCTGACCATCCAGCCCGAGCGGCTCAGCGAGATCCGCAACGAGCGCCGGCCGAATTCACGCTACGCCAGCATCGAGAACTGCCGCCACGAAGTCAGCGAGGCCGAGGCCATGATGCGGCGCGCCGGCATCCGCTGGCTCTCGACCACCACCAAGTCGATCGAGGAGATCGCGACCACGATCCTGCAGGAGCTGCGGCCGGAGCGGCTGACCTACTGACCGGCTGACCGCCCGTCCGCGGTCCTAGCCGAACAGGTACTGCACCGTCCCGTCCGCGCCGACCACGCTCTGGCACGGCATGCGCCAGACCGCCTCGATCAGCGGCGGCGCCAGCACTTCGGCGGTCGGGCCCTGGCACAACCCGCCGGGCACGTCAGGCACGCCCAGCACCACCACCTCGTCGGCATAGCGCCGCGCCAGGTTCAGGTCGTGCAGCACCACCACCACGCCGACGCCCTGCCCGGCCCAGCCGCGCAAGAGCCGCATCGCGGCATGCTGGTGGGCCAGGTCGAGCGCGGCCGTCGGCTCGTCGAGCAGCAGCCAGCGCGCGGCTCCGTCGGCGCGCGGATGCCACAGCTGCGCCAGCACCCGCGCCATGTGCACGCGCGCCTTCTCGCCGCCCGACAGCGTGTTGAGGACGCGCGGCGCGAGCGCCGACACGTCGGTCAGCGCCATCGCCGCGGCGACGATCGCGTCCTCGTCGGGCGCGGGCGCCAGCCGGTGCGGATAGCGGCCCAGCGCGACCACGTCGCGCGCGCTGAAGTCGAAGGCCACCGCGCTTTCCTGCGGCATCAGCGCGCGCCGCAGCGCGAGCGCCGGCATGCCGTGGGCGCGCAACGGCCGGCCGTCGAGCAGCACCCGGCCCGCCGTGGGCTCGCGCTGCCCCGACAGCACCGACAGCAGGGTCGACTTACCCGCGCCATTGGGGCCGAGGATCGCCGTCACCCGCCCCGGCGCCAACTGCACCGTGGCCCGCGAGAGCAGCGCCTTGGCGCCGATGCTTACCTCGGCATCCTCGCAGCGCAGCCCGAGCTTCAGGTCCGGCGCCTTCATATGCGCCCCCGGAAGTGCCGCAGCATCAGCAGGAACATCGGCACGCCGATGAAGGCCGTGAGCACGCCCAGCGGCAGCTCGGCGGGCGCCATCGCGGTACGCGCCACCGTGTCGGCCACCAGCACCAGCGCCGCGCCCAGCAGCGCCGAGGCCGGCAGCACCACCCGGTGATCGGGCCCGGCCACCATGCGCACCCAGTGCGGTGCGATCAGGCCGATGAAGCCGATGATCCCGGTGGTGGCCGTCACGGCGCCCACCGCCACCGCCGTGACGACGATGGCGCGCCGCTTGATGCGCTCCACGTCCACGCCCAGCAGCGCCGCCTGCGATTCGCCCAGCGCGATCGCGTTCAGCGGCGCGGCCAGCGAGGCCGCCGCCACGCAGGACAGCAGCACCGCCACGCCGACCAGGATCACCGCGCTCCAGCGCGCGCCGCCCAGGCTGCCGAGCAGCCAGAACTGCAGGCTGCGCAGTTGCTCGTCGGTGGCCATCACGCTGAGGAAGCCGAGGCCCGCGCCGGCCAGCGCATTGACCGCGATGCCCGCGAGCAGCATCAGCGCCATGCGCGTGCCGCCCTCGCTGCGCGACAGCGCGTAGATCAGCAAGGTGACCGAGAGGCCGCCGCCGAAGGCCATCACCACCAGCGTCCAGCTGCCGAGCGTGCGCGGCAGCACCGGCATGAACCAGGCGCCCAGCACGATGGTCACGCCGGCCGCCAGCGCGGCGCCGCTGCTGATGCCCACCAGGCCGGGGTCGGCCAGCGGGTTGCGAAACAGGCCCTGCATCAGCGTGCCCGCCATGCCAAGGCCCGCGCCGGCCGCCACGCCGAGCACCAGCCGCGGCAGGCGGATGTTGACGAACACCAGGTATTCGGGCGACTTCTCGGCCCCGGCGCCCTGCCCCAGCGAGGCAAGCACGTTCCACAGTTGCGGCAGGCTGATCGCGTAGGCGCCCGATACCGCGCCGAGCGCCAGCGCGAAGGCGAGGAGCAGCGCACAGCCGGCCAGCACGGCCCGCGGCGGGAAGCGCTGGCTCATGCCACCGCGGCCATGAACTTCGGATGCAGCTCGGCGATGGCCGCCGGCATGCGCGGGCCGAAGCCCAGCAGCAGCAAGGCGTCGAGCGTGACCAGCGAGCGCTTCTTGAACGCGGGCGTGAGCGCCAGTTCGGGCCGCTGCCAGAAGCGCTCGATGCCGCCATGGGCCTCGATGCTCTGGTCGCTGGTCATGACGATGTCGGGCGCGGCCGTGGCCATGGCCTCGGCAGTCATCGGCCGGTAGCCCTCGAAGCCGCCGAGCGCATTGACGCCGCCCGCATAGCCGATCACCGCGTGCGCCGCGGTCTTCTCGCCCGACACCTGCGGGCTCGCGCTGTGCGAGAGCACGAACAGCACGCGCGGCTTGCGGCCCTGCGCGGCGGCCACGCGCTGCTGCACCTGCGCCCATTCGGCATCGAGCCTGGCCTGCAGCGCGCGCGCCTGCGCCTCGCGGGCCGCGGCGCGGCCCACCACCTGGATCTTGCGCTGCACCTCGCCCCAGCTGTGGTCGGCCTGCACGATCTCGACCTTGACGCCGGCCGAGCGCACCTGGTCGAGCACCACCGGCGGGCCCGATTCGTTGGTGGCGATCACGGCATCGGGCTTGAGCGACAGCAGCCCCTCGGCCGAGAGCTGCCGCATGTAGCCGACCTTGGGCGTGCCGCGCGCCGCGGCCGGATAGAGGCTGGTGGTGTCGGTGCCGACGAGCTGGCCCTCGGCGCCGAGCAGGTACACCACCTCGGTGATCGCGCCGCTCACGGTGATGAGCCGCGGCAGTTTCTTCGCCTCGGGCGACTGGGCGAACAGGGGCAGCGCGGCGGCACCAAACGAGGCCGCGGCGGCGAGGCGCAGTGCGTCGCGGCGGCGGACGAGGGAGCGGGAGATGCGTTCTTCGGTCATGGAGAAAAAACGTGGGGCAAGGAGAAAAACGTCCGCGCGATCAGGCCGCCGGTGCCGTCGCGGGCAGCCGCGCGAGCCCGCGCACCAGCTTGCGCCAGTCCTCGCGCTCGGGCACGCCGGGCTTGCGCGCGCCGAAGAACATCGCCATCAGCTCGCCCTCGCCGTCGAAGGCCTCGACCGAGGTCACATGGCCGTCGCTGGTGGGCTTCTCGACGATCCACACGCTCGCGATGCGGTCCTCGCGCAGGTGCAGGTTGAAGCCGGGATCGAGCACGTTGAGCCAGCGCATCGGCGCGGCGTCGCCACGTGCCGGCATCTCCATCGGCTCGACGCGCACCACCGGCCCGGTGTGGATCTGGATGCAGCCGGGGCTGCCCACGAAGACCATGATCGGCGTGCCGCTGAAGGCCGCTTCCTGCAGCAGGTCGCCCACCGCATGCAGCGCGGCGCGCTGCGTGAACTCGCCCTCGGTGAGCCGGAAGCTCTGCTGGCGCTCGGCATCGAACTTCTTGAGCAGGCCGAAGAACTCGTGCGTGTCCTGCATGCCGCGCCAGGCCTCGGCCAGCGCGGCGGCGTCGATGGCGGTGTCGGCGCGCGGCGCGGACCTGGGCTCGGCCGGCTTGAACGCCACCTGAAGCTCCGGTGCCGCATGCGCATCGATCACCGCCTGCAGCGCACCACGGTCGGTGGCCTCGCGCACGAAGATCTTGTGCACCGCCAGGCCGTGCGCGTCGAAGAACTGCAGGCTCAGCGAGGACGGCACGCCGGGATTGGCGGCCGCCTCGTCCACCGCGAAGCCCGCGTGCCAGCGGCTGAAGAACAGTCGCAGGTCGATCGCCTCGCCGAGCGCGAGCCCCATGGCCTCGCCGCCCGAGAGCTTCTCGTAGATGCCGGTCTTCTCGTGCACCGTGGTCTCGTTGCGCGTGAGCGCCAGCAGCGGCCCGCAGGCCTCGAGCGACTGCAGCAGCGCGAGCCACGGCCCGCGCAGCGGCGTGGCGCGCAGGGCCTGGTCGTGCGCGCCCGCATGGGCCGCGATCGCGGCGCCCTCGGCCAGCCCCATGGCCGCCGCGGCGTCCTTGTGGCGCATGCCCTTGGCGCGCAGCTCGGCGAAACGGTGGCGGATATCGTCGGCATTCATCGTTGGTGGTCCTTCCTGGGTTGAATTCGGTGGCTCAGAAATCGGCCACGAGCGAGACGTTGAAGCTGCGTCCCGGCTGCGTGTAGGCATCGCGGATCAGCGCGGTGGAGGTCAGGCCGCGCACGTCGTTCCACATCCAGTAGCGCTTGTTCGTGAGGTTCGTGATCGAGGCGTTCAGGCGCAGGTCGCGGTTGATGCGCCATTGGGCGCTCAGGTCCAGCGTGGTCGCCGAGGGCGTGAGGAACTGCACGCCGCCGGTGGTGATCTCCGCCGCATCCACGTCGGAGCGCTTCTTGGCCGCATGGTGCACCGCGTCGAGCCGCACCGACCAGGCCGGCGCCTTGTAGGCCAGGCCGAGGTTGATCTTGCGCGGATCGATGGAGTTCAGCGGCCGGTTGTTGCTGCGGTCGCGCCCGCGCGTCTGGCCCCAGGCGAAGGGCACCGAGAAGCCCATGCCGTTGTCGGTGAAATCGAGCTCGCCCTTGACCTCGAAGCCGCTGATGCGCGCGCGGCCGATGTTGACCGACTGGAAGGTGGCCGGGTTCACGCGCGAGCCGAACACGCCGCCGACCTGGCGGTCGTTCTCGATCAGGTCCTTGTAGTTGCCGCTGAAGGCGGCGACGTCGAAGTTCAGCAGGCCGGTGCGCCCGCGCACGCCGAGCTCGACGTTCTGGCTCTTCTCGGGCTTGAGGTTGGGGTTCGGGATCGTGCGGTAGCCCGAGATCGTGTTCTCGAAGAAGTTGTTGACCTGGAACGCGTTGGGCGCCTTGAAGCCCGAGGCGTAGTTGCCGTAGACGCTCCATTGCGGCGTGGCGCGGAACAGCACCCCGAGCTTGGGTGAGACCGCCGAGCCCGAGAGCGAGACCGCCTGTGCGCTGAAGCCGGCCTGGTCGGCATCGAGCGAGAAGCGGTCGAAGCGGATGCCGGGCGTGATGCTCCAGCGGTCGTGGATGAACTCGTCCTGCACATAGAAGGCCGAGGAGGTCTCGCGCGTGTCGGGGAAGCGCTTGAGCGGGTAGCTCTCGCCCGCGGGCGGCACCAGGCCGGTCTGCAGGTTCTCGACGTTGGTGCGCGCGTAGTCGAAGCCGTAGGTGATCTTCTGGGCCCAGTCCCCCGTGCGCACCAGCTTGTCGGCCTGCAGGCCGAACTGCCAGGTGCTCTCGTCGTAGGTGACGTCGCGCGAGCGGTCGGCGGCGCTGAAGCGGTCCTCGAAGATGTACTCGCGCGACTTCGACTTCTGGTAGCTCACCGTGGCCTGCAGGCTGTCGGCCATCACCGCGTTAAGCCGCAGCCGGCCGTCGTAGGTGAAGCGGTCGCGCTGCAGGTCGGTGCGGGCGTTGAGGCCGACCACCGAGGTCGAGGCATAGGGCGGCTTCGCGAGGCCCGACAGCAGGTCGTAGCGGCTGGTCTTCTCGATGTGCTCGAAGGTGAAGCCGTGGCGCTGGTCGGCATTCGGCGTGAGGATGACCTTGGCCAGCAGCGCGCCGCTGCGGTCGCGCTGCGGGTTGGGCGTGGTGCGGTCGGCGTTGGGCGCGTTGTAGCTGCCGAGGTTCTCGAGCTCGTGCGAGCGGCCGAGGTTGGCCGAGAGCAGCCACTGCAAGGTCTCGCTGGGCTTGCCCGCGAGCGTGACGCCGGCGCGCCGGCCGTTGTCGTCGCCGCTGTAGCCCAGGCTGGCGCTGCCGCCGAAGCTCTTGCCGTCGCGCAGGAACGAGGACGGATCGCGCGTGATGAAGTTGACCAGGCCCGCGAGGCCGTCGGAGCCGTAGAGCGCGGAGGCCGGGCCCTTGAGGATCTCGATGCGCTCGATCAGGCCGATGTCGAAGTAGTCGCGGCCGAAGGCGTTGGCGCTGAAGACATAGCTGCGCGGCGTGCGGATGCCGTCGGTCAGCAGCAGCACGCGGTTGCCGTCGAGGCCGCGGATGTTGAAGCCGGCGTTGTTGTCGCGGCCGGTGTTGCCCTGCGCGAGCCCGAAGCGTGCCGGCGAGCGCTTGACCGAGACGTTCGGCAGGTCGCGCACCGCGTCGCGGATGTCGTTGATCTGCTTGGACTCGAGGGTCTCGCGGTTGAGCACTTCCACGCTGACCGGCAGCGCGTCCTTCTCCTGTTCGGAACGCGAGCCGCTGACCACGATCTCGCCGAGCGCGGCGACCTGCTGCGGGGGCGGCTGCTGGGCCCAGGCGGGCGCCGCGGCGCCGAAGCCGCTGGCGATCAGCCAGGGCAGCAGCGCGAGGCGCGCGCGCACGGGTCGGGAAGAGGAAGAAGAGGAGAACGGGCGCTCGAAGCGCGAGGAACGTGTAGAGGTGGCGGCCACGAAGAAAGGTCCGGCAAGCGTTGGAATGGACAACGGCTTGCTGGACCTCGGCGCAGTGGAAGCTGCGCGGCTGACCTGGCTGGCGGCGGGAGGCTCGGTTCCCTTTTCTTGGTGTTCTCGCCGCGATGCGCGGCGCGCGAGCCTCTGAAAACTATTTTATGAGAATAATTCTCATCTGACCGCCGATGTACCCACTCAAGCTGGGGCTGAAGTGCGGATCAGGTGATCGAATGCACCGAGTGCCGCCTTCGCGCCGTCGCCGGCCGCGATGATGATCTGCTTGAACGGCACCGTGGTCGCGTCGCCCGCGGCAAACACGCCGGGCACCGAGGTCTGGCCCTTCGCATCCACCACGATCTCGCCGTGCTTCGACAGTTCGATCGTGCCCTTGAGCCAATCGGTGTTGGGCACCAGGCCGATCTGGATGAACACGCCCTCGAGGTCGACGCGCTTGGCTTCGCCGGTCGCGCGGTCCTTGTAGACCAGGCCGTTGACCTTCTGGTCGCCGGTGATCTCGGTGGTCTGCGCGTTGGTGAACACGTCGACGTTCTTCAGGCTGTGCAGCTTGCGCTGCAGCACGGCGTCGGCGCGCAGCTGCGTGTCGAACTCGATCAGCGTGACGTGACCCACGATGCCGGCCAGGTCGATCGCCGCCTCGACGCCCGAGTTGCCGCCGCCGATCACGGCCACGCGCTTGCCCTTGAACAGCGGGCCGTCGCAGTGCGGGCAGTAGGCCACGCCCTTGTTCTTGAACTCGTGCTCGCCGGGCACGTTGATGTTGCGCCAGCGCGCGCCGGTCGAGATGATCACCGACTTGCTCTTGAGCGACGCGCCGCTCTCGAGCTGCACCTCGATCAGGCCCTCGCCCGGAATCAGCGCCTTGGCGCGCTGCAGGTTCATGATGTCGACCTCGTAGTCGCGCACGTGCTCCTCGAGCGCATGGGCGAACTTCGGTCCCTCGGTCTCCTTGATCGAGATGAAGTTCTCGATGCCCATGGTGTCGAGCACCTGGCCGCCGAAACGCTCGGAAGCCACGCCGGTGCGGATGCCCTTGCGCGCGGCATACACGGCCGCCGCGGCGCCCGCGGGGCCGCCGCCGACGATCAGCACGTCGAACGGGTCCTTGGCGGCAATCTTCTTCGCTTCGCGCTCGACGCCGCTGTTGTCGATCTTCGCGAGGATCTCTTCCAGGCTCATGCGGCCCTGGCCGAACTCGGTGCCGTTGAGGAACACGGTGGGCACGGCCATCACCTGGCGTTCCTTCACTTCTTCCTGGAAGGTGCCGCCCTCGATCATCGTGGTGCGGATGCGCGGGTTCTGCACCGCCATCAGGTTCAGCGCCTGGACCACGTCGGGGCAGTTGTGGCAGGTCAGCGAGACGTAGATCTCGAACTCGAAATCGCCGTCGAGCGCCTTGATCTGGTCGAGTACGGCCTGCTCCACCTTCGGCGGGTAGCCGCCGATCTGCAGCAGCGCGAGGATCAGCGAGGTGAATTCATGGCCCATCGGCAGGCCGGCGAAGCGCGGGCCGTGGTTTTCGCTCGGGCGGTTGACCGAGAACGAGGGCTTGCGGTGGTTGTCGTCGCGGCTTTCGCTCAGGCGGACCAGCGGCGAGGCTTCGGCCACGTCCTTCAGCAGCGACAGCACTTCGTCCGAGGCCTTGCTGTCGTCGAGCGAGGCGACGATCTCGATCGGCAGCGTGGCGCGGTCGAGGTAACTCTTCAATTGGGCTTTGGTGCTGGCGTCGAGCATGAGGAACTCTCTTTCGATAACTGGAAACTATCAACAGGGGACAAGAAAGCCCGGGGGCCTCGTGAGCGCCCGGGCTTTCGCGCGGAGCGCCTTAGATCTTGCCGACGAGGTCGAACGACGGGGCGATGGTCTTGTCGCCTTCATTCCACTTGGCCGGGCAGACTTCGTTCGGGTGAGCGGCGGTGTAGACCGCTGCCTTGAGCTTGCGCAGGGTTTCCTTGACGTCGCGGGCGATCTCGTTGGAGTGCACTTCGGCGGTCTTGATGATGCCTTCGGGGTTGATCACGAAGGTGCCGCGCAGTGCCAGGCCTTCTTCGGGGATGTGCACGCCGAAATTGTTGGTCAGCGTGTGGGTCGGGTCGCCCACCAGCGGGAACTTGGCCTTGCCGACGGCCGGCGACGTGTCGTGCCAGACCTTGTGCGAGAAGTGCGTGTCGGTGGTCACGATGTAGACCTCGGCACCCAGCTTCTGGAATTCGGGGTAGTTGTCGGCCGCGTCTTCGACTTCGGTCGGGCAGTTGAAGGTGAAAGCCGCCGGCATGAAGATCAGCACGGACCACTTGCCCTTGAGCGTCTCGTCGGACACATCGATGAACTTGCCGTTGAGGTAGGCCTGGGTCTTGAAGGGCAGGACTTGGGTGTTGATCAGGGACATTGCTGGTTTCCTTGGTGGTGATGAAAGAAGCGAACCATGAGTATAGCTACCAAATGGCATCTTTCAATAGTTCATAGCTATTGATTGCATTGCAGCCCCCTATGTCTTGCGATGGGCGGACCGCATGCCTGGCGGCATGAGTCTCCCTCTGGATACGAACGTGTATCAGCATCAAACGCATGCAGAGCGCGAATGCATGGCTTTGCTTGCGCCACCCTCCTTCGCGCTCCGACAATCGCGGCCTTTACTGCTTTCATAACAAGGAAAAACACCATGAAGGGCGATCCCAAGGTCATCGAGCATCTGCAGGCGCAGCTCAAGAACGAGCTGACTGCGATCAACCAGTATTTCCTTCACTACCGCATGCTCAAGCATTGGGGCCTCGACAAGCTGGCCAAGAAGGAATACGAAGAATCGATCGGCGAGATGAAGCATGCCGACAAGCTGATGGACCGCATCTTCATGCTCGACGGCCTGCCGAACCTGCAGGACCTCGGCAAGCTGAACATCGGCGAAGACGTGCCCGAACTGCTGCGCTGCGACCTCGGCGCCGAGACCGGCGCGCAGGCCACGATCAAGGACGGCATCGCGCATTGCGAATCGGTTCGCGACTACGTCTCGCGCGACCTGCTGCAGGAGATCCTCGACGACACCGAGGAGCACATCGACTTCCTCGAAACGCAGATCGACCTGATCGACCGCGTCGGCCTGCAGAACTACCTGCAGTCGCAGATGGGCGAACTCGAGTAAGCCTCGCCCTCGCAAGCCGCACGGCACGCCACGAACAACTGCGGGACTTCGGTCCCGCTTTTTTTGGCCCGGCGTCTTCGCTTTACCAAACTTCACATGCTATTGAATCGATAGCATAAGACAAAGGATTTACCTTCGATTCCGCCGGATCGACCCTCTCGGCAAGGATCGGGCCCGATTGCCAAACGAAATCAATTCTCATTTGCGAGCCTAAAATGCCGGCCGCCAATGAATGCCGCCCCGACCGACAACCGCCGCCGTGCCTACTGGCTCAAGACCCTGCACGAATGGCACTGGGTCAGCTCCGCCATCTGCCTGATCGGCATGGTGCTGTTCAGCGTCACCGGCTTCACGCTCAACCACGCGGGCCAGATCGAAGGCAAGCCGCAGGTCACGCGGCTGCACGCGACGATCGACGAGGCGCTGCGCACCCGCCTCGAATCGGCCATGGCCGAGGTCAAGTCGAACCCCGCGATCAAGGGCAAGGCCGCGCTGCCCGCCGAACTCCAGGCCTGGGCGCGCCAGCGCTGGGACATCGACACCGCCGGCCGCGAGGCCGAATGGTCGGACGACGAGATCTACCTGTCGCTGCCCCGCCCCGGCGGCGACGCCTGGCTGCGCCTGAGCCTGGCCGACGGCGAGGCCGAGTACGAGCGCACCGACCGCGGCTGGCTCTCCTACTTCAACGACCTGCACAAGGGCCGCAACACCGGCACCGCCTGGAGCTGGTTCATCGACATCTTCGCGGGTGCCGCGCTGGTCTTCTCGATCACCGGCCTGTTCATCCTCAAGATGCATGCGGGCAACCGCCCCTTCACCTGGCCGATGGTGGGCATGGGGCTGGTGGTGCCGGTGCTGCTCGCGCTGCTTTTCATCCACTGACTTTGGTTTCGTCCGTTTCGTGAAAGAGGTTCCTCTCGTGCACATCCGCTACTCGCTTGCACCGCTCGCCATGTCGGCGCTCTTCGCCGCCCCGGCCTTCTCGGCCAGTCTCGGCGTCAACATCGAGGTGCCGCGCCTCAACGTGTCGGAGTACCACCGCCCGTATATCGCGACCTGGATCGAGCGCGCCGACAACACCGTGGCCGGCACGCTGGCGGTCTGGTACGACGTGCGCACCAAGACCAACAACCCCGAGGGCGAAGGCACCAAGTGGCTCAAGGACATGCGCCAGTGGTGGCGCCGCGGCGGCCGCGACCTGTCGGTGCCGATCGACGGCGTGACCGGCGCGACCAAGCCCGCGGGCAAGCATCAGCTGAACTTCAGCGACGGCAGCGCGCCGATGCCGCAACTGGCGCCGGGCAGCTACAAGCTGGTGGTGGAAGCCGCGCGCGAAGTCGGCGGCCGCGAGGTCGTGAGCATCCCGTTCCAGTGGCCGCCGACCAGCGCCTCGCAGCCGAGCGCTTCGGGCAAGGAAGAACTGGGCGAGATCAAGCTCGAGCTCAAGCCCTGACCGCCGCACCGCCCCGCACCTTCGCAGCCCCATCTCAAGGAATCGCCATGAACACCCTCCGCCTGCGCGCCGCCGCCATTGCCGCCGCCTTCGTCGCCATCGCCCCGCTGTCCCACGCGCACAACGCCTGGCTGCTGCCCTCGGGCACCGTGTTCTCGAAGGCCGACACGGTCAGTGTCGATGCCGCGGTGTCGAACGACCTGTTCGTCGCCAACCATGCGCCGCTGCGCCTCGAGGGCCTGCAGATCACCGCGCCCGACGGCAGCGCCGTCAAGCCCGAGAGCGAAGCCAAGCTCAAGCAGCGCAACGTGTTCGACGTGCCGGTCGCGCAGCCAGGCACCTACCGCATCGCCGTGATCAACGGCGGCGCCTTCGCGAGCTGGAAGGACAAGGCCACGGGCCAGAACAAGCGCGCGCGCGGCACGCCCGAGACCATCGCCAAGGAAATCCCGGCCGACGCGCAGGACGTGACCATCACCCAGTCGGCGGGCCGCATCGAGACCTTCGTCACCGTCGGCAAGCCCTCGGCGCTCAAGCCGATCGGCCAGGGCCTGGAGCTGATCGCCCGCGGCAGCCCGACCGACCTCGTGAAGGGCGAGAAGGCCAACTTCACGCTGCAGCTCGACGGCCAGCCCGCCAAGGACCTCGAAGTGACGGTGACGGCGGGCAACACGCAGTACCGCGACAAGCTCGAGGAGCTCAAGGTCAAGACCGACGACAAGGGACAGTTCAGCGTCACCTGGCCGAGCGCCGGCATGTACTGGCTCGACGTGTCCACGCGCGACAACAAGACCACCGTGCCGAACGCCAAGGAGCGCCGCCTGAGCTATGCGGCCACGCTCGAAGTGATGCCCTGATCCCGAGCGACGTTTCGCGCATCGCCTTGGGCATTTCGTTCGCCTCCCGCAGTTCCTGGCACGGCGGCTACGCCGACACGGTCGTGCCGCGCCTCGCCGATCCGGCTCGCCTGCACCAGTTGGCCGGCCGGACCATGGGCACGACCTGGTCGCTGCGCTTCGACAACCCCGGCATGCGGCCGCTGACCGAAGTGCGCGAGGCGGTCGAATCGGCCCTCGCGCGCGTGATCGCGCAGATGAGCCACTGGGAGGCCGACGCCGAGATCTCGCGCTTCAACCGCGCGCCGGCAGGCACGCGGCACGCACTGTCGGCCGAGTTCGCGCGCGTGATGGCCTGCGCGCTGCAATGGGCCGAGGACAGCGGCGGCGCGATCGATCCGACGGTCGGTGCGCTGGTCGCCAGCTGGGGTTTCGGCCCCGATGCGAACGATGGCCCCATCGACACGGACGCCCTTGTAGCGGCACGCGAGCGCACGGGCTGGCGAAAGCTCGCCTTCGACATAGCCGATGACGCAACGGCCACGCTGACCCAGCCCGGCGGCTTCGCGCTCGATCTGTCGGGCATCGCCAAGGGCTTCGCGGTCGATCACGGCGTCGAGGCGCTGCAGGCGCTCGGCCTCGAGGATTTCCTGTTCGAGATCGGCGGCGAACTGCGCGGCGTGGGCCGCCGCCCCGGCGGACAGCCATGGCGCGTGCAGGTCGACGGCGAACTGCCCGCGCCGGTGCACGTGGCGCTCGACGGCCTCGCGATCGCCACCTCGGGCGACCGCTGGCACCAGCGCGAGCACGCAGGCCGCCGCTGGTCGCACACCATCGATCCGCGCAGCGGCGAGCCCGTGCCCGTCGGGCTCGCGAGCGTTACGGTGCTGCATGCGCAGTGCATGCACGCCGACGCGCTGGCCACGGTGCTGACGGTGCTCGGGTCCGAGGAAGGCTTCGCCTTCGCCGAGGCGCGCGGCATCGCGGCGCTGTTCGTCGCGCATGCGGCGGACGGCGACGGACCGCCGAGCCTGCGCGCGACCCCGGCCTGGACCGAACGGACCGCCTCCGCATGAACGACACGCTGCTGCGCGCGCTGGCCGCGGGCTCCACCGTGGCCGCCTACGGCGCGATGTGCCTGGCGATCTACACGCGCGAACGCCGCGCCGTCGCGGCCACCGCGCGCGCCGCGCAGGCACTGGCGGGCGACGGCACGATGCCTTCGGCGCTGGTGCTGTTCGCCAGCCAGACCGGCCAGGCCGAGGCCATCGCCTGGCAGACCGCGCGCCGCCTGCGTGCGGCCGGCACGCCGGTGCGCGTGATGGAGCTCAATGCGCTCGACGCCACCACCCTGCGCGATGCGCGGCAGGCCCTGTTCGTGGCCAGCACCTATGGCGAAGGCGATGCGCCCGATGGCGCCAGTCTGTTCGCCGAAAAGGCGATGACCGAGCAGCCCGATCTGTCCGCGCTGCGCTATGCGGTGCTGGCCCTGGGCGACCGCCAGTACGCGAACTTCTGCGGCTTCGGGCGCCAGCTCGACGGCTGGCTGCAAGGCCGGGGCGCGACGCCCTCCTTCGCGCGCGTCGAGGTCGACAACGGCGATCCCGAAGCGCTGGCCACATGGCACGCCCAGTGGGGAGATGCCGAGATCGCGCACGCCGAGGAAGAACGCAGCGCCTTCGCTCCGTGGCGTCTCGTGCATCGCAGCCTGCTCAATCCCGGCAGCGCGGGCGCACCGGTCTTCCTGCTCGGCCTGGTACCGCAGGCCGGCACGATGCCGGCCTGGGACTCGGGCGACCTGGTGCAGATGGCGGTCGCGAACGATCCCACGCGACCGCGCGACTACTCGATCGCCTCGCTGTCCGCCGACGGCGAACTGCAGCTGCTGGTGCGGCAGGAGCAGCATCCCGACGGCACGCTGGGCATGGCCTCGGGCCATCTGACCTCGACGCTGGCCATCGGCGATACGGTGGCGCTGCGCCTGCGCGCGCACCGCGGCTTCCGCCTCGAGGACAATGCTTCGCGCCCGCTGATCCTGATCGGCAACGGCACCGGACTGGCCGGCCTGCGCGCCCATCTGCGCGCGCGCGCCGCGGCGGGCCGGCACGAGAACTGGCTGGTGTTCGGCGAGCGCCACGCGGCGCACGACTTCCTCTGCCGCGACGAGATCGAGGCCTGGCAGCGCGAAGGCGCGCTGACGGAACTCGACATGGTGTTCTCGCGCGACCAGGCCGAACGGCACTACGTGCAGCACCGGCTGCTGCAGCGCGCCGATGCGCTGCGCGAATGGCTCGCGCGTGGCGCGGCGGTGTACGTGTGCGGCAGCCTGCAAGGGATGGCCGCGGGCGTGGATGCGGCGCTGCGGCAGGTGGCCGGCGAAACGCTGTGGGCCGAGCTGGTCGGCTCGGGCCGCTACAGGCGCGACGTGTACTGAGCCACGCGAGGCCCACCGGCCTCCGTGGAGGCCTGACAGCACGCCTACCAGCGACTCCGTGCTGTCAACAATTCCCCCAGAATTAGAGTTGCTTCAGTGCAACAAAGTATCTACTTTACAAAGCGCCTGCCGGCAAAAGTACTAAACCCCGTATTGATAAACATTATCATTTGACACGGTTTTTACCTTCGCCCTCCCGCAGGTCAACTCACCCAGCCAGCCCCCGGTGCCTTCTCGGCACGCGCGCAGGGCATCGCCAGTCGAGTTCTCAGGGCCGTTTTTTCCTTCTTCGAGAACCTTCATGGCCAACTCCTATATCAAGAGCCGGAAGCACGCTGTCGCGCGCGCCGTTCCCCAGGTCTCGGGCGCCGCAGCCGCCACGCTGATCGCCCTCTCCGCCCCCGCCATCGCCCAGCAGCAGCCCTCGCGCGTGCTGCCCGAGATCCGCGTCGAGGGCTCGGTCGCCGCCGACTTCAAGGCCGACACCTCGGCCAATCCCAAGTTCACGGCACCGCTGGTGAACACGCCGCAGACCGTGCAGGTGATCAAGGAACAGGTGCTGCGCGACCAGGGCGCCACCACGCTGACCGAAGCGCTTCGCAACACCCCCGGCGTGGGCACCTTCTTCCTCGGGGAGAACGGCAACACCAACACGGGCGACGCGGTGTTCATGCGCGGCTTCGACAGCTCGAGCGCGATCTTCGTCGACGGCATCCGCGACGTCGGCTCGATCTCGCGCGACACCTTCAACATCGACCAGGTCGAAGTCGTGAAGGGCCCCTCGGGCACCGACGTGGGCCGCACCTCGCCCACCGGCTACATCAACCTCGTGACCAAGAAGCCCAAGCTCGACGACAGCTTCACGGGCTCGCTGGGCTTCGGCAGCGCCGACTTCAAGCGCGGCAGCATCGACTGGAACAAATCGCTCAGCGGCGAGAACGGCATCGGTGCGGCCTTCCGCCTGAACGCCGTGGCCGAGGACGCCGGCGTGGCCGGCCGCGATTTCGTGAAGAACAAGCGCTGGGCGATCGCACCCTCGCTGGCCCTGGGCCTGAACAGCCCGACGCGCTTCTACTTCGATCTGGTGCACGTCAAGCAGAACAACATCCCCGACGGCGGCGTGCCCACCATCGGCCTGCCGGGCTACTCGACGCCCGACCCGAAGCGCGGCTACCTGAGCTACGCCGCGCCGGTGCGCTCGAAGAACTTCTACGGCACCAGCGCGGACTTCGACAACGTCACGACCGACATGTTCACCGCGCGCGTCGAGCACGACCTGACGCCGGACATCACGATCCGCAACACGACGCGCTATGCCAAGACGCAGCAGGACTACCTGCTGACCTCGTTCATGGGCAGCACGGCCAACCTGCTGACGCCGAATCAGTTCCTCCCCCTCGGCTGGACCGTGGCGCGCAGCTCGCCCACCAACAAGGACCAGGAAAACACGATCTTCACGAACCAGACGAACGTGAGCGCGAAGTTCAACACCGGCAGCGTGGGCCACACGCTCAATGCCGGCGTCGAGCTGATCCGCGAGAAGCAGGACTCGAACGGCTACTACGGCCAGAACGTCAAGGTCTTCAACGTGCCCGGCTTCACCAACAGCGGCGCCTGGCCGGCGGCCAACGTCTACGCACCGAATCCCTACGTGTTCGGCGGCTACAACCGCATCCAGAACGGCACCACCACCTCGGGCGAAACCACCACCGTCGGCGCCTACGTGTTCGACACGGTCAAGTTCAACGAGCAGTGGATGCTGACCGGCGGCCTGCGCTACGACCACTACTCGACCAAGTTCGACTCGACGGCACTGAACGCCACCACCGGCGCGCTGACGCCGACCAACCTCAAGCTGTCGGACAGCCTGTGGTCGGGCAAGATCGGCCTGGTCTACAAGCCGACCGAGAACGGCAGCGTCTATGCGGCCTACGGCACGGCGGCACAGCCCCCGGGCGGCGCCAACTTCCAGCTCGCAGCAGGCGGCACCGGCAACAGCGCCGCGCGCACCGACTTCCTGCCGCAGAAGGCCAAGACCTACGAACTCGGCACCAAGTGGGACGTGCTCAACAAGCACGTGGCGCTGACGGCCGCGCTCTACCGCACCGACGTCAGCAATGAAGTGGTGCAGGACGCGATCTCGCAGCAGTACTACCAGACCGGCAAGAAGCGCGTGCAGGGCATCGAACTCGGCGTGTCGGGTGCGATCACCGACAACTGGGGCGTGACCACCGGCTTCACGACGATGAACACCCGCGTGCTCAGCGGCCCCTCGGTGCTGGCCGATGGCTCGACCTCGCTGGCCTACACCCCGAAGCGCGCCTTCACGCTGTGGACCACCTACCAGCTGCCGTTCGGCCTGACGATCGGCGGCGGCGCGCGCTACAACGGCAAGCTGTACCGAGGCACGGACGGCGCGGTCGGCACGCCGGCCTACGTCGAGTCGTACTGGGTGGTCGACGCCATGGCGTCCTACCGGATCAACAAGAACGTCGATCTGCAGCTGAACGTCTACAACCTGTTCGACAAGGACTACGTGGCGGCCATCAACAAGTCGGGCTACCGCTACACGCCGGGCACGCCGCGCTCGTTCAAGGTCACAGCGAACTTCGCGTTCTGATCGTTCGCCACGGCGCGCCACCGGCCAGGGCCGGGGCGCAGCGCCGCGGTGCGACACTCGAGCCCCGGCCCGCGCCGGGGCTTTTTTCCTTCCGGAGTTCCCGAAGATGATGCTGCATGTGCCCGAAGTGCTGAGCCCGGACCAGGTGCGCAGGATGCGCGCCACGCTCGATGCCACCCAGTGGGTCGACGGGCGCGAGACCGTCGGCGACCAGGGCGCGCAGGTCAAGCGCAACCGGCAGCTGTCCGAGCATTCGCCGGTCGGGCACGAGCTCGCCAAGACCGTGCTGGCCGCGCTGGCGCGCAATCCCCTGTTCTTTTCGGCCGCCCTGCCCGCGCGCTTCGTGCCGCCGCTGTTCAACCGCTACGAGGGCGGCGAACACTACGGCCTGCACGTCGATGGCGCGGTGCGCGCCGTGCCCGGCAGCGAGCAGCCGCTGCGCACCGACCTGTCGTGCACCCTGTTTCTCTGCGACCCCGACGACTACGATGGCGGCGAGCTCGAGGTGGTCGACACCTACGGCTCGCACGAGGTCAAGCTGCCGGCCGGCGATCTGATCCTGTATCCGTCGAGCAGCCTGCACCGGGTGCATCCGGTGACCCGGGGCGCGCGCGTGTGCGCCTTCTTCTGGGCCCAGAGCATGGTGCGCAACGACCAGCAGCGCGCGATGCTGTTCGAACTCGACCAGAACATCCAGAAACTGCGCGCCCGGCTGGGCGAATCCGAGGAAACCGTGGCCCTGACCGGCCACTATCACAACCTGCTTCGGCTCTGGTCGGAGATATAGCCGGACCACCCCTCATAGCGAATAGCTGTCGCGCCGGGCGCTGACGAATACGATAGTTATTGCAAATGCGAGGGATTCTTATTTATAATCGCTGCATCCAACAGCCAGCCAAACTGCCGCTTTCACAGCCATGATCGTTTGCATTTGCCGCCGAGTCTCCGACCGCGAAATCGCACGCCATGTGCGCGCGGGGATGACCTTCGACGAAGTGCAGTTCGAACTCGGCGTGGCCACCCAGTGTGGCCAATGTGAAGGATGTGCGCGCGATATCGTCGCGCAGTGCAGCGCTTCGCACCCGGTCGCGGCCCTGCACTGCGAATCGGAACCGAAGTCGATCCAGCTTGCCAACTCCATCAAGGAAAGCAAAGCATGGAACTCGTCTCTGCACTCGGCGGCAGCCTGATCCTGGTGGCGGGCTCCGTCTGGTGGATCCTTCGTAAATAGAAGTAGACGTCGTCGTAGCGGTTTTGCTGCAATCGGGGCACGTACCCACGTGCTCGCACTCGAATGGTTGATCGTGTCTGACCGCTTTGCCCCCCCTCCCTCCGTTTTCGGCCTCTCGCGCAACGCTGCCATCGCTGGCGGCGTGATCGTCTTCCACGCCGCCGCGCTCTGGGCGCTGCAGAGCGGCCTGCTCCGCCGGGCCGCCGAAGTGGTGATCCCGGTCGAGATCATGAGCCAGTTCGTCGAGCCGCCGAAGCCCACGCCTCCGCCGCCGCCTCCCCCACCGCCGCCGCCCCAGCCGCGCGTGAAGGCGCCGCCGCCACCCCGGCCGCAAGCCATCCGCGAGCCCAAGCCCACGCCGGCGCCGCAAGCCCCCGTGGGCGATCCGGAACCGCCGCCGCCTGCACCGACACCGCCCTCGCCGCCGCCCGCGCCTCCCGCGCCGCCGGCCCCTCCGCCGGCGCCGCCCGCACCGCCCAAGGTGGTCGAAGTGACGGCCGCGCAGGCGCAGTGGCTGCGTCCTCCGGCCCCGGTCTATCCGCAGTTGAGTTCGCGGCTCGGCGAGGCCGGCACGGTGACCATTGCCGTGTACTTCAACCGCAGCGGCCTCGTGCGCCGTGCCGAAATCCTCAAGTCCAGCGGCTACGACCGCCTCGACCGCGCGGCCCGCGATGCGGTGCTGAAGTCGTCCGTGACCGTGAGCAACTATCCGAACGCGAGCGACGAGACCCTCTTCATGCTGCCCGCGCCCATCGTTTTCAACCAACCTAAGTAACTGAGACCCCTATGGATTCCCAATTTGGCTTGATGAATGTCTGGCACCAAGGCGACTTCGTCACCAAGGCCGTCGCGGTGCTGTTGATCGCCATGTCGCTCGCGTCGTGGATCGTGATCATCGTCAAGGCGCTCGACGTCATCCGCTACAAGCGTCTCGCCAAGCAGTCGCAGGACTTCTGGCACAGCGAGGATTTCGCCACCGCGCTCAACAAGCTCGGCAAGGACGACAGCAACCCCTTCCGCGCCCTGGCGCTCGAGGGCCGCGAAGCCGCCGCGCATCACCGCAACACCAAGGCGCACCTGCATGACGCGCTCGACGTCAGCGACTGGATCACGCGTTCGCTGCGCAACGGCATCGACGCCTTCACCGCGCGCCTGCAGACCGGCCTGGCCGTGCTGGCGTCGGTCGGTTCGACCGCGCCCTTCATCGGCCTGTTCGGTACCGTCTGGGGCATCTACCATGCGCTGATGAGCATCGGCTCGGCCGGCCAGGCCACGATCGACAAGGTCGCGGGCCCGATCGGCGAAGCGCTGATCATGACGGCCCTGGGCCTCGCGGTCGCCATCCCCGCCGTGCTCGGCTACAACGCCCTGGTGCGCGGCAACAAGTTCGTGCTGACCAAGCTCAACGCCTTCGCGCACGACCTGCACGCCTACTTCGTGACCGGTGCCCGCGTCCAGAGCGGCGCCGAATCGATCGTGGTTCCGCTCAAGAAGGGCTGAGCATCATGGCTTTCGGAACCCAAGACGAACCCGATGAGGTGATGAACGAGATCAACATGACGCCGCTGGTCGACGTCATGCTGGTGCTCCTGATCATCTTCATCATCACCGTGCCGGTGATGAAGCACGCGGTGAACATCGACCTGCCGCGCGCCACCAGCGAACCCGAGCAGCCGAAGCCCGAGAACATCCTGTTCAGCGTGACGGCCGAGGGCGACTACTACTGGAACGATCAGAAGATCTCCGACAGCGAACTGCCCACCCGCCTCGCCGCCGAGGCCGCCAAGGAGCCGCAGCCCGAGCTGCACATCCGCGGCGACAAGGCGGTGCGCTACGAACGCGTGGCCAAGGCGATGTCGGAGGCGCGCGAAGCCGGCGTGCGCAAGATCGGTTTCATCACCGAACCCGACGCGAAATAACTGCCCCGCGGGTCACAAAATTTTTCATCGCAGCGATTGACTTCTTGTTGAGAATTATTATCATTCAACCATCGCTTCGATAAGAGGAATTCGAGATGCCAGCCACCACCAACGCCTTTGCTGTTCTGAGCCACCCTTCGCTCGATCAATCGGGCGGCGGTCACGCCACCATCCAGGCTCAACGACCGGTTCCGATGGTCGAGAGCACCGAACTGCTCAAGGGCAGCAAGACCGTCGGCATCATGCACAACGGCTCGCTGTACCGCCTGCAGGCCACCAAACTGGGCAAGCTGATCCTGACCAAGTAGGTCCCGGTCAGCCCGCCCCTCGCGCAAGTTTCATCGTGGGGCGACTCCAGGAGATTCATTTCTCCGAAGGGTCGTTTTTTGCTAGCCAACGGTTCGCCGACTAGCCAAGCTTTTTTTCACGCTGAACGTCCAATGCAAAACGCCGACTCTCGAGTCGGCGTTTTCGTTCGTGCAGGGCGCCGAGGCGCCCGTGCGGCAGCTCAGAGACCGAGAGCCGCGATGCCGGCCTTGGCGACCTGCGCATCCTCGTTCGACTTCACGCCGCTCACGCCCACGGCACCGATCACGTGGCCGTCCTTCACGATCGGCACGCCGCCTTCGAGCAGGCCGTGCACCAGCGGTGCCGTCAGGAAAGCGGTGCGGCCGCCGTTGATGATGTCCTCGTAGACCTTGCTCTCGCGGCGGCCCAGGGCGGCCGTGTGGGCCTTGGCCGGTGCGATGTGCGAGGACAGCGCGGCCGCGCCGTCGAGGCGCTGCAGCCACAGCAGGTTGCCCGCGTCGTCTGCGATGGCGATCGTCACGGCCCAGTTGTTCTTGAGCGCCTCGGCTTCGGCGGCGGCGGCGATCAGCTTGACATCGGCGAGTTCAAGGAATGATTTGGTTTGCATGATGGTGATCAAAGTCTTGTTGCGTCGAACCCCAGAGCATACCGGCCCGCCACGCGGCCTCCCCCTGTCGGACGGCGCGCCGTCTAAGGAACACCCCCCATACGGTCTTTGCGGGCCGCGCTCTTGCAGACTTCTAGAATGCGCCCAACTGCTACGGCAGCAACCACAGGAGCTTCGGCCATGAACGACCGCGTTACAACCCTCGACACTTCCACCGGCTACGGCCAGGTGCTGCCGCAGGCTGACCGCCAACGCGTGCTGCGCAACACCTACTGGCTGCTGGCGCTGAGCCTTCTTCCCACCGTGCTGGGCGCCTGGCTGGGCGTGCAGACCGGCATCACCCGTTCGCTGACCGGCGGCCTCGGACTCATCGTCTTCCTCGGCGGTGCCTTCGGCTTCATGTTCGCGATCGAGAAGACCAAGAACTCGGCCGCCGGCGTGCCGGTGCTGCTGGCCTTCACCTTCTTCATGGGCCTGATGCTCTCGCGCCTGATCTCGATGGTGCTGGGCTTCAAGAACGGTCCCGAACTGATCATGACGGCCTTTGGTGGCACCGCCGGCGTGTTCTTCGTGATGGCCTCGCTGGCCACCGTGATCAAGCGCGACCTGTCGGGCATGGGCAAGTGGCTGTTCGTCGGCGCGATGGTGCTGATGGTCGGCGCGGTCATCAACGTGTTCGTCGGCTCGACCGCCGGCATGTTCGCGATCTCGGTCGCCGCCATCGGCATCTTCTCGGCCTACATGCTCTATGACCTGAAGCAGATCATCGACGGCGGCGAAACCAACTACATCAGCGCGACCCTTGCCCTGTACCTCGACCTGTTCAACGTGTT
Organism: Variovorax sp. GW821-FHT09B01; assembly: GCF_059418345.1. Lineage (NCBI taxonomy): Bacteria > Pseudomonadati > Pseudomonadota > Betaproteobacteria > Burkholderiales > Comamonadaceae > Variovorax > Variovorax sp. GW821-FHT09B01. Next base: position 502,757 of record NZ_JBWKPQ010000003.1, on the reverse strand, counting down.
CCAGAGCCTGCTCGCGCTGCTGGGCCTCGCGGGCGGCGAACGCGACTGACGCTTCCTCTTTCGATGGCCCCACGGCCATCGATCGATGAAAAAAAGAAAGGGCCCTTCGGGGCCCTTTCTCATTGCGGCGTCAGGCCCGCCTCATTCGCGCTCGAACACCGCGATCGACTCCACGTGCGCCGTGTGCGGGAACATGTTGACCACGCCCGCGTGCGTGCAGCGATAGCCGGCCTGGTGCACCAGCAAGCCGGCATCGCGCGCCAGCGTCGACGGATTGCAGCTCACGTAGACGATGCGCTTGGGCGGCGTCCAGCCGCCGGTGCGCAGCTCGGGCTGCTGGTGCAGGTCGGCCATGGCCTTGGCCAGCGCGAAGGCACCCTCGCGCGGCGGGTCGACCAGCCATTTGTCGGCCTGCCCGTCGGCGACCAGCATCTCGGGCGTCATCTCGAACAGGTTGCGCGCCACGAACGACGCCGGCGACAGCGCGCGCCGCGCGGATGTCGCGGGCTGGTTCTTGTGGAAGTTCTCGGTGGCCCGCGTCACCAGCGTGTCGCTGCCCTCGATGCCCAGCACCTCGCGCGCACGGCTCGCCAACGGCAGCGTGAAGTTGCCGAGGCCGCAGAACCAGTCGATCACGCGCTCGTCGGACTGCACGTCGAGCAGGCGCAGCGCCTTGCCCACGAGTGCCCGGTTGATGTGGGGATTGACCTGCGTGAAGTCGGTGGGCCGGAACGGCATCGTCACGCCGAACTCGGGCAGCCCGTAGGCTAGCGGCGTGCCGCCCTCCTCCAGCAGCCGCACCGTGTCGGGCCCCTTGGGCTGCAGCCACCATTGCACCTGCTCGTTCTTCGCGGCGAAGGCCTTGAGGCGCTCGATGTCCGCAGCCGACAGCGGCTCGAGGTGCCGCAGCACCAGCGCGATGGTGCCGAGTGCCTGGGTGCCCGGCGCATCGCCGCAGGCCAGTTCGATCTGCGGGCAGGTGTCGCGCGCGTCGAGCGAGGCGATCAGCGCGCGCATCGGCATCAGCATCTGGCTGACTTGCTTGGGCAGCACGGGACAGACCTGCATGTCGGCCAGGTAGCGGCTCTTGCGCTCGTGAAAGCCGATCAGCACCGTGCCCTTCTTGACCACGTGGCGCACCGACAGCCGCGCGCGGTAGCGGTAGTGCCAGGCCGGGCCCTCGAGAGGACGCAGCAGGTTCTCGGGGCGGACCTTGCCGAGGTGCCAGAGGTTGTCCTCGAGCGCGCGCTGCTTCACCGCCACCTGCGCCGCGGCGTCGAGGTGCTGCATCTTGCAGCCGCCGCAGGCGCCCGTGTGCAGCCCGAAGTGCGGGCAGCCGGGCCGCACGCGCTGCGAGGACTCGCGCCGGATCTGCGTGACCGTGCCCTGCTCCCAGTTGTTCTTGCGGCGATGCACGTTGAGCTGCACCTCTTCGAAGGGCAGCGCACCCTCGATGAACACGACCATGCCGTCGGCCTTGTGCGCCACGCCCTGCGCATCGAGGTCCAGCGATTCCACGTGCAGCCATTCGCCGCCGGCGTTCGTGGGGGTGTCCGTGGGGGATTTATCTTTCTTGATGGATTCCGTCATGCCCCGATTGTCTCAGCGTGGGAAGAGGCCCTCGCGCGGAACCCGGCAGGGCTAGAACAAGGCGTCCCGCCCCACGCCCGAACGCGCGAGCTGGCGCCGCATCTTCGCGAGCGCCTCGTTCTGGATCTGGCGCACGCGCTCGCGCGTCAGGCCCAGCCGCACGCTGAGCACCTCGAGCGTCTCGGGCTCGCGGTCGTGCAGGCCGTAGCGGCCTTCGAGCACCTCGCGCTCGCGCGCATCGAGCGCGGCCACCCAGCTGTCGAGCAGGCGCTCGACCTCGTGCGCCTGCGTCGCGCCCGTGGGATCGCTCTCCTCGCTGTCGGCCGCGACCGAGTCGGACAGCGCGTAGCTCTCTTCGCCATGCGACTCGCCCGCGTCGAGCGAGCGCGGCGCCTCGGCCAGCGCCAGCAGGTCGGCCACCGACTGCACGTCCGAGCCCAGCAGTGCCGCCACGTCTTCCACGCGCACCCCGTCGGGCCGGCGCGCGAGGAACTCGGGATCGCCCTCGAGCGTGCGGCGCGCGCGCAGCACCTGCTGCAACTCGCGCACGATGTGCACCGGCAGGCGGATCGTGCGGGACTGGGTCATCAACGCGCGCTCGACCGACTGGCGTATCCACCAGGTCGCATAGGTCGAGAAGCGGAAGCCGCGCTCGGGCTCGAACTTGGTGATCGCGTGCATCAGGCCGAGGTTGCCCTCCTCGATGAGGTCGGAGAACGGCACGCCGCGGTTGAGGTAGGCCTTGGCGATGTTGACCACGAGCCGCAGGTTGTGCTCGATCATGGACTGGCGCGCCGCGAAGTCGCCAGCCCGCGCGGCGCAGGCGGCCGCGTATTCCTGCTCGGGGGTGAAAAGCTCGGTGCGCCGGATGCGGCGCAGGTAGACGGTGAGCGCGTCGGCCGTGTCGTCGCCGATGCGCGCGAGCGCTTCGGCGTTCGGTTCGGGCGCGATCAGGCCATCGGGGGAAGAGACAGGCGGTGAGGCATCACCGCCGGGTACCGCTTCGGCCGTGCTGCCCGCCGACCGGCGCACGGGCAGCGTGCGACGGGGGCGGGAACCGGCCATGGCATCACCGGTTCGGGAGGTAGCGCGCCGGATCGACCGGCTTGCCCTGGCGACGGATCTCGAAGTGCAGCTTCACGCGATCGGCATCGCTGCTGCCCATCTCCGCGATCTTCTGGCCCTTCTGGACCGACTGGTCTTCCTTCACGAGCAGCGTCTGGTTGTGCGCATAGGCCGTGAGGTAGGTGTTGTTGTGCTTCAGGATGATCAGGTTGCCGTAGCCGCGCAGGCCCGCACCCGCGTACACCACGCGGCCATCGGCCGCGGCCAGAACCGGGTCGCCGGCCTTGCCGCTGATGTCGAAGCCCTTGTTCTTGGCATCGTCGAAGCCCGCGATCAGCGAGCCATGGGCGGGCCAGATCCAGCCGATGTCTTCGTCGCCACCCGATGCAGCCGGGCTCGAGGGCGAAGCCGTGACCGGCGGCTTGGTGCCCGCAGCGGCGGCACCGCTCGCGGCCGCGCCAGGCACGACCGCGGGCTGCGGCGTCACCGGCTTGGTGACGACGCCGTTCTCGTTCGGCGCCGACGGCGCGGCGGCTACGGTGGAACCCGGGCCCGAGGGCGGGATCACGCGCAGCACCTGCCCCACCTCGATCAGGTCGGGGTTGTCGAGGTTGTTCCAGCGAACGAGGTTCTGCCAGGTCTGGCCGGTGTCGTTGGCGATGCGGCGGATGGTGTCGCCGGGACGCACGGCGTAGTAGCCCGGCTTGCCGAAGTTCTCGATGCCGGCCAGCGGTTTGCCCGAAGCATCGGTGGTGATGGTCGGACCGCCGGGAACGGGCGCGGCCGCGCCGGGGGCGCGGGTCATCGTGCCGCGGTCTTCGACCGGTGCCGGGCCGCGCGGCGTGGAACACCCCGCGATCACGAGCACGACGGCCAACGTGACGCCAGCGTACCAACTCCGATTGCCAAAACCCTGCATTTGTTATTCCTTCAAGCAACGCCCGATTTTAGGGGGACAAAGTGAACCGCCTCAAGAATGAGGCGCTCGAGACCGCGGGCCGTCTTGTCGATCACGACGAGGGCCTGGCCGCCCTTCGCCGAGTGCGTCGGCGCGACGATCCGCCCCCCCACCGCGAGCTGTTCGATCCAGGCTTCGGGCACCGCCTCGCCACCGGCGGCGGCGATGATGCCCGCATAAGGCGCGCCCTTGGCATAGCCGACCATGCCGTCGCCGAACATCAGGTGAACCGTGGCGAGCCGGAAGTGCCGCAGATTGGTCCGTGCCCGCTCGTGCAGGCCGCGCAACCGTTCGATGCTGTAGACCTCCGTGGCCACGTGGTTCAACACCGCGGCCTGGTAGCCGCAGCCGGTGCCGATCTCGAGCACGCGCCCCAGACGGTCCTGCGGCTTGCCACTCAGAGCCGGGGCCGCGAGCAAAAGTTCGATCATGCGCGCAACGACACTGGGCTTGGAGATGGTCTGGCCCAGTCCGATCGGCAGGCTGGTGTCTTCATAGGCCTGGTTGACCAGCGCGCTGTCGACGAAGCGATGCCGCTCGACCGCGCCCATGGCGCGCAGCACGCGCGCATCCGAGATCCCCTGCGCGGCCAGCTTCTGCACCATGCGCGCGCGCACCGCGTCGGAGGCCATCGATGGCGTCGACGGAACCGGCGGCTTAGGCGGCACGGCGGGCTGCCGTCCGCGCAGCGCGGACGAAGCCGGCGTCGAGGCCGAGACGGTGGGCGCGAGGCGAGCCGGAAATCCAGGCCGTTGGGTCGCCATGTCAGTCGGCGAGCCGGACCACCGCGTCGCGCCACTGGCCCAGGTTGGCGTGGTCGGTCAGGTCGATCTGCAACGGCGTCAGCGCCACGTGGCCCTCGGCCGTGGCATGGAAGTCGGTGCCCTCGCCGCTGTCCTTGGCGCTGCCCGCGCCGGCGATCCAGTACATCGTGTCGCCACGCGGGCTTTCCTGCGTGATGACCTTCTCGGCCGCGTGGCGGCGGCCCAGGCGGCACACCTTCACCGGCTTGAGCTCGTCGAACGGCCGGTTCGGCACGTTGACGTTCAAAAGAAAGGCGCCGCCCTCGAGCATGCGCTCGCGCTCGATGCGCTGCACCAGGCGGCGCGCCACCTGGGCCGCCGCGTCGACATGGGCCCAGCCCTTCTCGATCTGCGAGAACGCGATCGCGGGAATGCCGAACAGGTAGGCCTCCATGGCCGCGCCGACGGTGCCCGAATAGATGGTGTCGTCGCCCATGTTGGCGCCGTTGTTGATGCCCGAGACCACGAGGTCGGGCCGGTAGCCGAGCAGGCCCTTGAGCGCGATATGCACGCAGTCGGCCGGGGTGCCGGTCACGTAGCGGAAGCCGTTGTGCGCGGTGTGGACGTAGAGCGGTGCGGCCAGCGTCAACGCGTTCGACTTGGCGCTGTTGTTGTGCTCGGGCGCCACCACCTCGACGTCGGCCAGATCCTTGAGCGCGTCGTGCAGTGCGACGATGCCTGGCGCCTGGAAGCCATCGTCGTTGGAAATGAGTATCTTCATGATGCGGTGCGGTGCAACGGATTGTAGGCGTCGGGTGCGTCGCAGCAGGGACAAGGACACGCGAGGGCGACGCCTATCATCGCGCGCTTCATTGCCTCAACATTACTACCCGTTTCGAAGGAGACCGAGCATGCACGCATGGCTTTGCGAGAACCCCGTCGGCGTCGACGCGCTCACCTGGAAAGAGCTGCCCACGCCGACACCCGGCCCGGGCCAGGTGCTGATCGAGATCCGGGCCGCGAGCCTGAATTTCCCCGACCTGCTGATCGTGCAGAACAAGTACCAGATGAAGCCCCCGCTGCCCTTCGTGCCGGGCTCGGAGTACGCGGGGATCGTCCAGGCCGTGGGCGAAGGCGTCACGCACCTCAAGGTCGGCCAGAACGTCGCCTGCCTCTCGGGCACCGGCGGCTTCGCCACCCACACGCTGGCACCCGCGGCACTGTGCATGCCGCTGCCCGAAGGCTTCGGCCATGTCGACGCGGCCGCCTTCATCATGATCTACGCGACCTCGTGGCACGCCCTGATGGACCGCGCGCAGCTCAAGGCCGGCGAAACCGTGCTGGTGCTCGGCGCGGCGGGCGGCGTGGGCACGGCGGCCATCCAGATCGCCAAGGCGGCCGGCGCCAAGGTGATCGCGGCGGCTTCCACCGACGAGAAATGCGAGCTGTGCCGCTCGATCGGTGCCGATGCGACGATCAACTACACCACGCATGCGCTGCCGAACGGTTTCAGGGATGCCATCAAGGCCGCGACCGACGGCAAAGGCCCGGACGTCATATACGACCCGGTCGGCGGCGATTTCGCGGAACCCGCATTTCGCTCGATCGGATGGCGCGGCCGCTATTTGGTCGTGGGTTTTGCGTCGGGTCCGATTCCCTCGCTGCCATTGAACCTCACGCTGTTGAAAGGCGCGTCGCTGGTCGGCGTGTTCTGGGGCGATTTCGCCAAGCGCGAGCCGAAGGCCAACGCGCAGATGATGGCCGAATTGGCGCAATGGTATGGCCAGGGAAAGATCAAGCCGGTGATCGACAGCACGATGCCGATGGCCGAATTGAAAGCCGCCTACGCGCACATGGGCTCGCGTGGCGTCAAGGGAAAGCTCGTGATGGTGAACTGATCGCCACGGAGCTGGGCATCACGAGACGGGTGTCCATGCACGCAATAAAAAAGCCCGCGCATGCGGGCTTTTTTATTGCGGAGTCGGCCAGCGCGTGTTCGCGCACCACGCTCACTTGATCTCGAAATCCGTCAGCGACTTGCCGGCGGCCAGCGCCTCGGTCACCCAGCGCGGCTTGCGGCCACGACCACCGGACCAGGTTTCGCCGGTCGGGCTGCGGTACTTGGCGGCGGCCTTGGGCGCCGGCGTGCTGGCGGCGCGCTTGACGGAAACGGCACGGCCGGCCGAGAGCTTCAAATCCGACGCGGTCAGACCATAGTCGGCGATCTTCTTGCGAATCTCCTCGATCACCCCGGCACGTTCATGGTTGCGCAGTTCTTCGGCCTGCTTGCGCAATTGCGCGATCTGTTCGTCGTGCTTCTGGATCTGGGAATTGATATCTGCGAGCGTCGAGGCCATTGGCGAACTCCTGTAAATGAAAACGCCCGCAGTTTAATTCAGTTTGCAATTGATTTTGAGCAAACCCGAGCAGAAAAATCCGGGCCGCTTGGCGTTTTACAACAGCCGAGGGGGTAAAACGCCCCGTTCCTGGGCAAGATCGAAGGCCGGGCCAGGGTTTTGAACGCTCGGCTGCAATGGCGGAGCGAAAAAATTGAATGCCGCGGTACCGCCACGGCCCGTTTCGGCTCGCTCGCGCCTATTCGGAAGCAGGAAAGAAATGCCCGACCCAGCATTGCATGCAAAAGGCGCTATAGCCGCGCCCCAAAAGAAAAACGGCCCTGGATCGCTCCAGGGCCGTTTCTTCGGAATTCATATGGGGTGGCTGATGGGACTCGAACCCACGACGACCAGAATCACAATCTGGGACTCTACCAGCTGAGCTACAGCCACCGTAATAGAGTCCACGATTATAGCCATAAAAGCCGCGCGCCCGACCCCGGTTTGAAAGAATGATGCGCGCGACCCACTCAACCCGCCGCCAGCGGGCCGGAAGGCGCCACTGGCGCTTCCTCGTGCGCGGCGTCCTTCTGCCGGATCGAACCGTCCGATCGCTCGAAGGTGCCGATCAGCAGGCCGCTGGCGATCGCATGTGCCTTCAGTTCGTCGACCACCTCGTCCCGCCCGGGCGCCACCGAGAACTCGTGTGCCCGGTCGAGCGCGAACAGCTGGAAGGCATAGCGATGCACGCCGTGCCCGGGCGGCGGATCGGGCGGCAGCCAGGCTGCCTGCAGCCCGGAATTGCGCCCGGCATGCACCGTGTCCTGCCCTTCGTTGCCCTGGCTCGGCAGCGCCGCCTCGACCAGCCGGGTGTCGCCGGGCGGCAGGCTGACGACGATGGCATGCACCAGCGGATTCGGCGTGGGCGAATCCGCGTCCTCCACCACCAGCAGCAGCGAGGCGGTGCCTTGCGGCACGCCCTCCCACTGCAGGGGCGGCGACAGCCCTTCGCCATCGGCCGTGTAGCGCGGCGGAATCGGCGCGTGATCGGCAAAGGCCACGCTGGTCAGCGAAATAGTGGCCATGCCTTCGCGCAGGCCGAGCGTGTTGAAAACGATCTTGTCCAGGCCGGCACGCACGCCGTGCAGGGCTTGGCCGATGACTTCGGGCAACTTTTCGAGCATGCCAAGGGTATAGCGCCCCGTTCGCCGCAGCCCTGTAGGACGCCACAGCGGGCCGGCCGCAGCCAGCGGCGCCAAATTGCGCAGCCTTGCATCCCGATTCGCCGGTACGCGCTTTCGCAGCGCCCGCGCGGCGCATCCGGCCGCTATCATGGCCGCGCCCTGCCATGCGGGCGCCGCTTCATTCACGAACCAAAGGGATCACTCATGAGCATCGTCTGGACCATCCTGATCGGCTTCGTCGTAGGTCTGGTGGCACGCGCCGTCAAGCCGGGCGACGACTCCGCGGGCTTCATCGTCACCACGCTGATCGGCATCGCGGGCTCGCTGATCGTCACCTACGTAGGCCAGTCGCTCGGCTGGTACACCGCCGGCCAGGGCGCCGGCTTCATCGCGTCGGTGCTCGGCGCGATCGTGCTGCTGATCCTCTACGGTCTCATCAAGCGCAAGAGCTGAGCCGCCAGGCCATCCGGCGGGGCCGATGCCACGCAAACCCCGCGCGCACCACCATGTCTACGTGGTCGAGCTCGACGACCGCGTCTGGAACATCGGCCGCTTCCGGCGCGCCAATCCCGATTACCAGCTCGGCAAGCCCTTCGTCTACGTGGGCATGACCGGGCTCGATCCCGACATCCGCTTCGACAAGCACAAGGCCGGCATCCAGGCCAACAGCTTCGTGCAGGACTACGGTCTGCACCTGCTGCCCGCGCTCTACGAGCGCTACAACCCAATGAACTACGAAGACGCGCGCTCGATGGAGGTCGAGCTCGGCATCGCCCTGCGCAAGGCGGGCTACGGTGTCTGGCAGGCCTGAGCGCGAAGGCGCGCTTCAGGAGTAGGTAACCCAGTCCTCGTACGCCGGCCCGTCGAGATGCGGCAGCGTGTTGTAAGTCACCAGCATGTGGCGCTTGGGCGTGAAGGCGAACTCGGTCACCGACGAGTTGCGGATGCGCAGGTTGAGCTCGATCGTGGTCTCGGCGCTGGTGCCCAGCACATGGCCCACCGCCGTGCTGATCGGCCCGCCGCTCGACACCACGAGCACCTTGGCCCCATGGTGCTTGTCGCGCACGTGATCGAGCGCGGTGGTCACGCCCGCGAGAAAGTCCACGTAGCTGGGCATGCCGACCGGCTTCGTGCGCCCCTGCATCCACGCGCCCAGCCCTTCGCGCAGCAGGCGGAAGTGATGCCGGTACATCTCGGGCGAATCGGGCTTCTCGAGCTTGCCCTCGTGGATGGTCGCGATCACCGCCTCGCTGTCGTACTCGTTGAGGCCGGGCCATGGCAGCACGTCGTTGCGCGTCAGACCGAGGCCCTGCGCGATGCCTTCCCAGGTCTGCCGATGCCGGCGCAAGGTGCCGGTGATCACGGCGTCGAAACGCATGCCGCGCTCGCGCCAGTACTCGCCGAGCCGCACGGACTGCCTGTGGCCCAGTTCGCTCAGGTGGTCGTAGTCGGCCGCGCCGAAGCTGGCCTGGCCATGGCGCACGAGGTAGAGAGTTCCCATGCGCGGATTCTGGCAAGAAGCGACCGCGGCGCTTGTCCCACGCGAGACGGAAAAAGCAACGGGCCGCACAAGGCGGCCCGCGAAGGGAAGAGGAAGCGCCTCGCGGCGCGACCCGGTCAGCGTGCGCCGGCGAACGGCAGTCCGTCGGTCGCGGGACGCGGCACCAGGATCTCGGCCTTGTAGCGGTCCTTCAGCAGGTTGTAGTAGGCGGCGTCTTCGGCGGCGGCGATCGACTGGCCGACCTGCGCGTTCTCCTGCTTGGCGACTTCCGCCGTCGGCGCGGTGCGCGGCACGGCCTTGGTCACACGCACCACGGCATAGCCCTGCGTGCCGAGGTCGACGCCGACCAGGGTCGGCAGCTTGCCGGCGTCGGCGCGCAGCGCGGCCTCGACCACCACGCCCGGCTGCGCCTTCGCATCGATGCGCGACACGGTGACGGGCGCCGCGAAGTTGGCGCCGTCGGCCTTCGTGGTCCAGGCCGCGAGCTTGGCCTCGCCCTCGGTCTTCGCAAGGGCTGCCGCGCGCTCGGTGACGAGCTGTGCGCGGATCTTGTCCTTCACGTCGGCCAGCGGAATCGGATGCGCGGCCGAGTACTGGGTCACGCGGCCCGAGGCGAGCTGGTTGGTGCCGACCTCGATCGCTTCGGTGTTCTGCTTGCGGCTCAGCGAATCGGGCGAGAACAGCGCGCTCAGGAAGTTGCGGCTCGCGAGCGGTCCGGTCGCACCGGGCGCGGCCGTGCGGCCGATGTTGGTCGCGGTCTGGATCGTGAGCTTGAGCTTCTCGGCCGCCGGCTTCAGGCTGTCGGGCTGCTGGTACACCGCATCGGTGAAGGTCTCGGCAGCCTTGGCGAACTCCTGCGTGGCCTGCTGGGCGCGGTAGTCGTTCTCGAGGGTGGCGCGCACCTGCTCGAACGGAGGCACCACGGCCGGCTTGATGTCGTCCAGGCGGATGATGTGATAGCCGAACTCGGTCTCGACGACGTTGCTGATCTCGCCCTTCTTCAACGCGAACATCGCGTCTTCGAAAGGCTTGACCATCGCGCCGCGCGTGACGAAGTCGAGGTCGCCGCCCTTCTCGGCCGAGCCCGGGTCCTGCGAGTTCTTGCGCGCGACATCGGCGAAGGTGTTGGGCGCCTTGCGCACGTCGGCCAGCAGTTGCTCGGCCTTGGCCTTCGCCTTGGCGCGATCGGCCGCCGGCGCGCTGGCGGCCGCGGTGATCAGGATGTGGCTCGCACGACGCTCTTCCTTGGTGCCGAAGCGCGAGGTGTTCTGGTCGTAGTAGCTCTTGAGCTCGGCCTCGTTGACCGTCACGTTCTTCTTGGCCGCTTCGAGGTCGAGCAGCAGGTACTCGATGCTCGCCTGTTCGGGCGCCTGGAACTGCGACGTGTGGTCCTTGTAGTAGGTCTCGATGTCGGCATCGCTGACCGTGACCTTCGACGCGAAGCCCTCGGGCGCGAAGCGCGACACCTGGATCTCGCGCTGCTCGTAGAACGCATTGATGGTGGCGGCGGCCAGCGCGGGCGGCGTGAAGGTGGTGCCCGACACGCCCAGCAGCAGTTGCTGCGTGGCGAGCTCGGCGCGCATCGACGCTTCGTACTGCTCGGGGGTGCGGCCGGTCACGCGCTGGAAGGCGTCGCGGTCGAACTTGCCCTCGGGCGTGCGGAAGGTCGCGAGGCCCGGATCCTGCGCGAAGATGCGCGAGAGGCGTTCCTCGGAGACCGTCATGTTGGCCTTGTTGGCCGCAACCGTCAGCACGCGGTCGCGAACCATCTTCTCGAGCGTGGCGTAGCGCAGCGCATCGGAGTCGAGCACCAGCGGGTCGACGTTGGGCGACTGCTGGCGGATGCGGTCGGTTTCCACGCGATGCTGCGCATCCCATTCGGGTCGCGTGATGCTGGCGCCATCGACATGCGCGACGGCCTCGTCCTTGGAAAAGCCCTGGTAGCGCTCGACGCCGAACAGCACGAACGACGGGATGATCAGCAAGAACAAGACAATCATCATGATCTTGTTGTACTTGCGGAAGAAATCAAACATGCTTGAACACTCTCATGCGGTGGCTGTCGGACGGCAATAAAAAAGGCGAACCGTTGTTCGCCTTTGCATCGGGTGGTGGTGGGTGCTGAGGGGCTCGAACCCCCGACCTACGCCTTGTAAGGGCGCCGCTCTACCAGCTGAGCTAAGCACCCCACCGGGAATACTTTTCTTCCGAGTTCTCGTCGTCGACTTAGTTCAACGCGTCCTTGAGGGCCTTGCCGGGACGGAACTTCGGAATCTTGGCGGCCTTGATTTTAATCGCGTCGCCGGTGCGAGGATTGCGACCCGTACGGGCCGCACGTTTACCGACTGCAAAAGTACCGAAACCGACGAGCGACACGGAGCCGCCCTTCTTGAGCGTTGTACGAATGGCGCCGATGGTGGATTCGAGCGCGCGCGTGGCGGCTGCTTTGGAAATATCGGCGTTCTTTGCGATGTGCTCAATCAGTTCGGTCTTGTTCACAAGGGCCCCTTGTAGAAAAAAGTTGGTCGGCTTTCGTCGGCTGGCGAGTCGGTCGCGACGTGGTGCGACGCAGAAGCTTGGCAGGCCTGACGCCCCGGCAGCGCGCTGCCATCGGGGATTACAACCACTGGCCTGCGGGGTGTCAATACGACATCAGCCCGTGCGGCGCAGCGGAGCGCGCGATTCTAGGGGCGTTTCGCGAAGACCTTTTTCCGCCGGGGCCGCAGCTGTCTCACAAGGCCTCGGCGATCGCTTTTCCGAGGTCGCTGGTGCTCGCCTTGCCACCGATATCGGGTGTGCGCGGCGCACCGCTTCCGGGCGCGAGCACCTTCTCGATGGTCGACAGGATCGCGTCGTGCGCGTCCTTGTGGCCGAGGAACTCCAGCATCATCGCGCCGCACCAGATCTGGCCGATCGGGTTGGCGATCCCCTTGCCCGCGATGTCGGGCGCCGAGCCATGCACCGGTTCGAACAGCGAGGGCGTGGTGCGCTCGGGGTTGAGGTTGGCGCTCGGCGCGATGCCGATGGTGCCGGTGCAGGCCGGTCCCAGGTCGGACAGGATGTCGCCGAACAGGTTGCTCGCCACCACCACGTCGAAGAAGTCGGGCCGCTGCACGAAGTGCGCGGTGAGGATGTCGATGTGGAACTTGTCGAGCGTCACGCCCGGGTAGGCCTTCGCCATCTCGGCCACGCGCTCGTCCCAGTAGGGCATGGTGATCGAGATGCCGTTCGACTTGGTGGCGCTGGTCAGGTGCTTCTTCGGCCGCGACTGCGCGAGCTCGAACGCGAACTTGAGCACGCGGTCCACGCCCACGCGCGACATCACGGTTTCCTGCACCACGATCTCGCGCGGCGTGCCTTCGTACATGCGCCCGCCGATGCTCGAGTACTCGCCCTCGGTGTTCTCGCGCACGATGTACATGTCGATCTCGCCGGGCTGGCGCGGCGAGCCGTCGCGGCGCACCACCGGCGCGACGATGCCGGGCATCAGGCGCGCGGGACGCAGGTTGATGTATTGGTCGAACTCGCGGCGGAACAGCAGCAGCGAGCCCCACAGCGAGATGTGGTCGGCGATCTTCTCGGGCCAGCCGACCGCGCCGAAGAAGATGGCGTCGTGGCCGCCGATCTGGTCCTTCCAGTCGTCGGGCAGCATCTTGCCGTGCTTCTCGCAGTAGTCCCAGCTCGAGAAGTCGAAGTGGTCGAACTTCAGGTCGATGCCGAACTTGCGCGCCGCCGCATCGAGCACGCGCACGCCTTCGGGCGTGGTTTCCTTGCCGATGCCGTCGCCGGCGATGACTGCGATTCTGTGGGTGGTCATGGTCTGGGTCCTTCCGATGGGATGAGCGGTGCAAAGAAGTCGAGTGCCTCGGCGAGCAGTTCGCCCGGCGCCTCCTCGGGAACGTAGTGGCCGCAGGGCAGCGCATGCCCCTCGACCCGGTCGGCGCGCTCGCGCCACAGCGCCAGCACGTCGAAGGCGCGTCCGACCACGCCGTGCGCGCCCCACAGCACGCGCAGCGGCATCGCGAGCCGCGCGCCCGCGGCGATGTCGGCGCGGTCGTGATCGAGGTCGATGCCGGCCGAGGCGCGGTAGTCCTCGCAGATGGATTCGGCGCTGCCCGGGATGGCCGCGCAGCGCTCGTACTCCGCGAGCACCTCGGGCGCGAAGGGCGCGAGCCCCGCGTGGCGCCCGCCCATCACGCTGCGCACGTAGCGCACCGGATCGGAGGCGATCAGCGCCTCGGGCAGCGGCGGCGGCTGGATCAGGAAGAACCAGTGCCAGTAGGCACGCGCGAAGGCTTCCGAGGTGTGCTCGTACATGGCGAGCGTGGGCGCGATGTCGAGCAGCAGCATGCGCTCGACCGCCGCCGGATGGTCGGCCGCGAGCCGGTGCGCCACGCGCGCGCCGCGGTCGTGCGCGAGCACGCCGAAGCGCTCGAAACCGTGGTGGCGCATCGCCGCGAGCGCATCGAGCGCCATCGCGCGCTTGCTGTGGTTCTCGTGCGCGGCATCGGCGGCAGGCCGGCCCGAATCGCCGTAGCCGCGCAGGTCGATCGCCACCACGGTGAAGCGCTCGGCCAGCGCGGGCGCGACCCGGTGCCAGATGGCGTGCGTCTGCGGGTGTCCGTGCAGCAACAGCAGGGGTGCCCCACTGCCGCCGATGCGGCCATGCACGCGCACGCCATCGCGTTCGATGTCGAAGACGGGAAAGTCGAGGAAGGAGGCGGTCACGCGGCGATTGTGCGTTGCGCACCCGGGTCCATCAAGCAACAATCGGCCAATTCATACTTTCCGTTCTGGCATGAATTCACTGGCACTGGAGCGCGGCGACCTGGCACTGGCGCTCGCCATCCGCGAACACGGCAGCCTCGCGGGCGCGGCCGGCGCGCTCGACGTCGTGCCCTCGGTGGTCACCAAGCGGCTCGGCGCGCTCGAGGCGCGGCTCGGCCAGCGGCTGTTCGACCGCACCACGCGGCGGCTCAGCGTCACGGCCGAGGGCGAGGCCGTGTGCCGACATGCGAAGCAGCTGCTCGAAGGCTTCGCGGCGCTCGAGGGCGAACTCGGCGAGCGCCAGAACGAGCTCACGGGCGCGGTGCGGCTGGCCGCCACCTTCGGCTTCGGCCGGCGCTGGCTCGGTCCGGCCCTGGCGGAGTTCCAGGCTGGCCACCCGGCCCTGCGCATCGAGCTGCAACTGACCGAGCGCCTGCCCGACCTCGGCGCCGAAGGCTACGACGGTGCGCTGTGGCTGTGGGCGGTGCAGCAGCGCCACGCCTCGGACTGGGTCTCGCGCCGCATCGCGCGCAACCAGCGCGTTCTGGCGGCCGCGCCCTCCTACCTCGCGCGCCGCGGCACGCCGGCCAGCGTCGAGGCCCTGGCCACGCACGACTGCCTGGTCGCGCGCGAGAACGGCGAGATCCACCGGCAGGAATACGCGCTGTGGTCGCTGCGGCACGGCCGCGACGGCAGCACGGCGCGCGTGCGGGTGCAGGGGCCGCTGTCGAGCAACTCGGGCGAGATGGTGCGCGACTGGTGCCTGGCGGGCCACGGGATCATGCTGCGCAGCCTCTGGGACATCGCGCCGCAATTGGCCTCGGGCGCGCTGGTGCGGGTGTTGCCGCAGTACGCGATGCCCGATGCCGACATCCACTGGATCGCGCCCTGGCGGCCGAAGACGCCGCGGCGGGTGCGGCTGCTGGTCGACCACCTGGCCGAACGCTTTCGCGGCGAGCCCTGGAAGCCAGCGCGCTAGGCGAACGCCCTCGCGCCTCAGCGGGCCGCGCGCACCACCAGGCTCACGCCCACCGCCGTGAGCGCCGTGCCCAGCAGCGTGGCCAGCGTGATCTGCTCGCGAAACAGCAGCCAGGCCATGAGGGCCGTGCAAGGCGGCACCAGGTAGAGCAGGCTCGTGACCGCGGTCGCGGTGCCGCGCTGGATCAGTATGTAAAGCAGCGAGCTCCCACCCAGCGAGAGCGCGAGCACCGACCAGGCCATCGCGCCGATCGAATGCGCGTTCCACGCGATGGCCTCGGGCTCGAGCAGTGCGAACGGCAAGGTCACGACCACGGCCGCCGCCATCTGCACCGCGCTGGCGCTGCGCACGTCGCAGGGCGCGACGAAGCGCTTCTGATAGAGAGTGCCTGCGGTGATCGCCCCCAGCGCCATGAGTGCCAGGCTCATGGTCTCGGCATTGACCTCCGAGCCGTCGCCCAGCTTGCGCCACACCACCAGCACCAGCCCGGCGAAACCCAGGGCCAAGCCCAGCCACTGCCGCGGCGACACGCGCCCGCCGTTGAAGGACATCCAGATCGCGGTCAGCACCGGCTGGATACCGACCAGCAGCGCGACCAGCCCCGAGCCCATGCCCGCGCGCACCGCGGCCCAGACGCCGCCGAGGTAGCCGGCCTGCATCAGGATGCCGGTGACCGCGAGGTGCCCCCACTGCGCCCGGGTCGACGGCCAGGCCACGCGCGCCAGCGCGACCCACAGGCCGAAGCAGAGGAACGAGAGCACGAAGCGCACGGCCAGGAACTTGAAGGGCGGCGCATGCGGCATGCCGTAGCGCGCGACGATGAAGCCCGTGCTCCAGATCAGCACGAAGACCGCGGGCATGGCCCGCAACCAGCCCGCCTCGCGGGCTGAGGCGGCGCTCATTTGGCCCGGGCCCGGATCTCGGGAATGGCCTTTTGCAGGTAATAGACCATCGACCACACGGTGAGCACGGCCGAGACCCAGATCAGCCACTGGCCCCACAGGCCGGTGTCGATGAAGCCGAACAGCTGCCCGTCGTAGAGCAGGAACGGGATCGCGACCATCTGCACCGTCGTCTTGACCTTGCCGATCATGTGCACCGCCACGCTCTTGCTGGCGCCGATCTGGGCCATCCATTCGCGCAGCGCCGAGATCGCGATCTCGCGGCCGATGATGATCAGCGCCACGAACACGTCGGCCCGGTTCAGGTGCACCAGCACCAGCAGCGAGGCGCAGACCAGGAACTTGTCGGCCACCGGGTCGAGGAAGGCGCCGAAGGCCGAGGTCTGGTTGAGCTTGCGCGCCAGGAAGCCGTCGAGCCAGTCGGTGGCCGCGAACACGATGAACATGACCGTGGCGATCACATTGCGCATCGGGTCGGCGATGGGCAGGTAGAACACGCCGACGATCAGGGGGATCGCGACGATGCGCGTCCAGGTCATGATGGTCGGCAGGGTCCAGAACATGCGCTCGATTGTGTCACGCGAAAACGATGGATTCGAGAACGGGGGCAAAGCCGTGCCGGCGGCCTGCTCCCGCGCCGTCAAGTTCAGTGCAGCGCACGGTAGATTTCCTCGGCCAGGTCGAAGGCGATGCCCTCGACCGAGGCGATGTCTTCCACGCTCGCCGCCGCCACGCCGCGGATGCCGCCGAAGCGCTGCAGCAGACGGGCCCGGCGCTTCGGGCCGATGCCCGGGATGTCCTCGAGCTGGCTGCCGCCCACGCGCACCTTGGCGCGCTTGGCGCGCATGCCGGTGATGGCGAAGCGGTGCGCCTCGTCGCGGATCTGGGCCACCAGCATCAGCGCCGCCGAATCCTTGCCGAGGTAGACCTTCTCGCGGCCGTCGGCGAACACCAGCTCCTCGAGGCCCACCTTGCGGCCCTCGCCCTTCTCGACCCCGACGATCAGCGACAGCGGCAGGCCGAGCTCGCTGAACACCTCGCGCGCCATCGACACCTGGCCCTTGCCGCCATCGACCAGCACCAGCTCCGGCATGCGCGCGCCCCGGGCCCGCGCCGGCGCCGCTGCACCCTCGACACCCTCGACGCCTTCGCTCTCGGCATCGCCAGGCGGCAGCGCCTCGGTCTCGGCGGCCATCGCCTCGGCCAGCTTGCCGTAGCGGCGATGGAGCACCTGGCGCATCGCCGCATAGTCGTCGCCGGGCGTGATGCCGTCGATGTTGTAGCGACGGTATTCCTTGTTCTGCATCGCGTGGTGCTCGAACACCACGCACGAGGCCTGCGTGGCCTCGCCCGCGGTGTGCGAGATGTCGAAGCACTCGACACGGAAGTTGTCGAGGTCCTCGCTCGCCAGCTCCAGCGCATCGGCCAGAGCGCGGGTGCGGGCCTGCTGCGAGCCCTCCTCGGCCAGCAGCCGTGCCAGTTGCAGGCTGGCGTTCTTCTCGGCCATCTCGAGCCAGTGGCGGCGCTGCTCGCGCGGCTGGAACACGGCCGTCACGCGCGTGCCCGACTGCAGCGACACCGCCTCGATCAGTTCGCGCCCCACGGTTTCGCTGAGCACCAGCGTGGCCGGCACCGGCACGTCGATGTAGTGTTGCGCGATGAAGGCTTCGAGCACCTGCACCTCGACCGAATCGGTGACGGCGGGTGCGGCGCCCTCGTCCTCGTCGTTGTCGAGCTCGCCGTGCTGCATCAGCGAGGCATCCTCGACGTGCACCGGGAAATAGGGCCGGTCGCCCAGGTGGCGGCCGCCGCGCACCATGGCCAGGTTCACGCAGGCCTTGCCGCCCTGCACCTTGACCGCGAGGATGTCGACGTCCTTGTCGGAGGCGATCTCGATCGACTGCTGGTGCAGCACGCGCGAGATGGCCGACATCTGGTTGCGCAGCTCGGCCGCCTGCTCGAACTCCAGCTTCTCGGCATGCGAGGTCATGCGCTGCTCGAGCGTGGTGAGCACCAGTTGCGTGTCGCCGCGCAGGAAGGCCTCGGCGCTCGCCACGTCCTGCGCGTAGGCCTCGGTCGAGATATGGCCCACGCAGGGGCCGGTGCAGCGCTTGATCTGGTAGAGCAGGCAGGGCCGGGTGCGGTTGGCGTAGACCGTGTCCTCGCAGGTGCGCAGCTTGAACACCTTCTGCAGCAGCTGGATCGACTCCTTGACGGCCCAGGCGCTCGGGTAGGGCCCGAAGTAGCGGTGCTTCTTGTCGACCGCGCCGCGGTAGTAGGCCAGCCGCGGAAACTGGTGCGAGGCGATCTTCAGGTAGGGGTAGCTCTTGTCGTCGCGAAACAGGATGTTGTAGCGCGGCTTGAGCGTCTTGATGAGGTTGTTCTCGAGCAGCAGCGCCTCGGCCTCGGAACGCACCACGGTGGTTTCCATGCGCGCGATCTTCGAGATCATGTGGCCGATGCGCGTGCCGCCGTGGCTCTTCTGGAAGTAGTTGGCGACCCGCTTCTTGAGGTTGCGCGCCTTGCCCACGTAGAGCACGGCGCCACCGGCGTCGAAGTAGCGGTAGACGCCCGGCAGCTGCGGCAGGGCCGCCACTTCGCTGAGCAGTTGATCGGAATGCACGTCTGACATGGCGGCTATTGTGGCGCGCGGCGCGCGGCCCCATGGCGCGCCTGCGCGCAAACCCCGTGGTGGGTGGAATGAAATGTGCTGATGATGGATGCGGGCGCGAGGAGCGCCCGTCTCGTTTCAACACAACTACTCGGGAAACTCTCTCCATGACGAAGAAGATCCAGTCGCGCGCCTGGTGGGCGCTCTCGCCCCTGGCGGTGGCATTGACGGTGGCCGGTTGCGGCGGCGGCGGTGGCGGCCAGGACAACGCCGCGCTGATCGCGACGATCGCCGCCATCAACGCAGCCAACACCCCGCCGCCACCGCCCACAGCCGACAAGGGCTGCCTGATCGGCGACAGCGGCACGCAGGTGGTGGTGGGCTCGGGCGACCCCGGCGATCCGGCCGCGCCCGAACCGGCCTCGGGCTACGTGGTCGGCCACAAACTGGTCTATGCCAAGAATTACATGGTGGTGGCCAACCACCCGTTGGCCACGCGCGCGGGTTGCGACGTCCTCAAGGCCGGCGGCAGCGCGGTCGACGCAGCCGTCGCGGTGCAGGCGGTGCTGGGGCTGGTCGAACCGCAGTCCAGCGGCCTGGGCGGCGGCGCCTTCATGCTGCACTACGACGCGAAGACCAAGAAGGTGCAGGCCTATGACGGGCGCGAGATGGCGCCCGCCGCGGCCACCGAGAACTACCTGCGCTACGCGGTGCAGACCGATCCCGCCAGCGGACTGCCCAAGCCCAACGCGCGCGCCAGTGGCCGCGCGGTCGGCACGCCGGGCGCCGTGCGCATGCTCGACGTCGCTTACAAGGACCATGGCAAGCTGCCATGGAAGGACCTTTTCAGCTACGGCATCACGCTGGCCTCCGATGGTTTCCCGATCGGTGGCCGCATGGCCGCAGCGATCTCCTCGTCGGCCTCCAACCTCAAGCGCGACGCCGACGCGACGGCTTATTTCTTCAACGACGACGGCACGCCGAAGGCCCTGGGCACCAAGCTCAAGAACCCGGCCTACGCCAAGACGCTGACCACGCTCGCCAACGAGGGCGCCAACGCGTTCTATACCGGCCCCATCGCGCAGGCGATCGTCGACAAGATCGGCATCACCACCGCGGCCAACGACGGCTCGGCCATCACGCCCGGCGTGACGACCATGGCCGACATGGCCAACTACGTGGCCAAGCGTCGCGACCCGGTCTGCGGCACCTACCGCGACTACTACGTCTGCAGCATGTCGCCGCCCTCGTCCGGCGGCATCGCGGTGGTGCAGGCGCTCGGCATCCTCGAGACCTTCAACCTGAGCCTGTACAAGCCCAGCGCGATCGACATCGAAGGCGGCAAGCCCAGCGTGATGGGCGTGCACCTGGTGAGCGAGGCCGAACGCCTGGCCTACGCCGACCGCGACAAGTACGTGGCCGACACCGACTTCATCCCGCTGCCCGGCGGCTCGGCCGACACGATGCTCAACAAGCCGTACCTGCAGAAGCGGGCCAGCCTGATCAGCCTGTCCAAGAGCATGGGCGTGGCCGCGGCCGGCGACCTCGGCAGCGTGCCGCTGGGCATCGACAAGACCGAGGAGCATGGCACAACCCACTTCACCGTGGTCGACAAGCAGGGCAACGTGGTGACGATGACGACCACGGTCGAGAGCACGCTGGGCTCGTTCCACATGACGCAGGGCTTCATGCTGAACAACCAGTTGACCGACTTCTCGGCCAACCCGAACGACACCACCGACCCGAGCATCAAGGTCGCCAACCGGGTCGCCCCGGGCAAGCGTCCGCGCAGCACGATGGCGCCGACCCTGGTGTTCAAGAAGAACACCGACGGCAGCATGGGCGAGTTCGTGATGGGCACCGGCTCGCCGGGCGGCGGCACGATCATCCAGTACGTGGTGAAGACCGTGGTCGGCGCGCTCGACTGGGGCCTCGATGCGCAACAGGCGACCTCGCTGGTCGACTTCGGCGCCACCAACAGCGTGACCACCAACGTGGGCGGCGAACACCCCGCCATCGACACCTCGAACTCGGGCAACAACGATCCGCTGATCGCCGGCCTGCGCGCGCTCGGCCACACGGTGAACTTCGGCGCCCAGTCCAGCGGCATCAGCACCATCATCCGCACCAACGTCGGTGGCCAGCCGGTGCTCACGGGCGGTGCCGATCCGCGGCGCGAAGGCATCGTGCTCGGCGATACCTTCACGCCCTGAGCCGGGATAGGAACCCGGCGGCGCCTACTTCGCGAGTTCGCTCACCAACCGGTAGAGGAACTCGCGCCCGTCGTAGAGCCGCTGGATCTCGATGCGCTCGTCCAGCCCGTGGGCGCGCGCATCCGAGGGCTCGAGGAACATGCCGGTCACGCCGTACATCGGAATGCCGGCATTGCGCAGGAAGCGGCTGTCGGTGGCGCCCGTGCTCATCGCGGGAATCACCGGCACGCCCGGCCACATCTGCTCGGTCAGTCGCTCCACCGTCTTCACCAGGTCGCCCTGCAGCGGCGACGCCGGGCTGCGCAGCGGCTTGCCGAGGTTGCGCACCACGATCTTGTCGTTGCCCACGGCCTGGGTCAGCAGGCGCTCGACCTCGTCCGGATCGTCGTGCGGCAGGATGCGGCAGTTGACCGTGGCCTTGGCCGACTGCGGCAGCGCGTTCTCGGCGTGGCCGGCCTGCACCATGGTCGCCACGCAGGTGGTGCGCAGCTGGGCGTTGTAGGCCGGGTTGGCCGTCATGCGCTCGAGCACGCCGGCGTCGGGATTGCCGGTGCCGATGGCGCGCATGTCCTCGGCCAGCTGGCCGGTGGCGAAGGGCGCGCTGCGCGCGAAATAGGTCTTCGTGACGTCGGCGAGCTTGATCGGGAAGGCATAGCGACGGCCCCGCGCGAGGGCCATTCAGAAGAAAGGCGCAAGGTGCACACTCGCGGCCATGCAACGCGACTGGGACATCTTCTGCAAGGTCATCGACAACCATGGCGACCTCGGCGTCTGCTGGCGGCTCGCACGCCAGCTCGCCGGCCTCGGCGAACAGGTGCGGCTCTGGGTCGACGACGCCAGCGCACTGGCCTGGATGGCGCCCGAAGGCTGTGCGGGCGTGCGCGTGATCGACTGGAGCGATCCGGCCGCGGTGAGCGCGGCCGCGGCCGAGCCGGCGCCCCAGGTGCTGATCGAGGCCTTCGGCTGCGACCCGGCGCCCGCGCTGATCGCGCGCTTCGCCGCAGCCTCGGCCGCCGACGGCGCCCCGCGCGCCTGGATCAACCTCGAATACCTCTCGGCCGAACCCTATGTGGAGCGGCTGCATGGCCTGCCCTCGCCGGTCTTCAGGGAACCGGGCGCCGGGCTCACCAAGCGCTTCTTCTATCCAGGCTTCACCCAGGCCACCGGCGGCCTGCTGCGCGAACCGGACCTGGCCCGGCGGCGCGCGACCTTCGATCGCGCTGCCTGGCTCGCGCAACGGCAATTGCCCTGGCGCGAAGGCGAACGCCTGGTGTCGCTGTTCTGCTACGAGCCGCCGGCCCTGGCGGCGCTGCTGGCGCAACTGGCCGATGACGGCACGCCGACCCGGCTGCTGGTGACGCCGGGCCGGGCGACCGAGGCCGTCAAGGCCTGCCTTTCGAGTACGGAATGGCTCGAACGCTCGCCCAGCCATGCGAGTGCGCTATCGATTTCATACCTGCCGCCCCTCGACCAGCCCGATTTCGACCACCTGCTCTGGGCCTGCGACCTGAATTTCGTGCGCGGCGAGGATTCGCTGGTGCGCGCCCTCTGGGCCGGCGCGCCGCTGGTCTGGCAGATCTATGCGCAGGACGACGACGCGCACCACGTGAAGCTGAACGCCTGGCTCGACTGGCTGGAAGCGCCGGCCTCGATGCGGCGCTTCCACCACGCCTGGAACGGCTTCGGCAACGCGACCCTGTCGCTCGCCGACATCGGCGAAGAATGGCGTCTTGCCGTGACCCGAGGGCGCGAGCGCCTGCTCGCGCAGGACGATCTCGTGACCCAACTGCAGCATTTCGTCGCCGGAAAAAGCTAAAATAGCGGGCTTTGCGGATTTCGGCCCGGATCCTGGGAAATTCCTGGGGGTTCGAGATGCACTCCGCTGAACCTGCCGCGGGACATGTACCGCGGGGCTTTTTCCAACCGGCACTCCTGCCCGGATTCTGGAAACCCCGCGCACCGAGCGGCTTACATCCAGAGACCCTGATATGAAAATCGCTCAAGAAATCCGCGCCGGCAACGTCATCATGCACGGCAAGGATCCGATGGTCGTGCTCAAGACCGAATACAGCCGCGGCGGCCGCAACAGCGCCACCGTGCGCATGAAGATGAAGAGCCTGATCGCCAACTTCAACACCGAAGTGGTCTTCAAGGCCGACGACAAGATCGACCAGATCGTGCTCGAGAAGAAGGACTGCACCTACTCCTACTTCGCCGACCCGATGTATGTCTGCATGGACGCCGACTACAACCAGTACGAAGTCGAAGCCGAGAACATGGGCGACGCCCTGAACTACCTCGAGGACGGCATGGCCGTCGAAGTGGTGTTCTACGACGGCAAGGCCATCTCGGTCGAACTGCCGACCAGCGTCGAGCGCGAAATCACCTGGACCGAGCCGGCCGTCAAGGGCGACACTTCGGGCAAGGTCCTGAAGCCTGCCAAGATCGCCACCGGCTTCGAAGTGCCCGTGCCGCTGTTCGTGTCGCAAGGCGACAAGATCGAAATCGACACGCGCACCGGCGAATACCGCAAGCGCGTCTGAGCGCCGCCTTCCCCGGCTGACCACCACCCGCAAGAGGCTCCGCAAGGAGCCTTTTGTCTTTGCGGACCGTCCGCACACAACGAATCCCGCGCTGCACAATCCCATCCTTATGACCAACAGCACGCACGACCTTCACGACAAGCGCCTCGCCGATGCCTGGGCCACGCTCCAGTCCCATGCCGACAAGGGGCTGCCGCTCGATCCCGATCCCTCGCGCATCGCCTTCGCCGATCCCGAGTTCCTGCTGCGCCGCGAAACCCGCGGCGTGCGCATGCAGCTCGAGCTGATGAAGCCCGACATCGAGCAGCGCGCCCACGGCATCGAGAACACCATCGTGGTCTTCGGCAGCGCGCGCTTCCGCAGCGAGGAAGAAGCCGACGCGCTGATCGTCGAGGCCGACAAGGCCGGCGACACCGCCGCGGCCGAGCGCTGGCGCCGGCTGGCGCGCAGTTCGCACTACTACGAGAAGGCGCGCACCTTCGGCAAGCTGGTCGCGCGCCACAGCGAGAACAAGGAGCCGCAGGACAAGCTCTTCATCTGCACCGGCGGCGGCCCCGGCATCATGCAGGCGGCCAACCGCGGCGCGCACGAGGCCGGCGGCCTGTCGGTCGGCCTGGCCATCGCGCTGCCGATGGAGGAAGCGGCCAATCCCTACGTCACGCCCGCGCTGAGCTTCAAGTTCCACTACTTCGCGATCCGCAAGATGCATTTCATGATGCGTGCGAAGGCGCTGGTGGCGTTCCCGGGCGGCTTCGGCACGCTCGACGAACTGTTCGAGGTGATCACGCTGGTGCAGACGCGCAAGTCCAAGCCGGTGCCGATCGTGCTGTTCGGTTCGGACTACTGGAAGCGCCTGATCGACTTCGACTTCCTGGTCGACGAAGGCGTGATCTCGCCCGGCGACGTCAAGCTCTTCGAGTACGTGGACGCGCCCGAAGACGCGTGGGAAGCGATCAAGCGCTTCTACAAGCTCTGATCCGAGCGGGCGCGGACCGCGCCTCGACTAGGCGGCCTCGTCGTCGCCATCGTCGTCATCGGGCCGCAGCGCGTGCTCGAAGAAGCGCGTGAGCGCCTTGGCGCGCCGGCGCCGCTCGGGCCCCGGCCCGGTCGCGAGGCCCATGGCCACGGCATCGTCGGCCACGCCGTGCAGCGCATTGAACAGGATCACGGCCGTGAGCGTCGGGTCCTCGACCTCCCACACGCCGGCCGCGTCGCCATGCTTGAGCAGGCCGACCAGCTGCGTGATGACCGCGTTGTCGTTGCGCATGCGCCGGTCCTCGGGCCGGTACTCGTGGAACACCACGTCGTGCAGCGCGACGTTGTCGAGGTAGGTCTCGAGCCCCGTCTCGACCCAGGCCTTGATGCGGCCATGGTGGTCCTCGGGACGGTGGCGGTCCATCGCCTCCTGCAGCCGCGCGCAGAAGCTGTCGACGAAGCGCTGCTGCAGCGCGCCGAGCAGCGCCTCCTTCGACGGGAAGTACAGATAGAAGGTGCCCTTGGCCACCTGCGCGCCGGCCGCGATGTCGTCGATGCTGGTGGTGGCGATGCCCTTCTCGATGAACAGCCGCTCGGCCGCGTCCATCAGCGCCGCGGCGCGGGTTTCGGGCGCCTTGACGCGGCGGCGCGGTTCGGACGCCTCCGAAGGCGGTGACGGGTCCGCCGCATCGGGCGTGGAAGAAGTGATGGTGCGGCGCCCCGTCGTCATTCGGTTCCCTCAGGTTGTGGCTGCGGCGGCACGTGCCGCCGCGATGGCCGCGTTCACCGCGGCCACGTCGAGCGCCAGGCCGCGCGGCGCCAGCACGCGCTCGCCGAGCCAGGCGATGGCCTCGTCGGTGCGCGCGAAGGTGTCGGCCGGCACGCCGAAGAGCTTCTCGACATTCATCTTGCGGATTTTCTCGTATTGATCGGGCGGCACCACGCTGGCCATGCCCATCATATGGCGCCGGATGTCGGCGCCGCGCGCCTGCAGCCACTGCTTCGCGCTCTGCGCGCTGCCCTCGGGATGCACCAGCGCGTCGGCGTCGGCGAACACGCGCAGCGAAGCAAAAGGCTCGCCACGGTCGAGCCAGCGGTTCCAGTCCTCGGTGAAGACCTGCATGTCCTCGAGGGTCTGCAACCCCGAAGACACGCTGATGACCAGCGGCCACTGGCCGAGTTCGTGATGGATCATGGACAACTCCTTGATGACGGTCCGGGAACGAAGAACGGGAAGGCGACGCGCGGACAGGCGCAGCGGCACGCGCGCGGCGGGCATGGAAAGAAGCTCCTCAGGCGCGGGCCGGCAGCGCGGCGGTGCGCGGCCTGACGCCGAGCAGCAGCCCGGCCGCCAGCAGACCGGCCAGCCCGGCACAGGCCACGGCCGCATGGAAGCCGCCGGCCAGCGCACCCGACACCAGGCCATGGGCCAGCGAAGGATCGAGCGCGCCCAGCGCGGCGGTGTCGTGCCGCGCCACGGCGGCCACCGCCATCTCCTGCGCGCGCGCCGCCGGCAGGCCGCTGCGCTCGAGTGCCGCTGCCAGCAGCGCGGTGGCGCGGCCGCTCATCAGCGTGCCGAGCAGCGCGATGCCGATCAGCATGCCGGCCTGGCGCAGCGCATTCATCGTGGCCGAGGCCATGCCCGAGCGCTGCGCCGGCACCGAGGCGATCACCGCGGTACTGGTGGCCGGTACCGCCAGCCCCGTGCCGGCGCCCAGCACCACGAACAGCAGCGCGAGCACCACGTAGGGCGTGTCCGCCGCGAGCAGCGTCATCGCGAGCATCGCGGCGCCGATCAGGCCGTAGCCCGCCACCATCAGCGCGTGGACGCCATGGCGCCTCGACAGCCGGCCGAACTGCGAGGACACGATGCCGGTCGCGACGAACTGCGGCACCATGCGCCAGCCGGTGTCGGTGGCCGACCAGCCCTGCACCTGCTGCAGGAACAGCGAGAAGAAGAACAGGCTCGCGTAGGCCGAGAAGCCCAGCACGAAGGACGCGAAGTTGGTGACCGAGAAGCGCGCGTCGCGAAACAGGCCCAACGGCAGCAGCGGCCGCTGCACGCGCGCCTCCACCGCCAGGAACAGCACGAGCCCGAGCGCGGCCAGCGTCAGCGACACCGTGGTGCGTCCCGACAGCCAGCCGTGCTCGCCGGCCGCGATCAGCCCGAAGGTCAGCGCGCCGAGCCACAGCACGCTGAGCACCTGCCCCGCCGGATCGAGCGCCGCATGCTCGGGGTGCGAGGTCTCGTGGATGCCCCAGAGCCCCAGGCCCACGGTCAGCAGGCCGATCGGCAGGTTGATCAGGAAGATGCTCTGCCAGCCCGTGTGGTCCACCAGCAGGCCGCCGAGCATCGGCCCGAGGATCAGCGAGATGGCGGTGAACGAGGACCAGCCGCCGATCACGCGCGCGCGGCTCGCCGGCTCGGGAAAGGCATGGGCCAGGAGCGACAGCGCGCCCGGGATCAGCAGCGCACCCGCGATGCCCTGCACCGCGCGGCCGGCCAGCAGCGTGCTCAGGCTGCCGGCCATGGCGCACATCGCCGAACCGATGGTGAACACCACCACGCCGGCCAGCCAGGCGCGCTTGCGGCCGTAGCGGTCGCCGAGCGGCCCGGCCGACAGCATGAAGGCCGACAGGCACAGGGCGTAGATGTCGATCACCCACTGCAGGCCCGCGAGGTCGGTGGCGAGCGCGCGCTGCAGGGTGGGCAGCGCGACGTTGACGATGCTCACGTCGAGCGTGGCGATGAAGCTGCCGAGATAGACCGCGGCGACGAGCGCGAGCCGGCGGCGCGGATCGTCGATCGCCGCCCGGGATGGGGAGTCCATGGGACCGCCTTCGGGATTCGTTGAAGAGGCGGCGATACTGACTTCAAGTCACTATCTTGTCAATCAGATGAGAATTGATCTTATTTGGATCAGGGTTTCCTGGAAGCCGGCAGTGGCTTCGGCGCCGTTCAGTGCCCCTCCTCCCGCACCTTTAAGCCCCAGGTCGCGCGCGCACCGAGCGCCACCACCCCGCCCACGACCCAGAACACGCCGCCGATGCCGATCAGCGCACCCAGCGAGCCGAACAGCATCGGCATCGCCACGCTCGAGGCATTGATGGTCATCAGCCGCAGCCCCAGCGCCTCGCCGTGGCGGCTGTGCGGCGTGATCTGGTGCAGCATGCTCATCACCATCGGCTGCACCGCGCCGAGCGCGAAGCCCAGCACCACCGAACACACGCCCATGCTCAGGGCCGTCGGCAGCAGCGGATAGACCAGGAAGACGCCGACCGTGACCAGGGTCGAGACGAAGATCACGCTGCGCTCGGAGGCGCGCGAGGCGATCGCCGGCAGCACGATGCGGATCACGGCCGCCGCGATCGCGAAGGCGCCGAGGATCGAGCCGATCACCGAGGCGCTGATGCCGCGCTCGTGCCCCAGCACCGGCAGCACGAAGGCATGCACGTCCCAGCTCGAGGACTGCAGCCAGTTCACGAACAGCAGGCGGCGGAACATCGGTTCGCGCAGCAGGTCCCAGGCGCGCGTGGGCACGGCCCCGGGCAGCGGCGGCGTGGGCGGCGGCTCGTGCGCGCCGCGCGCCATCAGCCAGCACAGGATCGGCAGCAGCGCCATGGCGGCGAAGCAGACGCGGAAGGCCAGCATGTCGGCCGCCGCGCGGCCCGCGTGATCGATCAGCAGCCCGGCCAGGAACGGGCCGACGAAGTTCGCCACCGCGGGCGCGATCGCGAGCCAGCTGAACACCCGCTTGAGCTCGGTCGGCGTGGTGGCCGAGCGGCCCACGTGGCGCTGCAGCGCGATCACGGTCGCGCCGGTGGCGCCACCGGTCAGCAGCGCCGCCACGCACATGGCCGGAAAGACCGGGAACGCCCAGACCAGCCCCGCGCCGAGCGAGGCCGCGATCACCGACAGCAGCAGCGGCCGCTTGAAGCCGTGGCGGTCGGCGAAGCGCCCGGCGGGCAGCGCGAGGAAGACCTGGGTCAGCGCGAACAGCGCGATCAGCACGCCGACGGCCGCCGCGCTGTAGCCCTGCTGCAGCGCCAGCAGCGGCGTGGCCAGCCGCATGCCGGCCATGGTGGCGTGGAGGCAGACCTGCGCGCCGATGACGCGCAGCAGTTCGCTGCCCTTCACGGCTTGCCGCCGCTGTCGGGATCGGCGTCGATGCCTTCGGCGCCCGCGGCCAGCGGCGGCAGCAGCGCCTGCGCCTGGCCCTCGGGCAGCGCCTCGACCTTGCGCAGCGCCAGGCGCATCTGCCTGGCGCGCGTATCGGCCTTGTCAAGCGTGTCGGAGGCTTTCGCCACCTGTTCCTTCACGCGCTCGACCCACTCGCCATAGCGTTCGAATTCGGTCTTGACCGCGCCCAGCACCTTCCAGACCTCGGAGGCCTGGCGCTCGAGCGCCAGCGTGCGAAAGCCCATGTGCAGGCTGTTGAGCATCGCGAGCAAGGTGGTCGGCCCGGCCAGGGTCACGCGGTGCTGGCGCTGGATCGCGTCCATCAGGCCCGGACGCCTCAGCACCTCGGCATAGAGGCTCTCGACCGGCAGGAAGAGGATCGCGAAATCGGTGGTGTGCGGCGCCGCGAGGTAGCTCTCGGCGATGGACTTGGCCTCGGCGCGGATGCGCGCCTCGAGCGCCTTGGCGGCGAGCTCGGCGGCGACCGCGTCGGCCTGCTCGTGGGCCTCGATCAGGCGCTCGTAGTCGTCGCGCGGAAACTTGGCATCGATCGGCAGCCAGACCGGCGCGCCCTCGTCGCCACGGCCCGGGAAGCGGATCGCGAAGTCCACCCGCTGCCCGCTGCGCGGCTTGGTCTCGACCTGGCGCGCGTACTGCTCGGGCGTGAGCACCTGCTCGAGCAGCGCCTCGAGCTGCACCTCGCCGAAGATGCCGCGCGTCTTCACGTTGGTCAGCACGCGCTGCAGGCTGCCGACACCGACCGCCAGCGTCTGCATCTCGCCCAGCCCCTTGTGCACCTGCTCGAGCCGCTCGGCCACCTGCCGGAAGCTCTCGCCGAGGCGCGCCTCGAGCGTGCTCTGCAGCTTCTCGTCGACGGTCTTGCGCATCTCGTCGAGCTTGGCGGCGTTGCCCTGCTGCAGTTGCGTGAGCTGGCTTTCCATCGTGGCGCGCACCTCGGCGAGGCGGCGCGCATTCGATTCGGACAGGCCCTGCAGCTGCGAAGCCAGCGTGTCGGCCAGCGTCTTCTGCAGCGCGGCGAGCTGCAGCGCGAAGGCATCGAGCTGGGCGTTCTGCGTACGCGTGGCCTCGGCGCCCTGCATCACCAGCGACTGCTGGAAGGTGGCGAAGGCCTGCGCGGTTTCCTGCCGTCCGCCGCGCGAACTCTCCGCGATCTCGCGGCGCAGCTCGCGCTCGGTGCGCTCGTTGGCGACGAGCAGCTCGCCATGATCGGGCGGCGGCGGCCGGCGGGCCAGCAGCCAGACGAGGAGCACGAGCTGGATGACGGCCACGACCGCCAGGGCCAGAAGAATCAAGTCGGTGAG
Organism: Variovorax sp. GW821-FHT09B01; assembly: GCF_059418345.1. Classification (NCBI taxonomy): domain Bacteria; kingdom Pseudomonadati; phylum Pseudomonadota; class Betaproteobacteria; order Burkholderiales; family Comamonadaceae; genus Variovorax; species Variovorax sp. GW821-FHT09B01. The sequence continues at coordinate 472,888 of NZ_JBWKPQ010000003.1, read as the reverse complement.
TTCCAAGGGGATCGCGGGGCGCTTTCTATTCTTTTTTGTTCGGCGGAGATGGCTTACTTGGCGGCCACCGGCGTGACCGGCGTCAGCGGGCCCTTGCCCGTGAAGAAGGCGATCAGGTTGTCGGCCGCGAGCCCGGCCATGGCCTTGCGCGTGGGCACCGTGGCGCTCGCGATGTGCGGCGTGAGCACGACGTTGGGCACGGTCAGCAGGTCGGGATGGACCTTGGGCTCGCCCTCGAACACGTCGAGCCCCGCGGCGGCGATACGCTGCTCGCGCAGCGCCACGGCCAGCGCCGCGTCGTCGACGATGCCGCCGCGCGCGATGTTCACCAGGGTGGCGGTGGGCTTCATCAGCGCGAGTTCGGCCGCGCCGATGGTGTGGTGCGAGGCGGCCGAGTACGGCACCACCAGCACCACGTGGTCGGCGGTCTTCAGCAGCTCTTCCTTGCTCGCGTAGGTGGCCTTGCATTCGGCCTCGAGCGAGGCGTCGAGCCGCGAACGGTTGTGATAGATCACCTTCATGCCGAAGCCGTGCGCGCCGCGCTTGGCGATGCCCTGCCCGATGCGGCCCATGCCGATGATGCCCAGCGTGGCGCCGTGGATGTCGGAGCCCGCGAACATGTCGAAGCTCCACTTCTGCCACTTGCCGGCGCGCAGGAAATGCTCGCTCTCGGCGATGCGGCGCGCGGTGGCCATCAGCAGCGCGAAGCCGAAGTCGGCGGTGGTCTCGGTCAGCACGTCGGGCGCGTTGGTGCCGACCACGCCGCGCGCGGCCATCGCGTCGACGTCGAAGTTGTTGTAGCCCACGGCCATGTTGGCGCAGATCTTCAGGTCGGGGCAGGCGTCGAGCAGCGCCGCATCGATGCGCTCGCTGCCGGTGGTGAAGGCGCCCTGCTTGCCCTGCAGCTTCGCGGCGAGCTGCTCCCTGGTCCAGCTCTCGTCGGACTGGTTCGACTCGATCTCGAAATGCTGCGCCAGGCGCTCGAGGGTCTCGGGGAAGATCGCGCGGGCGACCAGGATCTTGGGCTTGCTCATGGGCTTTGTCTCGCTAGCGGAAGAAAAGGAAGGTGGAGAGGACGAACAGCGGCAGCAGGATGGCCATCGACCAGGCCATGTAGCCGAAGAAGCTCGGCATGCGCACGCCGCGACTCTCGGCGATGGCCTTGACCATCAGGTTGGGCGCATTGCCGATGTAGGTGTTGGCGCCCATGAAGACCGCGCCGGCCGAGATGGCCGCGAGCGTGGTCGCGTAGGTGGTCATCAGCGCCGCGGGATCGCCGCCCGCGGTGTTGAAGAACACCAGGTAGGTCGGCGCGTTGTCGAGGAAGGAACTGAGCGCGCCCGTGGCCCAGAAGTACATCGCGGGATCGGGCTGGCCGTCGGGCCGCGTGACCCCCGAGACGACCGCGCCGAACGGTCCCTGCGTGCCGGCCTTGAGCATCGCGATCACCGGGATGATGGTCAGGAAGATGCCCGCGAACAGCTTGGCAACCTCGGCCATCGGACCCCATTCGAACTGGTTGGCCTGGTGCACCGACTTCGCCGTGATCTTCAGCGAGACCAGCGTGATGGCGATCAGTCCGGCATCGCGCAGCAGCCCCGGCAGGCCGACCTCGGTGCCGGCCACGTCGAAGTGCACGCCGGACTTCCAGAAGCCGCTCATGAGCACCAGCGCCACCACGCCCGCGAGCAGCCAGAAGTTGGCGGCGCCGTCGAAGCCGATGCCGCGCGTGTCGGGCGTGGGGTCGACCGGCAGGATGCCTTCCTTGCGGTAGTAGTGGCGGTCGATCAGGTAGAACAGGACCAGCAGCACGCCGAGCACGAACATCGTGTCGGGCAGGATGTTGCGCGCGGTCCAGAAGAAGTCCACGCCCTTGAGGAAGCCGAGGAACAGCGGCGGATCGCCCAGCGGCGTGAGCGAGCCGCCCACGTTCGAGACGATGAAGATGAAGAACACGACCACGTGCACCCGGTGCACGCGGTTGTCGTTGGCGCGGATCAGCGGGCGGATCAGCAGCATCGAGGCGCCCGTGGTGCCCATGAAGCTGGCGAGCACCGCGCCGATCGCGAGAATGGCGGTGTTGAGGCCCGGCGCCCCGTGCAGGTTGCCGCGGATGTGGATGCCGCCGGCCACCGTGAACAGCGTGGTCAGCAGCACGATGAACGGGATGTACTCGGCCACCAGCGCATGCATGAGCTGCGTGCCCGCGAGCGCCGGGCCGTGCAGCGCCGCGAAGGGCAGCAGGAAGGCCAGCGCCCAGGCCGCCGAGACTTTGCCGTAGTGGTGGTGCCAGAAGGACGGCGCCAGCAGCGGCATCAGCGCGATCGAGAGCAGGATGCCCGCGAACGGCACGCCCCACAGCGGCGACAGCGAGCCGCCGTCGAAATCCGCGGCCAAGGCCGGCCCGGCAACGAGCAGCGGCACCATGGCCGCCACGAGACGCATCGATTTTTTCATGGGGCCGTACCGTAACAGAGCCAGGCCCCGCGGCGGCCCGCGTGAACCCGCATCAGGCGGCAGGCTGCTCGATCTCGAACACCTGGCGCAGGTAGGCCAGGTACTTCTCGTCCTCGCACATGTTCTTCGACGGGGTGTCCGAGAGCTTGGCCACCGGCTGGTCGTTGCAGCGGATCATCTTGATCACGATCTGCAGCGGCTCGTAGCCCAGGTCGTTGGTGAGGTTGGTGCCGATGCCGAAGGCCAGCTGGCAGCGGCCGCGGAACTGCTGGTAGAGCTCGATGGTGCGCGGCACCGTGAGGCCATCGCTGAAGATCAGTGTCTTGGTGCGCGGGTCGACGCGGTTCGCGAGGTAGTGCGCGATCATGCGCTCGCCCCACTGGAACGGATCGCCGCTGTCGTGGCGCGCACCGTCGAACAGCTTGCAGAAGTACAGGTCGAAGTCGCGCAGGAAGGCGCTCATGCCGTAGACATCGGACAGCGCGATGCCCAGGTCGCCGCGGTACTCGCGCGCCCAGCTCTCGAAGCCGAAGATCTGGCTGTCGCGCAGCCGCGGACCCAGCGCCTGGCAGGCCTGCAGGTATTCGTGCGCCATGGTGCCCAGCGGGATCAGCCCGAGCTTCATCGCGTAGAGCACGTTGCTGGTGCCCGCGAGCTGCGGCAGCCGGCCGCCGGGCTGCGAACTCGAGGGCGGCGAGGTCACCGCGCCGAGCCGCGCGTTGAGGGTGCGCAGCACCTCCTCGTGCCAGTCCTTCGAGAAGCGGCGCCGCGTGCCGTAGTCGGCGATCTTGAGGTCGCCGAGGCCGGCCTCCTGCAGCTGCGCGATCTTGATCTCGAGCCGGCGGCGGCCCTCGTCGAGGTCGGGGCGCTTCTGCGTGTTGCGGAAGTAGACCTCGTTGACGATCGCCAGCACCGGGATCTCGAACAGGATGGTGTGCAGCCACGGCCCCTGGATGCGGATCTCGAGCTCGCCCGAGGGCTGGGGAATGATGTTGATGTACTTCTCGTTGAGCCGGAACAGCCCGAGGAAGTCGATGAAGTCGCTCTTGATGAAGCGCATCGAGCGCAGGTAGGCCAGTTCGGCATCGCGGAACTGCAGCGAGCAGAGGCTGCGCACCTCCTCGCGGATCTGGCTGGCGAACTGCGCGAGGTCGACGCCGGGGTTGCGGCACTTGAAGCGGTACTCGACGCGTGCCCCCGGGAAGTGATGCAGCACGACCTGCATCATGGTGAACTTGTAGAGGTCGGTGTCGAGCAGGCTGTGGATGATCATGGTGCGGCGCGCGTTGTCTCTCTGTCGTCCCGGCCCGAAGTTTTTCGGGCGCCGCTCGATTATCACGGCCCCCGTCGGCCTGTGCCTACGGACCCTGCACTGCACGTCCTACCGCTGGGGTGAATGCACCTGTAGACAGTGTTTTTCACGGCGGCGAAATGGCCCGCCGAATCAACCTCTCAAGGAGATTCGCATGAACAAGGACACCATCGAAGGCAACTGGAAGCAGCTCAAGGGCAAGGTCAAGGAGCAATGGGGCAAGCTGACCGACGACGACTTCGACGTCATCGCCGGCAAGCGCGACCAGCTGCTGGGCCGCATCCAGGAACGCCACGGCATCAGCCGCGACGAGGCCGAGAAGCAGGTCAAGGACTGGGAATCGCGCGACGGCCGCACGCCCGACGCGCTCTGGTTCGAACGCTACTGAGGTCCTGACTTCCGCTTTTCCCTCATCCATCGACTAGGAGAACTCCAAAATGAAGAAACACCTGCTCATGCTCGCGCTCGCCTCCACCTGCTTCGTCGCCACCCAGGCCGGCGCCCAGATGAACAAGGACGAGCACAAGGTCGCCAAGGAAAAGATCGAGGCCGACTACAAGGTCGCCAAGACCCAGTGCGACACGCTGAAGGACAACGCCAAGGACGTCTGCCAGAAGGAAGCCAAGGGCAAGGAGAACGTCGCCAAGGCCGAGCTCGAACAGCAGTTCAAGCCCAGCGACAGCAACGCCCGCAAGGTCGCCGAGGAAAAGGTGAAGGCCACCTATGAAGTGGCCAAGGAAAAGTGCGACGACCAGACCGGCGATGCCAAGTCCGCCTGCGTGAAGCAGGCCAAGGCCGACGAGGACAAGGGCAAGGCCGACATCAAGGCGATGGCCAAGAAGTAAGCCGCTTCTTTTAACTCGCAACGACAACGGCGCCTTGAGGGGCGCCGTTTCTCTTGGGGGCTCAGGCCCGCAGCGAATCGACCACGCGCTGCAGCGCCTCGGGCAGCGGCACCGGCCGCTGGGTCGTTCGGTCGACGTAGACATGCACGAAATGCCCCTGGGCCGCCGCAGTGTCGGCACCCTGCGCGAACAGGCCGACCTCGTAGCGCACGCTGGAACGGCCGGCCTGCGCCACGCGGATGCCGGCCTCGACGGTCTGCGGGAAGGCCAGCGGCGCGAAGTAGTTGCACTGCGTCTCGACCACGAAGCCGATGGTCGAGCCCTGGTGGATGTCGAGGGCGCCGCGCTCGATCAGCAGCGCATTCACCGCCGTGTCGAACCAGCTGTAGTAGACGACGTTGTTGACGTGGCCGTACATGTCGTTGTCCATCCAGCGCGTGGGAATGCTGCGGAAGACGGGGTAGCTGGCGCGCGGTTGCGGCACGGGCTTGGGGCTGGGAGAGGCAGGCGTCGTCATCGCGCGAGATTCTGCCAGCGGCCCTCGCCGGCTCCAGGCGACTGCGCGACACCCGCGGCCGCCATCGCGTTTCAAGGCCGGCCGTCCCGGTTTAGAAAGCCGCTTCTAAATTGCTGCAAAGCAACAAAAACCCCTTGCCCGGAGATTTCAGCTGCCTATACTTGAGGCCATGCTGCACCGCAACAAAGACGACGAGGCGCAGCGCAACGTGAATAGACCAACCATCATCCCTTTCGGAGATTCCAAATGGCCCTGACCGCTGACCAGATCCTCGCCGCCCAAAAAGCCAACCTCGAAACCCTGTTCGGCCTGACCACCAAGGCTTTCGAAGGCGTCGAGAAGCTCGTCGAACTCAACGTGACCGCCTCCAAGGCCGCCCTGTCCGAAGCCGCCACCACCGCCCAGGCCGCCCTGAGCGTGAAGGACGCGCAGGAACTGCTGACGCTGCAAGCCAGCCTGTTCCAGCCCCTGGCCGAGAAGACCGCCGCCTACAGCCGTCACCTGTACGAAATCGCCCAAGGCACCGGCGCCGAATTCACCAAGGCCTTCGAATCGAAGGCCAGCGAAGCCCAGCAAGCCTTCGTCGGCCTGGTCGACAGCGCCTCGAAGAACGCTCCCGCCGGTTCGGAAACCGCCGTCGCCGTGCTGAAGAGCGCCGTCGCCGCCGCCAACAACGCTTTCGAATCGGTGCAAAAGGCCGTCAAGCAAGCGTCGGACGTCGCCGAAGCCAACTTCAACGCCGTGTCCACGCAAGCCGTCGCCGCTGCCAAGACCGCGACCGCTTCGTCGCGCAAGCGCTAAGCCGCCGACCACCACCAGTTGTCTCCTTGGGTCCTCACGGATCCAATTCAGGGCCTCGTCTTCGGACGGGGCCTTTTTTTATGCGCGCGCCGAAACCGCCTCACGCCGGGCCGTCTTCGATAATGCAAGGCTTTTCTTCCTCAGGAGACTCCTACATGCAGATCGACGGCAAGGTTTTCATCGTGACCGGTGGCGCTTCGGGCCTCGGCGAAGGCGCGGCACGCATGCTGGCCGGCAACGGCGCCAAGGTCGTCATTGCCGACATGCAGGCCGACAAGGGCGAAGCCGTCGCGCGCGACATCGGCGGCGTGTTCGTGAAGTGCGACGTGAGCCAGGAAGCCGACGGCCAGGCCGCGGTGGCGGCCGCGTTGCAGCTCGGCAAGCTGGTCGGCCTGATCAACTGCGCCGGCATCGCGCCGGCCGAGAAGACCGTGGGCAAGAACGGCCCGCACGCGCTGGCGGTGTTCAGCAAGACCGTCACGGTCAACCTGATCGGCAGCTTCAACATGATCCGGCTGGCCGCCGACGCCATGAGCAAGAACGAGCCCGAAGCCACGGGCGAGCGCGGCGTGCTGATCTCGACCGCCTCGGTCGCGGCCTACGACGGCCAGATCGGCCAGGCCGCCTACAGCGCCTCGAAGGGCGGTGTGGTCGGCATGACGCTGCCGATCGCGCGCGACCTGGCGCGCAACGGCATCCGCAACATGACGATCGCCCCCGGCATCTTCGGCACGCCGATGCTGTTCGGCATGCCGCAGGAGGTGCAGGACGCACTCGCCGCCAGCGTGCCCTTCCCCTCGCGCCTGGGCACCCCGGCCGACTACGCGAAGCTCGCCAAGCACATCATCGAGAACGACATGCTCAACGGCGAGGTGATTCGGCTGGACGGAGCGATTCGACTCCCGCCCCGCTGAGTGGCGCACGCGGCGGCTTGGCGCTGCCGGTGCGGTCCAGGCGCTCGTAGTTCGCGATCACCTGGGCGCCCAGCAGCACCAGCGTGGCCGCGATCTCCAGGCTCAGCAGCACCACGATCGCCGTGGTCAGCGAGCCGTAGACCACGTTCACCTGCGACAGCGTCGAGAAATACCAGATCAGGATCCGCCGCGTGGCCTCCCACAGCAGCGCGGCGGTGATGCCGCCCAGCAGCGCATGGCGCAGCGACATGCGCCCGGCCGGCATCACGAGGTAGAGCGAGGTCAGCATGAAGATCTCGCCGCCCAGCCCCAGCAGGTACAGCAGCAGCCCCGACACGCCCGACAGCGACCAGCTGCGCCCGAGCAGGTCGACGCTCTCCTGCCCCACGAGCTGCAGCGCGCCCGACACCAGCGTGACCAGCAGCAGCCCCACGCACAGGCACAGGATGTAGACGTAGGGCATGGCCACCGACACCAGGAAATGGCGTTTGTGGTCGGCCTTGCGATGGTGGAAGATCACCGCCATCGCGCTCTCGAGCACGCTGAAGGCCAGCGAGCTGAAGAACACCATCGTCACCAGCAGCACCGGCCCGAGCACGTCGCGGTGGTCCAGGAAGCTCGAGAGTTCGGCCACGATGGCCTTCGACTGCCCCGGCAGCAGCCATTCGAGGTAGCGGCCGATGGTGCGCAGCAGTTCGGCCTGGTCGATCACGTGCGACAGCGCGATCACGCTGACGATCAAGAGCGGCACGATCGACAGCAGCGCGTAATAGGCCACGGCGCCGGCCAGCAGCAGCCCCTGGTTGGCGCGGAACTCCTTCAGGGCGTCCCAGCCGAAGCGAAGCGGGTGGCGCAGCAGCGGGGCGGCGTGTTTCAGCGGATTGATCGTCGTCATGCGGGCGGGGTGGTCGGTCGCCGCCAGTATGCCGTCGGGTCGCGGGGGACCCGCGGCTTGCGTATGATTTGCCGCTCCCCGCCTACATGACCATCCCCGCTTCATTCATCCAGGAACTCATCGCGCGCGCCGACGTGGTGGAAATCGTCGGCCGCTACGTGCAGCTCAAGAAGGCCGGCGCCAATTTCATGGGGCTGTGCCCCTTCCACGGCGAGAAATCGCCCTCCTTCTCGGTCAGCCCGACCAAGCAGTTCTATCACTGCTTCGGCTGCGGCGCCCACGGCAACGCCATCGGTTTCCTCATGGAGCATGCCGGCATGGGCTTCGTGGAGGCCGTGCACGACCTCGCGGGCCAGTACGGCCTGCAGGTGCCGGAAGACGACGCCTCGCCGGCCGAACGCGCGCGCGCCGCCAGCCAGCGCCAGAAGCAGGCCACGCTGACCGACGTGCTCGAGAAGGCCGGCGACGCCTTCCGCAAGCACCTGCGCCAGGCGCCCGGCGCCATCGACTACCTGAAGGGCCGCGGCGTCTCGGGCGAGATCGCCAAGCAGTTCGGCATCGGCTACGCGCCGCCGGGCTGGCGCACGCTCGCGGGCGTGTTCCCCGACTACGAGGACCCGCTGCTGGCCGAGAGCGGCCTGGTGATCGTCAACACCGAGGACGGCCAGGTCGAGGCCAGCGAGGCCAAGCGCTACGACCGCTTCCGCGACCGGGTGATGTTCCCGATCCGCAACGTCAAGGGCGAATGCATCGGTTTCGGCGGCCGGGTGCTCGGCGACGAGAAACCCAAGTACCTGAATTCGCCCGAGACCCCGGTCTTCAGCAAGGGCCGCGAGCTCTACGGCCTCTACGAGGCTCGCGCCGCCTTCCGCGACCGCGGCTACGCGCTGGTCACCGAGGGCTACATGGACGTGGTGGCGCTGGCCCAGCTCGGCTTCCCGAACGCGGTGGCCACGCTGGGCACGGCCTGCACCACCGAGCACGTGCAGAAGCTGTTCCGCTTCACCGAGTCGGTGGTGTTCAGCTTCGACGGCGACGCCGCCGGCCGCCGCGCGGCGCGCAAGGCGCTCGACGGCGCCATGCCCTATGCCACCGACACGCGCAGCATCAAGTTCCTGTTCCTGCCGGCCGAGCACGATCCCGACAGCTTCATCCGCGAGTTCGGCGCCGAGGCCTTCGCGCGCTTCGTGCAGGAGGCCACGCCGCTGTCGCGCTTCATGATCGAGGCCGCGCGCGAGGGCTGCGACCTCGGCACCGCCGAGGGCCGCGCCCACATGAGCAGCAACGTGCGCCCGCTGTGGAGCGCGCTGCCCGACGGCGCGCTCAAGCGGCAGCTGCTGAGCGAGATCGCCACGCTGGTGCAGCTCGACGCGGCCGCGCTGTCGGACCTCTGGGCCACGGCGGCGGCGCCGCGCGGCGGCGGCGGGGCCTCGCGCCAGGCCGAGCGCAGCCAGGAGCGCCCGCCCGACGACGACGGCTACTTCCCCGAACCGCCGGTCTACGAAGAGCGCGAGCGCTACTACGAAAACGATAGCAAGAAACGGCCGTTCAACAAGCGCTTTGGCCGCAAGGAGCCGCCGCGCGAACCGATGCGCGGGCGCAGCCAGCCGCTGAGCCGGCCCGACATCGCGGTGCGCCTGCTGCTCGCCAACATGGCGCAATGGGAGCCGCTGTCGCACGAGGTCCACCTGATGCTGTGCGAGCTGCCCGGGCCGCACGGCGCGCTCTTCACCTGGCTCGACAGCCAGCTGCACGAGCACGGCGCCCAGCCGTGGGCGGCGCTGCGCGAAGGCATGCGCGGCCAGGAGTTCGAGGCGCTGGCCGACAAGCTGATGACGGCCTCGGAAGGCGGCGCCCCCGTCGATCCGGAAGCGAGCGAGAACGATCTGCTGGCCGAGGCCGCGCGCGAGCTGGGCAGCGTGCTCGATTTCATGCTCGACGACCGCCTCAAGTTCCAGCAGAGCGAGGCCATCGCGGCCGTCGGCAAGGACCCGAAGGCGCTCGAACGCTACAAGGCGCTCGAGGCGCGGCGGCTCGAATTGCGCGCCCGCATGCGGCCCAAGACGGTGTAATTGCTTGAAATTTGCGCAAGACGCTATAATGTAGGGCTTCGCAACTGGCGAAATCGGCAAGAGCGACAGCAGCACCTCCGGACCGGCCCCTCGCGCAACGCACTCCACGGCAACCCCGCTGGAAAGGGCCAATAACCGCAAGGACTGCACACCAAATGATCGCCCGACATCTTGCCTATTGAGGATTTATTCCTCTTTTGCCCAATTGTTCCTGTCCGGCTGTGCCGGGCTGGCGGCGCTGTCTTCGCGGACCGCGCCCGTGTGATTTCGTGTGATCCCGCTTGTCCATTCTTGTTGTAACGAGGTCGTATGCCCAGTTCAAAGAAGCCTGCTCCTTCACCCGCCAAAAGCGCCGCCGCCAAGCCTGCAGCCGAAAAACCGTTGAAAGCAGCCGCTTTGCCGGCAACTAAGACGGGTGCAGCCGCGTCAAAGGCGGCAGCCGCAACGAAAGTGAAAACCGTGCCCACGAAATCGACGACCACCACCGACGACACCAAGAAGACAGCCGCCAAGACGGCTGCGGCAGGCGCTGCCGCCCCCGCCGCCAAGAAGGTCGGCCGCCCGCCCAAGGCCGCCAGCGCCGCTGCCGCCGCGCCCGCCACCGGCGCCAAGCGCGGCCGCAAGCCCAAGGCCGACAAGGATGCGCCCGAGAGCGACGTCGACCTGTCGGACATCGAGGACGACCTGGCCGGTGACGAGCCGGTGGCGGCCGTGGCGACGACCGAAGAGAAGGTCAAGCCGCTGCGCATGAAGATCAGCAAGGCGAAGGAACGCGCCTTGATGAAGGAATTCGGCCTCGACGAGACCGTGCTGTCCGAGGAAGACCTCGCCAAGCGCCGCTCGCGCCTGAAGACCCTGATCACGCTGGGCAAGACCCGCGGCTACCTGACGCACGGCGAAATCTCCGACCACCTGCCCGACAAGCTGGTCGACGCCGAGACCATGGAAGTCGTGGTCACCATGCTCAACGACATGGGCGTGGCCGTCTACGAGCAGACCCCCGACGCCGAAACCCTGCTGCTGAACAACACCGCTCCCACCGCGACCACGGTGGAGGAAGCCGAGGAAGAAGCCGAAGCGGCTCTCTCCACGGTGGACAGCGAATTCGGCCGCACCACCGACCCGGTTCGCATGTACATGCGCGAAATGGGCACGGTCGAACTGCTGACCCGCGAAGGTGAAATCGAGATCGCCAAGCGCATCGAAGGCGGCCTGATGGCGATGATGGAGGCCATCTCGGCCTCCCCCGCCACCATCGCCGAGATCCTGCGCCTGGCCGCCGAGATCCGTGAAGGCAAGGTCGTCATCTCGACCATCGTCGACGGCTTCTCGAACCCGAACGAGGCCGACGACTACGTGGCCGAGGAAGACTTCGACGAATTCGACGAGGAAGACGACGACGACGGCAAGGGCGGCTCCAAGGCCCTGACCAAGAAGCTCGAGGAACTCAAGAACGAGGCCCTCTCGCGCTTCGACCGCATCGCCGAGATGTTCGAGAAGGTGCACAAGGTCTACGACAAGGAAGGCTACGGCACGCCCTCGTACACCAAGGCCCAGCAGTCCCTGTCGGACGAGCTGATGACCATCCGCTTCACCGCGCGCACCATCGAGCGCCTGTGCGACCTCGTGCGCACCCAGGTCGACGACGTGCGCAAGAAGGAACGCGAGCTGCGCCGCATCATCGTGGACAAGTGCGGCTTCCCGCAGGACGAGTTCATCCGCGACTTCAGCGGCTTCGACAAGAACGGCAACCGGATCGCCTCCAACCTGCTGAACCTCAAGTGGGTCGAGAAGCAGGCCGCCGCCGGCAAGCCCTGGAGCGCCGTGCTCGCGCGCAACATCCCGCCGGTGCAGGAACTGCAGCAGAAGCTGGCCGACATCCAGTCGCGCGTGGTGGTGCCGCTGACCGAGCTCAAGGACATCAACAAGCGCATGAACGAGGGTGAATCGTCCTCGCGCGATGCCAAGAAGGAAATGATCGAGGCCAACCTGCGCCTCGTGATCTCGATCGCCAAGAAGTACACCAACCGCGGCCTGCAGTTCCTCGACCTGATCCAGGAAGGCAACATCGGCCTGATGAAGGCGGTGGACAAGTTCGAATATCGCCGCGGCTACAAGTTCTCGACCTACGCCACGTGGTGGATCCGCCAGGCCATCACGCGCTCGATCGCCGACCAGGCGCGCACGATCCGCATCCCGGTGCACATGATCGAGACCATCAACAAGATGAACCGCATCTCGCGCCAGCACTTGCAGGAGTTCGGCTTCGAGCCCGACGCCGGCATCCTGGCCGCCAAGATGGAGATCCCGGAAGACAAGATCCGCAAGATCATGAAGATCGCGAAGGAGCCGATCTCGATGGAAACCCCCATCGGCGACGACGACGATTCGCACCTGGGCGACTTCATCGAGGACAGCAGCAACACGGCCCCGATCGAGGCCGCGATGCAGGCGGGTCTTCGCGACGTGGTCAAGGACATCCTCGACTCGCTGACGCCGCGCGAAGCCAAGGTGCTGCGCATGCGCTTCGGCATCGAGATGTCGACCGACCACACGCTGGAAGAAGTCGGCAAGCAGTTCGACGTGACGCGCGAGCGCATCCGCCAGATCGAGGCGAAGGCCCTGCGCAAGCTCAAGCATCCGTCGCGCTCGGACAAGCTGCGCAGCTTTATTGATACGCTCTGAGCCGGTCTCCCGGTATTTCCCCGACAAGGAGGCGCCCGCAAGGGCGCTTTCTTTTTTGGGCCCCTCTGCGACAGATGCAAAGATAAGAAGAATGGAGCAATCCTCATCATGAATCCCGATGCAGACAAACTCTGGCAAGCCCCGCGCTGGGCGCTGGCCGTGCTGCTCGCGGTGCTCGGCATGCTCGGGCCCTTCTCCATCGACACCTACATCCCCGCCTTCTCGGGCATCGCCCGTTCCATCGGCGCGACGCCGGCCGAGATGCAGCAGACGCTCTCGGCCTACCTGTTCGGCTTCGCGTTCATGAACCTGTTCCATGGCGCGCTGTCCGACAGCTTCGGGCGCCGGCCGGTGGTGCTGTGGGGCCTCGCGGTGTTCACGTTGGCCTCGCTGGGGTGCGCGCTGTCGCAGACGATCACGCAGCTGGTGCTGTTCCGCGGCCTGCAGGGCCTGTCGACCGGCGCGGGCATCGTGGTCTCGCGCGCGGTGATCCGCGACATGTTCCCGCCCGCCGAGGCCCAACGCGTGATGAGCCAGGTCACGATCTACTTCGGCGTGGCGCCCGCCATCGCGCCGATCGTCGGCGGCTTCCTGTTCGTGCACGCGGGCTGGCACGCGGTGTTCTGGTTCCTGGTGGCCGTGGGCGTGGTGCTGTTCGCCGCCAACTACAAGCTGCTGCCCGAGACGCTGCATCCCTCGCACCGCCAGTCCTTCCACGTGCGCCACCTGCTGCGCGGCTACTGGGACCTGTGCTCCGACCCGCGCTTCCTGCTGCTGGCCTTCGCCAGCGGCGTGCCCTTCAACGGCATGTTCCTCTACGTGCTGGCGGCGCCGGCCTTCCTCGGCGACCACCTCGCGCTGCAGCCGCAACAGTTCTTCTGGTTCTTTCTGCTGACCATCGGCGGCATCATGCTCGGCGCGCGCGCCAGCGGGCGCATGGCCGGCAAGGTGGCGCCCAAGCGCCAGATCCGCGACGGCTTCCTGATCATGCTGGTCACCTCGGTGGTCAACGTGATCGCTAACACCTTCTTCGAGGCCCACGTGGCCTGGGCGCTGTGGCCGCTCGCGGTGTTCGCCTTCGGCTGGGCGCTGATGGTGCCGGTGGTCACGCTGCTGGTGCTCGACCTGCATCCCGAACGCCGCGGCATGGCCTCCTCGCTGCAGGCGGTGATCGGCTCCACCGCCAACGGCATCGTGGCCGGCGCGGTGGCGCCGCTGGTGATGCATTCCACGCTGGCGCTCGCGCTGACCTCGACCCTGATGCTGGCCATCGGCCTGGTGGCCTGGGTCTGGCTGCACGGCCGCTGGCCCGACATCGGACGGCGCGTCGCCCACGAGGGCTGAAGCGGCGGCAGGCGAACGAACAAGAACAACACAGAGACACTCTTCGATCCGCATGTCCTCCGCCAACAAGCTCCTCGTCTATCTGCGCGCCTGGCTGCCGGGCCGCACCACCGTCGATGCGCGCGAGCGCCTGCGCGCCATGGGCGGCGCGGCCCTCGGACTGCTGATCACGGCGCTGATCTGCCGCTGGATCGCGCAGACCCTCGGCGGCAATGCCGTGTGGCTGATCGCGCCGCTGGGCGCCAGCGCGGTGCTGGTGTTCGCGGTGCCGGCCAGCCCGCTCGCGCAGCCCTGGTCGGTGGTGGGCGGCAACACGCTGTCGGCCATCGTGGGCATCGCCAGCGTCAACTGGATTCCCGACCCGGCCGTGGCCGCCGCGGTCGCGGTCGGCGGCGCCATCGGCCTGATGTTCGTCGCGCGCTGCCTGCATCCGCCGGGCGGCGCCGCGGCGCTGCTCGCGGTGCTCACCCACACCACGCACCTGTCGTCGGCCTTCTTCCCCTTCTTCGTCAACTCGCTGCTGCTGGTGCTCGCTGGCGCGGCCTACAACAGCTTCACCGGCCGGCGCTATCCGCACGTGCAGGTGGCGCAGCCGCCGCGCGCCGACGCGCGCTTCAGCCAGGCCGACATCGATGCCGTGCTGGCGCGCTACAACCAGGTGCTCGACATCAGCCGCGACGACCTCGAGTCGCTGATCCAGCAGACCGAGCTCGAGAGCTACAAGCGGCGGCTCGGCACGCTGCACTGCGACGACATCATGTCGCGCACGCCGATCACGGTGGAGTTCGGCACGCCGCTGCAGGAGGCCTGGGCCCTGATGCACGAGCGCCGCATCAAGGCGCTGCCGGTGGTCGACCGCACGCGCCGCGTGGTGGGCATCGTCACGCAGGCCGACTTCTTCCGCCAGCTCGACCTGGCGCACCACGAAGGCATCGCGGGCCGGCTGCGCGACTTCATCCGCGCCACCCGCACCGTGGTGTCGAACAAGCCCGAGGTGGTGGGCCAGATCATGACGCGCCAGGTGCGCGTGGCCAGCGCCGACCGCCCCGTGGTCGAGCTGGTGCCGCTGTTCTCCGAGGGCGGCCACCACCACATCCCGATCATCGACGCCGAGAAGCGCCTGGCCGGCATGATCACCCAGTCGGATTTCGTGCGCGCGCTCTACAGCGCGGTACGGCCCGAGCACTGATCCCCGCGCTGCGAAGGCCCGCGCGCTTACTGCGCGCTCACTCGAGCACCACGTTGGCCTTCTTCACCAGCGCCGCATAACGCGCCGCCTCGCTGCGGAAATAGGCCGCAGCCTGCTCGGGCGTGGTGGGCTTGATGAGGTTGCCCTGCTTGTCCATGGCCTCGCGCACCTCGGCGCTCGCGAAGGCCGCGGCCACGGCATCGTGCACGCGCTGCACCTCGGCCGCCTGCATCTTCGCGGGCCCGATCACCGCGAACCAGCCCTCGACCACGTAGTTCGGCAGCCCCTGCTCGGCGATGGTCGGCATCTCGGGCGCGGCCGGCGAGCGCGCCGGGCCGCACAGGCCGATGGCGCGCAGCGCGCCGCTCTTCAGGTGCGGCTGCACGGCCGGCAGCGCGACCACGCCCATCTCGACCTGGCCCGCGATCATGTCGGTGACCATCGGGCCCGTGCCCTTGTAGGGGATGTGCCGCGCCTTCACGCCGGCCTCGTCCATGAACATCTCGCCGGCCAGGTGGATGATGGTGCCGTTGCCCGAGGAAGCGTAGTTGTAGCCCTCGGGCTTCGCGCGCAGCAGCGCCACCAGCTCCTTCACGTTCTTCGCCGGCAGCTTCGGGTTCACCGCCAGCACCAGCGGCGTGGCGCCCACCACGCTGATCGGCGTGACGTCGGCGATCGGGTCGAAGGGCATCTTCCTGAACACCGCCGGGTTGATGACGTGGTTGTTCGACACCATGCCCAGGGTGAAGCCGTCGGGCGCGGCCTTGACCACGGTCGAGGTGCCCGTGATGCCGCCCGCGCCCGGCTGGTTCTCGACCACCACCGGCTGGCCGAAGGCCTTGCCGAGCGCGACCGTGGCGGCGCGCACGATGGCGTCCACCCCCGAGCCCGCGCTGATCGGCAGGATGAAGCGCACGGGCCGGTCGCCCTGCGCCCAGGCGGGCCAGGCGGCGAGCGCGGCCGCGCCGGCACCCAGGCCCAGCAGCGCGCGGCGGTTGATGAAGGAAGGCAGTGGGTTGCGCATCGTCTTGTCTCTCGTTGTAGTGGGGGAAGAAAAAACCGGTCTAGGCCACGGCCGCGTCGTCGAGCAGCGCCTGCATCTGCGCCTCGCCATAGCCGAGCTCGGCCAGCAGCTCGCGCGTGTGCTGGCCCAGCGTCGGCGGATCGAGGCGCACGCCCAGGCGTTCGCCGCCCAGCGTGATCGGGAACAGCGTGGTCTGCGCGGTCTGGCCCGCGCGCTCGCCGTCGGGCAGGCGGATGTCGGCCAGGCCGCCGGTGGCCAGCAGATGCGGATCGGCGTAGAGGTCCTCGGGCCGCACGATCGGTGCGAACGGCAGGCCGCGCGCCTCGAAGAGCGCCGACAGCTCGGCGGCCGGGCGCGAAGCCAGCCGCGCGCGCAGGTCCGCCAGCAGGGTCGGGCGCAGCCGCACGCGGTCGTTGTTGGTGCGCAGCGCCGGGTCGGCCTTGAGGTCGTCGAAGCCCAGGGCATCGCAGAAGCTCTGCCACTGCGCGTCGCTGACCGCGGCCAGGAAGATCTGCTCGCCGTCCTTCACGGTGAACACGTCGTACAGCGCCCAGGCCGAGATGCGCTCGGGCATCGGCGCCGCGGCCTGGCCCGTTATCGCGTACTGCAGCATGTGCTGGCCGACCAGGAACACGTTGTTCTCGAACAGCGCCGAATGCACCTCCTGGCCCTCGCCGGTCTGGCCGCGCTGCATCAGCGCGGCCATCGCGCCGATGGCGCCGAACATGCCGCCCATGATGTCGTTGACGCTGGTGCCCGCGCGCAGCGGGTCGCCGGGCCGGCCGGTCATGTAGGCCAGCCCGCCCATCATCTGCACCACCTCGTCGAGCGCGGTGCGGTGCTCGTAGGGGCCGGGCAGGAAGCCCGTGTGGTTGACGTACACCAGCCGCGGGTTGAGCCGGCGCAGCGCGGCGTAGTCGAGGCCGTATTTCCCCATGGTGCCGGGCTTGAAGTTCTGCGCCACCACGTCGGCGCCGGCGCACAGGCGCAGCGCGGCCTCGAGCCCCTGCGGATGGCGCAGGTCGAGTGCGATGCTCTTCTTGTTGCGGTTGAACATCGGGAAGAAGCCCGCGCCCGCGCCCAGCAGCTGGCGCGTGCGGTCGCCCTCGATCGGCTCGACCTTGATGACCTCGGCGCCGAGGTCGGCCAGCACCATGCCGCAGGTCGGGCCCATCACCATGTGGGTGAACTCGACCACGCGGATGCCGGCCAGCGGCAGGCGCTTCTCTTCGAGGGCGCTCATGCCGCCACCTCTTCCTGCGCGAAGGTCTTCGGGAAGCCAGCGCGCCACAGCGTGCCCTGCAGCGTCTCGCCGTCCAGCCATTGCGCCACGCGCTCGCGCAGCGCGAGCAGCTGCCGCAGGTCGACGCCCGTGGCCACGCCCATGCTCTGCAGCATGAACAGCAGGTCCTCGGTGTCGACGTTGCCGCTGGCGCCCGGCGCATGCGGGCAGCCGCCGATGCCGGCCAGGCAGGCATCGAAGCGCGCGATGCCGACCTCGAGCGCCGCATAGACGTTGGCCAGCCCCAGCCCGCGCGTGTCGTGGAAATGGCCGCACCACAGCCGCTCGCCCGCGATGGCCCGCGCGCGCTCGAACAGGCGGCGCACCATCGCCGGATCGGCATAGCCGACGGTGTCGGCCAGGCTCACGCGGTCGGCGCCCGCATCGAGCAGCGCCTGCATCAGCCGCAGCACCTCCTCGGGCGCCACCGGGCCCTGCAGCGTGCAGCCGAAGGCGGTGCCCACGCCGCCCTCGATCAGCGTCCTCGAACCCGCGGCATCGCGCGCGGCGCGGATGCGGCCGACCTCGGCCACCACCTCGTCGGGCGTCTTGCGCAGGTTGGCGAGGCTGTGCGCATGGCTGGCCGACAACGGCACCACCAGCAGGTCGGCCTCGCCCTCGATGGCGCGCTCGGCGCCCTTCAGGTTGGGCACCAGCACCGAGGCGAACAGGCCCGGCAGCGTCTTCGCGAAGGCCAGCAGCTCGGCCGTGTCGGCCAGCTGCGGCAGCAGCCGCGCGGGCACGAAGGAGCCGACCTCGATCTCGCGCTGACCGGCCGCGTGGGCGGCGCGGATCCATTCGCGCTTGTGCGCGGTGGGCAGGGTGCGGGCGATGCTCTGCAGGCCGTCGCGCAGGCCCACTTCGCGCACGGTGGCGCGCGGCGGCAGGAAGGCGTGGGGGCGCGCCGGGGCGGAAAGTTCGGTCAAGGCGGTGTCTCCGTGGGATGGGTGTCTGGAATCGGCGTCATTCTTAGACTTTCCGATTCGATGCAGAAGCTATATTTCGGAAGCCAATCCGTTCCGAATCGGAACACCACAAAAGCCACGGAGCCGACGCCATGCGCGACCTCGATCTCACCACCCTGCGCCTGTTCGTCTCGGTCTGCGAGACCCGCAGCATCGCGCGCGCCGGCGCCCAGGCCAGCATCGTCGGCTCGGCGATCAGCAAGCGGCTGGCGCAGCTCGAGGACACGCTGGGCACGCCGCTGTTCGTGCGGCGCCGCCGCGGCGTGGTGCCCACGGCGGCCGGCGAAACCCTGCTCGAGCATGCGCGCGCCATGCTCGGCAGCGTCAACCGCATCGAGCGCGACATGGCGGCCTATGCCGGCGGCATGCGCGGCCACGTGCGCATGCTGGCCTCGGCCTCGGTGATGGCCGAGTCGCTGGCCGAGGACGTGGCCGACTTCCTGCAGGACCCGGCGCACCGCAACATCCGCGTCGACATGGAAGAGCGCGTGAGCCCCGAGATCGTGCGCGGCATCCGCGAGGGCGTGGCCTCGATCGGCCTGTGCTGGGACGCGGCCGACCTCGAGGGCCTGCAGCGGCGCGACTACCGCAGCGACCACCTCGCGGTGGTGGCGCATCCCTCGCACCCGGTGGCGCGGATGCGCGAGGTGCGCTTCGAGCAGTTGCTCGACCACGAGTTCGTCGGCATGCCCGCGCTCAGCGCGGTGCAGCTGCTGCTCGCGCGCGAGGCCACGGCCGCGGGCAAGCCGCTGGTGCACCGCGTGCTGGTGTCGAACTTCGACGCCGCGCTGCGCGTGGTGCGCGCCGGCCTCGCGATCAGCGTGGTGCCGGCCGAGGTGGCGCAGCCCTTCACCGCGGCCTACGGCCTGTGCCTGATGCCGCTGGCCGACCCGTGGGCGAAGCGCCGTTTCGCGATCTGCTTTCGCGACGAGGCCTCGCTCTCGCCCGCGGCGCAGCTGCTGGTGGCGCACCTCGAGAAGCTGGCGCGGCGCGACTGAGCCGGCTCATTCGTCCGGATTTCGAAACGATCCTTTGCGCGAGAGCCGGTTTTTGTTTCGTTCGGCGCAATCCACACTGCGGACTTCACCTGTCACACCCTCCTCCGCAGAAAGAATCGCCATGTTCCGCCGCAGCTTCCTCGCCGCCACCGCGCTCGCCGCCCTCTCAACCTTCCCCACCTTCGGCATCGCCGCATCCGCCGCACCCCTGAGGCTCGAGGTCTACAACCCGGGCGCGGCCTCGCTGTTTCCCGTCTCCTCGAGCATCGTCTCGGGCGAGAAGGAGGCCGTGCTGATCGACGCCCAGTTCCAGCGCAACGACGCCCAGGCGCTGGTGAAGAAGATCCAGGCCGGCGGCCGCAGACTCGCCACCGTCTACATCAGCCACAGCGACCCCGACTACTACTTCGGCCTCGACGTGATCCGTGCCGCCTTCCCCGACGCGAAGATCGTCGCCACGCCGCAGACCGTGGCCGCGATCCAGGCCTCGAAGGACGGCAAGCTGGCCCACTGGGGCCCGATCCTCAAGGACAACGCGCCGCAGTCGCTGGTCGTGCCCGAGCCGCTCGCGGGCGACACGATCGAGCTCGAGGGCCGCAAGATCCAGGTCGTCGGCCCCACGCCCGCGCGCACCGTCGCGTGGATTCCCTCGCTCAAGACCGTGGTCGGCGGCGTGCCCGTGTCGGCCAACATCCACCTGTGGGTGGCCGACACGCAGACGCCCGAGTCGCGCCGCGACTGGCGCCGCACGCTCGACCGCATCGCGGCGCTCAAGCCGAAGACCGTGGTGCCCGGCCACTACCTGCCGAACGCCGACGGCTCGGCGCCCTCCACGCTCGCTTCGGTGAACTTCACGCGCGCCTACCTGCAAGCCTTCGAGACCGAGGCCGCCAAGGCCAAGGACTCGGCCGCGCTGATCGCCGCGATGAAGAAGCGCTACCCCAAGCTGGAAGACGCCTCCTCGCTCGAACTGAGCGCGAAGGTCATCAAGGGAGAAATGAAATGGCCGCAATGAACCCGGGCAGCCACGACGGCGCCACCCTGCACTGCATCTTCGACCCGCTGTGCGGCTGGTGCTATGCCGCCGCGCCGCTGGTCGAGGCCGCGCGCGAGGTGCCGGGCCTGCGGGTCGAACTGCATGGCGGCGGCATGATGACCGGCGCCAACCGCCGCGCCATCACGCCGCAGTGGCGCGACTACGTGCTGCCGCACGACCGCCGCATCGCCGAGCTCACGGGCCAGCCCTTCGGCGAGGCCTACTTCGAGGGACTGCTGCGCGACGGCACGGCCGTGATGGACTCGGAGCCGCCGACCACCGCGATCCTCGCGGCCGAGTCGCTGCGCGCGGGCGGCGCGCTCGACATGGCGCATCGCGTGCAGCGCGCGCACTACGCCGAGGGCCGACGCATCGCCGATGCCGAGGTGCTGCAGGCGCTGGCCGTGGAACTCGGTTTCGATGGCGAGGACTTCGCCGCGGCCTTCGAGCGGCTCTCGGGCGAGGCGACCGCGCGGCACATCGAGGCCAGCCGTGCGTTGCTGCGCCGCGTGGGCGGCCAGGGCTTTCCGACCTTCGTGCTCGCGCGGCCCGATGGCGGTGCGAGCCGCGTCGACATCGGGCCGTGGCTGGGCCGGCCGGACGCGTGGAAGGCGCAGCTCGCGAGCTTCGCCGCGCCGTCCGCGCCGTCCGCGCCGGGACATCCGACCCTGGGCAGTTGCGGCCCCGACGGCTGCGCGATCTGAAAACCGCCCGCCGGCCTGGACAGCCGGCAGCCGTGTTTCGTCGCGGAAGCGCTGAATTCGGAGGCTTCACGGACAAATGAGAACTATTCTCGACAATAATCCGCCGGCGATCCGCGCGCCATCCCCCTTCCCATGTCCGCCCAACTCTCCCCCAGCCCGCTGCTGAAAGCCTTCCAGGACAGCTACCAGGAGCTGGTGCGGTTCATCGCGCGCCGCACCGGCAGCACGCACGATGCGCGCGAGCTGGCGCACGACACCTGGGTCCGGCTGGCCGAGCGCGCCGAGACGCGCGAGACCGAGCCCGCGCCGCACGAAGGCGCCGCGCGCGCCTACGTCTACGCCGTGGCCGAGAACATCGCCATCGACCACCTGCGCCGCCGCCAGCGCAGCGCGGAGCGCTTCAGCCCGGTGGCCGTCGACATCGAGGCGGAACCGCCGTCCCACGGCCCCAGCGCGCGCGACGTGGCCGACGGCGTCGCCCACCGGCAGGCGCTCGACGCGGTGGATGCCGCGCTGCGCGCGCTGCCACCGCGCAGCCGCGACATCTTCCTGGCCGACCGGCTCGAGGGCGCCTGCCATGCCGAACTGGCGCTGCGCCATGGCGTATCGGTCAAGACCGTCGAGCGCGAAGTGATGCGGGCGCTCGACAGCGTCGAGGCCGCGCTGCACCGCTGGCGCGGCGAGGCGGCGCCCGCGCGCACCGGCCGGCGCCGCGCGCTGTCGGCGCTGCTCGGCGTCTGCGGCCTGGGTGTCGGCAGCGCCACGCTCTGGCAGGCATGGCGTCAGTGGGTGCCGGGCTACAGCGCCCTGCTGTCGACCCCGATCGCCCGCATCCGGACCCAGGCGCTGCCCGACGGCAGCAAGCTCACGCTCGATGCCGCGAGCCGCGCCGAGGTCGTCTACTACGCCACGCGCCGCACGGTGCAACTGCTGGCCGGCAGTGCCTTCTTCGAGGTGGCGCGCGACGAGACGCGGCCCTTCGTGGTCCACGCACTGGGCCACGAGATCACGGTGCTCGGCACGCGCTTCGAGGTCGCGCTGCAGGACGGCGGCGTGCGCGTGGCGGTCGAATCGGGCCAGGTGCGGGTGCGCAGCGCCGGCGGCGAGGAACGCATCCTGGGCGCGGGCGACCGCGCCTTCATCGATCCGGTGCGGCAGCTCTCCACCTCGCATCCGGCCGGCGCGGCCGCGGTCGCGCCGTGGCGCGAAGGCTGGCTCGACTTCGACCGCCAGCCGCTGGCCGAGGTGGTGGAGCGTCTCGCGCGCTACAGCCCGCGCCCGCTGCGCGTGGCGCCCGAGGCCGCCCGGCTCCCGGTGTTCGGCCGCGTGCGCATCGCCGAGGCCGGCGCCTGGCTGCGGCTGCTGCCGCGCAGCCTGCCGGTGCGCGTGCGCGAAGACGACGGGGCCGACCGCGCCCTGGTCATCGAACGCCGGCCCTCCTGAAGGCCGGCTTCGCTCGCCGCGTTTTTTTGGCGCCGCGCGTGAGGGATCGCCGCCGCTCGCTCGTATCAGTCCATGGAGCCCGGAACATCCGCCACGCGGAAGCCCGGGGAATTCATGAACCCGACCCGAAGCCAGAGAACCGCATGCCTTCCCGCCACCGTCCCGCCCCCACCCTTCGACGCCATCTGGTCGCCGCCGCCGCGCTGTCCCTGGTCGCCCAGGCCGGCACGGGCGCCTGGGCCCAGAACAGCCCGGCTGCCGTCGACGCCCAAGCCATGGCGGGCGCCGCCGTCGTGGCGTTCTCGATCCCCGCGCAGCCGCTGGACCAGGCGCTGAACCAGTTCGCGCGCCAGGCCGGCCTGCAGTTGCTGGCGGCCCCGGCGCTGCTGCAGGGCCTGCGCGGACAGCCGGTCCAGGGCAGCCTGGCGGTCCACGCCGCGGCCGCCCAATTGCTCCAGGGCAGCGGGCTGGCCGGCCGCGTGACGGGCAGCACGCTGGTGATCGAGAAGGCGCGCGATGCCACCGGCGCCGCGCTGCCGACCGTGACCGTGAACGCCGCCGCCGAGCGCGAGACCGGCCTCGGCCCGGTGCCGGGCTATGTCGCGCGGCGCAGCCAGACCGCGACCAAGACCGACACGCCGATCATCGAGGTGCCGCAGTCGCTGTCCGTCATCGGGCGCGAGGAACTCGAGGCCCGCGGCGTGCAGACCATCATGGAAGCCGTGCGCTACGCGCCGGGCGTGGTGGCCGGCAACTGGGGCTACGACGCCCGCGGCATCGACTGGCTGCTGCTGCGCGGCTTCGATGCCACGGCCGGCAACGCCATGTACCGCGACGGCATGCTGCTGCCCGCCTACTCGCTGACCGAGCCCTACGGTCTCGAGCGCGTCGAGGTGCTGCGCGGCCCCTCGTCGGTGATGTTCGGCCTGGGCGACGCCGGCGGCATCATCAACCGCGTCAGCAAGATGCCCGGCACCACGACCACGCGCGAGATCGAGGTCCAGTACGGCAGCTTCCAGCGCAAGCAGCTCGCGGTCGATCTCGGCGGCGCCCTGAGCGACACGCTGAGCTACCGGCTGGTGGGCGTCGAGCTCGACAGCGACAGCCAGCAGCGCTATCCCAACGGCGCGCCCGCCGAGGTCAAGCGCAGCTACCTCGCGCCTTCGCTGCGCTGGCAGCCCTCGGCCGCCACCTCGTTCACGCTGCTCGGGGAGTTCCTGAAGAGTGACGCCAGCGACGACACCTTCAACGTGACCGACGCGAACGGCCGCGACACCGGCCTGATCCAGGGCGAGCCGAACTACAGCCGCATCAAGCAGCAGCAATCCTCGCTCGGCTACCTGTTCGAACACCATCTCGACGACAACTGGACGGTGCGCCAGAACATGCGCTACTTCGGCTTCGACACCGACAAGCACCACGTGGTGGTGAACCTCGCGCCCGATGGCTACACGCTGCGGCGCACGGCCCGCTTCGCCCCCGAGTGGGTCAACCAGTGGACCGCCGACACGCAGTTGCAGGGCCGCGTGCGCACCGGCGATGTCGAGCACACGCTGCTGTTCGGCGTCGACTGGTCGCGCGTGCGGTACACGGCCAAGCAGTTCTCGGGGCCGGCCCCCAGCCTCGACCTGCGCTTCCCGGTCAACGGCCTGCCGATCGCCGAGCCGGTGCAGCCCGACAGCAACTTCACTCAGACCACCGAGCAACTCGGCGTCTACGCGCAGGACCAGGTCAAGTTCGGCCCGCACTGGCTGCTCACGCTCGGCGGCCGGCAGGACCACGTGAAGTCCTCCACCTTCGACCGCCTGAAGAGCGGCCGCACGACCCAGACCGACGACCGGTTCAGCGGCCGCGCCGCGCTGAGCTACCTGGTCGGCAACGGCTGGGCGCCCTACCTCAGCTATTCGGAATCCTTCATGCCGACCAGCGGCGTCGACCTGAACGGCGAGCCCTTCCGTCCGAGCCGCGGCAAGCAGGTGGAGGCCGGCCTCAAGTTCCAGCCCGAGGACGCGCGCTCGCTGTTCACCGCGGCCCTGTTCGACGTGCGCAAGTCCAACGTCGTGACCTACGACCAGAACACCTTCGAGGCCCGCCAGATCGGCCGCATCCGCTCGCGCGGCCTCGAGCTCGAGGCCAAGGCCGAGCTGGCGCGCGACCTGAACCTCACGGCCTCCTACACCTGGCTCGACACCAAGGTGCGCGAGAGCGCCAACGCCACCGAGCGCGGCAAGACGCCGATCCAGGTGCCGCGCAACACGGCCTCGCTCTGGCTCGACTACACGATGGGCAACGGCTTCGGTTTCGGTGGCGGCCTGCGCTACATCGGCAAGCGCTGGAACGACGTGAGCAACACCTCCTCGGAAGGCGGCGTGGCGCTGATCGATGCCACCGTGCACTACAAGCGCGGCCCCTGGCGCTTCGCGCTGAGCGCCACGAACCTCGCCAACCGGCAGTACGCCGCCTCGCGGGCCTACGGCAAGTACTACCCCGGCAGCGATCGCGCGGTGGTCGCGAGCGCGAAGTACCAGTTCTGAACGCCCGAACGCGCGCGGGCGCGCGACTCAGCGCGCCACGCCCAGCAACCGATCGAGCACCTGCGGCTGCGCGCGCAGCGCGGCCGCGCTGTCGGCATGCACGATGGTCCCGTGGTCGAGCACCACGGCCTCGTCGGAGATCGCGAGGATCGCCTGCGGATGCTGCTCGACCACGATCGCGGCCAGGCCCTCGCCGCGCGTGATGCGGCGGATGGCGCGCAGCAGCTCCTCCACGATGATCGGCGCCAGGCCCTCGAGCGGCTCGTCGAGCAGCAGCAGCTTCGGGTTCAGCACCAGCGCGCGGCCCACGGCCAGCATCTGCTGCTCGCCGCCCGACAGCTGGGTGCCGAGGTTGGTCTTGCGCTCGGCCAGGCGCGGGAACATCTCGTAGACCCGGCGCGGATTCCACGGCCCGGGCCGCTCCACGGCCGTGAGGTTCTCGTGCACGGTGAGCGACTTGAAGATGTTGCGCTCCTGCGGCACCCAGCCGATGCCGGCCGCCGCGCGCTGGTGCGGCGCGAGCCGGTGCAGCGCCTGGCCGCCGAGCGCGATGCTGCCGCCGTGCTGGCGCGTGGCGCCCGCGAGGGTGTTGATCAGCGTGGTCTTGCCGGTGCCGTTGCGGCCCAGCAGCGCGAGCGTGCGGCCCTCGCCGAGCGCGAAGGACACGTCGTGCAGCACCACGGCCTCGCCGTAGCCGGCGCTGAGGTTCTCGATGCGCAGCAGCTCAGACATGGGCGGCCTCCGCGGACTGGCCATGGCCGAGGTAGACCTCCTTGACCCGCGGGTCGTTGGCGATGGCCTCGGGATCGCCCTCGGTCAGCAGGGTGCCGTTGACCAGCACCGTCATGCGGTCGGCGAAGCTGAACACCAGGTCCATGTCGTGCTCGATCAGCAGCACCGACACGTCGGCCGACAGCGCGGCCACGGTCTGCAGCAGCTCCTCGCGCTCGCCCGCGGGCACGCCGGCCACGGGTTCGTCGAGCAGCAGCACGCGCGGCTCGCAGGCCAGCGCGATCGCGATCTCGAGCAGCCGGCGCTTGCCGTAGGCCAGGTGCTTCGTCTGCTGGTGCGCCACGTCGGCCAGGTGGAACTGCTCGAGCAGCTGCCCCGCGCGCTCAGCCACCGCCCTGGTCGCGCCGAGCGGTCGCCACCATTGCGCGCCGATGCCCTGGTGCTGCGACACGACCAGCGCCAGCGTCTCCAGCGGCGTCATCGAGTCGAACAGCTGGTTGATCTGGAAGGTGCGCACCAGCCCGCGCGCCACGCGCTTGTGCGGCGCGAGGCGCGTGATGTCCTCGCCGAGCAAGGTGATGCGGCCCTCGGAGGGCGTGAGCACGCCCGTGAGCTGGTTGATCAGGGTGGTCTTGCCGGCGCCGTTCGGGCCGATCAGCGCATGGCGCGCGCCGCGCTTGAGCTCCATCGAGACGTTGTTGGTGGCGGTGATGCCGCCGAAGCGCATCACCAGGCCGTGGGTCGAGAGCACGGTGTCGGTCATGCGGCACCGCCCTTCCTGCCGGCACCGAACCAGGTCCAGGGCTTGAGCAGCCGGTCGCGCCCCACGAGCACCAGCAGCACCAGGATCAGGCCGATCCAGAACATCCAGTACTGCGGCGTCACCGACGACAGCCAGGTCTGCAGCAGCTTGAAGACGATGGCGCCCGCGACGCCGCCGTAGAGCCAGCCCACGCCGCCGATCACCAGCATCAGCAGCACGTCGGCCGAGCGGTCGAAGGCCAGCACGTCGAGCGAGGCGAAGCCGGTGGTCTGCGCGAGCAGCGCGCCCGCGGCGCCGGCCACGCCGGCCGCCACGGTGTAGATCACCGCGAGCCGCGACACCACCGGGATGCCGATTGCCATGGCGCGCAGCCGGTTGTCGCGGATCGCCTTGAGCGTGGCGCCGAAGGGCGAATGCACGAGCCGGCGCATGACGAGGAACAGCACCAGCATCACGGCGAGCGAATACCAGGCGGCCGTGCGGCCGTAGAGATCGAACTCGAACAGGCCGAGCACCGGCCCCATCACCACGCCCTGCAGGCCGTCGGCGCCGCCGGTCAGCCAGTCGAGCTTGTTGGCGAGCTCGAGCAGCAAGAGCGCGGTGCCGAGCGTGACCATCAGCCGCGTGAGGTCGCTGCCGCGCAGGATGGTGACGCTGGCCACCAGCCCGAGCAGCGCCGACAGCACGATGGCGAACAGCAGGCCCACAGTCGGGTCGGGCATCACCAGCTTGGCGAACAGCGCCGCGGCATAGGCGCCGAAGCCGAAGAAGGCCGCATGGCCCAGCGAGACGATGCCGGTGTAGCCGAGGATCAGGTCGAGCGACATCGCGAACAGCGCGACGATGGCGATTTCGTTGACCAGCAGCGAGTGCGAGGGCGTGATCAGCGGCAGCGCGAAGGCCACGGCCCACACGACGAACTCGACCGGATGCCAGCGCGCCTTGCGCAGCAGCGGCGACTGGAAGTCGGAGGAGGAAGAAGGCGCGCCCATCAGCGGCCTCCCTTGCGCGTGAACAGGCCCTGCGGGCGCCACATCAGGATCAGGATCATCAGCAGGTAGACGGTGAAGGCGCCCATCTTCGGAATGAAGTACTTGCCGGCCACGTCGGCGATGCCCAGCAGCAGCGCGGCCGCGAGC
Organism: Variovorax sp. GW821-FHT09B01; assembly: GCF_059418345.1. Lineage (NCBI taxonomy): Bacteria > Pseudomonadati > Pseudomonadota > Betaproteobacteria > Burkholderiales > Comamonadaceae > Variovorax > Variovorax sp. GW821-FHT09B01. Next base: position 445,237 of record NZ_JBWKPQ010000003.1, on the reverse strand, counting down.
GGACCGGTGATCGACGAGGTGCCGCCGACCGAGACCACGATCAGGAAATAGATCATGTACTTGAGCGGGAAGGTCGGATCGAGGCCGAGGATCTCGGCGCCGAGCGCGCCGCCCAGCCCCGCGAGCCCCGAGCCGACCGCGAAGGTCAGCAGGAACACCACGTTGACGTTGATGCCCAGGCCCGCGGCCACGCGCGGGTCGTCGACCGCGGCGCGCAGCCGGCTGCCGAAGCGGGTCTTCGAGAGGATCAGCTGCAGCACCACGGTGAGCACCGCGCAGACCGCGATGATGAACAGTCGGTAGTGGCCCATGCCCAGCATCAGCGCGCCGTCGCCGAGCTCGGTGCGCCCGCGCAGCCACTCGGGCAGCTGCACGTTCTGCTGCGAGGAGCCGACGAAGTAGTCGATGGCCGCCACCGCCATGAAGGCCAGCCCGATCGAGAACAGCACCTGGTCGAGGTGCGGCTTGCCGTACATGGGCCGGTAGAGCGTGCGTTCGAGCAGCGCGCCGGCCAGCGCCACGACCACGAAGGCCAGCGGCAGGCACAGCATGAACGGCACGCCGAACTTCTGCATCGCGAACACGGTGAGATAACCGCCCGCCATCGCGAAGGCGCCATGCGCGAGGTTGATGAAGTTCATCAGCCCCAGCGTCACGGCCAGCCCCACGGCGAGCACGAACAGCAGCATGCCGTAGGCGATGCCGTCGAAAAGAATGGTCAACATATCAACAAGTCAACGGCGCACCGAGGCCAACTTACTCCAGCTACGTGCCGCGGAACCGGCTTTGCCGGGCCGCAGGCAGGGTCCCCTCCTCGGGAGGTGGCGAATTACACGCAGCGAAGCGAAGTGAAAAGCCGGGAGGCTCTATTTCGCCTTGCCCGGATCCTTGACGCCCTTGATGACGTCGAACTCGACGTTGTAGAGCTGTCCGTCCTTCTTCTCGACCTTGCGCAGGTACACGTCCTGCACCACGTCGCGGGTCTGGGCGTCGATCAACACCTGGCCGCGCGGGCTCTCGAAGACCTGGCCCTTCATGCCGGCCAGGAGCGCCTCGCCGCCGCCCTGGCCCTTGCTGGTCTTGAGCGCCTCGTAGATCACGCGCATGCCGTCGTAGCCGCCCACGGCCATGAAGTTGGGGCGCAGCTTGGGGTTGGCCTTCTCGAAGGCCTCGACGAACTTCTTGTTGGCGGCCGAGGGATGGGCGGCCGAGTAGTGGTGCGAGGTGACCACGCCGAGCGCGCCGTCGCCCATGTCGTTGAGCTGGTCGTCGTCGGTCACGTCGCCGGTGGCGATCAGCTTGATGCCGGCCTTGTCCATGCCGCGCTCGAGGAACTGCTTCATCACGGCCGCGCCCGCGCCCGAGGGCACGAAGACGAACAGCGCGTCGGGCTTGGCGTCGCGCACCTTCTGCAGGAAGGGCGCGAAGTCGGGATTGCGCAGCGGCACGCGCAGCTTGTCGATCACCTTGCCGCCGTTGAGCGCGAAGCGCTCGCTGAAGAACTTCTCGGCATCGTTGCCGGGGCCGTAGTCGCTCACCAGCGTGACCACCGTCTTGATGCCGTTCTTCGGCGCCCAGTCGCCCATCGGCACCGACACCTGCGGCAGCGTGAAGCCGCTGCGCACGATGAAAGGCGAGGCCTCGGTGATGCTCGAGGTGGCGGCTGCCATCACGACCTGCGGCGTCTTCGACTGGGTGGCGATCGGCGCCACCGCGAGCGCCAGCGGCGTCAGGCCGAAGCCCGCGAGCACGTTGACCTTGTCGTTCACCACCAGCTCCTGCGCCAGGCGCTTGGTGACGTCGGGCAGGCCGGTGTCGTCCTTGACGATCAGCTCGATCTTCTTGCCGGCCACGGTGTCGCCGTTCTGCGCCATGTACAGGCGCGCGGCGGCCTCGATCTGGCGGCCGGTCGACGCCGACTGGCCGGTCATCGGCAGGATCAGGCCGATCTTGAACTTGTTGTCCTGGGCCTGGACGGCCGTCACGGACAGCGCGCCGGAAAGCGCGAGCGCGGCGAGGCTCGCGGACTGGATGAGTTGACGCCTTTGCATGAGTTCTCCTTTGGGGGCGACGAGCGGAATCGGCCTATTTTTCAACACTTTGCAACATTCCTTGTCGCGGGCCTTCACCTAGGCGCGGGCCCGCGCGGCGCTTTGTTGCGCGATAGACAAATGAACTGCGCGATGATCGCGCAACGGGGTGGATCGGTGCCGGTCAGGCGTCCGCGCGGTACGCGGAATCGAGCGTGAGCGTACCCACCGCGCGCGACACACAGGCACAGATGCGGGTGGTGGCCTGCTTCTCGTGCGCGCTGAGGAACACGTCGCGATGGTCGATCTCGCCGTCCACCGCCAGCACGTCCATCGCGCACAGCCCGCATTCGCCGCGCCGGCAGTCCCACAGGGTCTGCACGCCGGCCGCGTCGAGCGCATCGAGCAGCGAGCAGTCGGCCGGCACGGTGATCGCGAGGTCGTGCCGCGGCACGCGCACGGTGAAGGCCTGCGCGGCCAGTCGGCCGCTGCTGCCGAAGGTCTCGAAGCGCAGGTCGGCCGCGGGGCGGCCGGCTGCCGCCCAGGCACGCTGCACGGCCTCGAGCATCGGTGCCGGGCCGCAGGTGTAGAGCTGGCCGCCCGCGGGCAGCGCGGCGATGGCGGCCGCGAGGTCGATGGCCGCGGCGCCCTCGTGGGTCTGCAATGCCGTCTCGCCCAGCGATGCACGCAGTTCGTCGAGGTAGGCGAACTCGCCCGCGTGGCGCGCGCCGTAATGCATGGCCAGCGGCACGCCGCTGCGCCGCGCATGGGCGCTCAGCCGCTCGGCCATACCCACCAGCGGCGTGATGCCGATGCCGCCCGCCACGAGCAGGTAGCCCGGCGCCGACAGGTCGAGCGCGAAATGGTTCTGCGGCGCGCTGACCTGCAGGCGGTCGCCGACGGCCAGCCGCCACATCGCGAGCGAGCCGCCACGGCCGTCGTCGAGCCGCTTGACGGCGATGCGCCAGCCGCCGTGCTCGCCCTGCCCCACGAGCGAATACGAGCGCGTCTGCAACTGGCCTTGCGCGCTCGTCACCTGCACCTGCAGATGGGCGCCGGGCTCGTGGCCGCCGGCCGTGCCCGCCTCGGGCCGCAGCTCGAATTCGCGCACGGTGGGCGTGAGGTCGCGCAGCGCCACCACCTGCGCCTGCATCCATTGGAGATCGCTTTTCATCGGGGAACCAACGCCGGAAAGAAAGAAGGAAGCCGCTCAGCCGCGGCGGCGGATCAGTTGCACGCCGGGCAGCGGCCGCTGCTGCTCGGTGGGCGCGCCATGCAGCGCCTCGCGCAGGTTGCGCCGCGCGATGCGGCTGTGCTCGCGCATCAGCGCCTCGGCGCGCGAACCCTCGCCGGACTCGATGGCATCGAGCACCTGCACGTGCTGGTCCTGCGCGATCACCAGCATGTCGCGCGCGGCCGGCGAATTGGCCTGCACGATCACGAAGCCCGAGGGCGAGGCGAACGGCAGGTTGATCACGCGCTCGAGCTGCTGCGCGATCACCGGGCTGCCGGCCATCTCGCACAGCAGCGCATGGAAGCGCTCGTTGTGCGTCACGTAGCGCGAGAAGGCGGCATCGTCGAGCGCGGGCTCGCGCAGCAGCTCGTCGATGCGCTGCAGGCAGCCGCGCGCCTCGCGCAGCACCACGGGCGCCGCGCCGCGCTCGGCCGCCAGCCGCGCGACCAGCCCCTCGAGCGTGCCGCGCAGCTCGATCGCATCGGCCACGTCGCGCTCGGAAAAAGTACGCACCGCATAGCCGCCGTTGGGCAGGGCCTCGAGCAGGCCTTCCTGCTCGAGCCGCATCAGCGCGGTGCGCACCGGCGTGCGCGACACGCCGAGCTGCTCGGAGATCGCGACCTCGGCGATGCGCGCGCCGCCCGGCAGTTCGCCGGCCAGGATCATCTCGCGCAGCCGCAGCTGCGCCTTCACGGCCTGCGAGGCGCCGCTGTCGCCGGGCTCGCCGGCGCTGCTGCTGGCGGCGACCTTCATGCGGCCTGCCGCTGGTCGACGCGGATCGGGATCGCGGCGCGCGCGGGCCGCTCCTTGTCGACCATGCGGTCGATCAGCCGCCGCGCCCACATCGAGCCGGCGTCGATGTTGAGGTTGTAGAAGCGGTGGTCGGGATGCTCGTCGATCGCCTTCTGCTGCGCCTCGAGCACCAGCTCGTCCTCGCGGAAGATGCCCGAGACGCCCTCGCGCAGCTCGTGCGTGAGGCGCTGCTCGCCCAGGCAGTAGTTGCGCGCGAAGGCCCAGAAGTAGAGGCAGGTCTTGTCGGTCTCGGGCGTGATGGTGTTGAGCACGTAGCCGTTGACGCCCTTGCCGCGGTCGCCCGGGTCGCCGTTCTTCGGCACCGCGCCGCTGCCGGCCTCGGCCACGCCGACGTCGATGTTGACCGTGCACGGCGCCTCGAAGCGAATGATCTGCCAGCGGTCGACCTTGCCCGCGTAGCCGCGCGCATGGCGGATCTGGCCACCCCAGAAAGGCGGCGCCTCGATGTTCTCCATCCAGCGCGTGACGGTGGCCGAGCGGTCGCCGTGGGTGGCGACGAAGGGCGCCTCGGCCACCTCGCGGTTGCCGATCGAGGAGCCGTGCACGAAGGTCTCGTGCGTCAGGTCCATGAGGTTGTCGACCACCAGCCGGTAGTCGCAGTTCACGCGGATCATCTTGCCGTCGCCGGCCCAGGCCGGGTCGTCGTTCCAGTGCATGTCGGGCACCAGCGCGGGGTCGGCCAGCGCCGGGTCACCGGGCCAGATCCAGATGAAGCGGTGCTTCTCGGCCACCGGGAAGCTGCGCACGCAGGCGGAAGGGTTGAGCGTTTCCTGGCTCGGCATGTGGGTGCAGCGGCCCTGGCTGTTGTAGACCAGGCCGTGGTAGCCGCAGACCAGCTCGTCGCCCTCGAGCCGCCCCATCGACAGCGGCAGCAGCCGGTGCCAGCAGGCGTCCTCGAGCGCGGCCACCTGCCCGTCGGTGCGGCGGAACAGCACCAGCTTCTGGTTGCAGACCGTGCGCGGCAGCAGCGCATGGCGCACCTCCACGTCGTAGGCGGCGGCATACCAGGCGTTGAGCGGGAAATGGGGCGATCGCGTGTCCATGGATACTCAATGTATACAAAAACACGAGAATTTCCAGCTGATTCGGCCAATACAAGGGAAAACACCGATCTCTCTGTACACATCGACGTCGCCACACAAGGCGATACGATGTTCCGTTCCACCTCTTTCGTTCAGACAAGCCGGAGTTCCATCCTCATGTCCCAGCACGCCACCCTGCCCGCCCGCTACGACCACGTGGGCAGCTTCCTGCGTCCCCAATACCTGCTCGAAGCCCGCGAGCAGAAGGCCAAGGGCGAGATCACGCCCGAGCAACTGCGCACGGTCGAGGACAAGGCCATCGCCGAGATCGTCAAGTTCCAGGAAGACATCGGCCTCAAGAGCATCACCGACGGCGAATTCCGCCGCACCTACTTCCACATCGACTTCCTCGACCAGCTCGGCGGCGTGAAGACCGACATCCCGGTCACGATCCGCAAGCCCGACGGCAGCGAGGAACTGGCGCCGCCCGCGATGCGCGTCATCGACAAGGTGCGCCACGTCAAGAACATCCAGCTGGCCGATTTCGAGTACCTCAAGAGCCAGGTCTCGGCCGGCCGCACGCCCAAGGTCACGATCCCCTCGCCGACCATGCTGCACTTCCGCGGCGGCCGCGCCGGCATCAGCAAGGAGGCCTATCCCGAGCTCGACCCCGCGTTCTACGACGACGTGGCCCAGGCCTATGGCGACGAGCTGCGCTCGCTGGCCGCGGCCGGCTGCACCTACGTGCAGATGGACGACACCAACCTCGCCTACCTCTGCGACGAGCACATGCGCGAGGCGGCCCGCAAGCGCGGCGACGACCCGAACGAGCTGCCGCACCGCTACGCCGCCTTCATCAACAAGGTGGTGGCGCAGAAGCCGCCGGGCATGCTGCTGGCCATGCACCTGTGCCGCGGCAACTTCAAGAGCACCCATGCCGCGGCCGGCAACTACGAGCCGGTGGCCGAGGCGCTGCTCCAGGAGATGGACCTCGACGCCTACTTCATGGAGTACGACGACGCGCGCTCGGGCGACTTCAAGCCGCTGCGCTTCCTGCCCAAGGGCAAGACCGTGGTGCTGGGCCTGGTGACCACCAAGTTCGGCCAGATGGAGGACAAGGACGAGCTCAAGCGCCGCATCGAGAACGCCGCCATGTACGCGCCGCTCGAGCAACTCGCGCTGTCGCCGCAGTGCGGCTTCTCGAGCACGGTGCACGGCAACAACATCGCGGTCGAGGCGCAGCGCGCCAAGCTGCGGCTGGTGGTCGAGACCGCGCAGGAAGTCTGGGGATCGACCTGAGCCGCGCTTTCTGCTGAACTCGGGGCCATGACGACCCACATCTTCTCCGGCCCCCTCAGCATGTTCGGCGCCAAGGTCCAGATCGCGGCGCTCGAGAAGGGCATTGCCTTCGAGCTCGTGATGGTGCCCTTCGATCGCGACGATAACTACAGCCCCAAGCACCCCGAGGTGCTGCGCATCAACCCCAAGGGGCAGGTGCCGGTGCTGATCGACGACGCGGTCGAGCTGTTCGACTCGACCCAGATCTTCGAGTACCTCGAGGACCGGCATCCGCAGCCCGCGCTGTGGCCCGCCGAAACGGCCGCGCGGGCCCGCGCGCGCCAGCTCGAGCACCGTTCGGACGAGATCTTCTTCCCCCAGGTGGTGAAGCTCTTCGGCCTGCAGGAGGCGATGCAGAGCCCGCCCGCGGTGGAGGCCTGCGCCGCCTGCGCGCGCTTCTACGGCCAGCTCGACACCCTGCTGGCCGACGACCGCGCGTTCCTGGCCGGCGACTACGGCTATGCCGACATCGCCTTCTACATGGCCCATGTGTTCGCCGACCGCAAGGGCGCGGGCATGACCGACGAGACGCCGCGGCTCGTGGCCTGGCGCGACCGCGTGGGCGAGCGGCCCGCGGTGCGCGCGGTGGTCGATCCGATGATGGACTTCCTGGCCTCGCAGGGCCGCGGCGTGCCGGCCTTCCTTCGGCGCTGAGGGGGCAAGCGCGGCGGCGCGCGGCCGCCTCAGGCATCATCGGTCCATGCCGAAAAACGGGTTCGACTGGCTTCCCTCTCCGTCCCAGCATTTCCTCGTCGTCACCTTCGCGCTGCTGGTCTACGTGCTGACCACCCGCGCGCGCCGCGAGCAGCGCGCGCCCACCACCGCCATCGCGTGGGTCATGGGCCTGGTGCTGCTGCCCTACCTGATCCTGCCGATGTACCTGCTGTTCGGCCAGCGCAAGCTGCGCCCCGCGGGTTCGCCGCGGCCGCCGCGCTCGGCGCCGGCCGGCCACTGGGCCGCCGACCTGATCGAGAGCTTCGGCCTGGCGCCGCCCGGGCGCAGCGCGATCCGGCTGCATGCCGATGGCGAGCATGCGCGGCTCGCGCTGTTCGAGGTGATCGACGGCGCGCGCGAGCGGCTCGACGTCTGCACCTTCATCATCGGCAACGACGAACTCGGCCGCTCGGTGATCGAGCGGCTCGCGCGGCGCGCGCGCGAGGGCATCAAGGTGCGGGTGCTGCTCGACGGCTTCGGCGCGCTCACGCTGCCGCGCCATCACTTCGACCCGCTGCGCGCGGCCGGCGGCGAGGTGGCCGTGTTCCGGCCCTTCTTCAGCCTGCGCCGCATCGGGCCGCGCAACCTGCGCAACCACCGCAAGTTCACCATCGCCGACGACGGCTGGCTCTGGTCGGGCGGGCGCAACCTCGCCTGCGAGTACTTCAACGGCGACGCCGCCCATCCCGAGGCCTGGCACGATCTCTCGTTCGACCTGCGCGGCAGCGTGGCGGCCGCCGCGGCGCGCCAGTTCGACCACGACTGGGCCTCGGTGCGCAGCCGCAAGCCGCGCGCCATCACGGCCGAGGACGTGCCCGAGGGCCCGGGTGCCGCGATGGCGCAGTTCCTGCCGAGCGGCCCCGACCAGACCGAGGACACGGCGCATGCGCTGCTGATCGACGCCTGCTTCCGTGCCGAGCACCGGCTGCTCGCGATCACGCCCTACTTCGTGCCCGGCGACGGCCTGCGCGACGCGCTGCGGCTGGCCGCGCGGCGCGGCGTGCAGGTCACGATCGCGATCCCCGCGCAGTCGAACCACCGGCTGGCCGACTTCGTGCGCGCCCGCGCCATGCGCGACCTGGCGCGCGCCGGCGTGAGCTTCCGCATGCTGCCGTTCATGGCCCATGCCAAGGCGGTGGTGGTCGACGACCAGCTCGCGATGTGCGGCTCGATCAACCTCGACCTGCGCAGCCTGCTGCTGAACCACGAGGCCAATGTCGTGTTCTACGGCGAGCACGAGATCGAATGGCTGGCCGAGTGGATCGAGACCACGGCCTCGGCCGGCGAGGCCTACCGCGCGCGGCGCCCGGGCCTGCTGCGCGACGTGGCCGAGGGGCTGCTGCTCACCGTCGCCTTCCAGCTTTGACGGGCGCGGCGGCCTGCTGGCCGCCCGCCTCCCGCGCCACCGCGTCGAGGCCCGCGAGCACGTAGCGCATCAGGTCGTCGACCAGCGCCTCGGTCTCGCGCACCGCGGGCAGCACGCGCTGGCCCAGTTCCTTGGGCGCGACCATCATCACGATGCACGGCAGCACCGTGAACATCACGCTGCGCTGCACCGAGGGATGGTCGTCCGGCAGGCCCATGATCTCGCCGATCAGCCCGCGCACCACCTTGGCCTTGGGAAGCACCGCCTTCTGGATCAGCACCGGCATCGCGCTCGACGGCGACAGCGCCTCGCGCAGCATCACGCGAAAGCCCCAGGGTGCCTGCGGCTGGTGGCCCATCTCGACCAGGTGGCCGAGGAAGGCGCGCAGCCGCTCGCGCGGATCGGCGCCGCTGCCGGCCTGCGCCACCAGTTCGTCCACGCTGACGATCTGGCGGTGCGCCTCGACCAGCACCGCCTCGTAGAGGCCGTCGCGGCCGCCGAAGTGGTAGTTGACCGCCGCCATGTTGGTGCCGGCGCGGGTGCAGATCTCCTTGCTGGTGCTGGCCGCGAAGCCGCGTTCGGCGAACAGCCGGCCCGCGGTCTCGAGGATGTGGGCGCGGGTCGTGTTGCCGTCGGTGCGCGGCGCGCGCGCGGCCGGTTCGGCCTCGGCGGCAGGCGGTGCGGAGGAAGCGGTCGAACGAGGAGAACGGGAGCGGCTGGCCATGGCGCGAGCCTACCCCAACTTCCGGCCTACTTCAAATTCAAATTTGAATTTGATACGATCCGGCCGCTCCTTCCGCTTTCGCCCAAAAAACGCCATGAACAAGAAATCCCTGATCGCCCTCGCCGTCGTCGTGCTGGCCGCCGCGGCCGCCGGTGCCTGGTACTTCGGCCGCTCGCCGGCACCGTCCGACCGCATCGTGCTCTACGGCAACGTCGACCTGCGCCAGGTGTCGCTGGCCTTCAGCGGCAGCGAGCGCGTGGCCGAGCTCGCGGTGCGCGAGGGCGACCGGGTGCGCGCGGGCCAGGTCATCGGCCGCCTCGACACGCGCACCCTGGCGCTGCGCGTGGCGCAGTCGCAGGCGCGCATCGGCGTGCAGGAACAGGCGCTGCTGCGGCTGAAGACCGGCAGCCGACCCGAGGAGATCGCGCAGGCCGAGGCGCAGGTAAGCGCCGCCCAGGCCGATGCGGAACTCGCGGCGCAGCAGCTCGCGCGGCTGCAGGCCATCGGCCAGTCGACCGCGGGCCGCGCGGTGAGCCAGCAGGACCTCGAGAGCGCGCAGGCGCGGCGCAAGGTCGCGCAGGCCCAGCTCGACAACGCGCGCAAGGCGCGGCAGCTGGTGGTGAGCGGGCCGCGCAAGGAAGACATCGGCCAGGCCCAGGCCCAGCTCGAGGCGGCGCGCGCCGAGCTCGCGCTGATGAAGCACGAACTCGAGGAGGCCGAGCTCAAGGCGCCGATCGACGCCGTGGTGCGCGCGCGGCTGCTCGAGCCCGGCGACCTGGCCTCGCCGCAGCGGCCGGCCTTCACGCTCGCGATCACCGATCCCAAGTGGGTGCGGGCCTACGTGGCCGAGCCCGACCTCGGCCGCATCCAGGCCGGGCAGGAAGCCAGCGTGAGCACCGACAGCCAGCCCGACCATGCGATCGCGGGCAAGGTGGGCTACATCGCCTCGGTGGCGGAGTTCACGCCCAAGACCGTGCAGACCGAGGAGCTGCGCAGCAGCCTGGTCTACGAGATCCGCGTGATGGTCGACGACAGGGAGGACCGGCTGCGGCTGGGCATGCCGGCCACCGTCACGCTGCGGCTCGCGTCCTCCGGAACGGCCGGCAAGTGAGCACACCTGCCGTCCTCGCGCGCGGCCTGCACAAGCGCTTCGTCGTCAAGCCGGCGAAGAAGACCGTGCACGCGCTCGACGACATCGCGCTCGAGGTGCCGCCCGGCACGCTGACCGCGCTGGTCGGCCCCGACGGCGCCGGCAAGACCACGCTGCTGCGGCTGATGGCCGGCCTGCTGCGCGTCGATGCCGGCGAGCTGCGCGTGCTCGGCATCGACGTGGCCGCCGATCCGCAGGCGGTGCAGGACCGCATCAGCTACATGCCGCAGCGCTTCGGCCTCTACGACGACCTCAGCGTGCAGGAGAACCTCGACCTCTATGCCGACCTGCACGGCGTGCCGCGCGACGAGCGGCGCGCGCGCTACGGCCGGCTGATGGAGATGACCGACCTGGGCCGCTTCACCGACCGGCCCGCGGGCAAGCTCTCGGGCGGCATGAAGCAGAAGCTCGGGCTGGCCTGCACGCTGGTGCGTTCGCCCGAGCTGCTGCTGCTCGACGAGCCCACGGTGGGCGTCGATCCGCTGTCGCGGCGCGAGCTGTGGCAGATCGTGCAGCAGCTGGTGGACGACGAGAAGCTCTCGGTCATCGTGAGCACCGCCTACCTCGACGAGGCCGAACGTTGCGCGCGCGTGTTCGTGCTGCGCGAGGGGCGCCTCGTGGCGCAGGGCGCGCCCGAAGAGATCCGCGACCGCGCGCGGGGCCTGTGCTTCGTGGCGGCGCCGCCGGCCGGCGAGCCGCCGCGACGGCTGCAGGCCCGGCTGCTCGATGCGCGCGCCGAGATCGTGGACGCGGTGCCGCAGGGCGGCGAGGTGCGCTTCGTGCGGCGCGACAACACGGACCAGGCAGGCATCGAAGCACTGCTCGAGGGCGCGGCCGCCGAACCCGTGGCGCCGCGGCTCGAGGACGGCTTCATGACGCTGCTGCGCACGCAGGAAGAGCCGGCGCCGAAGCCCGCCGAGCCGATCGCGCGGCAGCCGGTGCCCTCCTCCTCCACGCCCGGCGACACCGTCATCGAGGTCAAGGACCTGGTACGCCGCTTCGGCGACTTCACCGCCGTCGCCAGCACCAGCTTCAGCGTGCGCCGCGGCGAGATCTTCGGCCTGCTGGGCCCCAACGGCGCGGGCAAGACCACCACCTTCCGCATGCTCTGCGGCCTGCTGCCGGCCAGCAGTGGGCAACTGCGCGTGGCCGGCGTCGACCTGCGCCATGCGCGCGCGCAGGCGCGCCGGCGCATCGGCTACGTCTCGCAGAAGTTCGCGCTCTACGGCAACCTCAGCGTGCGCGAGAACCTCGAGTTCTTCGGCGGCGCCTACGGCCTGCGCGGCGGGCGGCTGCGCGAGCGCATGGACGCGGTGCTGCGCCAGTTCGACCTGGCGCGCGAGATCGACGCGCCCAGCGGCCAGCTGCCCGGCGGCTACCGCCAGCGCCTGGCGATGGCCACCGGCCTGCTGCACGAGCCCGAGATACTGTTTCTCGACGAACCCACCAGCGGCGCCGACCCGCTCGCGCGGCGCGAGTTCTGGCGCCGCATCACGGCGCTGGCCGAGGCCGGCACCACGGTCGTGATCACCACCCACTTCATGGAAGAGGCCGAGTACTGCGACCGCATCGTGATCCAGGACGCGGGCCGGCTGCTGGCCATCGGCACGCCGCGCGAGGTGCGCGCGCAGGCGCTGGGAGACGAACACGGCGAGCACGATGCGCGCCGCATCGACATGGAGCAGGCCTTCATCGGCATCGTCGAGAAGGCACGGAAGGAGAAGGTGCACGCATGAGCGGTTTCTGGTCCCGCCTGGTCTCGCTCACGCGCAAGGAGTTCCGCCAGCTGCTGCGCGACCGCAGCAACCTCGCGATCGGCATCCTGCTGCCGATGGTGCTGATCCTGATCTTCGGCTACGGCATGTCGCTCGACGTCAAGCATGCGCCGGTGGCGATCGTGTTCGAGGACGCCTCGCCCGGCGCGCAGGAGGCGATGGCCGGGCTGCAGCTCTCGCCCACGCTCGCGCCGATCCCGCTGGCCTCGATGCACGAGGCCGAACGGTTGATGCGCGAGCGCCGCATCGACGCCATCGTGCGCGTGCCCTCGGACTTCTCGCGCGCGCTCGCGGCCGGCCAGGCGCGCGTGCAGGTGATCGTGCATGGCGCCGACGCGGGCCGCGCGACCATCGTGCTGCAGTACCTCAACGCGGCCATCGGCCAGTCGGCGCTGCGGCAGGCCGACCGCGGCGGCAACGCCAGCGCCGCGCCCGCCATCGGCAGCGTGACGGTCGAGCAGCGCATGTGGTTCAACGCCGCCAACACCAGCACCTGGTACCTGGTGCCGGGGCTGATCGTGCTGATCATGACGCTGGTCGGCGCCTTCCTCACCGCGCTGGTGATGGCGCGCGAATGGGAGCGCGGCACGCTCGAGGCGCTGTTCGTCACGCCGGTGCGGCCGGTCGAGATCCTGCTGGCGAAGATCGTGCCCTACTTCGCGGTCGGCATGCTGGGGCTGGCGCTGTGCCTGCTGGCCGCGCGCTTCCTGTTCGCGGTGCCGATGTACGGCTCGCTGGTCGTGGTGGTGCTGAGCTCGATGCTCTACCTGGTCGTGGCGGTGAGCCTGGGCCTGGTGATCTCGTCGGTCACGCGCAACCAGTTCCTCGCCAGCCAGGTGGCGCTGATCGCCACCTTCCTGCCCTCGATGATGCTGTCGGGCTTCCTGTTCGACCTGCGCAACACGCCGCTGGCGGTGCAGGTGATCGGGCATGCGCTGCCGGCCACCTACTTCATGGAGCTGGTCAAGACGCTGTTCCTCGCGGGCGACGTCTGGCCGCTGATCTGGCGCGACTGCGCCATCCTCGCCGCCTATGCGGTGGGCCTGCTGGCGCTGGCGCGCGCGGTCACGCGCAAGCGCCTGGACTGAAAGGACCCGCACCATGCTCGACTTCCTGCTGCGCATCGCCAACCTCTGCCGCAAGGAACTGCTCGCGATCCTCAAGGACCCCGCGAGCCGCGTGATCCTGGTCGTGCCGGCACTGATGCAGAGCCTGATCTTCGGCTACGCCGCCACCTACGACCTGAGCAACGTGCCCTATGCGCTGCTCGACCAGAGCCATGGCGGCGCGGCCACCGAGCTGGTCGCGCGGCTCGACGGCACCGGCGTGTTCCACCGCGTCGCCACGCTGCGCACCCAGGCCGACATCCGCGAGGTCATCGACACGCAGAAGGCGCTGCTGGTGGTGCAGCTCGGCCCCGACTTCGAGCAGCGGCTCGCGGCCGGCCAGCGCGCGCCGGTGCAACTGATCCTCGATGCGCGCAACTCCAACACCGCGGGCTCGGCCGCGGGCTACGTGGGCGCGGTGGTCGAGCGCTACAACGCCGAGCTGCGCAGCCGCGCGGGCCTGGCGCCGGCGCCGCTGGCCGTGGAGTCGCGCGCCTGGTTCAACCCCAACCTCGAGACGCGCTGGAACCTGCTGCCCGGCATGATCGCCGCGCTCAGCATGGTGCAGACGCTGCTCCTGACCGCGCTGTCGGTGGCCCGCGAGCGCGAACAGGGCACCTTCGACCAGCTGCTGGTGACGCCGATGTCGCCGCTCGAGATCATGGTCGGCAAGGCGCTGCCGCCGGTGCTGGTGGGGCTGGTGCAGTCCTCGCTGGTGCTGCTGGTGGCGCGCTTCTGGTTCGGCATCCCGATGGCGGGCTCGCTGTTCACGCTCTACACCGGGCTGGTGTTCTTCACCGTCGCGAGCGTGGGCATCGGGCTGTCGATCTCGGCCGTGTCGGCCAACATGCAGCAGGCCATGCTCTACACCTTCGTGCTGCTGATGCCGATGATGCTGCTGTCGGGCCTGACCACGCCGGTGCGCAACATGCCCGAGCTGCTGCAGATGGCGACGCTGGCCAATCCGCTGCGCTTCGCGATCGACCTGGTGCAGCGCGTCTACCTCGAGGGCGTCGGGCTCTCGACGGTGGCGGCCAATCTCGTTCCGCTCTCGGTCATCGCCGTGGTCACGCTGCCGCTGGCGGCCTGGTTGTTCCGGAACCGGCTCGCCTGAGCGCGCGCCATCCCTCGTCTGGAGAAGAAGACATGTCCATGCCCCTCCCCCATGCCATCGCGCCGCTGGTGATCGCCCTCGCGCTGTCGGGCTGCGCTGTCGGCCCCGACCATCGCCCCGCCGAGCCGTCGGTCCCGGCCGACTGGTCGGCCTGGCACGGCGGCGCCGATGCGCTGCTCGGCGCCGAGCGGCGCGCCGGCGCCTCGGCCGCCACCAGCGACTGGCAGGCTTTCGGCGATCCGCTGCTCGAAAGCCTGCAAGCACGCGCGCTCGCGGCCAACCACGACCTGCAAACGGCCGCCTTGCGCTTCGCGCAGAGCCGCGCGCAGCGCAGCGCCACCGCGGCGCAGCGAGGGCCGCAACTCGAGGCGAGCGCGGGCGTGAACCGCCAGCGGCAGAGCGAGAGCGGCGCGGCCACGCGCATGATCGACGCGATCGGTTCTTCGGCCGGCAACCGCGAGCAGCTGATCCGCTCGCTGTCGCAGCCCTTCGACCTCTACCAGGCCGGCTTCGACGCCTCCTGGGAGATCGACCTCTGGGGCCGCGTGCGGCGCGCGGTCGAGGCCGCCGAGGCCGACAGCGCCGCCTCGGCCGCGCTGCTGCGGCAGGCGCAGCTCAGCGTGCAGGCCGAGGTCGCGCGCAACTACGTCGAGCTGCGCGGCAGCCAGCGCGAGCTGCAGCTGGCGCGCGCCGACCTCGCGGCCGCCGGCGAGTCGCTCGAGCTGGTGCAGGCCCGCGCGCGCGGCGGCCTCGTCACCGAGCTCGACCCGGTGCGCCAGCGCGGCCTGCTGGCCGAGTTGCGCGGCCGCATTCCAGCGCTGCTGCAGCAGGAAGCGCAGGCGATGAACCAGATCACGCTGCTGCTCGGCGCCGCGCCGGGTGCGCTCAATGCCGAGCTCGCGGCGCCGGCCGATGCCACCGCGCAAGACCGCGCCCTGCCCGAACTCGCGCTGGGCCTGCCGGCCGAACTCGCGCGCCGCCGGCCCGACATCGCCGCCGCCGAGGCCCAGCTGCATGCCGCCACCGCGCGCGTCGGCGTGGCGGTGGCCGAGCTCTATCCGCGCGTGACGCTGGGCGCGAGCTTCGGCAACGAATCGGTGGGCCACGAGCGCTTCGGCGACTGGGGCAGCCGGCAGTGGCAGGTCGGCCCCACGCTGAGCCTGCCGATCTTCGACATGGGCAGGCGCCGCAGCACCGTGACCCTGCGCGAGCTGCAGCAGCAGGAAGCGGCGGTCGCCTTCCAGCAGACGGTACTCAAGGCCTGGCACGAGATCGATGGCGCGCTCAGCGCCTATGCGGCCGAACGCCGCCGCCAGGCCGAGCTGGCCGAGCGCGAGCGCGAGAGTGCCGATGCGCTGGCGCTCGCGCAAGCGCGCTACGCAGGCGGTCTCACCGATTTCGGCGTGGCGCTCGATGCCCGCCGCACCCTGCTGCAGGCCCAGCGCGACCGGGCCCAGAGCCGCAGCCGGCTGGCCGTGGACTGGGTCGCGGTCTGCAAGGCGCTGGGCAGCGCGCCGCCCGAGGAAGCGGTCGCCGCGGCGGCATCGGGGCCGCCAATTTGATACATTGCAACAACGTTTGAAACACAAACACACAATCCATCTAGAATTACTACCGGTTTCGGTAGTTGACGGATGGGTTTTGTCCGCGCGCCCCTGAGGCGCGGCCCGATCGGCACTCCCGGCACCCCCCTGCATCGCAGGGCCGCCCGACGGGGGTCGCGCACGGCGAACGGCCGGCTCCCGGCGCCGACCGTTCGCGCTTTGCGCCCCCGCCGCGGGGAAGACCGATGCGAGCCTTCTCCTCGCTGCAAGCCGGCGCACGCCGGCTGTGCGCCGCCCTGGTGGGGGCGGTGGCCCTGCTGGTCGCATCGCCCTCGGGCGCGGTCGTGCTCGACGAGATCGGCCGCGGCACCGCCAGCGTCCACCGCCTGAAGTTCTTCGTCGATCCGCAGCTCGCGGCCGAGATCGGTGGCGCCGAGGCCGGCCGGCGGCTCGCGCAGTACGTGGCCGACGTGAACACCGTCTTCACGCGCGAATCGGTGCGCGGCTTCGGCTTCGATCCCGCCGCCGACCTGCAATGGATCGCGCCGGCCCAGGCGCCGCAATGCAGCCTCAACGGCCTGGTCAACGGCGAGATCGCGGTCTGCATCAACAAGTCGACGCGCGGCTACAGCCATGGCGGCCTGACGATGAGCTGGACCTTCCCGGCGCGCGGCGCGACCTGGAACCTCAACTGGACCGCGATCCACGACCCGCTGCGGCTGTCGCGCGCCATCGCGCCCGGCGCCGTCGAGTCGACCGAGAAGGACTACCTCGGGCGCCAGCTCAAGACCCTGCTGCACGAGCTCGAGCACGTGTTCGGCGCCGGCTCGGGCGAGTACTACAACGCGATCGCGGTGGCCGACACCACCGACGTCGCGCCCAAGGCCGACCTCGACCTCACCAAGCCCGCCGACCGCTACTGGTGGCCGCGCCAGCACTGGCGGCTCGACCCGCTGCTGGGCACGGTGTTCGAGGAGCGCTTCGACCCCGCGGCCAACCGCGTGGCCACGCTCGAGATGATCCGCTTCACCGAGGGCACGAAGGCCAACCTCGACACCGACTGGAGCAACTGGCCCAAGCTCGGCAGCTCGAAGTTCATGGCCGGCACCACCGCCACCCAGGTGCGCGTGAGCGAGCGCGAGGGCGGCGCGGCGCTGCCCGGCGCGCAGGTCTGGGTATGGCGCGATCCGGGCGCGGGCAAGCCGCTGGAGCCGATCGCGCAGGGCGTGTCGGACGCGGGCGGGCGCTTCGTCTTCGACTGGCGCTGCGGCTTCACCTGCTTCGCGGTCGGCAAGACCAACCTGCTGGTGAAGGCGCAGGCACCGGGCCGCGCGCCGGGCGCGAGCTGGTTCACCATCTTCGATGCCTTCGAGCAGAAGGCGGTGCGCGGCCAGGCCATGTTCTCCATCGACCTGCCGCTGGGCCTGCCCGACGAGCACAAGCCGGTGGTCTCGCTGGCCGCGCCGGCCATGGCCACCGTGGGCCAGCCGGTGACGCTGGCGCCGGTGGCGGTCGACAACGTGGGCGTGTGGGGCCTCAAGGTGATGGGCGCGCAGAGCCTGCCGATCTGCAGCTTCACCGCGCCGCCCTACACCTGCAGCTGGACGCCGACCGCGCCCGGCATGCAGACCATCCGCGTGATCGCGATGGACGCGGCCGGCAACACGGCGGTGGCCTCGGCCAACGTGATGGTCAACCCGCCGGCCGACACGCTGCCGCCCACCGTGGCCTTCGTCGCGCCGCCGACCGCAGCGGCCGGCCTGCCGCTGCGCCTGGCCGCGAGCGCGGCCGACAACGTGGCGGTGGCCGAGCTCAAGTTCATCGCCGACGGCCGCACCGTCTGCACGCTGCGCGCCGCGCCCTACGCCTGCACCTGGACACCCGCGCGCGCGGGCCATGCGGTGATCGAGGTGCGCGCCTCGGACGCGGCCGGCAACATCGCGGCCGTGTCGGGCGGGGTGCGCGTCGAGGGCGGCTTGCGGCCCGAGGACTTGTAGGGCGGCCTACGGCCCGAGGACCTGTAGCGCGGCCCTACATGCCCCGGTCGCTGCGCTGCCGCTGCGCCGTCATCAGCGCCGTGTGCATGGCCTCGCGCATCGCGGCCAGCGTGCGGCTGTCGTCGTCGGTCTTGCGCGTGACCAGCGACAGCTGCAGCATCGGCGCGCCGCGACCGAGCCGCACGATGCGCACCGGATAGGTCGCCACCAGCCCCGGGTCCGCGATCTGCACCACCGAGATGCCCAGGCCGCCGCTGACCATGGCCACGATGGCGGGCGTGCTGTCGAACTCCAGCGTGCCGCGCTTCTCGCGCACCTGCGTGCTCACGAAGCGCGCGGCCAGCGTGCCGGTGACGGTGGAACGGTCGTAGCGGATCCAGTCGTACTGCTTGAACAGCGCGGCCACGGAGCTTTCGGTGGCCGTGGGCGGCGCCACCAGCACCAGCTCGCGCCGCAGCATCGGCTGCCAGCGCAGCCGTGCCGAACCGCCGCTCTCGGGCTGCGCCACCAGCGCGGCATCGAGGTCGCCGGCCTTCACCGCCGCGATCAGCGACGCGCTGCGGCCGCGCGCCGGGCGCAGCTCCAGCCGCGGATAGCGCTCGCGCAGCAGCCGCATGGTGGCGGGCAGCACGATGGGCTGCATCGACTCGATCACGCCCAGCCGCACGCTGCCCTCGATGCTCACGGTCGCGCGCTTGCGCAGCGACTCGAGCTGCTGCAGCGCATCGCGCATGACCGAGGAGACCTCGTGCGCCAGCTTCATCGGCTTGACCTGCAGGCCCGAGCGGTCGAACAGCGGCTGGCCCAGGTAGGCCTCGAGCTGCTTCATCTGCATGCTGATGGCGCTGGGCGTGAGGTTCATCTCGTGCGCGGCCGCCGCCAGGGTGCCGCCGCGCAGCACGGCGTCGAGCGTGGAGAAGGCATCGATCTTCATCAAATTTCCTTATCTAAGACTTGAAATAGTGTCGCTTTTTCTTTGCATCGCGCGGTCCTAGACTTTTTCCAACGACACCCGAGGACCCGATCGAATGAAAGACACGCAACCCGCCGCCCCCCTCGCCTGGACCGCCGAAGAGGTGCGCCAGGACAGTTCCTGGATCCAGCGCCTCAGCGAGACGGAGGTCGACGGCTTCCGCTCGGCGCTGCGGCATGCGGCCGCGCTCGGCAAGCCGCTGCTCTCGATGACGCAGGCCGACTTCCCGCTGCCCGCGGCCTCGCGCGAAGCGCTGGACCGCGCCGTCGCGACCACGCAGGGCCGCTGGGGCATGTGCCTGCTCAAGGGCTTCCCGGTCGACGAATGGAGCGAGGACGAGACGCGCACCGCCTACTGGGGCATGAGCCTGCACATGGGCGTCGGCCGCACGCAGAACCGCGCCAGCCAGGTCATGAACGACGTGCGCGACGAGGGCGGCGACTACAAGGTCAAAGGCGGCCGCGGCTACAACACCAGCGCCGGCCTCGACTTCCACCAGGACTCGTGCGACGTGGTGGGCCTGCTGTGCCGGCGCACGGCCAAGAGCGGCGGCACCAGCAAGGTCATCAGCTCGATCCGGCTGCGCGACGAGGTTCAGCGCCTGCGCCCCGACCTGATCCCGGTGCTGCAGCAGCCCTTCTTCCACAGCTACCAGGGCACGCAGGATCCGTCGCAGCCGCCGTTCTACCGCTGCCCGATCTTCGGCAGCGACCCGGTGCATTTCGCCGCGCGCACCAATCGCAAGAACACCGATGCGGCGCAGCGCGACTTCCCCGAGGTGCCACGCCTCACACCGCAGCAGGTCGAGGCCCTCGACCTGCTCGACGAGCTGATGCCGAGCCCGCTGCTGTGCTACTCCATGACGCTGGAGCGCGGCGACCTGCAGCTGCTCAACAACTACGTGACCCTGCATTCGCGCACGCCCTTCGAGGACTTCGAGGCGCCCGACGACAAGCGCCACCTGCTGCGCCTGTGGCTCGCGATCCCCTCGTCGCAACCGCTGCCCGCTGCCTTCGAGGAGTACTACGGCGACGTGCGTGCCGGCGCGGTGCGCGGCGGCGTTCGCGGCAGCGCGATCACGTCCGAGTTCCTGGCCTACGAGCAACGGCAGGCCCAGGCCCTGAACATGCGGCTCGAGCCCTGGCGACCGAAGCGGCTGGCGGCGGACGCCCTGGCCTGAACCGCGCGCCGGCACCGGCCGGCCCGGCCCCCGATGACAACGAAAGAGAGACAAGCATGCTTCGACGCAGATTCATCGCCGCGGGCGCCAGCGCCTCGGCACTCGCGAGCTTCGGCGTTCGCGCGCAGCAGGTCACGCGCCTGCTCGTGGGCGCGACGCCCGGCGGCGGCACCGACATCGTGGCGCGCGCGCTGGCGCAGGAGCTCACCACGCGCCTGGGCCACCAGTTCATCGTCGAGAACCGCCCGGGCGCGGCCGGCAACATCGCGGCGCTGGCCGTGGCCAAGGCGCCCACCGACGGCAGCGCGCTGCTGCTGAGCTACACCAGCCACGCCATCAATGCCTCGCTGTACCCGAGCCTCCCCTTCGATCCGCTGAAGGACTTCACGCCGCTCGCGGGCATCGCCAGCCTGCCGGCCATCCTGATCGCGCGGCCCACGCTCCCGGCCAACGACGTGCGCGAGCTGATCGCGCTGGCCAAACGCGAACCGGGCAAGCTCAACGTGGCGATCGCGGGCATGGGCAGCGCCAACCACCTCGCGGGCGAGATGCTCAAGCGCGACGCGGGCATCGACATCGTCGGCGTGCCCTACAAGGGCACCGGGCCGGCCATCGCGGACGTGGTGGCGGGACAGATCGACCTGGCCTTCGCGGGTGTCGCCACGGTGCAGCAGCTCGTGAAGGCCAGGCGCCTCAAGGCCCTGGGCGTGACGAGCGAGAAGCGCCTCGCGGCCTTTCCCGACGTGCCGGCCGTGGCGGAAGTGCTGCCCGGCTATGCGTACAGCTCGTGGTATGGCCTGTTCGGGCCGGCGCAGATGCCCGCGCCGCTGGTGGCGCGCATCGCCGACGCCGCGCGCGCCGCGCTGGGCTCCGAGCTCATGCGCGCGCGCTTCAGGGACGAAGGCCTGGTGCCGATGGGCACCGGCCCCGACGAGTTCGGCGCCTTCGTGCGCAGCGAGATCACGCGCTGGGGCAAGGTGGTGGCGGCCACGGGCGCCAAGCCCGAATGAGCGGCGGGCGGGCGCCGCGGGCCCGCGACGCGCTTCTCCGAGCGCCTGCAAGGGTTTCCCCTTAAGACTAGCCTTCGCGTCCTCCCACGGCGTCGCCGGACGCCGCAGCCCTCTTCTTTCCGCGAGCGATGGCCTCCCTGTTTTCCCGTCAAGAGATCCATGCGGTCGGCCCGGGCCTGCCGGCCCACGAACGCTTCGGTTCGCTGCTCGCCGTCATGCTGGGCGTGTGCGTGGCCAGCCTCGACACCGCGATCGCCAACACCGCCCTGCCCACCATCGCCAACGAACTGCGCGTGAGCGAGGCCGCCTCGACCTGGGTCGTCAGCGGCTACCAGCTCGCGATGGTGGCCGCGCTGCTGCCGGCCGCCGCGCTCGGCGACGTGCTCGGCCACCGGCGCGTGTTCCTCTGGGGCCTGGTGCTGTTCACCGTGTCCTCGCTGGGCTGCGGCCTGGCCGATTCGCTGCCCGCGCTGGTCGGCTGGCGCGTGGTGCAGGGCCTGGGCGCCGCCGGCGTGATGGGCGTGAACGGCGCGCTGGTGCGCGTCATCTACCCGTCGGGCATGCTGGGGCGCGGCCTGGGCGTGAACGCGCTCGTCGTGGGGCTGGCCTTCGCGGGCGGGCCCACGGCGGCATCGCTGGTGCTGCTGCTGGGTTCGTGGCACTGGCTGTTCCTGATCAACGTGCCGATCTGCGCGGTGGCGGTGTTCTACGGCCTGCGCTTCCTGCCGGCCACCGAGCGTCACGGCCACGGCTTCGACGGCCTGGCCGCGCTGCTGTGCGCCGCCGCGCTCGCGCTGCTGGCCTCCACGCTCACCGAGGCCGCGCACCAGGCCACCGTCGAGTCGGTGATCGTGCAGGCGGTGCTGGGCTTCGGGCTGCTGGCCTGGCTGCTCAAGCGCCAGTCCGGGCACCCGGCGCCGATCCTGGCCGTGGACCTGCTGCGCAATCCCGTGTTCGCGCTGTCGGCGGCCACGGCCGTGTGCTCGTTCGCGGCGCAGGCGCTGGCCTTCATCTCGCTGCCCTTCCTGTTCCAGGCGCTGCTGGGCTACTCGCAGGTCGAGACCGGCTTCCTCATCACGCCGTGGCCGCTGGTGGTGGCCGCGATGGCGCCCGTGGCCGGGCGCCTGTCGGACCGCTACGAGTCGGGCATGCTCTGCGGCGTCGGGCTGGCGCTGCTCGCGCTGGGCCTGCTGTCGCTGGCGCTGCTGCCGCCGCATCCCACGGTGGCCGGCATCGTCTGGCGCATGGCGTTGTGCGGCGCGGGCTTCGGCTTCTTCCAGTCGCCGAACCTGCGCGCCATCATGGGGTCGGCCCCGGCCTCGCGCAGCGGCGGTGCCAGCGGCATGGTCGGCACGGTGCGCCTCTTGGGCCAGTCATCGGGCGCGGCGCTGGTGGCGGCCTGCTTCCATGTGTCGAGCACGAATGGCGCGGTGTACGCGCTGTGGCTGGGCACCGCGTGCGCGGCGAGCGCCAGCGTGTTCAGCTTCCTGCGGCTCCGGCGGCGGGCGCTGGCGGTCTAACTACTTCCGGTTGGTGAAGCTGGCGTTGCCCAGCCCGGTGCCGATGGTCAGAACCGCCCAGTGCCCGACGTCGCGCATGAACGGCAGCTCGCTCAAGCCCTGCACCACCGCGTCGTTGTGCATCAGCACCAGCGTCGGCCCCGAGCCGATCATCGGCATGCGGCGCCACAGCGCGCTCGGCAGGTGGAAGTTCTCGCTCTCCCAGTCGCCCGGCAGGTTCTGCGCGCCGCGCGCGATCGAGCCGTCCTTGCGGATCAGGCCCGGGCAGGCGATGCCGATGAAGGGCGCGAGCCGGATCTTCTTGCGTTCGGCATAGCGCACCATGTCCTCGAGCATGCCGGCCACGTGCTCGACGAAGTTGGTGCGGCTGGGCTTCTCGTCGGCATGGCGCCACTTCTCGCGCCGCACCACCTTCGCGAGCGAGAAGTCGCGCGCCTTGCGGTGGCGCGTCTTCACGATGCCGCAGCGCACGTTGGTGCCGCCGATGTCGATCGCGAGGATCGCGTCGTGCTTCTTGAGCATCTCGGGCGGCGTCAGGTGCACCCAGCCGATCAGCCCGCCGTCGTCGACCTCGTGCGAGAGCCGGCCGAGCTGCACGTGCACGCCCATCTCCTCGAGGATGGCGCCGGCCTCGAGGATCGCGCGCTCGCCGGCCTCGCTCTCGGGAAAGCCGCCGCCCACCACGATGCGCTCGACCTTCTCCCACGAGGGCTGATGCAGGAAGCGCTGGATCACCGCCGCGAGCTCCTGCGCGAACTCGCCGATCGCGCTGTGCATCACGTTGGCCGCGTCGCTGACCTTCTGGCCGCGCAGCAGCCGGTCGAGCTCCTTCTTGCTCATGTCGCGCGAATGCCGCAGGCCCAGCGGATCGGTGCCGTCGCTGCGGTGCTTGCGGCGCCAGCGCTCGAGCAGCACGCGGAACGCGGTCTGGCTCGCCTGGTCGCCGACGAAGCCCTCGTTGTCGCGCAACTGCAGGCTGTAGCCGTCGACCTGCAGCTTGGGCAGTTCGCGCAGGCCGTGGACGTCGGGGCCCGGCAGGTCGATCTTGGGAGGCTGGCGGGGCTTGGCCGTGGGCTTGGTCGTGGTCTTGGAAGACTTCTTGGCGGGCTTGGGATTCATGGCTTTCGACTATGCGGCGTGGCGCGGTGCGAACGCATCGGCTTCGCGCACCACGGCGTGTAGGAGACGGGCGGGTACCGCCACGGCTCAGACGGCCGGCAGCGACGCGAGCAGGCGCTCGGCGAGCGCGCCCGGCACCCTTCTTGTCACCGCATGCACCTCGAGTTCGAGCGCAAAACCGCGCGGCAGCTCGGCCCAGGCCACGCCCGAGGGCGCCAGCCGCTTCAGCCCGGACTGGACGATCGCCAGCCCCAGCCCGCAGGCCACCAGCTCGAGCACGGTGGAAGGCTCGGCCGCCTCGTGGCGGATGGCGGGCGTGAAGCCCGCGCGCCGGGAGGCCTCGAGCATCTGCGCGCGCCCCTCGGGCGTGGCCTGGCGCGGCAGGAAGACGAAGGGCGCGCCATCGAGCGCCTTGGCGCCAGCACGCCGGCCGGTGGCCAATGCATGGTCGGCCGGCAACGCCAGCAGATAGGGTTCGCGCGCCACGCGCCGGCTCGCGAGCGCATCGTCCGACGCGGGCGGTGCCCGGTGCGTGAAGCCGATGTCGATGCGGCCATCGCGCAGCGCCTCGAACTGCGCCGCGGACCGCGCGGCCTGCAGCTGCACCTCGGTGGCCGGCGACTGCCGCCGCAGCGCGCGCAAGGCCTTGCGCAGAACGCCCGCATGCAACGCGCTCTCGACATGGCCGATGGCCACGCTGCCGGCCCGGCCCGCGGCCTCCTCGCGCACGCGGGATTCGAGCCGCGCCGAGGCGGACAGCAGCAGCCGGCATTCCTCGAGAAAGCGCTGTCCCGCCTGCGTGAGCTTGAGCCGCTTGCCGCTGCGCGCGAACAGCGCCAGGCCCAGCCGCTCCTCGAGCGCGATGACCTGCCGGCTCAGCGGCGACTGCGAGATGTGCAGGCGCTCGGAGGCGCGCGCGATGCTCTGCGTCTCGGCGACCGCGACGAAATAGTGGAGCTGCTGCAGATCGAGCATGTCGGACCTTTTCTGTCTCATTCATTGCCGAAACGGACGTGGACGAGCATAGACCGAAGCACGACCATGGCGGCCATTCACCACTGCCTCCTGGAGCAAGCACATGGCACTCACCCGATTCGGATTCATCGTCACCGGCAACGGGCTCGATCCCGCGCACGACCGCAGCGTGCTGGCGTCTGCGCACTTCCACATGGTGACCATCGGCGTGGCGAGCGCCGCCCAAGGGCCGCAGGCCGCGCGAGCCCTGCTGGCAGAGGGCGTGCAGCTCATCGAGCTCTGCGGCGGCTTCGGCCCCGCGGGCACGGCGGCGGTGCTCGCAGCCGTCGATGGGGCGGTGCCCGTAGGCTCGGTGGGCTACGGCCCCGAATCGATCGCGGGGCTGGCGCGGCTGTTCGCCTGAGTGCCCCGGGTGGCCGCGCGCCACGCATGCCGATACACTGGTCCGGATGCAATCGCCCCGCCGCCACCTCTGGCGCGCCATCCTGCTGTTCTCGCTGGCCTGGCTCGGTGTCGCGGCATCCGCGCAGACCACCGACGACGGCACGCTGCGCGTCGGCTCGAAGCGCTTCACCGAGTCCTACATCCTGGCCGAGTTGCTCGCGCAGACCGCCGCTCCGCACCTCGCGAACAAACCGGTGGTGCGGCAGGGCCTGGGCAACACGGCCATCGTCTACGAGGCGCTGCGCTCGGGCGCGATCGACCTTTATGCCGAATACACCGGCACCATCGCGCTCGAGATCCTCAAGGGCTCGCCCGCGGCCACGCGCGAGCAGATGAATGCATCGCTCGCGCCGCTGGGCCTGGGCGTGGCGATACCGCTGGGCTTCAACGACGGCTATGCGCTCGCGGTGCGCGCGGCCGATGCCGACCGGCTCGGGCTGCGCAGCCTCGGCGACCTCGCGAAGCATCCCGAGCTGAAGCTCGGCCTGTCGAACGAATTCATCGGCCGCGCCGACGGCTGGAAGGGCCTGGCCGCGCGCTACGGCTTCACGCAGACGCCCACCGGCCTCGACCACGGCCTGGCCTACGACGCGATCGGCGCGAAGCAGGTCGACGTGATCGACATCTACACCACCGACGCCAAGATCGACCACCTGGGCCTGCGCGTGCTCGAGGACGACCGCCAGTACTTCCCGCGCTACGACGCGGTGGTGCTCTACAAGCTCGACCTGCCGCAGCGCCTGCCGCAGGCCTGGGCCGCGCTGCAGAAGCTCGAGGGCCGCGTCGACGAGCACGCGATGATCGCGATGAACGCGCGCGCCGAGCTGCAGAGCGTGCCCTTCGACACCATCGCGCGCGACTTCCTCGCAAGCGCCGGCAAGGACGGCGCGGCGCCGCAGGACACGCGGCGCGGCT
The DNA here is from genome assembly GCF_059418345.1 of Variovorax sp. GW821-FHT09B01. Classification (NCBI taxonomy): domain Bacteria; kingdom Pseudomonadati; phylum Pseudomonadota; class Betaproteobacteria; order Burkholderiales; family Comamonadaceae; genus Variovorax; species Variovorax sp. GW821-FHT09B01. The sequence continues at coordinate 419,174 of NZ_JBWKPQ010000003.1, read as the reverse complement.
TCACGGCCAAACTCTTCGGCCCCGATCTCTGGCAGCTCGCGCGCCAGCACCTGCTGCTGGTGGCGCTGTCGGTGGGCGTGGCGATCCTCATCGGCGTGCCGATCGCGATCCTGGTGTTTCCGCACCTGCGGCTGCGCGCCCTGGTGCTGGGCGTGGCGAGCCTGATGCAGACCGTGCCCTCGCTGGCGCTGCTCGCGGTGCTGATCTCGATGCTCGGCGCCATCGGCACCCTGCCCGCGCTGATCGCGCTCACGCTCTATTCGCTGCTGCCGATCATGCGCAACACCGTGACCGGCCTGGCCGAGGTGCCCAACGGCCTGCGGCTGGCCGGCACCGCGCTCGGCATGACCTCGAAGCAGAGCCTGCGGCTGGTGCTGCTGCCGCTGGCGCTGCCCACGCTGCTCGCGGGCGTGCGCACCGCCACCGCGATCGCCATCGGCACCGCGACCATCGCGGCCTTCATCGGCGCGGGCGGCTTCGGCGAACGCATCGTGACCGGGCTTGCGCTCAACGACCGCGAGCTGCTCGTGGCGGGCGCGCTGCCGGCGGCGGCGCTGGCGCTGCTGAGCGAGGGCGTGTTCGAGCTGGTGGAGTTCTGGCTGCGCCGGCGCCGCCGCGCGCCGCCGGCATCGACAGTGCCTTGAGGCTCTCGCGCAGCAGCCGCGCGCCCACACCCAGCGGCTTGTCGGCGCGGTGGCAGAAGTAGGCGCGGTGGCCGGTCTCGCCGTCCACGCCGAGCCGGCCCACCGGCAATTGCACCAGCGTGCCCGCGGCGATGTCGGCCGCCACCAGCCATGACGGCATCTTTCCCCAGCCGAGGCCGGCGCGCAGCAACGCGAGCTTGATCTGCATGTCGCCCGCGCGCCAGGTGGTGGGAGAGAGCACGTCGAAATCCTGGCCCGCGCTGAGCGCGCTCGCGTCCTCCACCACGATCTGCAGATGCCGCGCGGCCGCGTCGTCGAGCGAGCCGCGGGCCTTCTTCTTCGCGAGCATCGCCAGCGGATGCGCGGCGGCCGCCACCGCCACCATCGACAGCGGCATCAGGAACTCGCGCGCGATGTGCTCGTCGAGCTGCGAGAAGGCCGAGATCGCGATGTCGCAGCGGCCGCTGTGCAGCGCCTCGATCGGCGCGCCCATCGAGCCGTACTCGATGCGCATCGCGATGCCCGGATGCACCGCATGCACGCCGCGGATGGCCGTTGCCACGAGGTCGATCGGGAACAGCGTGTCGACCGCGATCGACAGGCCGAGCTCGATGCCCTGCTCGATCCCCTGCGCACGGGCGCGCAAGGCATCGACCTTCGCGAGGATCTGCCGCACGTCGCCCAGCAGCGCCTGGCCCGCGGGCGTGAGCACCGGCTTGTGGCCCGAGCGGTCGAACAGCTGCACCTGCAGCTGCTGCTCGAGGTTGGCGACGGCCTGGCTCACGGCCGACTGCACGCGATGCAACCGGTCCGCGCCCGCGCGAAAGCTGCCCGCCTCGGCCACCACCACGAACATCTGCATCTGGGACAGCGTGAGCGCATCCAGCATGGGCTTCTCCTCGTTCGAACAACGCAACCCGATCGGTTCGATCGATGAAGTCGACCGATATTATTTGCTTTCATCGATCGGGTTCGAAGGCCAGACTGGTGCCCATGCATTCCACGTCCGCGCCGCTGCCCTCCTCCACCGCCACCACCGCCTGGACCGGCGTCGCCCTGGTCGTCGCCGCGGGCGTGATCGCCGCGCTGCAGGTCGGCAAGGTCGCGATCGCGGTGCCGCAATTGCGCGAGGACTTCGCACTCGGCCTGTCGGCGATCGGCTGGCTGATGGCGGTGTTCTCGCTGCTCGGCGTGTTCGGCGCGATTCCGGTCGGCGCCTGGATCGCGCGCGCGGGCGACCGTCGGCTGCTCGCGGCCGGCCTGCTGGCGCTGGCCGTCGGCAGCACCATTGGCGCCCTGGCTGGAAGCCTGGCTGTGCTGTTGTTCGCGCGCGTGGTCGAGGGCCTGGGCTTCCTGCTGATCGTGATCGCCGGGCCCGCGCTGCTGCAGCGCATCGTCGCGCCCGCCGCCAAGGACCTGGCCTTCGCGATCTGGAGCTGCTTCATGCCGGTCGGCATCGCGATCGCGTTTTTCGTCGGCTCGGTGCTCGAGGGCTGGCGCGGCTTCTGGCTCGCGAACGGCCTGCTCGCGCTGGTGCTGCTGGCGCTGGTGCTGGCGGCCGTGCCGCGCCCGGCGCGCGATGCGCGCCGGCTGTCGTGGCGCGACATCGCGGGCGACACCACCCGCACGCTCGAAGCGCGCGCGCCGCTGCGGCTCGCGCTGTCCTTCGCGATCTACAGCCTGCAGTTCTTCGCGCTGTTCAACTTCCTGCCGGTGCTGCTGATCGAGCGCATGGGCGCGGGCGTGGCCACGGCCGGGCTGCTGAGCGCGCTGGCCTGCCTCGCGAACGTGGGCGGCAACCTCGCGGCCGGCCTGCTGCTGGCGCGCGGCACGCCGCGCTGGCGGCTGGTGGCGGCCGCGACCGCCACCATGGGCATCGCCGCGCTCGGCATCTTCCTGCCGCTCCTCGCGGCGCTGCCGACCTTCTTGCTGTGCCTGCTGTTCTCGGGCGCCGGAGGGCTGCTGCCCGCGACCCTGCTGGCCTCGGCCGAACGGGCCGCGCCACAGCCTCGGCTCGCGCCGCTCACGGTCGGCCTGCTGATGACCGGCAACAACGTCGGCCAGATGATCGGCCCGGTGCTGGTCGGCGGCGCGGTCGAGGCGCTGGGCTGGCCGGCCGCCGCCGCGATCGTGGCGCTCGCGAGCGTGGCGGGGCTGTGGGTGGCGATGGGGTTGCGGCCGCTGCGCTGAAGGCGCGGCCGCGAACGCTGCCTCAGGCCAGCGTGTAGGCCGTCTTCACCGTGGTGAAGAACTCCTGCGCATAGCGCCCCTGCTCGCGCGGGCCGTAGCTCGAACCCTTGCGCCCGCCGAAGGGCACGTGGTAGTCCACACCCGCGGTCGGCAGGTTCACCATCACCATGCCGGCCTGGCTGTGGCGCTTGAAGTGCGTGGCGTACTTGAGCGACGTGGTCGCGATGCCGGCCGACAGGCCGAACTCGGTGTCGTTGGCCGTGGCCAGCGCCTCCTCGTAGTTCTTCACGCGGATCACGCTCGCGACCGGGCCGAAGATCTCTTCCTTGTTGATGCGCATGGCCGCGGCCGATTCGCTGAACAGCGCGGGCGACATGTAGTAGCCGTCGGTGTCGAGCTTCAGACGCTCGCCGCCTGCCGCCAGCACCGCGCCCTCGGCCTTGCCGATGTCGACGTACTCCAGGTCCTGCTCGAGCTGCGACTTCGAGGACACCGGGCCCACGTCGGTGCCCTGCGCGAGCGCGTCGCCGACCTTGATCTTGGCCATGCGTTCCTTCATCGCCGCGATGAACTTCGGGTAGATGCCTTCGGTGACGATCAGCCGGCTCGAGGCCGTGCAGCGCTGGCCGGTCGAGTAGAAGGCGCTCTGCGTGCTCAGTTCCACCGCCTGCGCGAGGTCGGCATCGTCGAGCACCACCTGCGGGTTCTTGCCGCCCATCTCGAGCTGCACCTTCTTGCCGTTCTTCACGCACTGCACCGCGATGTTGCGGCCCACGCCCACCGAGCCGGTGAAGCTGATCGCATGGATGCCCGGGTGGTTGACCAGCGCATCGCCGATCACGCTGCCGCGGCCCATCACGAGGTTGAACACGCCGGCCGGAATGCCCGAGCGGCTGATGATCTCGGCCAGCGCCCAGGCGCAGCCCGGCACCAGGTCGGCGGGCTTGAGCACCACGCAGTTGCCGAACGCCAGCGCGGGCGCGATCTTCCAGGCGGGAATGGCGATCGGGAAGTTCCACGGCGTGATCAGGCCGACCACGCCCACGGGCTCGCGCGTGATCTCCACGCCGATGTTGGGCCGCACCGAGGGCAGCAGTTCGCCCGACAGGCGCAGGCACTCGCCCGCGAAGAACTTGAAGATCTGGCCGGCGCGCGTGGCCTCGCCGATGCCTTCGGCCTTGGTCTTGCCTTCCTCGCGCGCGAGCAGCGTGCCGAGTTCCTCCTTGCGCGCGAGGATCTCGTTGCCGATCTTGTCGAGCGCGTCGGAGCGCGCCTGCACGCTGCCCGTGGCCCAGGCCGGGAAGGCCGCGGTGGCGGCGGCCACGGCCGCCTCGACATGGCTCGCGTCGCCCTGGGTGTAGTGGCCCAGCACGTCGCCGAGGTTGCTGGGGTTGACGTTGGGGCTGTAGCTCGCGCCGGCGCGCCATTCGCCGCCGATCAGGTTGTCGTGGTTCTGCATGGAATGCATCCTTGTTGCTGCGTAAAGAACGGAATGAGGGGTGAGGCCAGCGGTCTCAGCGGACCATGCAGGGCCGTTTGTTGTCGAAGCGCCAGTTGGGGATCAGGTACTGCATCGCCTGCGCATCATCGCGCGCGCCCAGGCCATGCTTCAAGTAGAGGTCATGAGCTTTTTTGACTTCGTCCATGTCGAGCTCGACGCCGAGGCCGCCGCGCGTGGGCACCTTCACGAAGCCGCCTTCGATGCGCAGCGGCTCCTTCGTCAGGCGCTGGCCGTCCTGCCAGATCCAGTGCGTGTCGATGGCCGTGACCTTGCCCGGCGCGGCCGCCGCCACGTGCGTGAACATGGCCAGCGAAACGTCGAAGTGGTTGTTCGAATGCGAGCCCCAGGTCAGGCCCCAGGCCTGGCACAGCTGGGCCACGCGCACCGAACCGGCCATGGTCCAGAAATGCGGGTCGGCCAGCGGGATGTCGACCGACTGCAGCGACAGGCTGTGCACCATCTCGCGCCAGTCGGTGGCGACCATGTTGGTGGCCGTGGGCAGGCCCGTGGCGCGGCGGAACTCGGCCATCACCTCGCGGCCCGAGAACACGCCCTCGGCGCCGCACGGGTCCTCGGCATAGGCCATCACGCCATGCAGGTCGCGGCACAGCCGCACCGCGTCGGCCAGCAGCCAGCCGCCGTTGGGGTCGAGCGTGACGCGCGCCTGCGGAAAGCGTTCGTGCAGCGCGCGAATCGCCTCCACCTCCTCCTCGCCGCGCAGCACGCCGCCCTTGAGCTTGAAGTCGGTGAAGCCGTAGCGAGCGTGCGTGGCCTCGGCCAGGCGCACGATGGCCTCGGGGGTCATGGCCTCCTCGTGGCGCAGGCGGAACCAGTCATCGGCGGCGCCGGGGTCGCTGTCGTAGGGCAGGTCGGTCTTCGCGCGATCGCCCACGTAGAACAGGTAGCCGAGCATCTGCACCGCGTCGCGCTGCTGGCCCTCGCCGAGCAGCGCCGCCACCGGCACCTCGAGGAACTGGCCCAGCAGGTCGAGCAGCGCGGCCTCGACGGCCGTGACCGCATGGATGGTCACGCGCAGGTCGAAGGTCTGCAGGCCGCGCCCGCCGCTGTCGCGCGCGGCGAACTCGCGGCGCATGGCGTTGAGCACCGCGTTGTGGTTGCCGATGGGCTGGCCCACGACCAGCGCGCGCGCGTCCTCGAGCGTCTGGCGGATCTTCTCGCCGCCGGGCACCTCGCCCACGCCGGTGCGCCCGGCGCTGTCGGTGAGGATCAGCAGGTTGCGCGTGAAGAAGGGACCGTGCGCGCCGCTGAGGTTCATCAGCATGCTGTCGCGGCCCGCGACCGGGATCACCTGCATCTCGGTGACGACGGGGGTGGAGGAACGGGAGTCCGGGAGCGTCATGGCTTTGGCGTCGGTTCTGAAGGCTGCGGGCCCGCGGGGCCCTTGTCAATCGGCGTGATCAATCGGCGGTGATGTGGCGGGTTTCGATCAGGGTCTTCCAGCGCGTCCATTCGCGCGCCTGGAAGGCGGTGAATTCCTCGGGCGTGCTCGCGACGATTTCGAGGCCCTGCTCGAGCATGCGCTTCCTGGTCTCGGGATCCTGCATCGCGGCCACCACGGCATCGGCCAGCTTCTTCTTCGTGGCCGGCGGCAGTCCGCGCGGCGCGGCCACGCCCTGCCACGAATAGACCTCGGCGCCCTTCACGCCGGCCTCGGCCAGCGTGGGCACCTCGGGCAGCACGGGCGAGCGCTTGTCGCCGGTGACGGCAATGGCGCGCAGCTTGCCGGCACGGATGTGCGGCAGCACGGCATTGACGTTCTGGAACGAGAAGTCGACCTGGTTGCCGAGCAGGTCGTTGACCGCCGGCGCGCCGCCCTTGTAGGGCACGTGCACGCCCTCGGTCTTCGTCTGTTGCCAGAACAGCTCGGCCGACAGGTGATCGGAGGAGCCGTTGCCCGAGCTCGCGAACGAGACCTTGCCCGGTGTCTTGCGCAGCAGCGCGAGCACCTCGTCGACCGTCTTCTCGGGCCGCGCGACATTGGCCACCAGCACGTTGGGCGCCTGCACCGGCACGCTGATGTAGTCGAAGTCCTTGGTCGCGTCGTAGGGCACGCTCTTCTGCAGGTGCGGCGTGACGACGAAGGCGCCGAGCGAGGACACCAGCAGGGTGTAGCCGTCGGGCGCCGCGCGCTTGACGAAGCCGGTGCCGATGGTGCCGGTGGCACCGGGCCGGTTGTCGACCACGAAGCTGCCGCCGAGCTTCGTCTGCAGCTGCAGCGCCAGCGCGCGCGCCACCATGTCGGTGGAGCCGCCCGCGGGGAACGGCACGATGATGGTCACGGGCTTCTGCAGTGGCCAGTCACCTTGTGCGGACGCGGCCATCGGCAGCCAGGCCGCACCGGCCAGGCCGACCAGACCGGCCGCCAGCAATGCTCTGCGCTTCATGCGTGCCGTCCGCGGATCAGGAAGCGCGCACGGCCTGGCGCGCGAGCAGCTTCCAGTCGCCGCCCTGCTTCTGCCACACGCCGAGGATCTTCAGTGCCACCTTGCCGGGCTTGCCCGAGTCGTTGGTGTCGGCGGCCAGCGCATGGCGCACGATGGCGGTGCGGGCATCGACCACCTTCACGGTCTGCTCGGTGATGGTGATGGTCACGAAGTCGGACTTGCCGTCGAGCAGGTCGGCGATGAAGCTTTCCTTGGTGTCGACCTTGCCGCCCGAGTGGCCGTAGCTGAGCTCGTCGGCCACCAGCGCCGACAGCGCGGGACGGGTCGGGTCGACCATCGCGATGCGCAGGCGCTCGGCGGCCGCGGTCACGTCGGCCGCATCGGAGGCGCTGCCACCGCCCGTGGGCATGACGTTGGCGCAGCCCGAGAACAGCGCCGCGGCGGCGGCAACGAGGAACAGTTTTTTCAGCATGTCGTCATCTCCGGTGTTGTGTGTGTTTCTTGTTCGACGGCGGCGCCGCTTACTGCGGGCCCAGCTTCTCGATCAGCGCGGCGAGCTGCGCGACCTCGTCGGGCTTGAGGTCGGTCAGCGGCGCGCGCACCGGGCCGGCGTCGTGGCCGACGATCTTGGCGCCGGCCTTGACGATGCTCACGGCATAGCCCGGCACGCGGTTGCGCAGCTCGAGGTAGGGCATGAAGAAGTCCTTCAGCAGGCGGTGCTGGATCGGCAGGTCGTCGTTGGCGACGGCGTTGTAGAAGTCCATCGCGGTCTTCGGGATGAAGTTGAAGACGGCCGACGAATACACCGGCGTGCCCATGGCCTTGTAGGCCGCGGCATAGACCTCGGCCGTGGGCAGGCCGCCCAGGTAGGCGAAGCGGTCGCCCATCTTCTGGTAGATGGCGACCATCGCCTCGATGTCGCCCACGCCGTCCTTGAAGCCCACCAGGTTCGGGTTGCGTTCGGCCAGGCGCGCCAGCGTGTCGGGCTTCAGGCGGCTGGTGGCGCGGTTGTAGACGATCACGCCGAACTTCACGCTCTTGCACACGGCCTCGACGTGCGCGGCGATGCCGTCCTGGCCGGCTTCGGTCAGGTAGTGCGGCAGCAGCAGGATGCCGTGCGCGCCGGCCTTCTCGGCCGCCTGCGCGCACTGGATCGCGAAGCGCGTGGGGCCGCCGGCGCCCGCGATGATCGGCACCTTGCCGCGGCAGGTGTCGACCGCGGTCTGGATGATGCCGGGGTACTCCTCGCCGGTCAGCGAGAAGAACTCGCCCGTGCCGCCGGCCGCGAACAGCGCGCTGGCGCCGTAGGGCGCGAGCCATTCGAGGCGCTCGATGTAGCCCTTCTTGTCGAAGTCGCCGTTGGCATCGAAGTCGGTCAGCGGGAACGAGAGCAGGCCGGAGCCCATGATGTTTTTGAGTTCTTGCGGGTTCATCGAAGAAAACGTCCAGTGAAAGAAATGAAGAAAGGGTTGGAAGCGGCGAGCGCGTTCAGTCGAGCTTGATGCTGGCGTCGGCCACCACCTTGGCCCAGCGCGCGCGTTCCTTGTCGAAGAAGCGCTCCTCCTCGGCCGGGGTCATGGTCACCACCTCGGCGCCCTGCCCCGCGAGCCGCGAGCGGATGTCGGCCGTGCGGATGACGGCGATCAGTTCCTTGTTGAGGCGCTGCACGATCGCCTCGGGCGTGCCGCGCGCGACGCGCACGCCCTGCCAGGTGCCCGATTCGTAGCCGGGCACGCCCTGCTCGGCGATGGTCGGCACGTCGCCGATCAGCGGCATGCGCGTGGCCTTGGACACGCCCAGCACCTTGAGGCGACCGCCCTGCACCTGCGGCAGGGTGGCGAGCATGCCGTTCATCAGCACCTGGGTCTGGCCCGAGACGGTGTCCTGCACCGCCTGCACGCCGCCCTTGTAGGGCACGTAGGTCCACTTCGCGCCGCTGGCGCGCTCGAGCGCCACGCCGGCAAGGTGCGGCGCGCTGCCTGTGGCGGTCACGGCGAAATTCAGTTCGGAGGTCTTCGACAGCGCGACCAGTTCCTTGAGGTTGTTGGCCTTCACCGATGGATGCACCACCAGCAGGTGCGGCGAATAGGCCAGCATGGTCACGCCGCGCAGGTCCTTCGACGGATCGAAGGACAGCCTGGTGTAGACCGAGGGGCTGATCGCCAGCGCGCCCACGTCGCACAGCAGCAGCGTGTAGCCGTCGGGCGCGGACTTGGCGACGAAGTCGGCGCCCAGGTTGCCGTTGGCGCCGGGCTTGTTCTCGACGATCACCGGCTGCTTCAGCGCCTCCGACAGGGGCTGACTGATGGCGCGCGCGATGATGTCCGACGAACCGCCGGGCGGGTACGGCACCACGATGCGCAGCGGCTTCGCGGGCCAGCCGGCGGTGCCGGCTTGCGCCAGGGCGAACCCCGGCAGGCTTGCGGCCAACGTCGTGGCCAGTGCGGCGCTGAGCGCGCCGCGGCGTTTGATGGTCATCCTCTGCCTCCAGTTGTCTCGATGGTCGATGCCTCGCTCGTTGGTCTTGCGAGTTATCAGTCATCGTACAACTAGAAAAACAAGTTGTCCAGCATCACGAACCCCGAAAGGGGTTCATGGACTAGTTATCGGAGGACTTGGCCGCTTCGGCCTTCTTCTGCGCCGCTTCCTGCGCCATGCGCAGCCGTTCGCGGCTGTTGGTCAGGTGGATGCGCATCGCGGCGCGGGCCGACTCGGGGTCGCGCCGCGCGATCGCCGCATAGATTTCTTCATGCTCGCGGTTGACGCGGCTGAGGTACGCCCCGCCCTCCTGGTGGCGGATCGCGCTGATGCGGGTGCGCGGGATGATGGTCGTGCCCAGGTGCCGCATGATGTCGGCGAAATAGGGGTTGCCGGTCGACTGGGCGATCTGCAGGTGGAAGCGGAAGTCGGGCGCCACGGTGTCGCCCGAGACCGTCACGTTGTGCTCGAAATCGTCGAGCGCCTGGCGCATCGCGACCAGCTGCTCCTCGGTGCGGCGGCTCGCGGCCAGCCCGGCCGATTCGGTCTCGAGGCTGATGCGCAGCTCGAGCACGGCCAGCACGTCGACCGAGGTCGCGATCTCGCCCGGCTCGAGCCGGAACACCCCGCCCGGGCGCGGCTGCAGCACGAAGGTGCCGACGCCGTGCAGGGTCTCCACCAGCCCGCCGGCCTGCAGCTTCGACAGCGCCTCGCGCACCACGGTGCGGCTCACGCCATAGGCCTGCATGATGGCCGATTCGGTCGGCAGCTTGTCGCCCGGCCGCAGCACCTGGCTGCGGATCTTCTCGCCCAGGTCTTCCACCAGCCCGTGCGCCAGTCCGCGCGCGCGCTGGCGCGGCCGCCCCACGAAGGCGCTGCCGCCCTTCGAGGCGGAAACACCGGCTTCCGGCGCATCGGAAACCAAGGGATTACCCGCAGTCGTCTGGTCCATACCCACGATCATAATCCCCCATCAGTTGTACGACAACAGATAACCTATCACTCAAAACCTGCCAGATCGCCGCCTTCGCACCTCTGCGGGTGTTCTCGTCGAAGCGGCATTCACATGAAGTATTCGCTCGATTTCTCTCCGCTGGCATCGTACTGGCCCGTGTTCGTCAACGGGGCATGGCTGACCCTGAAGATGACCGCGCTGGCCGTGCTGATCGGCGTCTGCGTGGGCACGCTGGTGGCTTTCGCCAAGCGCAGCCGCATCCGGCCCCTGTCGCGCGCCTGCTCGATCTATATCGAGGTGGTGCGCAACACGCCGTTCCTGGTCCAGATCTTCCTGCTGTACTTCGGCCTCGCGAGCTTCGGCCTGCGCATGCCGACCTTCGCGGCCGCGGTGCTGGCGATGGTGATCAACATCGCGGCCTACGCGGCCGAGATCATCCGCGCCGGCCTCGAGTCGGTGCCGCGCGGGCAGATCGAGGCGGCCGAATGCCTGGGACTGTCGAAATGGCGCATCGGCTGGCACGTGATGCTGCAGCCCTCGATCGAGAAGGTCTACCCCGCCCTCACGAGCCAGTTCCTGCTGATGATGCAGGCCTCGGCGATGGCCTCGCAGATCTCGGCCGAGGAGCTCACGGCGATCGCCAACACCGTGCAGTCCGACACCTTCCGCTCACTCGAGACCTACATCGTGGTCGCTGCCCTCTACCTGGTGCTGTCGCTGTTCATCAAGCTCGTGACCTGGGCGCTCGGCGAATACATGTTCCGCCGCCGCCGCGTCGTGCGCCGCGCGGCCGCGCAGGCCGGCAAGGCGCAGCCGGGCGCAGCAGCCGCCGTTGCGATCCATGGGGGTGCGGCGTGAGCATCGGCCACTTCACCTTCACGCACCTGATGTACCTGGTGCAGTCCATCGGCTGGACCCTGGTGCTCTCGGCCATCGCCTTCGCGCTCGGCGCCATCGGCGGCTTCGGCCTGATGCTCGCGCGCATCTCGCCGCGGCCCTGGCTGCGCTGGCTCGCGCTGGTCTACATCGAGTGCATCCAGGGCATCCCGCTGCTGATCCTGCTGTTCATCGTCTACTTCGGCCTCTCGGTCTACGGCCTCGCGCTGCCCTCGCTGATCGCGGCCGGCATCGCGATGATGATCTACGTCAGCGCCTACCTCGGCGACATCTGGCGCGGCTGCGTCGAGGCCATGCCCAAGCCGCAGTGGGAGGCCTCCGAATGCCTGGCCTTCACGCGCTGGCAGACCTTGCGCCTGGTGATCATCCCGCAGGCGGTGCGCCTGTCGCTGCCGCCCACGGTCGGCTTCCTGGTGCAGATCATCAAGATGACCTCGCTGGCCTCGGTGATCGGCTTCGTCGAGCTCACGCGCGCCGGCCAGATCATCAACAACACCATCTTCCAGCCCTTCCTGGTCTTCCTCCTGGTCGGCGCTTTCTATTTCGCCCTGTGTTATCCGCTGTCGCGCTGGAGCGAAGCGATGGAGAAGAAGCTCAATGTCGCCAATCGTTGAATCCCTGCGCACCCCCTTCATGGAGGCCAGCGTCGGCACGGCCGGCGGCGGTGCCGCGCAGGTCCCGGGCTCCTCGCCCATCGTGCGCCTGGACCAGGTCTACAAGAGCTTCGGCGCGAACCAGGTGCTCAAGGGCGTCTCGTTCGAGGTCGCCAAAGGCGAGATGATCGCCATCATCGGCGCCAGCGGCTCGGGCAAGAGCACGGCGCTGCGCTGCATCGATCGGCTCGAGGTGATCGACCGCGGCAGCATCGAGGTCTGCGGCATCCGCGTCGACGATCCCGCGGTCGACCTCAAGCGCCTGCGGCTCGAGGTCGGCATCGTGTTTCAGAGCTACAACCTGTTCCCCCACCTCACGGTGCAGGAGAACATCATGCTGGCGCTGCGCCACGTGAAGAAGCTCTCGCGCGGCGAGGCCGCCGAGGTGGCGATCCGCGTGCTCGACCAGGTGGGCCTCAAGCAGAAGGCCGACGCCTATCCCGAGCAGCTCTCGGGCGGCCAGCAGCAGCGCGTGGCCATCGCGCGCTCGCTCGCGATGTCGCCCAAGGTCATGCTGTTCGACGAGGTGACCTCGGCGCTCGACCCCCAGCTCACCGGCGAGGTGCTGCGCGTGATGGAGGACCTCGCGGCCGGCGGCATGACCATGCTGCTGGTGACGCACGAGATGGCCTTCGCCAAGCGCGTGGCCGACCGGATCATCTACATGCACCAGGGCACCGTGTGGGAAACCGGCCCCGGCGAAATGCTCGACGCGCCCCGCACGCCGGAGCTGCATGCCTTCCTGAACAACGGGCTGTAAACAGGCAGCCCGGGTTCTTCTCTTTACTCCCATACCAAACCACACCAGGAGATATTCATGAAACTCGGCAAAGCCTTCACCCGCAGCTGCATCGCGCTGGCCCTCGTGGCCGGCGTGGCACAGGCCGCCATGGCCGACCAGCTCGACGACATCAAGAAGGCCGGCAAGATCCGCGTCGCGATCGCCATGGGCACGCCGCTGTTCAGCTTCGCCGACGCCAACCTGCAGCCCACCGGCTCCGACGTCGACACCGCCACGCAACTGGCCAAGGACCTGGGCGTGAAACTCGAGATCGTCTCGGTCACCAACGCCGCGCGCGTGCCCACCTTGCAGGCGCAGCGCGCCGACATCGTGGTGGCCGACCTGTCGATCACGCCCGAGCGCGAGAAGGTGGTCGACTTCTCGACGCCCTACGCGGTCATCAGCATCATCGTGGGCGGCCCCAAGAGCATCAAGGTCACGGACTACGCCGACCTCAACGGCAAGCGCATCGGCCTGACCCGCGCCACCGTCAACGACACGCTGACCACGCAACAGGCCAAGGGCGCCGAGATCGTGCGCTACGAGGACGACGCCACGCTGATCACCTCGATGGTCACGGGCCAGATCGACCTGTTCTCGAGCACGCCCTCGAACCTCAGCGAGATGATCAAGCAGGCCCCGGCCAAGAACCTCGAGCTGAAGTTCTCGCAGAAGGACTTCGACCTGGGCATCGCGCTCAACAAGGAGCAGCCCAAGCTGAAGGAGTGGATCAACAACTGGGTCGTGACGAACCAGAAGAACGGCAAGCTCAACGCGATCTACAAGAAGTACCACGGCCGCGACCTGCCGGAACGCATCACCAAGCTGTAAGGACGAGCGACGGATGGAATCGAACAAGAAACTCGACCGGCTGCTTTTGACCGGCGCCGCTGGCGGCCTCGGCAAGGTGCTGCGCGAACGGCTCAAGCCCTATGCGGGCGTGCTGCGCGTGTCCGACATCGCGGCGCTCGCGCCGGCCGCCGACGCGAGCGAGGAAGTGGTGCCCTGCGACCTCGCGGACAAGGCCGCGGTGCATGCGCTCGTCGAGGGCTGCGATGCCATCGTCCACCTGGGTGGCGTGTCGGTCGAGCGGCCGTTCGAGGAGATCCTCGAGGCCAACATCAAGGGCATCTTCAACGTCTACGAGGCCGCGCGCCGCCACGGCGTGAAGCGCGTGGTGTTCGCGAGCTCGAACCACGTGATCGGCTTCTACCGGCAGGACGAGCACATCGACGCCCATGCCGCGCGCCGGCCCGACGGCTACTACGGCCTGTCGAAGTCCTTCGGCGAGGACATGGCGCAGTTCTACTTCGACCGCTGGGGCATCGAGACCGTGAGCATCCGCATCGGCTCCTCGTTCCCCGAGCCACTGAACCGCCGCATGATGAGCACCTGGCTCAGCTACCGCGACCTCACCACGCTGATCGAGAAGTCGCTGTTCACGCCCGGCGTGAAGCACACGGTGGTCTACGGCATGTCGGCCAACCGCGACGTGTGGTGGGACAACTCGGCGGCCGCGCACCTGGGCTTCGTGCCGCAGGACGGCTCCGAGGTGTTCCGCGACAAGGTCGAGCAGCAGCCGCCGGTGGCCCCCACCGATCCCAACGCGATCTACCAGGGCGGCGCCTTCACGGCGCAGGGCCCGTTCGGCGATTGAGCGGCACGCCCAGCATGCAGGCCGAACTCGTTCTCGACGCGCGCAACGGCACCGGCGAAAGTCCGGTCTGGCAGGCGGCCGAACAGGCGCTCTACTGGGTCGACATCCCGGCGCGCGCGCTGCACCGCTGGCATGCCACCGAGGGCCATGCCAGCTGGACCGCGCCCGAGATGATCGCCTGCATCGCGCCGCGCGCCGACCGGCCCGGCACCTGGATCGCGGGCCTGGAGAGCGGCCTGTTCTCGCTCGAGCCACGCGCCGACGGCACGCTGGCCGCCACGTCGGTCGCACCGGTCGAGCACGCGGCTCCCGCGATGCGCTTCAACGACGGCCGCTGCGACCGCCAGGGCCGTTTCTGGGCCGGCACCATGCTGCTGGACATGGCCGCCGGCGCGCGCGTCGGCCGCCTCTACAGCCATGGCCAGGGCGATGCGAGTGCCGCCTCGCGCCTCGACGACCTGATCGTGCCCAACGGCCTGGCCTGGAGCCCCGACGGCCGCACGATGTATCTCTCCGATTCGCACCCAAGCGTGCAGGCCGTCTGGGCCTTCGACTACGACACCGCCAGCGGCACACCGTCGAACCGCCGCCTGTTCGTCGACATGAAGCCCCTGCCCGGCCGCCCCGACGGCGCCGCGATCGATGCCGAGGGCTGCTACTGGATCTGCGGCAACGATGCCGGCCTGGTCCACCGATTCACGCCCGGGGGCCGGCTCGACCGCTCGCTCGCGGTGCCGGTGAAGAAGCCCGCGATGTGCGCCTTCGGCGGCGCGGGCCTCGACACCCTGTTCGTCACCTCGATCCGGCCGGGCAACAGCGACCTGTCGGACCAGCCGCTGGCCGGCGGGGTGTTCGCGCTGCGGCCGGGCGTCACGGGATTTCCCGAGCCGATGTACGGCACTTGATTGGGTACCTGAGTCTTTGCGCTTTCATTTTCACGACAACCAACGATCAGAGGACGAGACAGACATGAAACTCCAGAAGACACTCATCGCACTTGCAGTCGGCGCCGCGGCCATGCTGACCACCCTGGCCGCCAGCGCCACCGAGTTCCGCTCGGCCGACATCCATCCCGACGACTACCCCACCGTCACCGCCGTCAAGTTCATGAGCGAGCGCCTCAAGGCGCTGTCGGGCGGCAAGCACAGCATCAAGGTCTTCAACAACAGCGCGCTCGGCAGCGAGAAGGACACCATCGAGCAGACCAAGATCGGCGCGCTGCAGATGGTGCGCGTGAACATCGCGCCGATGAACAACATCTGCGCCGAGACGCAGGTGCCCACCATGCCCTTCCTGTTCCGCTCGGTCGACCACCTGCACAAGGTGCTCGACGGCCCGATCGGCGAGGAGATCCTCAAGTCCTGCGAGAAGCAGGGCTTCGTCGGCCTGGCCTACTACGACAGCGGCGCGCGCTCGATGTTCACGGCCAAGAAGCCGGTGCGCAGCTTCGCCGACATGAAGGGCCTGAAGGTGCGCGTGCAGCAGTCGGACCTGTGGGTCTCGATGCTCGAAGCGATGGGCGCCAACGCCACGCCGATGCCCATGGGCGAGGTCTACACCGGCCTGAAGACCGGCCTGATCGACGCCGCCGAGAACAACTACCCCACCTACGAGAGCGCGCGCGCCTTCGAGGTGGCCAAGTACTACAGCAAGACCGAGCACTCGATGGCGCCCGAGATGCTGCTGTTCTCCAAGCGCGTGTGGGACAAGCTCTCCACCGAGGAGCAGGGCTGGATCCGCCAGGCCGCCAAGGAGTCGGTACCCTACATGCGCAAGCAGTGGGAAGAGCGCGAGGTGAAGTCGCTGGCCACCGTGAAGGCCGGCGGCGCCGAGATCATCGAGGTCGACAAGGCGCCGTTCCAGGCCGCGATGAAGCCGGTGTACGACAAGTTCATCACCGACGCGAAGCTCAAGGACCTCGTGAAGCGCGTGCAGGACACGAAGTAACCGGACCGGTTTGCTGAATTGGCTCCTTCCCCCGCTGGGGGAAGGCAGGGATGGGGGCATCGGCGCATCCATCGCCGCGCGCTTGCCGGCGCCCGGCGCCCCCACCCCAACCCTCCCCCACGGGGGGAGGGAGGACGACAGAAGGCTTCACATCGTATGTACACCAAACTCTGCCGCACGCTCGCGCGTGCCTGCATGTGGCTGGGCATCCTCGGACTCGTCGCGGTGATCTGCGCGGTGAGCTGGCAGGTGTTCGGCCGCTACGTGCTCAACAACACGCCGACCTGGGCCGAGAGCCTGGCGCTGCTGCTGGTGCTCTACGTCACCATGCTCGGCGTGGCCGTGGGCGTGCGCGACGCCGGCCACATCGGCCTCGAATCCTTCCTCGTGCTCGCGCCCGACTGGCTGCGGCTGAAGATGGAATACCTGATCCACGCGCTGATCCTGATCTTCGGCGCCGCCATGGCCTGGAACTGCGCCGAGCTGGCCGCCTCGGTCTGGGACTACCGGCTGCCCACGCTGTGGATCTCCGAAGGCTGGAAGTACGTTCCCGCCACCGTCTCGGGCGTGCTGATCGTCCTGTTTTCCATCGAACACCTCATCGCGCTCGCACAGGGCCGCGAAGTCGAACCCGCCTGGGGATAAGCCGCCATCATGACGATCCCGCTCCTCATCCTCTGCCTCTCGTTCACGCTGTTCCTGCTGCTCGGCGTGCCGGTGGCGTTCTCCATCGGCCTGTCCGCGCTCGCCACCCTGCTCTACGAAGGCCTGCCGCTGGCGGTCGGCTTCCAGCAGATGACCTCGGGCATGGGCATCTTCTCGTTCCTCGCGATCCCGTTCTTCATCTTCGCGGGCGAGCTCATGCTGTACGGCGGCATCGCCGACCGCATCGTCAACTTCGCGCGCGCCCTGGTGGGCCACGTGCGCGGCGGCCTCGGCATGTCGAACGTAGTGGCCTGCACGCTGTTCGGCGGCGTCTCGGGCTCGCCGGTGGCCGACGTCTCGGCCATGGGCGCCGTGATGATCCCGATGATGAAGAAGGAGGGCTACCACGCCGACTACGCGGTCAACGTGACGACCCACGCGGCCCTGGTCGGCGCGCTGATGCCGACCAGCCACAACCTGATCATCTATTCGCTGGCCGCGGGCGGCAAGGTGTCGATCGCGGCGCTGATCCTCGCGGCGCTGCTGCCGGCCGCGGTGCTCACCATCAGCAACCTCGCGGCCGCCTACCTGGTGGCGGTGAAGCGCGGCTATCCCGCGGGCACCTTCCCGGGCTGGGACATCGTCTGGCGCTCGCTCGCCGCGGCGCTGCCGGGCCTGTTCATCGTGGTGCTGATCCTGGGCGGCATTCTCTCGGGCGTGTTCACCGCGACCGAGTCGGCCGCCGTGGCGGTGCTCTATGCGCTGGCGCTCACGATCTTCGTCTACCGCACGCTGAAGTGGGAGCACTTCATCAAGGCGGCCTCGAAGGCGGTGCGCACCACCGGCGTGATCCTGCTGCTGATCGGCATCTCGAGCACCTTCGGCTACCTGATCAGCCTCTACGGCGTGGCCGAGCTCACGGGCCAGATGCTGTCGCAGGTCACGACCGCGCCGTGGATGATCTTCCTGCTGATCAACATCATCCTGTTCGTGCTCGGCACCTTCCTCGACATGGCGGCCACCATCCTGCTGTGCACGCCGATCTTCCTGCCGATCGCGCAGCACTACGGCATGAGCTCGGTGCAGTTCGGCGTGGTGATGCTGATCAACTGCGCGCTCGGCCTCAACACCCCGCCCGTGGGCACCACCCAGTTCGTGGGCTGCGCGATCGGCGGCGTGTCGGTGGGCCAGGTGATGCGCACCATCTGGCCGTTCTACGGCGCGCTGATCTTCGCGCTCGGTGTCGTGACCTTCGTGCCGGCCTTCTCGACCTGGCTGCCGAGCATGTTCATGGTCGTGCGCTGATGACCGAGCCCGTGCGCCCGCCGCTGTACATCCGCATCCATCCGGCGGACAACGTCGCCATCGTCGCCAACGACGGCGGCCTGAAGGCCGGCGCGGTGTTCGCCGACGGCCTCGCGCTGGTGGACAACGTGCCGCAGGGCCACAAGGTGGCGCTGGCCGATCTCGCCGAGGGCGAGGCGATCCGGCGCTACGACGTGGTGATCGGCTATGCGCAGAAGGCGCTGCCGCGCGGCAGCTGGGTGCACGAGCGCGTGATGCGCATGCCGACCGCGCCCGAGCTCGACGGCCTGCCGATCGCTACCGTCAAGCCGCCGCCGATGGCGCCGCTCGAGGGCTTCAGCTTCGAGGGCTACCGCAATGCCGACGGCTCGGTGGGCACGCGCAACATCCTCGCGATCACGCAGACGGTGCAGTGCGTGGCCGGCGTCACCGAGTTCGCGCTGCAGCGCATCAAGCGCGAGCTGCTGCCCAAATACCCGAACGTCGACGACGTGGTCGCGCTCGAGCACGGCTACGGTTGCGGTGTGGCGATCGACGCGCCCGACGCGATCGTGCCGATCCGCACCCTGCGCAACATCAGCCTCAATCCGAACTTCGGCGGCGAGGTGATGGTGGTGAGCCTGGGCTGCGAGAAGCTGCAGCCCGAGCGCCTGCTGCCGCCCGGCAGCATCCCGATCGCCGATGGCCGCGATGCCGATCTCGACGTGGTCTGCCTGCAGGACGACGAGCACGTGGGCTTCATGTCGATGATCGACTCGGTCATGCGGCAGGCCGAGCAGCACCTCGCGCGGCTGAACGCGCGCCGGCGCGAGACCGTGCCCGCGAGCGAGCTCGTGGTGGGCGTGCAGTGCGGCGGCAGCGACGCCTTCTCGGGCGTCACCGCCAACCCGGCCGTGGGCTTCTGCACCGACCTGCTGGTGCGCGCGGGCGCCACCGTGATGTTCTCGGAGACCACCGAGGTGCGCGACGGCATCGACCAGCTCACCGCGCGCGCCAGCACGCCCGCGGTGGCCGAGGCCATGATCCGCGAGATGGCCTGGTACGACGACTACCTGCGCAAGGGCCGCGTCGACCGCAGCGCCAACACCACGCCCGGCAACAAGAAGGGCGGCCTGTCGAACATCGTCGAGAAGGCGATGGGCTCGATCGTGAAGTCGGGCTCGGCGCCGATCTCGGGCGTGCTCGCGCCCGGCGAGAAGGCCACGCACAAGGGCCTGATCTACACCGCCACGCCGGCCAGCGACTTCATCTGCGGCACCTTGCAGCTCGCGGCCGGCATCAACCTGCACGTGTTCACCACGGGCCGCGGCACGCCCTACGGGCTGGCCGAGGTACCGGTCATCAAGGTCGCCACGCGCAGCGACCTCGCGCGCCGCTGGCACGACCTGATGGACGTGAACGCGGGCCGCATCGCCGATGGCGACGCCACGATCGAGGAGGTGGGCTGGGAGCTGTTCCGCCTGATGCTCGACGTCGCCAGCGGCCGGAAGAAAACCTGGGCCGAGCACTGGCAGCTGCACAACGCGCTGGTGCTCTTCAACCCGGCTCCCGTGACCTGAAAAAAAAGAGGCAGGCGCGGGTATTCCGGACGACCCGGCAAAGGGGGCCGGGCGTCCTTCTTTCAACCGAGAGAGGAGACCGAGGATGCAAAGAACCCGTTTGGTGGCGAGCATGATCGCAGGCGCCGCCCTGCTGGCCGCGTGTGGCGGCGGCGGTGGTGGTGGCGCGAGCTTCGTGCCGCTGCCGCCCGCGGCGAACAACCCGCCGCCCGAGACACCCGTGCCGCCCGAGGTGCAGGCAGCCCAGCCGAAGCTGTCGAACACGCCGATGGACGAGATCGTGAGCAGCCACCTGCTGCCCACCATCGAGCGCCTGTTCGCGCAGGTGCGCACGCAGAAGCTCGACACCGTGCTGCTGGGGCAGAAGGTGTTCGCGCCCGGCAGCAAGGACAAGTTCCTGCCCGGCAAGGTGGCGATCGGCTTTTCCTACATCCTGCTGAACACGCCCAGCTCCGACCCCAAGTACCGCGAGTACATCGATGGCTACCGCGAGATCGCCGACGCGACCATCGACGTGACCAACGACAGCTGGGGCATCTACTACTACATGTCGGCGCTGTGGAAGCTCAAGAAGGCCGGCCTGCTCGAGGGCAGCGGCGCCGCGATCTCGCCGGCCACGCTCGACAAGCTCAAGACCAAGCTCAACTGGACCGCCTTCGTCAACCCGGCCGACTATTCGCTGATCGGGTTGCCGACCAACTACTACGGCGTGGCCTTCAGCATCGCGCGCCTGCGCCACCTCATGGGCTGGGAAGGCCCCGAGGCCAGCGAGGCGCTGCTGCAGAAGATGATCAACCACTACAAGACCTTCTCGGCCTTCGGCTTCTCCGACGAGACCGACGGCAGCGGCCGCTTCGACCGCTACAGCGTGCTGCTGATCGGCGAGATCATGCAGCGGCTGATCGAGACCGGCATGACGGTGTCGGCCGAGGACGAGGCCTCGCTCAAGGGCTGGCTGCGCCAGTCGGTGGACGTGATCAAGGTGCGGCTGAACCCGGCCGGCAACGGCGTGGACTACGGCCGCAGCCTCGCGGGCTATGCCGACACGGCCTTCGCCGAGGTGCTGTCGGCGGCCGAGCACATGAACGTGCTGAACGAGGAGGAGAAGCAGATCGCCTATGCCTTCGCCACCCGCGTCACGGCCAAGTACGTGGAGTTCTGGTACGACGCCGAGCTCGGCTCGCTCAACATGTGGCAGAAGGGCCGGCGCGTCGACAGCTACCGCGGCATCGACCGCGTGCTCGGCGAGAACCTGAGCCTGTCGCACCAGCTGATCTACACCAACAACCTCTGGAAGTCGGCCGGCTACGCGCAGAAGGCGCCGGTGTCCACGCAGACCTTCCTGGCCTACCTCGACAAGCAGCCGCGCGCCACGCTCACGAAGTTCGCGGGCTTCGACGGCGGTGCCTCGACCTACGACCGCGGCCTGGTGACCTACCGCGACGGCCTGCGCGTGATCAGCCTGCCGGTGGTGAACGGTGCGAAGACCTACCACCACACCAACCCCTACTTCGCGATCCCGCACTCCTACAACATGCTCTCGGGCGTGGCCGACACGCAGTGGCCGCAGCTGCAGCCGCGCTTCACCGTGGCGACCGGTTCGCAGCCGCTGATCCCCGCGGCCTACCAGAAGAACCTGAAGATCGCCAAGGCCGGCCAGGCGCTCACCGTGAGCTACGACCAGGATGCGATGGACCGCGCCACCTCGGGCAACGACCCGATCAAGGACACGCGCATCACCTCGCGCACGCGCTACACCTTCGAGCCCGGCCGGATCACGCGCGTCGACACCTACACGCCCGCGGCCGCGCTCGACATCGCGAAGCTCGAGCTCGAGTTCGGCAGCTACTCCGACGGTGCCAGCGCGCTCGGCGGCAATCGCTTCGCGTTCGCGAACGGCGACGTGCAGGGCTTCGAGGTCGAGGGCCTGCAGGACTGCGCGGCGGTCGATGTGCGCGAGAACGTCGACTACAACACGCCGACCGGCGCGCTGAAGACCAGCATCCGCTGCAGCACGCCGGCCTTCAGCCTGGCCGCGCCGCTCACGATCAAGTGGGTGCTCGAGTACCGCTCGCCGAGCGTGGCGGGCATCGCCCCCAAGTGACCCACCGCCCGGCCGCCGCGAGACGGCCGGGCTTTTTCTCTCCAACGACGACAAGCCCCATGGAAGACCTCAGGAACAAGACCGCCCTCGTGACCGGCGCCAGCACCGGCATCGGTGCCGCGGTGGCCATCGCCTTCGCCGCGCGCGGCATGCGCGTGGCGGTGCACTACAACAGCTCGGCCGACGCCGCGAACCAGGTGGTCGAGACCATCCGCGCCGCCGGCGGCAGCGCCTTCGCGGTGCAGGCCGACGTGCGCGACACGGCCGCGATCCGCGACTGCGTGCAGCGCACCGCCGGCGAGTTCGGCCGCATCGACGTGCTGGTGAACAACGCCGGCAGCCTGGTCAAGCGGGTGCCGATCGCCGAGTTCGACGATGCGCTGTTCGACGAGGTGCTGCATGTCAACGCGCGCTCGGTGCTCGCCTTCTGCCGCGAGACGGTGCCGCTGATGCGCCAACAGGGCAGCGGCAACATCATCAACGTGACCTCGGTCGCGGCACGCACCGGCGGCGGCCCCGCCGCCTACCTCTACGCGGGCGCCAAGGGTTTCGTGAGCACGGCCACCCACGGGCTGGCCAAGGAACTGGTGGGCGACCGCATCCGCGTCAACGCGGTGGCGCCGGGCGTGATCCAGACGCCGTTCCAGGACCGCTTCTCCACGCCCGCGATGCTCGAGAACTTCAAGGCCGGCATCCCGATGGGCCGCCTCGGAGAGCCCGAGGAGTGCGTGGGCGCCTTTCTCTTCCTCGCTTCGGAACAGCTCTCGGGCTATGTCACGGGGCAGGTCATCGAGGTGAATGGCGGGCAGTACATGCCCTGAGTTTTTTGAGCGACGGCGCCCTCGCGGGCGCCCATGGATTTCGATCGACAACAACCACTGGAGACAGCATGAACAGAAACGACTTCCTCCGCGGCCTCGCCGCCTTCTCGGCGACGGCCGCGCTCTCGCTGGGCCTGGCCGCCACGGCCTCGGCGCAGGCCAGCGACTACCCGAACCGCACCATCGAGCTGCTGGTGCCCTACCAGCCCGGCGGCGGCACCGACGGCCTGGCGCGCGCCTTCGCGGACGCGAGCCGCAAGCACATCTCGCAGCCCATCGTGATCGTCAACCGCCCCGGCGCGGGCGGCGCCATCGGCTGGACCGAGGTGATCAATTCCAAGCCCGACGGCTACAAGCTCGCGGTGCTCACGGTCGAGCTGCTCACGCTGCCGCACCTGGGCCTGGCGAAGTTCAACTACGACGACTTCCAGCCGATCGCGCAGCTCAATGCCGACCCGGCCGCGATCACGGTGAAGGCCGACTCGCCCTGGAACACGATCGAGGACTTCCTGGCCGCCGCGAAGAAGGACCCGGGCAAGGTGAACGTCGGCAACTCGGGCAACGGCTCGATCTGGCACCTGGCCGCGGCCGCGCTCGAGGACAAGACCGGTACCAAGTTCGGCCACATCCCGTTCCAGGGCGCGGCGCCCGCGGTGCTCGCGCTGCTCGGCGGCCACATCGACGCCGTGGCCGTGAGCCCGGCCGAGGTGACGACCCACGTGCAGGGCGGCAAGCTCAAGGTGCTGATGGTGATGGCCGACCAGCGCGTGAAGGGCTTCGAGAAGGTGCCGACCGCGAAGGAGCGCGGCATCGACCTCACGATCGGCACCTGGCGCGGTCTGGGCGCGCCGAAGAACACGCCGCCCGAGGTGATGGCGCGGCTGCGCGAGATCACGGCCAAGACCGCGGCCGAGCCGCTGATGCACGAGGTGATGGACAAGCAGAACCTCGGCTACGTCTACACCGACGGCGCGGCCTTCAAGGAGACGCTGGCCAAGGACAACGCCTACTTCAAGGCGCTGATCACCAAGCTCAACATCAAGCCATGAGCTTCGCGACGCATTGCGCGCGGTTCATCGCCGCGGCCGCGCTGCTGTCGGCGGCCGCGTGGCAGGCCCAGGCCGCGACCTGGGTCTACGTGGCGAACGCCGACAGCCAGGAGATCTCGGTGCTCGCGCTCGACCGCGACAAGGGCACGCTGGCGCCGGTGCAGACGCTCGCCGTCGGCGGCACGGTGATGCCGATGGCGGTGAGCCACGACAAGCGCCTGCTCTACGCGGCGCTGCGCTCGCAGCCGTTCCGCGTGGCCACGCTGGCGATCGACGCCGCCACCGGCCGGCTGCAGAAGCTCGGCGAGGCACCGCTGGCCGACAGCATGGCCAACATCGACCTCGACGCCAGCGGCCGCTGGCTGTTCGCGGCCTCCTACCAGGGCGGCAAGATCTCGGTCAACGCGATCGGCAAGGACGGCACGGTGGGCGCGATCCAGCAGCTGGTGCAGACCGCGCCGAACGCGCACGCGATCCATGCGGACGCCAACAACCGCTTCGTACTCGCGACCAGCCTGGGCGGCGACAACCTCTCGGCCTGGCGCTTCGATGCGGAGAAGGGCCTGCTCTCGCCGAACGATCCGCCGCTCACGCGCACCGCGGCGCAGGCCGGGCCGCGCCACTTCGTCTGGGACCGGGCGCAGCGCCACCTGTACCTGCTCGACGAGCTCGACGCGGCGCTGCACGTGTATGCCTGGGATGCCGAGCGCGGCACGCTGAAGCTCGAGCAGAGCACGACCACGCTGCCCGCGGGTTTCGCCGGCAAGCCCTGGGCCGCCGACCTGCACCTCACGCCCGACGGCCGCCACCTCTACGCCTCGGAGCGCACCTCGAGCACGCTGTCGGCGTTCCGGGTCGACGCGGCGAGCGGCCGGCTGCAGCCGCTGGGCCAGACGCCGACCGAGAAGACGCCGCGCGGCTTCGCGATCGACTCGAGCGGACGCTACCTGATCGCGGCCGGACAGGAATCGCACGGCCTGACCTTGCACACCATCGATCCCGCGACCGGCGCGCTCGGCACCGCGCAACGGCTCGCGGTGGGCAAGAACCCGAACTGGATCGAGATCGTCGATCTGCCCTGACCTTCGCCACGACTTCGCCACAACCATAAGGAGACATCGCCATGCAACGCCGCACCCTCATTCGCAGCGCCTTCGCCACGCCGCTGCTCGCCGCCCTGCCCCACGCCTTCGCCCAGGGCAACTGGCCGACGGGCAAGGCCATCACCTACCTCGTGCCCTTCCCGGCCGGCGGCACCACCGACGTGCTGGGCCGGTTGATCGGCCAGAAGCTCGGCCCGGTGCTCAACACCAGCGTCATCATCGACAACAAGGGCGGCGCCGGCGGCAGCGTGGGCTCGGAGATCGGCGCGCGCGCCGCGCCCGACGGCTACACGCTGGTGGGCGGCACCATCAGCTCGCACGCGATCAACGTGAGCCTCTATCCGAAGCTGGGCTACGACCCGCAGAAGTCCTTCGCGCCGGTCACGCTGATCGGCACCAACCCGGTGGTGCTGGTGGTGAACCAGGCGAGCCCGCACAAGACGCTCAAGGACGTGCTCGAAGCGAGCAAGGCCAAGGCCGGCGGGCTCTCCTCGGCCTCGGCCGGCACCGGCACCTCGCAGCACCTGGCGCTGGAGCTGCTGGCCTACAAGTCGGGCGTGAAGTTCACGCACATCCCCTACAAGGGCAGCGGCCCGGCGATCCAGGACGTGATCGGCGGCCAGGTCGACATGATGTTCGACACCACGGTGGTGGCCGGCCCGCACATCCAGAGCGGCAAGCTGCGCGCGATCGCCGTCACCTCGGCGAAGCGGCTGGCCTCGATGCCCGACGTACCGACGGTGGCCGAGTCGGGCATCGCGGGGCTGCAGGACTTCGAGGTGGTGTCGTGGCAGGCGATCTTCGTGCCCGCGGGCACGCCCGCGCCGGTGGTGCAGCGGCTGCACACGGAGATCCGCACCATCCTCGCGACCCCGGAGATGCAGGACAAGCTCAAGGGCTTCGGCATGGAGCCCACCGACCTGGGCACGGCGCAGATCGCGGCCTTCCAGAAGGCCGAGGTCGAGAAATGGGCGCAGGTGATCAAGGCGGCGGGGATCAAGGCCGAGTAGCGGAAAAACGCCCAGCGGCCGCGCGGCCGGGAAATTCCGCGCAATTCGCCCCCGCGAAATCCCGAGGGAAGTTTCCTACGCCCCGGGCCGGGCCCGCTTTATAGAATGCCCCTCCCATCCAAGAACCAGAAGCTCCGCACGTGTCTGATCGCTCCGCTGTCCTGCCCCAATACCTGTTCCCCAAGCAGGCACTGACCAATTTCGCCGGCTGGGTCGCGGGCAAGGAGCGGGGAGCGGTCACCACCTGGATCATCCGGCGCTTCGTCGACAAATACGGCGTCGACATGAACGAGGCGCTCGAGCCCGATATCGCGCACTACAAGAGCTTCAACCAGTTCTTCACGCGCGAGCTCAAGCCCGGCGTACGCCCGCTCGCCGACGCCGACATGATCTGTCCCGTCGATGGTGCGATCAGCCAGTTCGGTGCGATCGAGGGCGACCAGATCTTCCAGGCCAAGGGCCACAACTACAGCACCACGGCCCTGGTGGGCGGCGACGCGGCGCTCGCGGCGCAGTTCGCGCACGGCAGCTTCGCCACGCTGTACCTGAGCCCGCGCGACTACCACCGCATCCACATGCCCTGCGACGGGCGGCTGCTGCGCATGATCCACGTGCCGGGCGAGCTGTTCTCGGTCAACCCGACCACCGCGCGCGGCGTGCCGGGCCTGTTCGCGCGCAACGAGCGCGTGGTCTGCGTCTTCGAATCGGCCCATGGCCCCTTCGTGCTGGTGCTGGTCGGCGCCACCATCGTCGGCAGCATGGCGACCGTGTGGCACGGCGTGGTCAACCCGCCGCGCGGGGGCGAGCTGCGCGAATGGCGCTACGACGACCGGCAGATCGCGCTGCGCAAGGGCGAGGAGATGGGCCGTTTCTTGCTCGGCTCGACCGTCGTCATGCTGTTCCCCGCACCCGCGGTGGCCTTCAATTCCGAATGGGCGCCTGCGCGCGCCATCCGGCTGGGCGAAGCCATGGCGAATTTTTCAAAGATGTGACGCTTTGTCTCTGGAGCCGCATGCAGCGTACGCCCACAGCTATAAAACTAGTAGCATCGTAATCATTTGAGCTATAGTCCCCGGCCGGAGCGAAGGCCGGACAGCGGTCCGCCAACCATCAAAAAAGAGCGAGGCCGAGGCACTGCCCACGGGCCGGCCTCCCGCGCAGCACAGATCGCAGAGGAGATGATGACGATGAGTTCCAAGGAAAACGCAGCCATCAGCCAGTTGCTCGCGCTGCTCGAGGCCCGCTATGCGCTGCGTGTGCTCTGGGCCCTGCGCGACGGCCATGCCCAGACCTTCCGGCTGCTGCAGGACAGCGTCGGCGGCATCACTCCCAACACCCTCAACACCCGGATCAAGGAACTGCGCGAAGCCGGCGTGGTGAGCCACGGCGGCGACGGCTACAGCCTCACGCTCAGCGGCCAGGACCTGCTCAAGCGGCTGTCCGACCTGCAGGCCTTCGCGAGCAAGTGGCAGCTCGGCCAGGCCAAGAAGGCGGCGGCGCAACCGGCCGCCGCGGTGCCGCCCGCGGCATCCGCCTCGGCGCCATCGGCAGCGCCCGCGCCGCAGCCGAGCTCGCCACCGCTGCCTGCGCCCGCCTCGCCGCCGCCCTCCCCGCCCTCCTCGCCGATCCCCCCGCCGATCTCGGACTGAACCCGGCGGCGCCCCGTCCGGCAAACGCCGTCCGCCGGCCTCGGTAAACTCCGCGCCTTCGATCCCCGGATCGATGCCCTTCTTTCATCTCGCGAACATACCGACGCAAGGAGCGTTCACCATGCCCACCACTCCCTCCGGCCTGCAATACGAAGACACCGTCGTCGGCGACGGCGCGGAAGCCAAGCCCGGCCACCACGTGCACGTGCACTACACCGGCTGGCTCTACAACGACGGCGTGCAGGGCGCCAAGTTCGACTCGAGCCGCGACCGCAACGACCCGTTCGCGTTCTCGCTCGGCGCCGGCCAGGTCATCAAGGGCTGGGACGAAGGCGTGGCCGGCATGAAGATCGGCGGCCAACGCACGCTGATCATCCCGGCCTCGCTGGGCTACGGTGCCCGCGGCGCCGGCGGCGTGATCCCGCCGAACGCCACCCTGAAGTTCGACGTCGAGCTGCTCGACACCCACTGATCGAGCGCGGGCCCTCGGCTCGAAGGCCCTGCGAAGGGCCTTTTTCATCGCCGGGCCGCCCCAAGATGGAAAACGCCCCTTGGGGGCAGCGACCTCACGGAGTGAGGGAGCTCGGGGGCCATCTTTCATGCCCATGCGGCCTTTTCGGCCGCATTTTTTCGCTTGAAAAGCCTCCGGCGGGCCCCAACTGGCCCGCAATCGTTTGTTTCCAGCCCATCGATCAATCCGCTTCAAAAGATGTCCGATCCGCAACAATCCGCCCCGAATTCGCAAACCCTGCACGGCGAGCCCAGCCCTGAAGAGCTGGAGGCCGCGCAAGCCGCCAACGAGGCGGACGCGCTGGCCGCGGCCCAGGGCGAGCTCGCCGCCCTGCAGGCCAAGAACGCCGAACTGGCCGACCAGTACCTGCGCGCGCAGGCCGACGTGCAGAACGCCCGCCGCCGCGCCGACGACGAGATTTCCAAGGCCCGCAAGTTCGCGGTCGAAGCCTTCGCCGAGAGCCTGCTGCCGGTGACCGACAGCCTCGAGGCCGGTCTCGCCATCAAGGACGCCACCCCCGAGCAGATCCGCGAAGGCGCCGAAGCCACGCTGCGCCAGCTCAAGAGCGCGCTCGAGCGCAACAAGGTGATCGAGATCGCGCCGGCTCCCGGCAGCAAGTTCGATCCGCACCAGCACCAGGCGATCTCGGTGGTGCCCGCCGACCAGGAACCGAACACCGTGGTGGGCGTGCTGCAGAAGGGCTACACCATCGCCGAGCGCGTGCTGCGCCCCGCGCTGGTCACCGTCAGCGCCCCGAAGTAAGCCGCTGCGCCCTTCTCCCCGTCCACACGAATTCCACAGGAAAACCCCGTCTCTTCCCTTGAATAGACCCGGGTTATCCACAAGTTCATAACAACATATTTTTCAGGTTTCAGGAGTACAGAACATGGCAAAGATCATCGGCATCGACCTCGGCACCACCAACTCGTGCGTGTCGATCATGGAAGGCAACACCACGCGCGTGATCGAGAACTCGGAAGGCGCGCGCACCACGCCTTCGATCGTCGCGTACCAGGAAGACGGTGAAGTGCTGGTCGGTGCCTCGGCCAAGCGCCAGGCCGTCACCAACCCCAAGAACACGCTGTACGCGATCAAGCGCCTGATCGGCCGCAAGTTCGAGGAAAAGGAAGTGCAGAAGGACATCGACCTGATGCCCTACACCATCGCCAAGGCCGACAACGGCGACGCATGGGTGGAAGTGCGCGGCAAGAAGATGGCGCCGCAGCAGGTCAGCGCCGACATCCTGCGCAAGATGAAGAAGACCGCCGAAGACTACCTCGGCGAAGCCGTGACCGAAGCCGTGATCACGGTGCCGGCCTACTTCAACGACGCCCAGCGCCAGGCCACCAAGGACGCCGGCCGCATCGCGGGCCTCGACGTCAAGCGCATCATCAACGAACCCACCGCCGCGGCGCTGGCCTTCGGCCTCGACAAGCAGGACAAGGGCGACCGCAAGATCGCCGTGTACGACCTCGGTGGCGGCACCTTCGACGTCTCGATCATCGAGATCGCCGACGTGGACGGCGAGAAGCAGTTCGAAGTGCTGTCGACCAACGGCGACACCTTCCTCGGCGGCGAGGACTTCGACCAGCGCATCATCGACTACATCATCGGCGAGTTCAAAAAGGAACAGGGCGTCGACCTCAGCAAGGACGTGCTCGCGCTGCAGCGCCTGAAGGAAGCGGCCGAGAAGGCCAAGATCGAGCTGTCGAACAGCGCCCAGACCGACGTCAACCTGCCCTACATCACGGCCGATGCCACCGGTCCGAAGCACCTGAACATCAAGCTCACGCGCGCCAAGCTCGAGAGCCTGGTCGACGAGCTGATCGAGCGCACCATCGCGCCCTGCCGCCTGGCCATCAAGGATGCCGGCATCAGCGTGAGCGACATCAACGACGTGATCCTGGTCGGCGGCATGACCCGCATGCCCAAGGTGCAGGACAAGGTCAAGGCCTTCTTCGGCAAGGACCCGCGCAAGGACGTGAACCCCGACGAGGCCGTGGCCGTCGGCGCCGCCATCCAGGGCCAGGTGCTCTCGGGCGACCGCAAGGACGTGCTGCTGCTCGACGTGACCCCGCTGTCGCTGGGCATCGAGACCATGGGTGGCGTGATGACCAAGATGATCACGAAGAACACCACGATCCCGACCAAGTTCGCGCAGACCTTCTCGACCGCCGAGGACAACCAGCCGGCCGTGACGATCAAGGTGTTCCAGGGCGAACGCGAAGTGGCCGCGGGCAACAAGCTGCTCGGCGAGTTCAACCTCGAGGGCATCCCGCCGGCCTCGCGCGGCACGCCGCAGATCGAGGTGAGCTTCGACATCGACGCCAACGGCATCCTGCACGTCGGCGCCAAGGACAAGGGCACCGGCAAGGAAAACAAGATCACCATCAAGGCGAACTCGGGCCTGTCGGAGGACGAGATCCAGAACATGGTGAAGGACGCCGAGCTCAACGCGGCCGAGGACAAGAAGAAGGTCGAGCTGGTGCAGGCCCGCAACCAGGGCGAGGCCATGGTCCACAGCGTGCGCAAGTCGCTGGGCGAGCACGGCGACAGCCTGGACGCCGGCGAGAAGGAAAAGATCGAGACCGCGATCAAGGAACTCGAGGACGTGGTCAAGGGCGAGGACAAGGCCGCGATCGAAGAGAAGACCAACACGCTGATGACCGCGAGCCAGAAGCTCGGCGAGAAGATGTACGCCGACGCGCAGGCCGCGGCCGGTGCCGCCGGCGGCCCGGGTGCCTCGGCTGGCGCGGAAGCTGCGAGCAGCGCCCCGGCCGACGACAACGTGGTCGACGCCGAGGTCAAGGAAGTCAAGAAGAAGGACTGAGCGTCCGCTCGGTCGAACGGGGCTGGAACACCTGAAAGGGTGCTCCAGCCTTTCTCGCTTCGATCGATCCCCGTTCCCGAAGAGACCTGAAGACCGCCCCGCCGCCCGATCGAACCTGCCATGGCCACCAAACGCGACTACTACGAAACCCTCGGCGTTCCCAAGAACGCGAGCGACGACGAAATCAAGAAGGCTTATCGCAAGCTCGCGATGAAGCACCACCCGGACCGCAACCACGGCGACACCAGCAAGGACGCCGAGGCCAAGTTCAAGGAGGTGAAGGAAGCCTATGAAATGCTGTCGGACGGCCAGAAACGCGCGGCCTACGACCAGTACGGCCACGCCGGCGTCGATCCCAACATGCGCGGCGGCCCGGGCGCGGAAGGCTTCGGCGGCTTCGCGGAAGCCTTCGGCGACATCTTCGGCGACGTGTTCGGCGGCGGTGGCCGCGGCCGTGCCGGCGGCGGCCGCCAGGTGTTCCGCGGCAGCGACCTGAGCTACGCGATGGAGATCACGCTCGAGGAAGCGGCCGAGGGCAAGGAAGCCCAGATCCGCATCCCGAGCTGGGACGACTGCGGCACCTGCAAGGGCACCGGCGCCAAGCCGGGCACCAAGCCGATCACCTGCACCACCTGCCACGGCGCGGGCGCGGTGCAGATGCGCCAGGGCTTCTTCAGCGTGCAGCAGACCTGCCCGACCTGCCATGGCAGCGGCAAGATCATTCCCGAGCCCTGCGCGACCTGCCACGGCCAGGGCAAGATCAAGAACAACAAGACGCTGGAAGTGAAGATCCCGGCCGGCATCGACGACGGCATGCGCATCCGCAGCACCGGCAACGGCGAACCCGGCACCAACGGCGGGCCGCCCGGTGACCTCTACATCGAGATCCGGCTCAAGAAGCACGAGCTGTTCGAGCGCGACGGCGACGACCTGCACTGCGTGGTGCCGGTCAGCGTCACCACCGCGGCGCTCGGCGGCGAGATCAACGTGCCCACGCTCAAGGGCAACGCGGCCATCGACATTCCCGACGGCACGCAGAGCGGCAAGCAGTTCCGCCTGCGCGGCAAGGGCATCAAGGGCGTGCGCTCGAGCTACCCGGGCGACCTCTACTGCCACGTGCGCGTCGAGACGCCGGTCAAGCTCACCGAGCACCAGCGCAAGCTGCTGAAGGAGCTCGACGAGTCGCTCAAGAAGGGCGGCGAGAAGCACAGCCCCACCGACAAGGGCTGGTTCGACAAGGCCAAGGAATTCTTCAGCTGAGGACGCGCGGCGCGCGTCCCGACCCACGGCATTCCGCCCATGCCCCTGTTCGACGAACTCGCGGCCTGGCGCCGCGCCACCGCGGCGCAGCGTGAAGCCGCCGCGCGGGACCTCGCGGCGCAACTGCCCGCGGGCTTCGTCTTCGACGGCATCCGGCGCTTCGCGCTCGGCGGTGTCGCGCACGACGTGGCGCAGTACACGGCCGGCGGCGCCCTCTTCTCCCTGATTCCGGGCGGCCCGGCCACGCTGGGCTTCGACGTCGGCGGCTGGCGGCCCACGCCCGCGATGCACGAAAGCTGGCAGGGCATGGCGGAGGAATACGGCCTCGAGGAAAGCCTGGCCGACTACGTGGCCGCGCGCAGCGCCCGCGTGCGCGAGGTGGCGCTGCCGCCGCTGCTGGCCGAGACCCTTCATGCCGAGGTCGGCTGGCAGCCCATCGATCCCGCGGGCGAGAAGGTGCGGGCGCTGCTCGCCGAGCACCCGCGCGGCGTGACCGAGCATGCGGACATCGTGACCCGGGTCGAGGTAGCGCCCGATGGCCGCGTCAGCGCCTGGCAGGCCGACGAGGACGCCCTGAGCCATGCGCTGGTCGCCAACGGCTTCGCCGCGCAGGGCTTCCGCCTGCCGAGCCCCGACGAATGGGAGCACCTGTGCGCGGCCGGCGCACGCGGCTTCTTCCGCTGGGGCGACGAGGCGCCGATGGACCGCTACCCCACCGACATCAGCCCCGAGGAAGCCGAATGGCGCCGCCAATGGGTGCGGGCCGCGGGCCAGCTCGAGAAACCGGCGGCGGGCTTCGCCAGCGACTGGGAATTCCACCGCGTGCCCAACGCCTGGGGCCTGCAGATCGCGGCCGACCCCTACAAGTACGAACTGACCGCGCAACGCGGCCTCACGCGCGGCGGCGATGGCGGCTGCGCCATCTGCGGCGGCGCCGGTTTTCTCTCGGGCTGGTTGCCGCTCGCAAGCGCCTGGCACGACCCCGACTTCTGCGAGCACGCGCCCGGCGAGGAGATTTCGCTGGGCTACACCGTGGCGCGCCGCATCCTGCCGCTGGCCTGAGCCTCGTAACCCTTTGGTTTGCGGCCGCGCACGCAAACGGTGCTCCTCGAACGCCTTCGGTGCCACGCACCACAACGGCGCCTTCTCCCGCTTCCCTCCGACTCGCAACTGGCGCGCTTTCCCACGCCGCGGCGCGCGCGCCGCTCATCAAAAGATGGCGCGTAGATTGCTTTTAGATATTTTTTGAATGTGCAATAAACCCAAACGGGAGCTGCCGCGTTATTGAAGGACAGCGTTGTTTTTTTGAGTCAGTGGGCTCAATAGGAGGTGCTTGCCGTTAAAACACGCAAAGGACGCATATGTCGATTGCCATAGGTATTTTCACTGGCAAACTGGTTTACCCGAACCCGTTTGCGGAACCTGGGAATTTAGCTGGAATTCGCAAACTCGTGCACGAATTTTTTGTTGAACTTTACTCGTGACTGTGGTTCTGAATTAACAACTATTTCCTGGGTGCACTCTTTGCTTTATGCTGATTGTGCAGATTGTGTTTAAGGGAGTTTTCCAAGGCATGCAGCCCTGGGCGGCCACACCTTTTTCAAAAGATGCGACGCTTTCGGACTGCAGGATTTCGGGCTTTAAAGGCCCGCTGACTTGACGGAGGCGTGACCATGGATGTGATCAGCAACTTTGCAGCGCGTTACGAGCGCACTCGCGAAGAGGTCCTTTCACTGCAGGACTACCTGGAACTCTGCAAACGGGATCCGATGGCCTATGCCACGGCTTCCGAGCGCATGCTCAAGGCCATCGGCGACCCCGAACTGGTCGACACCCGCAACGACTCCCGCCTTTCGCGCATCTTCGCCAACAAGGTCATCAAGATCTACCCGGCGTTCAAGGAGTTCTACGGGATGGAGGAGGCCATCGAGCAGGTGGTGTCCTATTTCCGCCACGCCGCGCAGGGCCTGGAGGAAAAGAAGCAGATCCTCTACCTGCTGGGCCCGGTCGGCGGCGGCAAGAGCTCGATCGCCGAGCGCCTCAAGCAGCTCATGGAACACGTGCCCTTCTACGCGATCCACGGCTCGCCCGTGAACGAATCGCCGCTCGGCCTGTTCGACGCGGCCGAGGACGGCGAGATCCTCGAGAAGGAATTCAACATCCCGCGCCGCTACCTGCAGCGCATCCTGTCGCCCTGGGCCGTCAAGCGGCTCGAGGAGTACGGCGGCGACATCCGCCAGTTCAAGGTGGTGAAGCGCTACCCGTCGGTGCTGCGCCAGATCGCGGTGGCCAAGACCGAACCCGGCGACGAGAACAACCAGGACATCTCCTCGCTGGTCGGCAAGGTCGACATCCGCAAGCTCGAGACCTATGCCCAGGACGACCCGGACGCCTACGCCTACTCGGGCGGCCTGTGCCTGGCGAACCAGGGCCTGCTCGAGTTCGTGGAAATGTTCAAGGCGCCGATCAAGGTGCTGCACCCGCTTTTGACCGCCACGCAGGAAAGCAACTTCAAGGGCACCGAGGGCTTCGGCGCGATCCCCTTCGACGGCATCGTGCTGGCCCACAGCAACGAGAGCGAGTGGAAGGCCTTCCGCAACAACAAGAACAACGAGGCTTTCCTCGACCGGATCTACATCGTCAAGGTGCCCTACTGCCTGCGGGTGTCCGAGGAGATCAAGATCTACGAGAAGCTGGTGCGCAACTCCTCGCTGGCCCAGGCGCCCTGCGCACCCGGAACCCTGCGCATGATGGCGCAGCTGTCGGT
Source organism: Variovorax sp. GW821-FHT09B01 (assembly GCF_059418345.1). NCBI lineage: Bacteria > Pseudomonadati > Pseudomonadota > Betaproteobacteria > Burkholderiales > Comamonadaceae > Variovorax > Variovorax sp. GW821-FHT09B01. The sequence continues at coordinate 384,453 of NZ_JBWKPQ010000003.1, read as the reverse complement.
GCTCACGCGGCTCAAGGAACCCGAGAACTCGAGCATCTTCAGCAAGTCGCAGGTCTACGACGGCGACAACCTCAAGGACACCGATCCCAAGGCCAAGTCGATCCAGGAGTACCGCGACTACGCGGGCGTCGACGAGGGCATGAGCGGCGTCTCCACGCGCTTCGCCTTCAAGATCATCTCCAAGGTCTTCAACTTCGACAGCTCTGAGGTGGCCGCCAACCCGGTGCACCTGATGTACGTGCTCGAGCAGCAGATCGAGCGCGAGCAGTTCCCGCAGGAGGTCGAGCAGAAGTACATCAGCTACATCAAGGAGCTGCTGGCGCCGCGCTATGCCGAGTTCATCGGCAAGGAGATCCAGACCGCCTACCTCGAGAGCTACAGCGAGTACGGCCAGAACATCTTCGACCGCTACGTGACCTATGCCGACTACTGGATCCAGGACCAGGAGTTCCGCGACGTCGACACCGGCGAGGTCTTCGACCGCGCCTCGCTCAACGGCGAGCTCGAGAAGATCGAGCGGCCGGCCGGCATCGGCAACCCGAAGGACTTCCGCAACGAGATCGTCAACTTCGTGCTGCGCGCGCGGGCCGGCAACAACGGCCGCAACCCGGCATGGACCAGCTACGAGAAGCTGCGCGCGGTGATCGAGAAGAAGATGTTCTCCAACACCGAGGAGCTGCTGCCGGTGATCAGCTTCAACACCAAGAGCAGCGCCGACGAGCAGAAGAAGCACGAGGACTTCGTCACGCGCATGGTCGAGAAGGGCTACACCGCCAAGCAGGTGCGCCTGCTGTGCGAGTGGTACCTGCGCGTGCGCAAGAGCTCGTAGCGCGCACCGCCAACGGAGCACGCCAACGCCCATCGTTTTGCAAGGAGCTTTGAAACCATCGTGGCCATCCTGCAGCAGATCATCGACCGCCGGCTCTCGGGCAAGAACAAGTCCATCGGCAACCGCGAGCGCTTTCTCCGGCGCTACCGCGGCCAGATCCAGGAGGCGGTGCGGCGGGCCGTGAGCGGCCGCAACATCCGCGAACTGGAACAGGGCGAGGATGTGACGCTGCCGCGCCACGATGTGTCGGAGCCGGTGTTCGGCCATGCGCGCGGCGGCGACCGCGAGTACGTGCACCCGGGCAACCAGGAGTACGTGCGCGGCGACCGCATCAAGCGCCCCGAGGGCGGCCAGGGCGGCGGCTCGGGCAGCGGCGAGGCCAGCGACAGCGGCGAGGGCAACGACGACTTCGTGTTCCACCTCACGCGCGAGGAGTTCATGCGCGTGTTCTTCGACGATCTCGCGCTGCCGCACCTGATCCGCACGCAGATCGCCGACGTGCCCGAATGGAAGAGCCACCGCGCGGGCTTCACCAGCGACGGCACGCCCAACAACCTGCACGTGGTGCGCTCGATGCGCGGCGCGCTGGCCCGGCGCATCGCGCTCGGCGGCGAACCGCGCAAGGAACTGCGCCGGCTCGAGGCGCACCTGCTGCACCTGAGGGCGCATCCGCAGGCCACGCAGCCCTTCATCCAGAACGAGATCGCCGAGACCGAGGCGCGCATCGAGGAGTTGCGCCGCACCGCGCGCCACGTGCCCTACATCGATCCGATCGACCTGCGCTACCGCAACCGCGTGAAGACGCCGGTGCCCAGCGCCAAGGCCGTGATGTTCTGCCTCATGGACGTCTCGGGCTCGATGGACGAGGCGCGCAAGGACATGGCCAAGCGCTTCTTCATGCTGCTGTACATGTTCCTCACGCGGCACTACGAGACCATCGACCTGGTGTTCCTGCGCCATCACACGCAGGCGCAGGAGGTCAGCGAGGACGAGTTCTTCCACGCCACCGAGACCGGCGGCACCGTGGTGTCGAGCGCGCTGGTGCTGATGGACGAGATCGTGCGCGCGCGCTACCCCAGCGGCGAATGGAACATCTACGGCGCGCAGGCCAGCGACGGCGACAACTGGCACCAGGACAGCGGGCGCTGCCGCCAGCTGCTCGAGGAGAACATCCTGCCGAAGGTGCGCTACTACGCCTACGTGCAGGTGGCCGAGACCGAGCAGAACCTGTGGCAGGAATACGCGCAGCTCGAGGGCATCGAGCCCAACTTCGCGATGCGCAAGGTGTCCGAGGCCAGCGACATCTACCCCGTGTTCCGCGACCTGTTCAAGAAGGAAGGAGCCAGCGCATGACCCCCGCCGACCGCCCTCCTTCGGCACCGCCGCTGCCGACCGCCGCCACCATCCCGCAAGGCAAGCTCGAACGGTTGCCCAGCCCCTCGGACTGGACCTTCGACCTGATCGAGCGCTACCACACCGAGATCGCGCGCACCGCGCGCGGCTACGGCCTCGACGTCTACCCGAACCAGCTCGAGATCATCACGGCCGAGCAGATGATGGATGCCTACGCGAGCGTGGGCATGCCGATGATCTACAGGCACTGGTCGTACGGCAAGCAGTTCATCGCCACCGAGAAGAACTACCGCCGCGGCCACATGGGGCTGGCCTACGAGATCGTGATCAACTCCGATCCCTGCATCGCCTACCTGATGGAAGAGAACACCATGGCCATGCAGGCCCTGGTGATCGCGCACGCGGCCTATGGCCACAACAGCTTCTTCAAGGGCAACTACCTGTTCCGCATGTGGACCGATGCGTCCTCGATCATCGACTACCTGGTCTATGCGCGGCACTACATCGCCGAATGCGAGGAGCGCCACGGCGTGGACGAGGTCGAAAAGCTGCTCGACTCCTGCCATGCGCTGATGAACTACGGCGTGGACCGCTACCGCCGGCCGCAGAAGCGCTCGCTGGCGCAGGAGAGCGCCCAGCGCGCCGAGCGCGAGCGCCATATGCAGCAGCAGGTCAACGACCTCTGGCGCACCCTGCCGCGGCGCAGCGAGCAGAACGCCGGCTCGGAATCCGCGCCGCGCTTTCCGCTCGAGCCGCAGGAGAACCTGCTCTATTTCATCGAGAAGAACGCCGCGCTGCTCGAACCCTGGCAGCGCGAGGTGGTGCGCATCGTGCGCAAGATCGCACAGTACTTCTACCCGCAGCGCCAGACCCAGGTCATGAACGAGGGCTGGGCCACCTTCTGGCACTACACGCTGCTCAACACCATGTACGACCGCGGCCAGCTCGACGACGGCTTCATGATGGAGTGGCTGAGCTCGCACACCGGCGTGATCTTCCAGCCGCCGGTGGGCCACCGCGCCTACAGCGGCATCAACCCCTACGCGCTCGGCTTCGCGATGTACACCGAGCTGCGCCGCATCTGCGAGAAGCCCACCGACGAGGACCGGCGCTGGTTCCCCGACTTCGCGGGCAGCGACTGGGTGGCCACGCTCGACTACGCGATGCGCAACTTCAAGGACGAGAGCTTCGTGGGCCAGTTCCTGAGCCCGAAGACCATGCGCGACTTCCGCCTGTTCGCGATCCGCGACCACCAGAGCGAGTCCGAGCTCGAGGTCTCGGCGATCCACGACGACAGCGGCTACCAGGCGCTGCGCGAATCGCTGTCGCGCCAGTACGACCTCGGCAGCCGCGAGCCCGACATCCAGGTCTGGAACGTCAACATGCGCGGCGACCGCTCGCTGACGCTGCGCCACACCCAGCGCAACAGCCTGCCGCTGCACGACGATGCCGAGGAGGTGCTCAAGCACGTGGCGCGGCTGTGGGGCTTCGACGTGCACCTCGAGAGCGTCGATGCGCAGGGCCGCATCAGCCGCAGCTGGAAGGCGTCGGCGCCGCGGGCGCTGTACTAGCCGAGCTTCAGGGCACCAGCGCGGCGATCGCCAGCGTGTAGCCCTTCACGCCCAGCCCCACGATGATTCCGCGCGCCGCCGGCGAGATGTACGAGCGGTGGCGGAACTCCTCGCGTGCATGCACGTTCGAGATGTGCAGCTCGATCAGCGGCACGCTCGCGCCCTTGATGGCGTCGTGCAGCGCGATCGAGGTGTGGGTGTAGGCCCCCGGGTTCATCACCACGCCGAGCATGGTGCCGGCCGCCACCTCGCGGCCCGCTTCCTGGATCCAGTCGACCAGCACGCCTTCGTGGTTGGTCTGGCGGCACTCGATCGCCACGCCGAGCTTCGCGCCCGTTTCATGGCACAGGCGCTCCACGTCGGCCAGCGTGTCGCGGCCGTACTGTTCGGGCTCGCGCGTGCCCAGGAGGTTGAGGTTGGGGCCGTTGAGGACGAGGATTTTCTTCATGATGGATCGGGCTGGCAGCACGCGTCGGACGGGCCGCCATTATGGTCTGGCACCCGCCCTGCCCCGCCGGGCCGCGGACGAGCCGACGTAGTAGTTGTACGAGTCGATGTCGACCACGCAGCGCGCCATCAGGTCGACGAAGGCGCGCAGCTTCTGCCCCATGTAGCGCTGCCGCTGGTAGGCGCAGTAGATGCGCCGCGGCTGCGGCTGCCACTGCGGCAGCACCGGCACCAGCACGCCCTGCGCCAGCTCGGGCCGCACGAAGAAGGCCGGCAGCAGCGCGATGCCCAGGCCGTCGATGCAGAAGGTCTTCATCACCCAGTGGTCGTTGGTCTCGAAGGCGGGTTCGGGCCGGTAGGCATGGCGGCCCGACGCGCCCGACACCAGCAGCACCTGCGACGGCCCCGCGGCCTCCTTCATCACGATCGCGCGGTGCGCCGCCAGATCGTCGGGCGTGCGCGGCGTGCCCTGGCGCTCGAGGTACTGCGGGCTCGCATAGAGGCCGTAGTTCAGTTGCCCCAGCAGCTTGGCCACGAGGTTCGGCGCGTCGGGCGGCTCCGAGCACACGTAGCAGTCCACGTCGCCGATGGCCGGCGCGTTCGGCCGGCTCGCCACGTCGAGCTGGCAGCGCACGTTGGGATGCGACTCCAGGAACAGTTTCACCACGTGGCAGACGAAGGAGGTGCCGAACTGGGTGTCCGACAGCAGCGAGAGGCTGCCCGACACGCCGGTGGTGATCTCCTGGATCTCGGTGCGCGCCGTCTCGAGCCGGCCCGTGACCTCGCCGAGCAGGTCCTCGCAGCGCACGAAGAAGGCGCGGCCCGCCTCGGTCGCGGTGATGCGGCGCGAGCTGCGCATCAGCAGCTGCGCGCCCAGCAGTTCCTCCAGCCGCGTGAGCTGCCGGCTCAGCGTGGCCTTCGAAACCCCCGACAGGCTCTCGGCCCGCGTGAGGCTGCCGCTTTGCACGACGAGCACGAAGGCCTGCACCAGCGCCAGGTCGATGCCGGTCACGCACACTCCCTGTCGGCGAAGGTCGGCCGTTTCAGAAATGAAAAGTTGCGTCTCGGCATGTGGCTTTCATCGGAGGGCGGGAAACGGTACGGTCTGCGCGGGCGTAGCGAATGCTATGCCATGCCCCGCCGAGACCTCGAGCCCTCGAGGTCCGAGCCCCACTCCCCACGACAGGAGAACCCCCGATGCACAGCCCTGCCCGCCGCACCCTGCTTTCCGCCGGCGTTGCCGCCTCCCTGCTGCCATTGCGCAGCGCCTGGGCCGCCGGCCCGCTCAAGATCGGCTTCGTCTTCCTGGGCCCGGTCGGCGACACGGGCTGGACCTACCAGCACGACCTCGGCCGGCGCGAGCTCGAGAAGAACCTCGGCGCCCAGGTCAGCGTGCGCACCGTGCCCGACACCAACGAAGGCCCGGACTCCGAGCGCGTGGCGCGCGAGCTGTCGGCCGACGGCTGCCAGCTGATCTTCGGCGCCTCCTTCGGCTACATGAAGCCGATGCTCACGGTCGCCAACGACAACCCCGGCGTCCAGTACCTGATCGCGAGCGGCTACCAGACCGCGAAGAACTTCGGCGGCTACAACGCGCGCTGGCACGAGGGCGGCTACCTCGCGGGCATCGTGGCGGGCCGGACCACGCGCTCGAACATCATCGGCCTCGTCGGCGCCCACCCGGTGCCCGACGTGATGTGGTATCTCAACGCCTTCGCGCTCGGCGCGCGCAGCGTCAATCCGAAGGCGATGGTGCATGTGGTGTTCGTCAATTCGTGGTTCGACCCGCCGAAGGAGCGCGACGCCGCGGTCGCGCTGATGAACCAGGGCGCCGACGTGCTCACGCATTTCACCGACACGCCCGCCGTCGCCACCGCCGCCGAGGCGCGCGGCGTGGGCGCCATCTCGTTCCACTCCGACATGCGCAGCCACGCGCCCAGGAACTACCTCACCGGCGTCACCCACCACTGGGGCGGCTTCTACACCCGGGTGGCGCGCGAGGTGATGGCCGGCAGCTGGAAGCCCGGCCTCTACCTCGGCGGCATCGGCGACGGCGTGGTGAAGATGGCGCCGATGGGCCCGCGCGTGCCGAAGGAGGTCGCCGAACTCGTGCAGGCGAAGGAGCGCGACATCGCCAGCGGCAAGCTGCAGGTGTTCGCCGGTCCCATCAAGGACCAGAAGGGCGCGGTCCGCGTGGCGGCGGGTGCCCGCGTCGCCGACGCGGACCTCGGCCGGATGGACTGGTTCGCCGAGGGCGTGGTGGGCGGCTCGCGTTGAAGGCCATGGAGAACCCCATGACGCATCCCGCCGCCGCCCCCTGGCACCCTGTCGCCCCTTCGGCCGGGCTGCGCCCCGGCGCCAACATCGTCGCCGGCTTCGCCGAGGGCCAGGAGCTCGCGCTCTGGCGCTCGGCCGACGGCGCGGCCCAGGCCTGGGAGAACCGCTGCCCGCACCGCAGCGTGCGCTTCACGCTGGGCCAGGTGGTCGAGAACCGCCTCTCCTGCGCCTACCACGGCTGGCAGTACGCCGCGGGCAACGGGCAGTGCGTCGGCATTCCCGCCCATCCGGCGATGCCCGCGCCGCGCAACGTCTGCGCCAGGGTGTTCGGCGCGGTCGACGCGGCGGGCATGCTGTGGGTGAACCTGGCGCACGAGGGCGACGCGCCGCCGCCCGCGCCGCAGGCACTGGCCGATGCCGTGCCGGCCGGCTGGCACTTCTGCCGCACGCTGACCTTGCGCGCCGGTGCGCAACAGGTGCGCGAGGCACTCCCACGGCTGGGCTTCACGGCCGGCGCCGCCCCGGGCGCCTGGCGCGGCACGCTCGGCGGCACGCCGACCGTCGCGCTGCTGCTCGACGCGCAAGCGCAACTGGCTTTCGTTCACCTGTGGACCGAGGCCGCCCCGGGCTCCGAGGCGATGAAGACCCTGCACGCGGCCGCGCGAACCCTGCGCGGCGACATCGAACAACCCAACGCCTGAAGGAAGGACGCACGATGCCCTTCGTCACCGACGATCCCAACATGCTCGACGACTGGCTGGTCGTCGGCCCCGCGAGCGCGCTCGCCGGCCGCTCGCAGCGGCAGCCCTACGGCACCTGCCTGCTTGGCGCCACGCTCTCGCTGTGGGCCGAGGCCGACGGCACGCCGCAATGCCGGCTCGGCACGCAGCCGCTTTCCGTGCAATCGCGCCACGGCTACCTCTGGGTCTGCCCCAGCGGCCGGCCCGCGCGCCCGCTGTTCGCGTTTCCGGAATACACCGAGCCCGGGCGCCGCCTCGTCGACTGCGGCGGCATCGGCGTCGCGGTGTCGGGGCTGCGCGTGATCGAGAACTTCCTCGACATGGCGCACTTTCCCTTCGTGCATGCCGACTACCTCGGCAAGGTGCCGCACACCGAGGTCGCCCGGTACGAGGTGGCGATCGAGCCCGCCACCGGCGAGATCTGGGCCACCGACTGCCGCTTCTGGCAGCCGCGCGCCTCGGCCGCGCACGACAGCGGCGCCGACGTGCGCTACACCTACCGCGTGATGCAGCCCTTCTCGGCCATGCTCTACAAGTCGAGCCTGCGGCCCGAGGCGCAGGACGCGATCGGCCTGTTCCTGCAGCCGCTCGACGACGAGCACGTGATCGCCCACACGGTGCTGGCCTACTTCGACGACGTGTCGAGCGACGCCGAGCTCATCGCGTTCCAGCACACCATCTTCGGCCAGGACAAGCCGATCCTCGAGAACCATGCCTTCAAGCGCATGCCGCTCGAAGGCCGCGCCGAGACGCCGACGCGCGGCGACACCACCTCCGTCACCTACCGCCGCTGGCTGCGCGAACGCGGCATGCGCTTCGGCACGAGGGCCGCCGCATGACGACGCTGCTCAGGCTCCACGACTACCCGCTCTCGGGCAACTGCTTCAAGGTGCGGCAGCTGCTGGCCTGGCTGGCCGTTCCCTACGAGGCCGTGCCGGTCGACTTCTACCCGGGGCGCGCGCACAAGTCGGCCGCGTTCCTCGCGCAGCTCAACCCGCTCGGCCAGATCCCGGTGATCGAGGACGAGGGCTTCGTGCTGCGCGACGCGCAGGCCATCCTGGTCTACCTCGCGAGCCGCCACGACGCCCGGCGGCGCTGGTACCCCGACGATCCGAAGCTGCGCGGCCAGGTCACGATGTGGCTCGCCACGGCCGACGAGATCACGCGCACCGCCTCGGCCGCGCGGCTGCACGACGCGCTCGGCTACCGCCACCTCGACATCGAGGCCTGCCGCGCCGGCGCGCGCGCCGTGTTCCGCGTGCTCGACGACCACCTGGCCGAGCAGGCCAGCGCCGGCCTGCGCTGGCTGGCCGCGGCGGCCGAGCCGACGATCGCCGACCTGGCCTGCTTCCCCTACGTGGCGCTGGCCGGCGAAGGCGGCATTTCGCTCGACGAATTTCCCGCGCTGCGACACTGGGTCTGGGATTTCCGACACCTGCCCGGGTTCATCGGCATGTCGGGTATCTTCCCCGCTGGCCCCGCCTGAGTATCCTTGGGGCCTCGCGCCGTCTTCCGGCCCCCATTCCTTCCCTCCTCCCCCCTTTCCCCCCGAACACGCCATGAAAACCAAAGCCGCCGTCGCCTGGAAATCCGGAGCTCCCCTGACCATCGAAACCGTGGACCTCGACGGCCCCCGGTTCGGCGAAGTGCTCGTCGAGATCAAGGCCACCGGCATCTGCCACACCGACTACTACACCCTGTCGGGCGCCGACCCCGAAGGCATCTTCCCCGCCATCCTCGGCCATGAAGGCGCGGGCATCGTGGTCGACGTCGGCCCCGGCGTCACCACCCTCAAGAAGGGCGACCACGTCATCCCGCTCTACACGCCCGAATGCCGCCAGTGCAAGTTCTGCCTGTCGCGCAAGACCAATCTGTGCCAGCTGATCCGCGGCACCCAGGGCAAGGGCCTGATGCCCGACGGCACCAGCCGCTTCAGCCTCGACGGCAAGCCCATCGCCCACTACATGGGCACCTCCACCTTCAGCAACTACACGGTCGCGCCCGAGATCTCGCTGGCCAAGATCCGCGAGGATGCGCCCTTCGACAAGGTCTGCTACATCGGCTGCGGCGTCACCACCGGCATCGGCGCGGTGATCTTCACGGCCAAGGTGGAAGCCGGCGCCAACGTGGTGGTGTTCGGCCTCGGCGGCATCGGCCTGAACGTGATCCAGGGCGCGAAGATGGTGGGCGCCGACAAGATCATCGGCGTCGACCTGAACCCCGAGCGCGAAGCCATGGCGCGCAAGTTCGGCATGACGCACTTCATCAACCCGAAGGACACCGAGAACGTGGTCGACGCCATCGTGCAGCTGACCGACGGCGGCGCCGACTACAGCTTCGAGTGCATCGGCAACACCAAGGTGATGCGCCAGGCGCTCGAGTGCACGCACAAGGGCTGGGGCCGCAGCATCATCATCGGCGTGGCCGAAGCGGGCGCCGAGATCAGCACGCGCCCGTTCCAGCTGGTCACCGGCCGCAAGTGGGAAGGCTCGGCCTTCGGCGGCGCGCGCGGCCGCACCGACGTGCCGAAGATCGTCGACTGGTACATGGAAGGCAAGATCAACATCGACGACCTGATCACCCACACCATGCCGCTCGAGAAGATCAACGACGGCTTCGACCTCATGAAGCGCGGCGAGTCGATCCGCGGCGTGGTGCTCTACTGACGCCGCGGGTGCCGACCATGGAACGCATGGAGCCCCTGCGCCGCATCGAAGCCGGCGTGCTCGAGGTCGCCTACCACGAGAGCGGCCCGGCCGACGGACCGCCCGTGCTGCTGATGCACGGCTTCCCCTACGACATCCACACCTATGCCGAGGTCGCGCCGCTGCTGGCGGCCGAGGGCTGCCGCACCATCGTGCCGTACATGCGCGGCTACGGCGGCACGCGCTTCCTGAGCACCGACACGCCGCGCTCGGGCGAACAGGCGGCCTTCGGCGCCGACCTGCTGGCGCTGCTCGATGCGCTCGAGATCGATCGCGCCGTGCTGGCCGGCTACGACTGGGGCGGCCGCGCCGCCTGCGTGGTGGCAGCCCTGTGGCCCGAGCGCTGCGCGGGGCTGGTATCGCTCAACAGCTACAACATCCAGAACATCGCCAGGGCGATGGAGCCCGACACGCCCGAGAACGAGCACAGCCTCTGGTACCAGTACTACTTCCACAGCGAGCGCGGCCGCGCCGGCCTGCAGAAGGACCGCAAGGCCATCGCCAGGCTGCTGTGGAAGCTGTGGTCGCCGACCTGGCGCTTCGACGACGCCACCTTCGAGCGCAGTGCCGCGGCCTTCGACCATCCCGACTTCGTGGAGGTGGTGATCCATTCGTACCGCCACCGCTTCGGCCTGGTGGCGGGCGATCCGGCCTATGCCGACATCGATCGCCAGCTGGCCGCGCAGCCGGTCATCCGCGTGCCCGCGATCACCTTCGACGGCATCGACGACGGCGTGCGGCCGCCGGCCGAGGCCGCGGCGCATGCGGCGCGCTTCAGCGGACCGCGCTCGCACCGGCTGGTGCCGGGCGTGGGCCACAACCTGCCGCAGGAGGCGCCGCGCGCCTTCGCCGACGCGGTGCTCGAACTGGTGCGGGGCGCCGCATGACCGATCTGCTCAAGACCCTGTCCGAGCACCACTGCTTCGGCGGCGTGCAGGGCTTCTACGAACAGGCCTCGCACGAGATCGGCCTGCCGATGCGCTTCTCGGTCTACCTGCCGCCGCAGGCCGCGAACGAGCGCGTGCCGGCGCTGCTGTACCTCGCGGGCCTGACCTGCAACGAGGAGACCTTCGCGATCAAGGCCGGCGCGCAGCGCATGGCCGCCAGCCTCGGCCTCGCGCTGATCGCACCCGACACCAGCCCGCGCGGCGCGGCCGTGGAAGCGCTGCCGGGCGCCAGCGCGAGCTGGGACTTCGGCATCGGCGCCGGCTTCTACCTCGACGCCACCGAGGCGCCCTGGGCCGCCCACTGGCGCATGGAGAGCTGGATCGTGCAGGAGCTGCTGCCGCTGGTGGGCCGCCAGTTCGCGATCGACACCGCGCGCCTGGGCATCTTCGGCCACTCGATGGGCGGCCACGGCGCGCTGACGCTGGCGCTGCGCCATCCGGGGCGCTTCCTCTCGCTGTCGGCCTTCGCGCCGATCTGTGCGCCCACCCAGTGCCCCTGGGGCGACAAGGCGCTGCGCGGCTACCTCGGCGAACCCGGCGATGACCGCGCGGCCTGGCTCGCGCACGATGCCAGCGCGCTGATGCAGTCGCAGGTCGCGGCGCCCTATCCGCACGGCATCCTGGTCGACCAGGGCCTGGCCGACAAATTCCTCGCCGAGCAGCTGCATCCCGAAGCCTTCGAGGCCGCCTGCTTCGCGGCCGGCCAGCCGCTCACGCTGCGGCGCCACGCGGGCTACGACCACGGCTACTACTTCATCCAGAGCTTCATGGCCGACCACCTGGCGCACCACGCGCAGGTGCTGCGCGACTGAACGAACGGCCATGTCCGACGCCCAGACGCCCGCCTTCCACCTGCGACTGCGCGATGGCGCGGCCGAGGAGAACATGGTGCTCGCCGGCATCTGGCGCCGGGCCTGGGCGGCTTCGCATCCGGGCACGCCCGTGATCGAGCCGATCGCCCACTGGCTGCAGCGCGTACGCACCGAGTTCGTGGCGCCGGCCGAGGTGGTGATCGCCGAGCGCGACGCGCAGGCGCTGGCCTTCATGGTGCTGCACGACCGGCGCGAGTACGTGGCGCAGCTGTTCGTCGATCCGCACCTGCGCAACCAGGGCCTGGGCCAGGCGCTGCTCGACGAGGCCTGCGTGCGCATGCCCACCGGCTGGCGGCTGCACGTGGCGCTCACCAACACCGCGGCCCAGCGCTTCTACGAACGCTACGGCCTCGCGCGCGGCACGGTCGACCGCCATCCGACCAGCGGGCGCGAACGCATCAGCTACCACTGGTACCCGGCGCGCGCGCCCTGGCGCAAGGCCTGAAACCACCTGCCGTCTCCCCCACCATGCGCATCGACCACATCGCCCTCTGGACCACCGACCTCGAACGCTGCAAGCGCTTCTATGTCGACTACTTCGGCGCCGCCGCGGGCGAGGGCTACGTCAATCCCGCGAAGGGCTTCGCCTCCTGCTTCCTGAGCCTGGGCGACGGCGCCCGCATCGAGGCCATGACCACCCGCACGCTGTCGCCGGTGGCGGCCGAGCCCGGCGCGCAGCGCATGGGCTGGACCCATCTCGCGATCAGCGTGGGCTCGGAGGAAGCGGTCGACGCGCTGAGCCGCCGGCTGCAGGCCGACGGCTACCCGCTGCTCGACGGCCCGCGCCGCACCGGCGACGGCTACTACGAGAGCGTGGTGCTCGACCCCGACGGCAACCGCATCGAGATCACGGCCTGAACCCCACGAACACCCCATGCACTACCTGCTGATCTACGACACCGCGCCCGACTACCTCGAACGCCGCGGCGAATTCCGCGATGCGCACCTCGCGCTGGCCTGGCAGGCGGTGGAACGCGGCGAGCTGCTGCTCGGCGGCGCCACCGGCAACCCGCCCGACGGCGCGCTGCTGCTGTTCGAGGCCGCCTCGCCCGCGGTGCCCGAGGCCTTCGCCAAGGCCGATCCCTACGTGACGAACGGCATCGTGACCGGCTGGCGCGTGAAGGCCTGGAACACGGTGGTCGGTGCACAGGTCTCGACGCCGGTGCGGCCCGCAGCGGGCGGCACGCCATGAAGAACGCCTTCGCCGACAGCCTGCACGAGACCTTCGAGCGCTTCGGCCGCATCGACATCCGCCGCATGTTCAGCGGCTTCGGCATCTACCACGAGGGCCGCATGTTCGCGCTGGTGATACGCGACACCCTCTACCTCAAGTCCGACGCCGAGAGCGCCGCGCATTTCGACCGCCTGAACCTCGCCCCCTTCACCTACGAACGGCAGGGCCAGCAGATGCCGATGTCCTACCGCGAGGCGCCGCCCGAGCTGTTCGAGGACCGCGAGGAAGCGGCCCTGTGGGGCCGGCGCGCCTACGAGGCCGCGCTGCGCTCGGGCACGGTGCCGAAGGCGATGCGCAAGGCGGCCGCCGCGAAGAAGGCGGCGGCGAAGAAGGCGCCCGCCAGGAAGGTGGCGGCGAAGAAAACCGTCGCGAAGAAGGCTGCACCGGCCAGGAAGACCGCCGCGAAGAAGACCGCCCCGGCGAAGACGGCCCGGAAGGCGGCCTCCCGTTGAACGCACCTCGCACACCCCTGCCCCCTCTGCCCGAACGCGAGGAGATCGCACTGCTCGAACCCTTCGAGGGCCTGGGCCTGAACGACATCGTGCTGGTCGCCACGCGCGACGACGCCGAGCGCGCGGCCGCCGCGCTGCTGGCCGCGGGCGTGGTCGGCTTCGACACCGAGTCCAAGCCCACCTTCGCCAAGAACGAGGTCTCGACCGGCCCGCACCTGGTGCAGTTCGCCACGCGCGAGACCGCGTGGCTGTTCCAGCTGCATCGCAGCGACTGCAACGAGGTGCTGGGCGCGCTGATCGGTTCCGAGGCGCTGCGGAAGGTGGGCTTCGGCCTCTCGAGCGACCTCTCGCTGATCCGCCAGAAGCTCAAGGTGGAGCCGCGCGCGGTCTACGACATCGACGACGAGTTCCGCCGCCGCGGCTACCGCCGCTCGGTCGGCGTGAAGACCGCCGTGGCGCTGGTGTTCGGCCAGCGCTTCACCAAGTCGCGCAAGGCCACGACCTCGAACTGGGCCAGCCACCGGCTCAGCGAGGCGCAGCTGCGCTATGCGGCCAACGACGCCTATGCGTCGATCCGCGTGTTCGACGCGCTGCTGCCGCGCGACTGATCAGTCGCGCCCCGCCTCGAGGATCGCCTGCGCGAGCCGCTTAGGGTTCGAGAAGAACATCTCGTGGCTGCCCGGGCATTCGACCAGCCGGAACAGCCCCAGCCGCTCCGACAGCCGCGGATGCCACGGCAGGCTGTGCGGCAGCGCGATGTCCTGCTGGCAGTTGACGTAGGACTTGCCCACCTGCAGCGCGGCCATGGGCTGGCTCAGCACGATCTTGTCGGTGAAGGTGCGGTACGGGTGCGGGTTGAGCTGCTCGTAGGCCGAGCGCGCGAGCGCCATGTCGGCGTCGTTGATGAAGGCATCGCGCCAGATCTCGAACGGCAAGGTCACGGCCTGGTCGTTGGCCGCCGCCACCGCGTCGAACAGCGCCACGTAGTGCGGCGGCACCATGTCGTTGAGCGACTCGCCGGGCTGCGGCACGAAGGCGTTCACGTAGACCAGCCGTGCGATCCTGCCCGGCTGCTGCGCGAGCCGGTCGGCCACGCCCGTGATCACCATGCCGCCATAGCTGTGGCCCACGAGCCGCAGCTGCGAGAGATTCTTCTCTTCGATGTACTGCAGCGCCGAATCGATCGCGTCGGCCAGGCCGATCTTCGCGCGGTCGTCGCCGGGCCGGTTGCCCGCGAGCGTGGGGCAGTGCACGGTGTGACCGGCCTCGCGCAGGCCGTTCGCGACGGCCTCCATTTCGGCACCGGTGTGCCAGGCGCCGTGGATCAGGACATAGGTGTCGGACATGGGGGTCTCCTCGTTGGGTGGATGCGGGTTGCTGGCGATCGAACGCAGCGACTGTAGAAATCCCGCTGCCGAGCGGCTGGCCGCTAGCCGCCAGCGCGATGGCCGATTCGCGCCAGCCGCAGCGCGCCCGGCGTGGCGCCCAGCTGCTGGCGGCACAGGCGCACGAAATGCGAGGCATCGCGCAGGCCGACGCGAAAGCCGATCTCCGCCACGGCCAGCCGGTCGAAGCGCGCGTCGCCCAGCATGCGGCGCGCGGCCTGCATGCGAAAGCCCAGCAGCGCGGTGGCGAAGGTCGTGGCGCCCTCGCTACCTTCGCCACGCTCGGCCAGGCAGCGGTGCAGGCTGCGCTGCGAGATGCCGAGCTCGCGCGCCACCGCCTCGGCCGTGAGGCCGGGCTCGGCATGGCGCTCGCGCGTGGCCTCGAGCACGCGCCGGCGCAGCGCGGCGCGCGCGCCCGGATCCACCGCCGCGGCCACGCCCGGCCCGGTGGCCAGCGCGAGCAGTCCGCCGAGCTGGTCGGCCAGCAGGCGCGGCGGCAGCGGCGGCGCGCTCGCGGCCTCGGGCGTGAGCTGCTGCACGAAGCGGCTCAGCACGCTGCCCCAGCCCGCGCTGCCGTCGATGCGGCAGGCCAGTTGGCCCGGCGCGTCGGGCAGCCAGGATTCGACCCAGGCCGTGGGCAGCTCGAGCGAGATGGTGTCGGCCGACTGCACGAAGTGGAAGGCATAGCTGCGCCGCGAATCGACCAGCACCGCGTCGCCCGGCAGCATGCGCGCGCTGCGCCCTTCCTGCTCGACACTCCAGGCGGTGTCGGTCTTGCACAGCAGGTAGTAGAAGTTGCTGCGGCTGCGCTCGATCGCGCGGCGCGTGCGGTAGACATCCTGCGCGCTGCCGCGCACGCGGTTGACGCCGATGCCGAGCGCCGGCGTGCCCAGCGGGGCCGATTCGAGCGTGGCGTCGAAATGCCGCGCCTGCGGACTGGTCACCTCCATCTCGAGGAAGCCCTCGCAGACCGCGCCGACCCAGTAATCCAGGCGCTGCGCGGGCGGCACCGCCTCGGTGGACCAGCGCTCGATCGCGGCCGGCGGGCGATGGGCTTCGGCGTGGGGCTGGGTGGGCATGGAGGGTTCTCCCCGTGGATGGGTCGGCTGCAACATACCGAAGCCGGCGGGGCTTGCCAAGCGGGCTCGCCCGGGAAGGCGGTCCGGTTATAGGCGGCGGCTGACGGCGCGGCCGGCGGGCGGTCGGCACAATGGCCTGCTGCATCAACCCCGCGCACCGGCCGCCGCCGGCGTGCGCACAAGGAAGGAAACACCCAGGCCATGACCACCACCAACAAAAGCGACTTCGGACTGATCGGCCTGGCCGTGATGGGCCAGAACCTCGTGCTGAACGTGGAAAGCCGCGGCTTCCAGGTCAGCGTCTACAACCGCACCGAAGCCACCACCGAGGCCTTCATCGCCGCCAACCCCGGCAAGAAGCTGGTGGGCGCGAAGACGCTCGAGGAATTCGTTCAGAGCCTCGCCAAGCCGCGCAAGATCCAGATCATGGTCAAGGCCGGCGCGCCGGTCGACCAGGTGATCGAGCAGCTTATCCCGCTGCTCGACAAGGACGACATCGTCATCGACGGCGGCAACAGCCTCTACACCGACACCGAGCGCCGCGACGCCTACCTCTCGAGCAAGGGCCTGCGCTTCATCGGCGCCGGCGTCTCGGGCGGCGAGGAAGGCGCGCGCAAGGGCCCCTCGATCATGCCGGGCGGCCCGGCCTCGACCTGGGAGGTGATGAAGCCGATCTTCGAGAGCATCGCGGCCAAGGTCGATGGCGAGCCCTGCGTGATCCACATCGGCCCGGGCGGCGCCGGCCACTACGTGAAGATGGTGCACAACGGCATCGAGTACGGCGACATGCAGCTGATCTGCGAGGCCTACAGCCTGTTCAAGGCCGCCGGCTTCACGACCGACGAGATGGCCGCGATCTTCAACGAGTGGAACGACGGCGAGCTGCAGAGCTACCTGATCCAGATCACCGCCAAGGCGCTCGAGCAGAAGGACCCGGAAACCGGCAAGCCGATCGTCGACGTGATCCTCGACAAGGCCGGCCAGAAGGGCACGGGCCAGTGGACGCTGATCAACGCGGCCGAGAACGCGGTGGTCATCAGCACCATCAACGCCGCCGTCGAGGCGCGCGTGCTGTCGTCGCAGAAGAAGGCGCGCGTGGGCGCGAGCAAGCTGCTGCAGGGCCCGAAGGTCGAGCTCTCGCTCGAGAAGAAGGCGCTGGTGGCCAAGGTGCACGACGCGCTCTATGCCTCCAAGGTCATCAGCTACACCCAGGGCTTCGACCTCATCAAGACCATGGGCGACAAGAAGGGCTGGGGCCTCGACCTCGGCCGCATCGCGGCGATCTGGCGCGGCGGCTGCATCATCCGCGCGCGCTTCCTCAACCGCATCACCGACGCCTTCCGCACCGATCCGGCGCTGGCCAACCTGATGCTCGATCCCTTCTTCAAGGACCTGCTCAACCGCACCCAGCAGAACTGGCGCGAGGTGGTGGCGCTGGCCGTGAGCAACGGCATCCCGGTGCCGGCCTTCAGCGCCTCGCTGGCCTACTACGACAGCTACCGCACCGAGCGCCTCAGCGCCAACCTGCTGCAGGCGCAGCGCGACTTCTTCGGCGCCCACACCTACGAGCGCGTGGACAAGCCCGAGGGGCAGTTCTTCCACACGGAGTGGCCGGAAGTCATCGGCTGAAGTCCGCGCCGGCCCGGCGCCGCTCGAGCGCCCGGCCCTTCGACGCTCGAGCGGCACGCGCTCATGTCATGGGTTGACCGTGCAGCTGAACTTGAGGACCGCGCTCTGGTCCTTGGCGAGCGTGCCCAGCGGGATGCCGGCGCCCGTGAGTTGCGCGACCGTGAACGTACCGGGCGGCACGCCGTCGCCCGTGATGGTCACGCGGCCGGTGCCGGCGCAGGTCAGGCCGGCGCCGGGCTTGTCCTTGACCAGGGCGCCCGTGACCGGGGTGATCCCCAGGCTCTTCACGGTGATCGTGTATTCCACCGTCTGGCCCGGCTTGACCGACGTCTCCTCCAGGCTCTTGACGATGCTGAGTTCGGCGCCGGCCGTGTTGGTGAAGACGCAGAGGAATTTCGCGCCGGGACGCAACGACACCTCGGTGGCGGGCGGACTCGCCGACGGGGCCGGAATGACGATCGGTTGCCCCCGCGCGAAATTGATCGGCCGGTTCGCGGGATTGCTGCTGTTGGCGGTATCGGTGTCCGTGCAGGTCACGCCCGTCAGAACGTAGCCCGGCGCCGGGTCTTCGGTCAGCGTCACGGGATCGCCCAGCTTCGTGACGAAGACGGCCGGCGGTGCCGCGGGCGTCGCCGTGTTGGCGGTCGAGGTCGTGATCGGGGCGGGCTGGGCGTCGAGGTTGTCGGCCGTGAAATTGAAAGGCCCGCCGCCTCCGGGGGCGCCCAGGGTCTTCTTCTGAATCGCGACCGTGGGCAATTTCGAATTGACGTAGGCACAGATGATTTCGCTGTTGCGCAGCTCACTGGCCCGCGGAATCGTGACCGTGCCCGTTGCCATGTCGTACTGGGGACTGAACAAGGTGCCCAGGAGGTTCGCGAGTTGGGTGGGGAAAAGCGAACATTTGATCGACGACAACACCCAGGGCGCCTGGGCGTTTTCGCTGATTTTCAATTCGCCGGGCGTTGGCAAGACGGGTCTCAACACGCGCGCGTGCGTGGCCGTGTCTTTTGTTTTCGTCTCGATGCTGCCGCTTGTCTGCGTGAAATTGGAGTAGTTGAAATCGAATTTCCCGACCCCGCCTCTGGAGGTCTTGACCGGACCCACGATCGGAGGGGTATTCAAGGAAAAGGAGAAAAACACTCGAAGACGCCCGTACCACCGATCCGTCCCAGGTATTGGCGCATAGCTCTTGGCGCCAAATCTAAAGCGTATCGTCGAGATATTCTTGCCAAGAACCCTGACCGATCCGCACGCATCATCCTGGCTGCAATGCGCGTAGGCCCCTCTCCCTCCCACGGTGGCATCGGTGTTGTTTTTGATGAAATTCCCTTCTACAGCGAAATTCCAATTTCCTGAAAGTCTTTGAAGACTTCCTGGAGAAAGCAGCTCCAGAGAGTGGATCTGCAAGGAATGCCATCGAAAATCAGGAGAGGTACCGAGGGGGTAATTGGTCCCACTGATCAATCCCCTCAAGTGAATGATTGGATCGTCGACAGGCCGATTGAAAGAAATTTCAATCACGGCTACTTCCGGTACTGCCACGACGGATTCCGGAAAAGCACCCGAAGAAGCCTCTCCCCGAAAAAAGCCGTTGGCCGCGCCAATGCCAGTTCCAGTGGGACTGTTTTGAGACGTAAAGAGGGACTCCGGCCCTTCAAAAGCGAAGTAACCACCCTGGGGGAACGAAAAATTACCCGATACGGTTTGCATCGTCACCGTCAACGGCGTCCTTCCAGTATTGGCATCCGTACCTTCCAGGATCGCGAAACCGCCGCCCCTCGGATTGTCGTAATTCAGCATCAAGGGAAGACTCGCCGTTCTTTTGTCGCCGCTGACCGTCGGACTCAAAGTGCCGCCGTACGCATTTTCCATCGCGGATGTATTTTGCTGGGCAAATGCCGCCTGCAATAGAGCGCTCCCCAAAACGGCCACCGCCCCCCGCTTCCAGGAATGGCCGAAGCACTTTCGGATGGAGATCGCCGAAAACCCCTTGCCTGCAAATAATGAAAACGTCATTCGAATCTCGTCGATCAGTCAAAACACGATAGCCAACCGGGCGCGTCGTTGAATTTCGAAACAGCCATTGCTTGTCCCGGCCTCCACCACGGCCTCAATCCACCTTGATCTGGAACATCACCGACCCGCTGCCACCCGGCGCCACGAAGCCGTCGAAGCGCCAGTCGACCGGCCCGGTCTTGCCGGCGGGCTGCGCCTCCGTGCAAGCCACCGCCGGTGCCGGTGCCGCATTGGCCGGCGTGGTCTTCAGGCATCCGGTCAGGGTCGGCGGCGTCTCGCCCACGGTCGCGCTGACGAAGCTGGTGTAGGCCGGCGTGGTGTCGTTCACCGCCAGGTTGCGGATCGGCGCATCGCTGTTGTTGGTGTAGGTGATGCGGTACTCGAGCGTTTCGCCCGACTTGGCCCGGTTGTTCACCCCGAACTCCAGCACGCCTTGCGTCACGTTGCGCACCTCCTTCCGGAGTTCCAGCGCCACGCTCGAGAGGGTCGTGATGTCCTGCAAGGTGTAGCGGCCACCGAGCGCCGGGTTGGCGCCGCGGTAGTCGAAGTCGGCCTGCACCACCACCTTGTTGTTGGCCCCCATCGGCGCGGTCGCGGGAATGAACTGCTTCACGACCACGCACACCTTGCCCTCGAAGATCACTGCCTGGCCCGCGCCCGCCGGCGGGTAGAGCTGCGCCGCGCCCGGTTGCAGGCTGCCGGTGCAGCCCGTGTCGGCAAAGATCTGCGCGCTCCAGCCGCCGATGGCGGGGTTGGCGGTCTCGCTCGCGATGCTGAAGCGCACCTGCCCGGCCGTGCCCGCGGCGAAGGTGTGGCCATAGGTCACGCTGTTGCCGGGCAGCCCGGTCTTGGCCCCGTCGGCCGCGAAGCTGCCGTTGTCGACGTCGCCGAAGTTCAGTTCCTCATGGCCGACGCCGTTCCAGGCGAAGGCGATGCGATCGGGCGTGCCGGTGCGCGTGTAGGTGTAGCGGTCCGCGCCGACGGCCACGGCGGCCCCCGATGGCAGCGCCACGCTGCCCACCGAGGCCCCCGTCGACACGCGCGTGCCGGGGCTGTTGACCTGCTCCACGCACATCGCGGCGCCCTTCGGCGTGCCGTCGGGCACGGCGAAGCTGTAGTTGCCCGCGGCGTCGGTGATCGTGCGCGCGTGCACGGTGGCCGCGCAGTCGGTCAGGCGCACGCCGATGCCGCGCTGCGGCACTTCGCCGCCGTTGATCACGCCGTCGTTGGCCGTGCCGCCGCCCACGCCGTTGTCGAGGAACACGCGGCCGCTCACGATGGCGCTGGCGTAGCTGTTGGTGAAGGTACAGGTCCACAGTGCGCCGGCGGCCATGTCCGCGGCGGAGAGGGCCACCGTGCCGGTGCCGGTGACGGAGCGGCCCGCCTCGTTCACGCAGACCGAGCGGGTCGTGACGTCGGGCACCGCGGTTTCGGTGATGCCGACGGCGGTGCCGGGCGTGCCCAGATGGTGCGCGGTCTTCGATGGCACGGGCAGGTTCTGCTCGCTCGTGGTCACGCTGTCGGTGTCGTTCGCGATCACGGTGCCCGTGAGCTTGAAGTCGTAGCTGCCGGTGCCGCCGACCGAGGTCTTGACGATGCGCACGCGCGGCCGGACGGTGTGGGTCACCGTGCACATCTTCTCGCGGCTATCGATGTCCCTGACGTCGGCCGCCGGCGATGTCATGGTGTAGACACCGACGGAAGGATTGGCGAGGTTGCTCGCCGGAAGATTCTCGTAGCCCTCGCACGAGAAGGTCTGGACGTAGTTGTCGAGCGAGGTTCCGGTCCCGGCCCCCGCCTTGAACGTCATCGTCGTGCTGACGTCGATGCCCAACCGGGCCGTCTGCCCCTTGTCACCGACGTCCTTCACGAAAGCAGCCCCCATGGTGCTGAAAGTCTGGACATTGACGCCGGAAAAGCTCAGGTCGAATTTCCCCGCATCGAACGGCGTGCCGACGATGCGATTGTTCAACCCGAATGAGGGCCGGTAGTTGTGGATGGAACACTTGAAGTCCGAATTCGGAAAAACGTACTTCTTGTCCAACGTGAACTTGTTTCCTTCGATCTTCCATCGGATGGCGGTATCGAAGGGATTGGTGTTGCCATCGACCCCCGCATTCGCATCCTTGCACCCGCCACCCGGGAGCGTGGATGCATAGACCGGCCAGCCCGGCTGAACGGTCTTCTCCGTGACCACGATATCCGCTCCAGGGATGATTCGCAGCTTCCCTTGCGACCAGTTCTGCGAGCCCGAACCGTCGAGCCTCGGAGTCACCGGAACCGTGATCGTTTCATCGACGGCGCCGCTCACGCCCGAGAAGGAGAAGCTGAAGCTCGGGAAAGGGGCTTCGGCCGCGCTGCCGATGGATTTGCCGAAGGCAAACGTCGGGCCGCCCCCCAGCGGCGTGCTGACCTGAGCGCTCCAGGTACACACGTTCGGGTTCTGGGGATCCGGCGTTTCGCACAATGCGCCGACCGGTGACGTGACCGTCGCGGTGTTGGTGACGACATCCAGCGCGGCCGCGGCGGCCGTCGCGGACGGCTTCGGAGGTGTCTGCTGCGCGAAAGGCTGGGCCACTGCCGCGAGCAGCAGGAGCCCCACGCCGCATCCGATCGCACGGCGCGGCCAGCGGCTCGTGCCTCCGGCGGAGAATCCGGTGCCCCGGATGGCCGAGGCCGATTCCCGCGTGATGCCGTTCATGGATTGCATGGCCTGGAAAATCTCCCGCTGATCTGGCGTGCCCATCGGCTCACTGCGGTCCATTCGCGCCTCCGGCTGCCGAGCCCGCGGCCGGTGCGGACGCATCGCCGCCCGTCGCCGGGAAGCCCAGCGTGGTCTCGTCGAACTTGAAGCGCAGCCGGATGTAGGCGCCCTTGCTCGTGTATTCGTTGGCCGTGAGGTCGCGGTCGCGCAGGCCCACGAAGTTGTAGCCGGCCGACAGCCACAGGTTCTTGTAGACCTGGTAGCCGAGCTCGAGGCCGAAGGTCTTCTGCAGCCCGCCGCCCTTGCCATAGAGCAGGCCGGCCTGCACGCCCCAGTCCCAGTCCTTGTCGATGTCCTGCGTGTAGCGCACCTGCAGCAGGTGCGCCCAATACCTGCTCGCGAGCAGGCTGTCGCTGAGGCGGCTGACCTTGCCCGCGTAGCGCGCCATCACGAAGCGGCCTGGCTCGGGGTTGTAGTTGAGATGGGCCGAGACGATGTCGGCGCTGGTCTTGCCCGGCAGGCTGGCGCCGTTGTCGGCGCCGAACACGCTGCTGCCCTGCAGCGCGCCGGCCGCATTGCCCGCGCCCACCACGTTCTCCGAACGGCGCTCGTAGCGTGCCAGCGCGTTCCAGCGGTCGTCGTCGACGGGCCGGTAGGCCACGCCGATCTGGTGGCGCTGCAGGTGGCGTTCGTTGCCCGCGTTGGTGCCCTGCCCTTCGCTGCTGCTCATGATGCTGCGCGCCAGCAGGCTCCACGAAGGATCGAGCTTGTAGCCGAAGCCCGCGCTGAACAGCCGCGTGTTGGCGTCGTCGCCGCGGCGCATCTCGAACACGCCGCTGGTCTTGAGCCGCTCGGTCATGTACTCGATGCCGCTGGTGATGGCGGTCGACTGGCCGAGCCCCCCGGCGTACCCGGTGCCGTTGTTGCCGCTGTTGGCGTAGCCGCCGAGGTTGCGCGTGTGCTCGATGCCGCCGGTCACGCTGACGCGTTCCGTGAGCTTGACGGTGTTGCGCACGCCGATGGCGGCCTGCACGCCGCGGCCGTCGGCACCGTCGGCGAGGCGGTACTCGTTGTACACGCGCCCGCCCTCCATGTAGTTGCTCTCGATGCCGACGATGCCGGTGTTGTTGTTCCGCGCGCCGTCGAGCCCGTAGGGACCGTAGAGCGAGGAGATCAGTTCGTAGCGCCCGTAGACGCGGGTCTTGTCGGTCACGGCGTAGTTGCCGCCGATGGCCAGCACGCGTTTGTCGCTGTGCTGGATGTCCTGCTCGCCCTCGATGAAGAGCTGCGCGTTCGGCGCCCACGGCAGCTGCGTCGACAGCCGCGCGCGCAGGGTGGTCAGGGTCTGGGTGTCGACGCCGTTGGCGGCCACGGCGGCGCCCAGCACGGTCACGCTGTTGGCACCGATGCTGCTGCCCATCTGGCCGTTGTAGGTCGAGATCTGGCCGTAGTCGAAGCCCGAGTTCGAACCGGGCGCGTCGTCGCTCTGGCCATGGCGCAGTCCCACCTCGACCACCGTGTCCTCGCTGAGCTTCTTCTGCGCGCTCAGGGTCAGGCCCTTGCGTTCGTCGGTCTGCGCGGCGTCCTTGCTGTAGAGCACTTCGGCGCGCACGGCCAGCGTGGGATCGACGCGGTACTCGGCGCGTGCCGACGCCTCGGTGCGGCCCGACGAGGAACTGGCGCCGGGGTTGTCGAAGCCGGTGCTGGTCCTGGTCGCGAGTGCCACCACGGCGAGCTTCTCGTCCTGGTAGCGCGCCTCGATGCGCGCGCCATGGCCGCTGCCCTTCTCGTCGGACTCGGTCTTGACCACTTCGCCCGCCACCGTCATGTTCTCGCCCAGGCGCGCGATGCCCGTGACCGCCTGCAGCTTGCGCTTGTTCCGCGGGTTCTGGTCGGTGCTGACGACCACGCCGACCTGCACGGTCTCGGAGGCCTTGACCTGGATATCGACGCCGGCCACGGTGAACTTCGGGCCGCCCGAATCGACCTCGTAGGTGACGCGGATCGACTGCGGATTGAGGTTCGCGTCGATCGAGGAAATCGCGCGCGTGAACAGGATGCGGCGCGTCAGCGGCTCGACCGTGTAGTCGACGAAGCGCGTGACCGCCGTGCGCTGCAGCACGATGTCCGGCTGGTTGCGGTCGCGCACCACGACCTCCACCTGCTCGCTGTTCTCGACGAACTCGCCGTTGGCGCCGTTCAGGTAGTACGGCC
Organism: Variovorax sp. GW821-FHT09B01; assembly: GCF_059418345.1. Taxonomy (NCBI): domain Bacteria; kingdom Pseudomonadati; phylum Pseudomonadota; class Betaproteobacteria; order Burkholderiales; family Comamonadaceae; genus Variovorax; species Variovorax sp. GW821-FHT09B01. Next base: position 359,999 of record NZ_JBWKPQ010000003.1, on the reverse strand, counting down.
CCGAGGTGCCGAGCGCGCGGAACTCCTCGACCTGCTGCGTCTGCGCGGTGCGCGAGGCGTAGGAGGTGGCGCGCACGTTCTCGTCCTCGTAGACGTGCTTCAGGCCCGTGAGAGAACGGTTGCTCTGGCTCAGGTTGCGCACCTCGGTGCTGCTGGCGGTGGTGAAGTCGCCGTACAGCAGGTAGGAGCGGTTCTTGTCGATGCGCACGTAGAGCTTCTGCGTGCTCTGCGCGTCGAAGCCCTTGGCCGAGGAGTCGCCGTAGATCGGATAGAACTCGTCGGGCCGGATGTCGCGGAACAGGCGGTCCTTGCGCTGCTTGTCGGAATCGAAGGCCGCGGTCAGCAGGTACTCGCCCTTGATCGCGCCCTTGAAGAAAAAGGCGGAGCGCGCGCCCGCGCGGCGGCCGTTGTGCTCGTCCTTCAGGCCCGTGAGTTCGGCCTCGAAGGCCGCGCCGGCGGGCATCGCGCCCAGCGGCAGCTTGCCGCGCTTGGTGAAGTCGAGCACGCCCTCGACGATGCCCACGCCGATCATCGGGCGCAGCTCGGGCGTCAGCGCGAGGCGCACTTCCTTGACCAGGCTCGCGGCCGTGACGCGGATGCGCGCGTCGCCCGGTTCGCCCGGCGGGAACAGCTTGAACTCGGCCGAGCCGCCGTCCATGAAGACCTGGGTGCCGGGCTCGTCGGGGTTCAGGTCCTCGGCGAGCCAGCGGCCGCGGTCGGTCTCGAGCGTGAGTTGGGTGCGCGCGGTGACCGGCACGCCGGCCGCGTCGGCCAGCCGCACCGTGACGACGATGGGCGTGCGCAGGTCGGCCTGGGCCGAGGCCGGCAGGTCGATCGCGATCGCCGAGAGCTTGTCGGGCGCGACCAGCGTGATCTCCCGCGCCTCGCCGCGCACATTGCCGAAGCCGTCCACGGCCTCGAGCCGCAGCGTGTTGGCACCGGGCTTGAGCGTCACGCCGATGTATTCCCAGGCCGCGAGCTGCTTCGACGGCAGCTGCGATTTCTTGCCCACGCGGCGCTCGTCCACCGCCGTGCCGTTCACGCTCAGGCGGAAGCCCGCGCCATCGCCGCCCTTGACGCGCACGTTGATCGAAGTGCCGGCCACCGTGTCGCGGTCCTTGAGGTCGAGGAAGCCGAGCGCGTTGCTCTCGATCTGCGGCAACAGGGTTTCGAGTTCGACCGGGCTCGGCGCGGCCGGCGCCAGCAGGGGCACGTTGCGCGGCTCCAGCATCGCGCCGCCCAGCCCGATCGGGCGCGTGGGCATGGCGCCCGGGCCGGTGGCCGAACCGCTGGTGGGCGCGGAGGGCTGGCCCGCGGTCGGCAGCCCGCCGATCGGCGCGAACAGGCTGCCGGCCGGGACCTGCGAAGGCGCGGCGCCGAGCGGCGCATTGGCGCCGAGCTGGTTGCCGAGCGTGCCGCCCATGGAGCCGCCGGCGCCGCCGACGAAGGTGCTCGGGTTGGACGGCGGCGTGGGCAGCGCGATCAGCGGCACGGAGGTGGTCTGCACCGTGCCCGTGCTGCCGCCGGCCAGCGCCTGGCCCGAGGCCGGCAGGCCGCGCAGGTCGCCCACGGGCACCACGCGGCCCTCGGGATCGAGGCGCAGCCGCACCTGGGCTTCGGCCTCGGTGTCGGGCCTGGCCGCGATCGCCGCGCGCCGCGCCGCCACCTCGTCGAGCACCGCCTGGTCCTCGCAGTTGGCGATGACGAAGTTGGCCTTGTGGAACTCGCCCTTCTTGAGGTCGAGGAAGCGGCTCTCGGGCGCGCCCGCGTTGCGGTTGTCGAGGATCTCGAGGCGCGCGCCCCGCGGCAGCGTGAGCTGATCGAGGCGCAGCACGTGCGTCACCGGCTTCAGGCCGTAGAGGCTCCACTTGCCCTCGACGTCGGTCACCACGTGCGTGCCGTCCTCCAGGTACAGCCGCACGCCCGGCACGCCGATCTCGTCGCCGCCCTGCTGCCTGCCGTCGCGCTTGCAGTCCATGTAGACCTTGCCGAAGGCGAAGGCGTCGTCGGCGAACACGCCGCCGGTGACGCGCAGCGTCCAGCTCGCGAGGTTCGACTGGATCGGGCCCGAGTTGGCGCGCGCGCGGTTGATGGCGTCGCCTTCGGTCGGCGCGCCGACACCGATGCGCACGCGGTAGCGCACCATCGCCGACTGGTCGGGAGCGATGACCAGCGAGGGGTAGTCGAAGATCAGCCCCGGGCCGGCGCCGCCCGCGGGGTTCGGCACGATGGCGCCATTGAGCCGCACGCTGTTGGCCACGTAGGCGAAGCCCGGCGGCAGCGTATCGCTCAAGGTCACGCCGGTGACGGGAAAGCCGGTCTTGTTGGTGACGGTGAGCGCGTAGTCGACGAAGTCGCCGAATTCCGCCTGGCGCTTGCTGCCGTCCTTGCGCAGCACCAGGCCCAGGATGTTGCCGGGGTCGAGCGGAACGTGGTTGTTCGCGGCCTCGCACATCTGCCCGTCGGACTGCATGCCGGTGCGCAGCTTGAAGTAGTGGGTGGTGGGCTCGCCCTCCTGCGGCGCGGCGGTGTTCGGCACCACGGCGCCGCAATTGGCGAAGGTGCCGGCGGTCGCGGGCAGGATCCGCGATGGCGCCACATACCCGCTGCCCGCCGGCGGCGCGACCGACAGTTCATAGGTGCACATGCCGCGGGTCTGCGGCGTCAGCATGTAGAACTGGTAGGCGCCGTCCGCGGCGGTGTTCATCGACACGCTGCCGTTCGGGTTGAAGGTGTAGAGGCCCGAGCTGCCGCCGTAGAGCTCGGCCTCGGTGATCGGCGTGACCGCGGCATTGCCGCACGACTGGCGCGTGTAGGTCGCCACCGCGCCCGCCACGGGCTGGCGCGTGAGCGCGTTGTAGACCACGCCCTGCGGATCGATGAGCAGCGAGCGCGCCGTGGCCATGGTGGCGGCCAGCACCGAGCGCGGCTTGACGTTGACGGTGTTCTGGTCGAAGGCCGCGGCCCAGGCCTTGTTGCTCAGCGAGACCCGGCTGCCGATCGCGGCCGGCTTCTCGGTGACGCGCACGGTGAAGCTCAGCTGCTCGCTCTCGCCGGGCGCGAGCGCGCGGCTGCCGTCGGTGAGGCTCAGTGCCACCTCGGTGGGGAACTGGTAGGGGTCCGCGCTCTCGTCCTGGGTCCGGTTGCAGGTGGCCCGGCCCGTGAAGCCCGGCGCCGCCACGAGGCGGCCGCCGGCCACCTTCGGCCGGCCCACGAGCTCCCACGACGCGATCTTGCCCTCGGCCTGGTCCATGTCGAAGGTGCAGTCGAGGTTGTCGATCAGCCGCAGGTTGGGCGCGGGCGCCGTGCCCAGGTTGCTGACCTTGAGCACGTAGTCGAGCTCGAACACGCCCGGCGAGACGCGCCGCGCCATCGAGGCCTGCTTGCTCAGCGACAGCGTCGGCAGTTGCGTGGCCACCGGTGTGGGCTGGGTGTTGTTGTTGGGATTGCCGTCGCCGTCGGGGTCGGGGTTGTCGCCGTTCATCGAGTCGTCGACGGCCAAGGCCGCGCCGCCGGCCGACAACGCGCCCGAAGCCTTCACGCTGTTGAGCAAGGTGCCGGTGCGGCCCGTGAAATTGATGCGCGCCTCGAACTCGACGTTGACCTGCGCGCCCGCCGGCAGCACGGCGCCGTCGATCAGCAGCTTCTGCGCGCTCGCCGTGCCCTTGAAGGCCGGGTTCGCCGCCGCCACGATGCCGCCGCCGTTGCCGGTGGCCGCGGGCACGATCGCGACCGAGCCCGGCACGATGGTGTACTGGTTCGGGCCCGGCACGGCCGCGGCCGTGTAGCTGCCGAACTGGGTCTCGCCCGGCCCTTCCATCAGGTCGGTGGCCTGCACGTCGTGGAGCCACGCGGCGCCGTAGTTGCGCAGGTTGACGCGGAAGCGCACGTTGGCGGTGCCGTCGGGCTTGCCGTCGGCGCCCCGGTTGAGCCGCGGCGCCGAGGCGGACTTCGCCACGCCGATGCGGGCCTGGCTGGTGGCGATCACGACCGTGTTCGACGGCGCGGTCGCGGGGCCGGTGCCGTCGTCGTACTGGCCATGGGCCGTGTTGCGGATGTCGTCGCCAGGGTCGGCGTTGACCTTCACGGCGAACTGCATCGCGATCGAGCCGTTGCGCACCAGTGGCTCGGGAACGCCGACCGCGACTTCGACCGCCGAGGCGTCCTCGGCCGTGCGATAGCTGAAAGGCGGATCGGCCGGCAGGCGGTAGAGCTTGACGGCCTGCGCGGCCGCGCTCTGCAGCGTGCCCGCGATGTACTGGGTGCCGGCGGGCACCACGTCGCGCACCAGCACCAGCGCCCTCGGCGCGCCGTTCACGAGCAGCGGCGTGTTGGTGGGCGCCACCACGTTGCTCGGCTTCGCATCCTGCGCGCCGATGTTGGTGCCCGTCACCGTGAAGTCGATGCGCGTCTGGCCGGGCACGACGAAGCCGGGATAGCTCGCCGACTTGGCGAGGGCCAGCGCCGCGGCGTCGCCCACGATCACGGTGTCGCGGTTGCTGGCCTGCAGGCCCTGCAGCGCCGTGGTGGCCGTCAGCCCGAGGCAGGCCGTGCCGCGCGCGGCCATCGGGATCGTGCCCTGCACCAGCAGCGAGGCGGCCTCGCCCGGCTTCAGCGTCAACGCGCCCGGCTTGTCGAGCGCGAGCACCGGGTCGGCGGGATCGGACACGCCGTTGTTGTTGGCGTCGCGCAGCACGCGCAGCGCCGACAGGTCGAGCGTGTCGGCCGCGCAGCCGGCCGCGTTGTTCGCCAGCGCGAGCGCGTAGCTCGAGACCACGTTGCCGGTGTTGCTCAGCAGGTGGCTCAGCGTGACGATGCTGCCGGGCGGGCGCGAGAGCGTCTGGTCCTGCGTGAGCACCAGCGCCTCGACCGGCAGCACGGTGGCGATCACCTCGTTGGAGGAGATCGTCTCGGTCTGCGCCATGCCGCCGGGCACGTAGGTGCCGGTGGCGATGCTGCGGATGACCGTGCCGCCCGGCGCGGCCGCGGCGTTCGCCTGCGCCATGCCGCCGAGCAGAAACACCATGCCCACGGCGAGCGCGGCGGCGAATCCGCGCCACGATCGCAGGCTGGAGCCTCGGAGCTTGGAAGTCGACAACATGCAGTGAACTCTTGGAAGGTCCGGCCGCTGACCGGAAGAAAAAAATGGAAGAGGAGAAGACGGGCCGGGGCACCTTTCCCTTGCACCCTCGTGCGAGGACGCAAGGGAAAGGCGAACTGCCTTTGCGATGGAGAGGGAACCGGCAGGCCGAAGCCCGCCGGTTCCATCGTTCAGCCGACGCTTACTTGTTGACCTTCACCGAGAAGGTCAGCGTGGCCTTGCCGCCAGGCGCGACCGTGTTGGCCGCGCTGCCGCACGACACCGAGCTCGCGGTCGCCGTGTAGTTCGCTTGCGCGAAGGCCGGCGTCACGCCCGCGGAGGCGCACTGCTCCGAGGGCTGCGCGCCGTCCGGTGCGGCCGTCAGGCTGGTGTAGGCAGGCACCGCGTCGTTGATCGACATGTTGGTCACCGGCGAGGCGCCTTCATTGGTCGCGACGATGCGGTAGACGATGCACTGGCCCGGCTTCACGGCAAGTGCCGCCGACGAGGTCGGCGCCTCGGTGCCATCGCAGTTCTCGTCCTTCGCCTGCAGCTTGATCAGGCGCATCTGGCCCGTGATCACGGTGGTGATGTCGGTCGCCGAGGGCTCGCCGCACTTCGCCTGCTCGGGGAAGGTCACGGTCACGGTGGCCGTGTCGGTGGTACCGGCCGTCGCGCCGCCCGGTGCGAACACCTTGACGAGCAGCTTGTGCGCCTTGCCGCCGCTGAGGTCCACGGTGGGACCGACCTGGCCGTTGGCACCCACCAGCGTGTCGCCGGTGTCGATCTGGCCGTCGCCGTTGTTGTCCAGGTACAGCGCGGTGGTCCAGCCTGCGGTCACGTCCGCGACCGGCAGGACCGCCTTGATGTTGAACTGCGTGCCGCAGCTCTGCGCGCCGGTGATGGTCAGCGTGTGGGCATAGACCACCGAGCCGCCGGGAGCGACCTGGCCTTCGTTGTTCGGCGTCAGCGTGGCACCCCAGGTGTCGGCGCCGATCACCTTCACCGCATCCAGCTTCGTGTCGATCGCCACGGCGCCGGTGGAGGTCGGGCTCGTCGAGCGCACCTGGAAGTAGATCAGCTGGGCTTCGACCGGTGCCTGCGAAGCGGGCGGGGTCACGCAGGCGTCGACCGCCACTTGCGTACCGGCGGCCACGTTGACCGTGGTCATGCCGGTGGCCGCGCAGGTGGCGCCGGCAGCCACGAACTTCACCGTCCAGCCGCTGGGCAGGCTGCCCGGGAAGCTGTTGGTCTGGCTCGCCGCGAGGCTGAAGGCGTTGTCCAGGCTGTCGTTGTTCTTGATGAACAGGTTGAAGACAGCAGGCGTGCCGGCCGGCGTCGTGGTGGTGGTCGTCGGGGTCGGGCTCGGGCCCGTGCCCACGTCGCCGTTGCCGGTGTTGCCGGACGTACCGTTACCGCTGGCGGTATTGGTCATGTCGACCAGCACGCCGATCAGCTTCGACAGGATGTCGCGCGTGGCATCGAACTTGGTGCTGTCCTTGGTCGACGTACCCAGCACGATGGCCTCGAACGATTGGGTCGGAATCGACGCGGGCGCGCCCAGCGTGACCGCCAGGACGATCTTGACGCTCTGGCCGGGCCGGATCGGACCGGTGTCGACGATGCCGTCGCTGTTGTTGTCGATCAGCGGCGCGAAGCCACCGTCGGCGAAGAAGCGGAAGGTCGAACCCGCGGGGAACTTGCTGAGGTCCGCCGTGAGGTTCACGATGTCGTCCGCATTGCCGGTGTTGAACACCGTCTGCGTGAACTTCACCGTCGAACCCGCGACGCCGGAGGCCAGGGTGGTCTGGTCGGCATCCGTCAGCAGCGGCTTGCCAGGCTCGGCGTCCTTCGAAGCGACCGGGCTGGCCGTGGGGTGCGCGGAGCCGAGCACGATGCCGAAGGTGCCATCCACGATGAAGGGCTTGTCGTTCGTCGGCGTGGTCGGGTCGGTCGGCGGATTCGTGGTCGTCTTGTCGTCCGGCACCTTCTCGGGAATGTAGTCCGCCCGGTTGGTCGTGGTCGTGCCACCGACTTCGGCGGTGCTGTTGACCAGCACGACGAAGCTCACGGTCTGCGTCACGTTCGGGGCCAGCGAGGACACCAGGAAGCTCAGCTTCTGGCCGTTCGCGAAGAAGTCGATGCCGTTCGGATCGTCCGCGGAGCCGGCCGCGTCACCCAGGGCCCGGCCCGGTGCGCTGCTCCAGACGGCGGAGCCCGGCACGTAGGTGAAGCCGCTCGGCAACGTGTCGGTCATGTAGAACTTGCCGGCCGCGCCACCCGTGTTGTTGAACTGCAGCGTGTACGTGGTGTACGAGCAATTCGGGTCGTTCGACGTCGCGCCCGCGATCGTCGCCTGGCAGGAGGCTGCCGAGCGCGGACCGTGGTCCTTCGCCGCGGGCCAGACGCCGCCGTTGGCGACCCAGCTGACGGCCGGGACCCTCAGGCTCTTCGAGGCATTGAATGCCGCGTCGACCGTGAGGACCACGTGGTCGAGGTCGGCCGCCTTCTGGTTCGCCACCTCGTACAGGTCGAGGGTCGCGGGCACTGCGTTGATGGTCGCGGGCCGCGGCGAAGTGAAGTTGGCCGCCGTTGCCGTGCTCGGGATCGAGTACGCCACGACGAACGGGAAGGTGCCATTGCCACCCGCCACCGTCTGCGCGGGCACCGTGCAGACTGCGTTCGGGGCGACCGAGCACAGCGCGGTCGTGCTGTCGGGCAGGCCATCGGCGTCGGCATCGGCGAACACCTCGATCTTCGAGAAGCCATCCGGCGCTGCCGTGGTGTTGTCGATGGTGATGGTGAACTTGTCGCTGCCGTTGCCGGTGTTGGTCAGCACGTGAGGCGCGTAGACGATCGCGCCCGCGGCGCCGATCTTCTTGTTGATCACGTCGGTGGTCACCGTGGTCCGGCCGTCCAGGTTGAACGAGCCGACCTGCTGCACCGTCGTCTGCACGAGGTTCGAGGTCGCGAGCTGGCTGGCGCCATTCGGATCGAGGTAGGTGGCCGAAGCCTGGTTACCGATGATGGTGTTGGCAGGCGGAGCCGCAGCGAGCGCATCGCTTCCGAAAAGGAAGCTCAGGGTCAGAGCTGCGGCGCCCGCCCAGAGCGTACGCGGCACGGGGCCGGCACGACGGGCTGACAAGGTAGGAATCACGGGGTTTCTCCTCGGTGGTTAAGGGTCTTGAAAAAGCGGACGAACGCACCCCGGCCGGCGATTTCCAGCAGGAAACCGGCAAAAAAGACGGACGGGGTAGAAAGAGGACAGACCGTCAGCGCGGCGCGAGGCCGACGGTCGTCAGCGGCGCCGAATCAGGGCGCGGCGCGCGGAGCCTTGAGCGGCTCGGCCGTGGCTGCGGATGCAGCGGCTGCAACGGGCGCGGCAGGCGGCACCACTTCCTCGACCTTGGCGCGCGCGGTGACCGCGGTCACGCCCTTGGCGGGCAGCTGGCCGAGCTCCCAGCGCAAGCTGCGGTACTCGTTGTAGGGAACGGGCTCCGACTTGCCGTTGACCTGGCGCGCCAGCGGCTCGGGGGCGAAGATGCCCTCCTTGGTCGCCGCCTTGACCAGCGTCGCGCCGGGCTTGGCACTCCTGGGCAGGTATTCCAGCCCCTCGGGAATCGGCAGGTTGGCCACCAGGCCGCTGACGGTGCGGCCCGTGTGATTGGTATAGGTCGCCGTGTATTCCAGGATGTCGCCCGGCTTGACCGAGGCGGCCTCGACCAGCTGCTCCTTGCCCTGCGGGCCCTTGACGACCTTGGACTGCTTGAGCACCACGGCCACGCCCTTTTCCTGCGCCGCCTCGGCCGCCGCGGGCGCGGTCTTCACGCCCTGCGCGGCCGCCAGCCCTGCGCCGCCCAGCGCCACCACCACGCCGAGCCCCAGGCTCAAATGAACGGTCAAACGGGCCATCGGCCGAATGAACGAATTCCAACGAGATGTACTTTCAGTCGACATGAATTACCTCAACCTTCCACAAGATGAAAATCAACCGACTTCACGCCCTGTCCTCTGCGAAGTGGTCAGCGGGAGATTGGCCGCAATAACACTTCACAAAATAAAAGAGAGTGAACGCTTATTTTTCTTGAGGTTACAGCACCTTCGCTAACAAGACTGAGCAGGCCTGATGTGCTGCACAAACTTACGTAAAGAACATCAACTTCTTCACAGGCTGATTTTCGTGATATGACAAATGTGTATTTTTTAAGCGAATGTTCATTCTTTTTTTGATGCGGATTCGCCTCGAACCGTCGATCTGTCGCGGGGATTGACCCGCGGCCCTCCGCCATGGCACAACGCCGGCCATGGCAGCACCCGCCGAACCCGGCGCCTACCCGGCGCACCTCGTCGAAGACTGGCGGCTTCGCGATGGCCGCGCGGTGCGCATCCGGCCGATCCATGCCGACGACCTCGCGATGCACACCGCCTTCGTCGCGGGCCTGTCGGACCGCACCGGCTACCACCGCCTGCTCTCGCCGCGCAAGCCGCAGCCCGACGAGCTCTGGCGCATGACCCACATCGACTACGCGCGCGAGCTCGCGCTGATCGCCACCACCGAGGTCGATGGCGCCGAGCAGCAGATGGGTGTGGTGCGCTACGTGCGCGGCGACACGCCCGAAACGGCCGAGGTGGCCGAGTTCGCGGTGGTGATCGCCGATGCCTGGCAGCGCCACGGCCTGGCCGAGAAATTGATGCGCGTGCTGATCGCGGCGGCGCGCGACGCGGGCGTGCGCCAGCTGGCCGACATCACGCTCTACGACAACCTCGCGATGATCGCGCTGGCGCGCAGGCTGGGCTTCAAGGTGCAGCGCGATGCGGGCAATCCGAACGTCAGCCGGCTGCGTCTCGCGCTGGACGCACCGGCATGACTCCCGCCTACTGCCCGAGCAGCCCCAGCTTCGACACCACCTTGCCCAGCGGCTTGCGCTCGCCGACGAAGCCGACCGCCACGTAGCGCAACGCCTCGGTCGGCACGCTCGCCACCGCCTCGCGGAAGGCCGCGTAGTTGGTGGTCTGCTGGCCCTGCACCGGGAAGTCGATCACGTCGCACTCGGTGTTGGCGAGCGCCTTCTGCCGCACCGCCACGAGTTCGTCCTGCGAGGCACCGAGCACCGCGATGCCGATCGGGATCAGGCCCGGATGCGACCGGCCCGAGGCATCGACCAGCGGCGCGCCGACCAGCCCCGGATGGCGCTGGCCGACGGTCAGCGCGACCACGGCCGCGGCATTGGCGGCCAGGCCCGGCGGCAAGGCGGCGTCGACGACGATGACGCAGCGCTCGGGCAGCGCGGCAGGAGAAGGATCGGTCTGACTCATGGCGGGTGAAAGAAGAAAAAATTGAGTATCACTTAATCATAAACCAGCCATAAATCAGCGATCAACCACCACCAATTCGACCTCTCGATCCTATTTTATGAGTACAACTCAATCACGGATGCAGGCACCGCCATCCCATCCGGCACGCTCCATGCGTCGCCCGTTCCACCCCGAAAATCGCACCGAAGAGGGCCAAGTAACTAAGTTAAACAAACTTAAAACTACTTCCTTATGATGCGAAACCTTTTTTCGCCGGAAGCAGAGAGACCCGTCCATGGTTCAGCTCGCGTTGCGTCGTCCGTACACCTTCATCGTCATGGCGATGCTGATCGTGCTGGCCACGCCCTTCGTCCTCTTGCGGATGGCCACCGACATCTTTCCGGAGATCAATATCCCGGTGGTGTCGGTCATCTGGAACTACACCGGCCTGCCGGCCCAGGAGATGGGCCAGCGCATCTCGGGCCAGGTGGAGCGCGGCCTGACCACCACCGTCAGCGACATCGAGCACATCGAATCGCAGTCGCTGGCGGGCGTGTCGATCATCAAGGTGTTCTTCCAGCCCACCGCCAACATCGAGATGGCGATCTCGCAGGTGGTGGCCTCGATGCAGGCCCAGGTGCGGCAGCTGCCGCCGGGCATCACGCCGCCGCTGGTGATCAAGTACTCGGCCTCGAGCGTGCCCGTGATCCAGCTCGCGCTGTCGAGCCCCACGCGCTCTGAGAACTCCCTGTTCGACGCCACCGTGAACCAGCTGCGCCCGCAGCTCATCACGGTGCCCGGCGCGGCGATCCCCTTTCCCTACGGCGGCAAGAACCGGCTGATCTCGGTCGACCTCGACACCCAGGCGCTGCAGGCGCGCGGCCTGTCGCCGTCGGACGTGGTGAACGCGATCAACACGCAGAACCTGATCCTGCCCTCGGGCACCGCCAAGTTCGGCGCCACCGAGTACGGCGTGCGCATGAACGGCTCGCCCGACGCGATCGCGGGCCTCAACGACCTGCCGATCCGCACCGTGAACGGCGCCACCGTCTACGTGCGCGACGTGGCCTACGTGCGCGACGGCTTCTCGCCGCAGACCAACGTGGTGCGCCAGGACGGCGTGCGCGGCGTGCTGCTGTCGGTGCTGAAGAACGGCGGCGCCTCCACGCTGGACATCGTGGCCAATCTGCGCGCGATGCTGCCGGTGGCGGCGCAGACCATGCCGCAGGACATCAAGATCACGCCGCTGTTCGACCAGTCGGTGTTCGTGAAGGCGGCCGTCAAGGGCGTGGTGTTCGAGGCCATCCTGGCCGCCGCGCTGACCGCCGCGATGGTGCTGCTGTTCCTCGGCAACTGGCGCAGCACGCTGATCATCGGCCTGACCATCCCGCTGTCGATCCTGGCCTCGATCCTGGTGCTCTACGGCCTGGGCGAAACGCTCAACCTGATGACATTGGGCGGGCTCGCGCTCTCGGTCGGCATATTGGTGGACCAGGCGATCGTGACCATCGAGAACATCGAGCGCCACCTGCACATGGGCACGCCGCTCAAGGAGGCGATCGAGGTCGGCGCCGGCGAGATCGGCAACGCGGCCTTCGTCTCCACGCTGTGCATCTGCATCGTGTTCGTGCCGATGTTCTTCCTATCGGGCGTGGCGCGCTTCCTGTTCGTGCCGCTGGCCGAGGCCGTGGTGTTCGCGATGCTGGCTTCCTACCTGCTGTCGCGCACGCTGGTGCCCACGCTGGTGATGCTGCTGATGGGCGGCGTGCACGGCCAGCAGGCCGACGAGAACGCCAAACCGAGCGCTCTGCAGCGCGTGTACCGCGCCTTCGACCGCCGCTTCGAGCGCGTGCGCCGCGCCTACACGCTGCTGCTGTCGGCGCTGCTGTCGCGCCGCGGCGGCTTCATCTCGGTGTTCCTCGGCTTCTGCCTGCTGTCCTGCCTGCTCTATCCGGCGCTGGGCCGCGACTTCTTCCCGACCGTGGACGCCGGCCAGATCCGGCTGCACATGCGCGCGCCCACCGGCACCCGCATCGAGGAGACCGCACGCCTCACCGACCAGGTCGAGGCCGCGATCCGCGAGCTGGTGCCGCCCGACCAGCTCGAGACCATCCTCGACAACCTCGGCGTGCCCAACAGCGGCATCAACCTGTCGTACAGCAATGCCGGCACCATCGGCACCTTCGACGCCGAGATCCTGATGTCGCTGAAGGACGGCCACCGGCCGACCGAGGAGTTCGTGACCACGCTGCGCGCCGAGCTGCCCAAGCGCTTCCCGGGCATCGAGTTCTTCTTCCAGCCGGCCGACATCGTCACGCAGATCCTCAACTTCGGCCTGCCGGCGGCCATCGACGTGCAGTTCAGCGGCAACGACATCGCGGGCAACGCGGCGCGCGCGGCCGAGCTCACCAAGGCGATCCGGCAGATCCCGGGCGCGGTCGACGCCCACGTGCACCAGCGCCTCGACGGGCCCTCGGTGGACCTGACGATGGACCGCTCGCGGCTGCAGCAGTACGGCCTGACCGCCTCCAACGTGGGGCAGAACGTGCTGATCGCGCTGTCGGGCAGCTCGCAGACGGCGCCGGCCTACTGGCTCAATCCGCAGAACGGCGTGGTCTACAGCATCGCGGTGCAGACGCCGCAGTACAACGTCGACTCGCTCGATTCGCTGCTCAACATTCCGGTGGGCGCGGGCGGCGCGGCCGCGGCCGGCGGTGCGCAGCAGCTGCTGGGCAACCTGGTCGACGCGCGCGCGGCGCGCCAGCCGGCGATCCAGTCGCGCTACAACATCGCGCCGGTGATCGACGTCTACGTCAGCGTGCAGGGCACCGACCTCGCGAGCGTGGCGAGCAAGGTGCAGGCGCTGGTCGACGAGATGCGGCCCAAGCTCTCGCGCGGCAGCCGCGTCGACATCCGCGGCCAGGTGCAGACCATGCAGTCCTCGTTCATCGGCCTGGGCGTGGGCCTGGCGATGGCGATCGTGCTGGTCTACCTGCTGATCGTCGTGACCTTCCAGTCCTGGCTCGACGCCGCGATCATCATCACCGCCCTGCCCGCCGCGCTGGCCGGCATCGCCTGGATGCTGTTCATCACCGGCACCACGCTGAGCGTGCCGGCGCTCACGGGCGCGATCATGACCATGGGCGTGGCCACGGCCAACTCGATCCTGATGGTGTCCTTCGCGCGCGAGCGGCTGGCCGCGGGCATTCCGCCGCTGTCGGCCGCGCTCGAGGCCGGCGCCACCCGCATCCGCCCGGTGCTGATGACGGCGCTGGCGATGATCATCGGCATGATCCCGATGGCGCTGGGCCTGGGCGAAGGCGCCGAGCAGAACGCGCCGCTGGGCCGCGCCGTGATCGGCGGCCTGCTGTTCGCGACGGTGTCGACGCTGTTCTTCGTGCCCGCGGTCTATGCGGGCGTGCACAGCTGGCTCGCGCACCGGCGCGCCGCGCACGGCGGCGGCGCCCATCCGCCGGCCGGCGCCACCGCGCAGGAGCACTGAGCGATGCCCGCGCCATCCGACCGTCTCGAGACCATGTTCGACTTGTTGTACCTGCCGCGCACCCAGCCCTCCCACGGCCGCGCGGCCCGCCACGGAAACGGCCCCGCGCCGTATAGCGCATGACAGAGCAACGCCATTCGGCATTGGCCATCCACCCCATCGCCGCCGACGACGGCGACGGCCCCGAGCTGCTGCGGCGGCGCCAGATCGTGCGGCGCACCCGCTGGCTGGTGCTGATCGTGCTCGTGCTGCTGGCGCTCGGCGCGGCGCGCACGGTGTTCGTGCGCATCGCCAACGCGCGCGAACTGCAGGCCAGCACGGTCGAGCATGCCAAGCAATACGTGCAGACCGCGCTGCCGCGCACGCCCACCGCGGGCCAGAAGCTGGCGCTGCCGGGCACGCTGCAGGGCTACGTGCAGTCGCCGATCTCGGCGCGCGCCAGCGGCTACCTCAAGCGCTGGACCAAGGACATCGGCAGCCGCGTCGAGAAGGGCGAGCTGCTGGCCGAGATCGAGACGCCCGAGATCGACCAGCAGCTGTCGCAGGCCATCGCGGCGCGCAACCAGGCAGCCTCGGGCCTCGAGCTCGCGCAGAGCACGGCCGCGCGCTGGGAGAACCTGCGCAAGAAGGACGTGGTTTCGCAGCAGGACCTCGACGAGCGCCGCAGCGCCGTCGCGCAGGCCACCGCCAACGTGGCGGCCGCCGATGCCAACGTGCAGCGGCTCAGGCAGACCGAGGGCTTCAAGCGCGTGGTCGCGCCGTTTGCCGGCGTGATCACGCGGCGCAACGTCGACACCGGCGACCTGATCGATGCCGGCACCGGCGGCGGCGCGGGCCGCGCGCTGTTCGTGCTGGCGCAGACCGATCCGCTGCGCGTGTACATCAACGTGCCGCAGGCCTATGCCCAGCTCGTGAAGGCCGGGCAGCCGGTAGTGGTGACGCAGGCCGAGCTGCGCGGCCAGAAGTTCAGCGGCCAGGTCGCGCGCACCGCGGGCGCCATCGACACCACGACGCGCATGATGCAGGTCGAGGTCTCGCTGCCCAACCGCGACGGCGCGCTGCTGCCGGGCGCCTACGTGCAGGTCGAGCTGCCGCTGGCCGCGAGCGGCACGCTCACGGTGCCGGCCAACGCGCTGCTGTTCCGCGCCGAGGGCACGCGGCTGGCGATCGTCGACGCACAGGGCCGCGTCGGCCTGCGCCCCGTGACCTTGGGCCGCAACTACGGCGAGAACGTCGAGGTGGTCGACGGGCTCGCGGGCACCGACCGCATGGTGCTCAATCCCTCCGACTCGCTGGCCGATGGCGACGTGGTCGCGGTGGCGCCCGATGCGCCGGCCGATGGCGCCAAGCCCGGCGCGGCACCGGCTGCAGCACCGGCGACGGCCAAGAAGGAACCCGCGTGACCATGCGCCGTCCCGCCTTCGCGGCGATCGCGCTCGCCGCCATGATGCTGGCCGCGGGCTGCGCGGTCGGCCCCGACTACAAGGCGCCCGAGACACCGCTGCCCGTGAGCTGGAAGCTCGAGGCGCCGTGGCGCGAAGGCACGCCCAACGACATCGCCGACAAGGGCCCGTGGTGGAAGCGCTACGGCGACGCGCAGCTCGACGCGCTGCAGGACCGCGCCGTGGCCGGCAGCCCCACGCTCGCCATCGCCGGTGCGCGGCTCGCGCAGGCGCGCGCCACGCTGGCCTCGAGCTCGGCCGCGCAGTATCCGCAGCTCGGCCTGGGCACGCGTGCCTCGCGGCTCAAGATCTCGGCCAACCGGCCGCTGACCAACTACAACACCGCCAATGCCTCGACGGTGCAGAACGACTTCGCGCTCTCGCTCAATGCCAGCTACGAGCTCGACCTCGCGGGCCGCGTGCAGCGCAGCGTGGAAGGCGCGAGCGCCTCGGCCGAACAGTCGGCGGCCGACCTCGCCAACACGCGGCTGCTGCTGTCGGCCGACGTGGCGAGCAGCTATTTCAACCTGCGCTCCACCGACATCGAGCTCGACGTGCTGACGCGCTCGATCGCGCTGCAGCGGCGCGCGCTCGAGCTGGTGACGGCGCGGCACGACCTGGGCGCCGTCTCGGGCCTCGACGTGGCGCAGCAGCAGGCGCTGCTCGAGACCACGTTGACGCAGGTCGACGTGCTGAGGAAGCAGCGCGCGCAGTACGAGCATGCGCTCGCCACCCTGACCGGCACGCCTGCGCCTTCGTTCGCGCTGGCGACCGACCTGCGCGAGATCCGCCCGCCCGCGGTGCCGCTGGGCGTGCCCTCGGACGTGCTCGAGCGCCGGCCCGACGTGGCCTCGGCCGAGCGCGCGATGGCCGCGGCCAATGCGCAGATCGGCGTGGCGACCGCGGCCTTCTATCCGAGCATCCTGATCGCGCCCACGGTCGGCGTCGACAGCCGGCTGATCGAGTCGCTGTTCGATGCGCCCAGCCTGTTGTGGTCGGTCGGCGTGTCGGCCACGCAGGTGCTGTTCGACGGCGGCCGCGTGCGCGCGGGCGTGGACTTCGCGAAGGCCGGCTACGACGCCACCGTGGGCAACTACCGCCGCGTCGTGCTGACCGCGATGCAGGAGGTGCAGGACGGCATCGACGGCCTCGCGGCGCTCGAGCGCGCCACCGCCCAGGCGCAGTCGGCCGTGGCGGCCGCGCGGCGCGTGCTCGACATGGCCAACAGCCGCTACGAGGGTGGTGCCTCGACCTACCTCGACGTGATCACCGCGCAGCAGTCGCTGCTGACGGTGGAGCGCCAGGCCGCGCAGCTGCAGGGGCAGCGCCTGCTGACCTCGGTGTTCCTCGTGAAGGCGCTGGGCGGCGACTGGTGCGGCGACGGCAACGCGGACGCCGCGCTCGCATCTAGAACAGGCTGCCCTGCCCCGGCGCGCCAGGTGGCCGAAAAGCGCTGAGGTCGAGCGCGATGCGCTCGCGGTTGAAGCCGATGCGCGCGGTCGCCTTCTCGAAGCGCTGGCGCAGCAGGTCGGCCCACAGGCCCGTGCCCTTCATGCGCGTGGCGAAGTCGGCGTCGTAGTCCTTGCCGCCGCGCACGTCGTGGATGCGCGCCATGATGCGGTCCGCGCGCTGCGGGTAGTGCAGCGCCAGCCACTGCTTGAACAGCGGCGCCACCTCCCAGGGCAGCCGGATCATCGTGTAGAAGGCGCTGCGCGCGCCCGCCTCCCAGGCCGCCTCGAGCACCTGCTCCATGTCTTCCGTCACGAACGGAATCTGCGGCGCCACGCTCACGCCCACCGGCACGCCGGCCTCGGCCAGCGTGCGGATGGTGCGCAGCCGCCGGTGCGGCGCCGCGGCGCGCGGCTCGAGCTTGCGCGCGAGTTCGCCGTCGAGCGTGGTCACGGTCACGTACACCGCCGCCAGGCCGCGCGCGGCGGCCGGCGCGATCAGGTCGAGGTCGCGTTCGATCGCGCTGGACTTGGTCACCAGCCCGAAGGGGTGGTTGACCTCCGACAGCAGCTCGATCAGCGAGCGCGTGATGCGCAGCTCGCGCTCGATCGGCTGGTAGCAGTCGGTGGCCGTGCCGATCGCGATGTGGCTGGGCCGGTAGCTCTTGCGGCCCAGCTCGCGGCGCAGCACCTCGACCAGGTTGCGCTTGGCGATCAGCTTGGTCTCGAAGTCCAGCCCCGGCGAGAGGTTGAGGTAGCTGTGCGTGGGCCGCGCGAAGCAGTAGATGCAGCCGTGCTCGCAGCCACGGTAGGGGTTGATCGAGCGGTCGAAGTAGATGTCGGGCGAGTCGTTCTCGTTCATGGCCGACTTCACGTCCTCGAAGCGCACCTCGGTGGCCAGCGGCTCGAGCTCGTCGGCCTCGGCGGCGTTTTCCTCGAGCGTGCCCCAGCCGTCGTCGAAGGCATCGCGCTCGTCCTTCGAGAAGCGGTGCGCGAGCCGCGTGGCAGCGCCGCGGCCCTTGATGGCCTGGATGGGGATGTAGGCGGCGGGTGGCATGGCGCAACTCCTTCGCGGGTCGGTTCACTGTTTAAACATACAGTATTTCACCATTCCGACGGGTCACGTCGATTTTTCTATTTCTTTCTTGACAGAAATTTCGGAAGTCCTAGACTCCAGCGCATGGAACTCACCGACATCCAACGCAAGTTCGTCCTCCACTGGGGCGAGATGGGCTCCATGTGGGGCGTCAACCGCACCGTCTCGCAGATCCACGCGCTGCTGTTCGTGCACGGCAAGCCGATCCATGCCGAGGAGCTGTCCGACACCCTGGGCGTGGCGCGCTCCAACGTGAGCAACAGCCTGAAGGAACTGCAGGCCTGGAACCTGGTGCGCGTCACCCACATGCTGGGCGACCGGCGCGACTACTTCGAGACCAGCGTCGACGTCTGGGAGCTGTTCCGCACCGTGGTGCGCGAGCGCAAGGAACGCGAGTTCGACCCCACCATCCGCGTGCTGCGCGAGATCGTCGCGAGCCCCGACTTCCAGAAGGAATCGGCCGATGCGCAGGACCGCATCCGCTCCACCATGGACCTGATGGCCAAGCTCGCGACCTGGGCCGACGAGATGCTGCGGCTGTCGCCCGGCACGCTCGACAAGGTGCTGACGCTGGGCGCGAGCGTGCAGAAGTTCGTTCGCGGCGATGCGCCCGCGCCCGCCGCCGGCAAGGATGATCCCGACGCCCACCATGCGAGCCTGCCGATGATCTGAGGCCGGCTCTTTTTTTGCCCATTCATTTCTGTTTTGACAGAAATATCGAGAATAAAGAACACCATGTCCCGCTCCACCGCCATCGCCTACCCGCTGACCGTCTACTACGACGCCACCTGCCGCCTGTGCAGCGCCGAAATGGGCGCGATGAAGGCGCGCGACGCGGCCGCGCGGCTCGTTCTGGTCGACTGCTCGCCGCCGGATTTCGAGGCCGGCCCGGCGCCGCGCGGGGCCCTGATGACCGCGATCCACGTGGTCGATGCCGCCGGCCGCGTACAGGTCGGCGTGCCCGCCATCCGCGCCTGCCGCGAGGCGGTCGGCCTGCCCAACGGCGGCGCCCTGCTCGACCTGCCGCTGGTCGCGCCGCTGGCCGATCGCGCCTATGCCGCGCTGGCGCGCAACCGCCAGCGCCTGCCCGGCTGGTTCGTGACCCTGCTCGCCGGTCCGGTCGCGAAGGCCTCGCGCACCTGCGCCGACGGCCAGTGCCGGCTCTGACATCCGCACCGCCTTCCCCACGAGGAGTTCACCGCATGCCCAGCGTCTTCCAGCCCGATTTCCGCCTGCCGCACACCGCCGATGCCTCGGCCCCGGTCAGCCGTGCCGAAACGCAGGACTACTTCACCGAGGTCGCCACCGACTACGGCGCCTGGAGCCCCAGCTACAACATGCACTTCGGCTACTGGCGCGCGGGCCTGAATCCGCTGCGCCGCGAAGGCATGCTGGTCGAGATGAACCGCGAGGTCGGCCGCGCGTTGCGGCTCGGCGAGCGCCCCACGGACGACGGCCGCCACTGCGTGCTCGACCTGGGCTGCGGCGCAGGCGCCACCGCGCGCACGCTGGTCGGCGACGACCGCCGCCTCTATGCCGTGACCGTCACCAACGTGCCGGTGCAGAACCGCATCGCCGCGCGCCTCGACGCCCAGGCCGGTGTGGCCGACCGCATGGCGCACCTCGAGGCCGACTACACGCGCACCGGCCTGCCGGCCGCGCAGGCCGACGGCGCCTGGGCGCTCGAGAGCGCCTGCTATGCCGAGGGCACCGCCAAGGCCGACTTCGTGCGCGAGGCCGCGCGCCTGCTCAAGCCCGGCGCGCGGCTGGTGGTGGTCGACGGCTTCCTGCTGCGCCGCGAGCCCGGCCGCCTCGCGCGCTGGCTGCACCGCCTGTGGGCCGACAGCTGGGCCGTGCCGACGCTGGCCGTGCGCGCGGACTTCGTGGCCGCGCTGCGCGAACACGGCTTCGAGGACATCGAGGTGCGCTCGCTGCGCTGGCGCGTCGCGCCGAGCGCGCTGCACATCCCCGCGCTCGCCACCCGCTTCACGCTGGCCGAGCTCTGGAAGGCGCGCGGACGCCTGAGCCCCTGGCGCCGCAAGCACATCGTCGCCAGCTATTGCGCGCTCGCGCTGGGCCTGTTCTGGCGCGACTTCGACTACTGCATGGTCAGCGCCACGCGGCGCGCCGACTGAACACACGAACAAGCACACCGAGGAGAAGAGGACTTCCATGCACACCGATCCCGAAGACAGCCGGCTCGCCGAGCTGGCGCCCATCGAGCCGGCCGCGAGCGACGAGCCGCCGGCGAGGAAGCCCGTGCAGGGCATGCCCTTCGGCTGGTTCTGGCCGATGGGGATCGGCGCCGCGATGGCGCTGGTGCTGCGCCTGATCTTCAGCGGCGGCCCCGGCCAGCTCTACTCGGCCATGCTGGGCTCCTTCGTCTACCTGACGCCCGCGCTGTGCGGCGCGGTCACGGTCTACATGGCCGAGCGCATCGAGCGGCGCAGCTGGGGCTACTACCTCTGGGCGCCCTGGGTCGCGACCGCGCTGTTCGTCGGCGGCACGCTGGCGGTGTTCATCGAGGGCCTGATCTGCGCCGCCTTCATCGTGCCGCTGTTCGCGGTGATGGGCAGCATCGGCGGGCTGGCCATGGGCATCGTGTGCCGCGTCACCCACTGGCCGAAGCAGACGCTCTACGGCTTCGCGCTGCTGCCGTTGGTGCTCGGCGCCATCGAGCCGAACCTGCCCAACCCCGACCGGTTCTCGAACACCTCGCGCACGCTCTTCATCGCCGCGCCGGCCGAGCGCGTGTGGCACGAGCTCAACGCCGCGCGCGACATCCGCCCCGCCGAGGTCGACGGCGCCTGGGCCTACCAGGTCGGCGTGCCGATGCCGGTGTCGGGCGTCACGGTCGACACGCCCGAGGGCCGCGTGCGCCAGGTGCAGTGGCAGAAGAACGTGCACTTCGAGGAGGTCATCACCGACTGGCAACCCAACCGCCGGCTGCAATGGCGCTTCCGTTTCTCGCCCGACTCCTTTCCCGCCGGCGCGCTCGACGACCACGTGATGATCGGCGGCCAGTACTTCGACCTGCGCGACGCCACCTACACGCTGACCCCGCGCGACGGCGGCACCGAGCTGCGCGTCGAGGTCTCGTGGCGGCTGAGCACCAGCTTCAACTGGTATGCCGACCGCGTCATGCACCTGCTGCTGGACGACGCGTCCGAGAACATCCTGCGCTTCTACAAGGCCCGCAGCGAAGGCACCGCCACGGCAGGCGCCATGATCCGTCCATGAACGAGAACACCCGCCCGGTCTTCCAGCAAGCGCTCGGCCCCGCCTGGGACCGGCTGGGCGACGCGATCCGCCGCCACTACACGATGGCGCCGCATTCGAACGACCACGTCTGCGTGCGCGGCACCATGCACGAGGTCCACCATGCACCCTGGGCCGCGCTGCTGATGCCCTTCGGCCGGCTGTTCGGCGCCCTCGTGCCCTACACCGGGCGCGAGGTGCCGATCGAGGTCCACTACCGCTGCCGGCCCGACGACCCGCACCTCTACTGGGACCGCATCTTCCGTTTCGCGGGCCGCGCGCCCTTCCACTTCCGCTCGCACATGGAGCACGACGCGGCCGACGGCGCGCTGGTGATCGAGTACGTGCGCTTCGGCATCGGCATGCGCCTCGCGGTGAGCGCCGAGGACGGTGCGCTGGTGTTCCGCGACCGCGGCTACGTCTGGCGCGTGGCCGGCCTGCGCATCCCGCTGCCGCTGGGCCTGCTGATGGGCACGGCCTATGTCGAGGAACGGCCCGACCCGCGCGACCCCGACGCCTTCAGCATGCGGATGCTGCTGCGCCACCGCTGGTTCGGCGACGTGTTCCGCTACAGCGGCAGCTTCCGCCTGCCCGACGACCTTCCCTGCGACAGGTGATCCGCGCCGGCGCCACAATCGCCTCACCATGCCGCGCCGCCCCGAGAACCTCTACCCGCAGTACCACGCCCACGTCTATTTCGGCCCTGCCACCGTGGCCCAGGCCCGCGCGCTGTGCGAGCAGGCGGGCCGCGAGCTGATGGTGGTGGTGGGCCGGGTGCACGAGCGCCCGGTCGGCCCGCATCCGCACTGGAGCTGCCAGCTCGCCTTCGACGCAGCCGAGTTCGACGCGGTCATCGGCTGGCTCGACAGCCACCGCGACGGCCTCGACGTGTTCGTGCACGGCGTGACCGGCAACGACCTCGCCGACCACACCGATCACGCGATGTGGCTGGGCAACGAGAGCGCGCTCGACCTAAGGATGTTCCGGCACTGACCGGGACGGCGCGTCCTCCGCCGCGCCGTCGGCGGCCGCGCCGTGCACCTTGAAGAAGCGCGCGCCCTCCACCTTCTGCCCGATCGCCTGCTCGTAGGCCGCGCGCACCGCCTCGGGCTGCCCGGCCTGGCCGAAGAAATCCTTGAGGTAGGGGCCGAGCAAGGGATGCGCCGCGAGCTCCCGGCGCGGCAGGCCCTTGGCCATCTCCTCGCGACAGGCCGAGGGCAGGAACACGTCGCGGTTCTTCTGCGGATCGCGGATCAGCCCCTTGGGCTCGTGCGCCGGGTCGGCCTGCATCGCCTCCAGTTCCTCGAAGAAGCGGCGCCGCATCATCACGATGCCCTTGTCGCTCTGGCCGAGCTTCTCGCGCGTGCGGTCGGTGACGGCGCCCTGCCCCACCCATACGGCGAAATCCTGGTTGGCGACGTGGCTGGTGATCCAGCGGCCCGTGGCCGGATCGCGGGTGGGCCCGTACCACGACGGAATGCGTTCCTGCACATAGGGCTCCTGCTCGGTCGGCACGCGGCTCAACACCCACAGCACGCTCAGCGTGTGGTGGTCGTCGATCGGCACGCGCCATTCGAAGTGATGGCCGAGGAAGAAGCCGTTGGGCCACAGCGTAACGCGCCCCGCGGTCCACATCGGGTTGTCCTCGCGCTCGCCGCCGCGCAGCCGCCGGTAGACGAAGCCGTGCTCGAACTCCTCGAACGCGAGCTTCAGGTGCGTGGGCACGTATGGGCCTTCCTCGCCCTGCAGCCGCGTGGTCCAGTTGTTGTGCGTCCACTCGAAGTGCACCGGGTCGATGGAGTTCTCCTGGCACTGGAACCAGTTGCACGGGATCTCGGCGAACACCGCCTGCGCGAAGCCGTTGGCGCAATTGAACAGCTCCCAGTCGGGCAGCAGCGGCGCGGGCTGCGGCCCCATGTAGGCCCACAGCAGGCCCGCCTTCTCCTGCACCGGGTAGGCCTTGATCCGCGTGCTGCGGCGCATGCGCGCGCCGGGGTCCAGCGTTTCCTCGAAGGGCTGGTGCACGCACTGCCCGCCCGCGTCGTACTGCCAGCCGTGGTAGCTGCAGCGCAGCCCGCACTGCTCGACGTAGCCGTAGGCCATGTCGGCATTGCGGTGCGGGCAGCGCCGGTCGACCAGCCCGTAGCGGCCGCCGAGGTCCTTGTAGAGCACCAGGTCCTCGCCGAGGATGCGCAGCGGCTTGACCGCCTGCGCATCGAACTCGCTCGCACCGGCGACCGGGTGCCAGTAGCGGCGCAGGTAGTCGCCCATCGGCGTGCCGGGGCCCACTTCGGTCAGCAGGCGGTTCTTTTCTTCGCTCAACATCGTCGTCTCCTGGTTCCTGATCAATCCGCACGGATGCCGAACTCGCGCACGAGTCGGCCGAAGCGCTGGTCGTCCTGCGCGATCTGCCGCGCCAGCACGGCGGGCGCGCCGCCCACCGGTTCGATGCCCAGCGTGGCCATGCGCGCCTGCACCTCGGGCATGCGGAGGATCTCGTTGAAGTGCGCGTTGAGCGCCTGCACGATCGCCTCGGGCAGCGCCCGCGGCCCGAGCAGGCCCATCCAGGCGTTCAGGTCCACGTCGCGCCAGCCGAGCTCGTACAGCGTGGGCACCGTGGGCAGCAGCGCCGCGCGCTGGCGCTGCGCCACCGCGAGCGGCAGCAGCTTGCCGGCCGCGATGTGGCTGGCCACGGCACCGGGCGTGATCCAGCCCACGCTCACATGGCCGCCCAGGGCGTCGTTGACCACCGGCGCCACGCCGCGATACGGCGCATGCACGAGCGCGATGCCGGCGTCGCGGTTGAACAGCTCGCCCGCGATGTGCATCGGCGAGCCCGCGCCCGGCGTGCCGTAGGTCAGCGCGCGCCCGGCCTTCGCGGCGGCCACGAGCTGGGTCGCGCTCTGCAGGCCGGTCGCGGGCGCCGTCACCAGCAGCAGCGGGATGTCGCCGGTCTTCACGATCGGCGTGAAGTCCCTGACCACGTCGTGCGCCACGCCGGGCCCGGCCTTGAGCACGTGCTGCGCGATCGGGAAGGTGCTGGGCGTGAACAGCAGCGTGTAGCCGTCGGCCGGCGCCTTCGCCACCCAGGCGTTGCCGATCATGCCGCTCGCGCCGGGCCGGTTGTCGATCAGCACCGGCTGACCGACGCGCTGCGACAGCTTCTCGGCATAGGTGCGCGCGATGGCGTCGGTGTCGCCGCCGGCCGGGTAGGCCACGACGATGGTGATCGGCCGCGCGGGCCAGGTCTCGGCGGTGGCGGTGGCGGCGAACGCGCTCAGCGCCGAGAACAGCGTCGCGGCCGCCATCGTCCGGCGCCGGAGTGGATTCATCATGGGCTTTCCTTTCTTGCCTGTGCGTGGAGCCACGGGATCGGGGCCAGTGCAATGTAGGAAGCCGGGCGCGGGGCCAGAAGATATAGTTTCACTGAGTGAACCACTTCGGAGGCCGCGGCATGTCGGACACCCAGGGCGCGCAGGGCGTGAAATCCATCGACGCGCTGCGCCGCGGGCTCGAGGTGATGCTCGCGATCCAGCGCTCCTCGGCCGCCACGCTGTCGGAACTCAGCCGCCAGACCGGGCTGTCGAAGGCCACGCTGCTGCGCATCCTCAAGACGCTGCAGCAGGCCGGCTGGGTGGAGCGCAACGAGCTCGAGAAGCGCTACGTGCCGACCTCGGCCGCCGGTGCCCCGGGCCCGCTCGTCGAGTGGCGCGCGCGGCTGTCGGCGCTGGCGGCGCAACCGCGCGCGACGCTGCAGCGCAAGGTGCCCTGGCCCACCGACCTCGGCGTGCGCGACGGCAGCGCGATGCTGATCCTCGACGCCCACCGCCCGATCAACGGGCTGGCCGTGAACTACCGGGTGCTGGGCTTTCGCCCGCCGATGCTGATGTCATCGCTCGGGCGCTGCTACCTCGCCTTCTGCCCCGAGGACGAACGGCGCCAGCTCCTCGCGGCGCTCGCGCGTTCGCCGCACCAGGTCGACCGCGACGCGCGGCGGCCCGAGAACGTGCGCCGCATGGTGGCGAACGCGCGCGCCCAGGGCTACGTGTCGCGCGACCCCACCGCCACCAGCATGGATTCGCCCGATCGCTTCGGCGCCATCTCGGTGCCGGTACGGCTCGACGAGCGCGTGGTCGGCTGCATCAGTTGCGCCTGGCTGCCCGCGGTGCGCAGCGAGCGCGATATGGTGGCGCAGCACCTGGCCGACCTGCAGGCGGCCGCGCAGGGCATCGAGCGCAAGCTGCGGCAGGCCGGCTTCGAGCCGACGCCGCCCCCGGGCTGAATCAGAACTCCGCGTCGAGCTCGTCGATCTCGTCGGGCTCCTGCTTCGCCGCCGCCACCCATTCCTTCATCGCGGGCAGTTCCATCACGCGCTTGCAGTAGGCCGTGCAGGCGCTGTCGAGCGCCACGTCGTAGCTCAGGAAGCGCGTGACCACGGGCGCGTACATCGCGTCGGCAATGCCCGGCTGCTCGCCGAACAGGTAGGGGCCGCCGTAGGCCTTGAGGCATTCGCGCCAGATCGCCACGATGCGGTCGATGTCGGCCTGCGCGCGCGACCACACCTTGAAGTTCTTGAAACGGGCCTTGATGTTCATCGGCAGCGCGCCGCGCATGGCCGCGAAGCCCGAATGCATCTCGCCGCAGATCGCGCGGCAGTGGGCCCGGGCCGCCACGTCGGCGGGCAGCAGGCCGGCCTTGGGCTTGATCTCGTTGAGGTACTCGCCGATCGCCAGCGTGTCCCACACCTTGACCGAGCCATGCTGCAGCGAGGGCACCAGCATCGATGACGACAGCAGCAGCATCTCGGCCTTCATGGCCGGGTCGTCGGGCGGGATGATCTTCTCGCTGAAGTCCAGGCCCGCCAGCCTGCACATCAGCCAGCCGCGCAGCGACCAGGCGCCGTAGTTCTTGCTGCTGATGGTGAGAACGGGTTTGGCCATCGGGTGTGCTCCTTGGTGCCGGCAAGCGCCGCCGGTGGGCTGCGACGTGCAAGCCCTGTGCCACCCGTTCCATCCCGGTGCGCCCGGCCTTGGCCCGCAACTTGCCTCTGGCACTGCAACGCACCACAACCATGCTCTACCGCGTCTACCAGAACCAGGCCGACCTGCTCTCCCCGCTGCGGCTCGCCTCCCAGTACATGGCGCGCGCGCTCTGGCAGGACGGCAGCGAGCGCACCATGCAGCGGCGGCTGGCGGCGCAGTGCGAGGTGTTCTCGCGCATGCGGCTCACCCACAGCCGGCCGCCCTACGGCATCGCCAGCGTGCCGGTCGACGGCGACGAGGTCGCGGTGCACGAGGAGGTGGCGCTGAGCGCGCCCTTCGGCACCCTGCTGCATTTCAGGAAGGACGGCGACCATCCCACGCACCCGCCCGTGCTGCTGGTTGCACCGTTGTCGGGCCATTTCGCCACCTTGTTGCGCGAAACCGTGCGCACCCTGCTGCGCGACCACGACGTCTACCTGACCGACTGGCACAACGCGCGCGACGTGCCGCTGTGGCAAGGCCGCTTCGGCCTCGACGACTACACGCTGCAGCTCATGGCCTTCCTCGAGGCCGTCGGCCCCGGCGTCCACATGGTCGCGGTGTGCCAGCCCTGCGTGGCCGCGCTGGCCGCCACCGCGCTCATGGCCGAGGACGACAACCCCGCCACCCCGCGCAGCCTCACGCTGATGGCCGGGCCGGTCGACTGCCGCATCAACCCGACCGCGGTGAACCGCCTCGCCACCGACCGGCCCATCGACTGGTTCCGCCGCAACCTCATCAGCCACGTGCCCTGGCCGCACGCGGGCGCGATGCGGCGCGTGTACCCGGGCTTCCTGCAGCTCGCGGCCTTCATGAGCATGAACCCCGAGCGCCACAAGAAGCAGTTCGAGGACATGTACCGCCACCTGGTCGAGGGCGAGCTCGAGAAGGCGCACACCATCGGCAACTTCTACGACGAGTACCTCGCGGTCAACGACCTGCCCGCGGAGTTCTACCTCGAGACCGTGGAGCGCGTGTTCCAGACCTACGACCTGCCGCGCGGCCACCTCACCGTGGGCGAGCGCACCGTGAACCCGGCCGCGATCCGCCGCACCGCGCTGCTCACGGTCGAGGGCGAGCGCGACGACATCTGCGCCGTCGGCCAGACCGTGGCCGCGCAGGACCTCTGCACCGGCGTTCGGCCCTACCTCAAGGCCCACCACCTGCAGGCCGGCGTGGGGCACTACGGCGTGTTCAGCGGCAGCAAGTGGAACGCGCAGATCTATCCGCGCGTGCGCGAGACCATCCACGCGGCGGCCGAGCTGCACTGAGCTACGGCTGCGGCAGCGCGGCCTCCACCGCCGCCGGCTGCGCCGGCCGCCCTCCCGCCTCCAGGTATTTCCAGTACGCCACGTACCCCGAGAGGTAGTGCTCCACGTCGTCGATGCGCACGCGGAAGCTGTGGTGGCGGATGAAGAAGCTGCCCACGATGCGCTGCGGATTGCGGAAGAACATCGCGAGCTCGGGCCAGAAGTGCCCGCTCAGCAGGTAGCGCGCGCGCTGCTCGAGCGCGCGGTAGAACTTCTCGATGTCGAAGCCCTCGAGCAGGTGCGCATGCGCGGGGTCGGCCTGCAGCCGCGTCACCATCTTCTGCGCCGCCATCATCAGCTCGAGCAGGGTCGGGAAGGTGGTGATACGGTTGAGCACGAACTCGAGGTGGTCGCGCACGTTGTCCAGGCCGAAGCGGAAGTAGCGCTCTTCCGGCCGGTACAGCGTGAGCTCGTTGACGCAGTAGCTGAGCCAGTGGTCGTGCGCCTCCCAGTGGCGCGCCTCGATGAAGTGCGCGAAGGCCTTCTCGACCGCGCGCAGCCAGCGCTCGTCGCGCGTCAGGCCGTAGAGGCGCATCAGTCCGAAGGCGGCCTCGCCGTCGTAGTAGATGATCCGGTTCTCCTCCTTCACGCGCAGGTCCGGATGGTGAAGCACGTGCACGAAGCGGCCGCTGGTCGGGTCCTGCATGTGCAGGATGCCGAGCGCGAGCTGCTCCATCAGCGGCAGGTACTTCCGGTCGCCCGTGAGCTCGGTGTACTTGACCATCGCGAGCAGGCACACGGCATTGCCGCCGAGCTTGATCTCGTCCTCGATGTCGACCAGGAACGCGGCCTGCGCCCCATCGGGCAAGGTGGCGGGCCGGATCAGCTCGCCGGTCAGGTGGCCCAGCGCGCGGTCGATCGCCGCCTTGTGCTCGGGCTTGCGCGTCAGCTCCCAGCCCTCGATCAGCGCATAGGTCGAGCTCGCATGGCGCAGCGCGTTGTAGGTGGGAATGGCGCGGTCGAAGCAGGGAAACCAGCCGTAGTGATAGGCGCCCGAGCTCTTGACCTGGCGCGCGAGGTAGGCGGTGCTGGTCTCGACGATCTGGCGCACGCGCGCCGCGTCCCAGGCCGGCAGCCGGCGGTAGCCGCGGCCCACGCCCTCGTGCTCGATGCGGTGCGCCTCCTTGCCGTCGGTGAACACGGCGCGCGTGTCGAACACCCACACCGGCTGCTGCGGGTCGGTGGGCCAGCTCAGTTCGCGCCCGTAGCGGTGCTGGCCGAACAGCCGGAGGTTCGCCGCGTTGGGCGTGGCCTCGTCGAACTTGCCGTCGTAGAGCACGGCATGGGCACCGATGTCCTGCTCGAGCATGGCCACCGACAGGTCGGCGTCGAAGGCGATGCCGCTGCGGAAGTAGTTGCGCTTGGTGGCCAGCAAGGCCTGCTGCAGCCCCTTCCAGTGCATCGCCTGCACCGTGTGGACCACGTCCGCGCGCAGCCAGATCGGCGCCGTGCTCTGCTTGCGCAGCCAGGTCTGCAGCAGTTGCGCGCCGCGGCGCCACACCTCGTCGAAGTTCCTGCCGCGCACCGTCACCACGTGCGCGCGCTCCTTGGCGTTGCAGGCCGACAGGAACAGCACGCCCGCGCCTTCCGGCGCCGCGGCCTCCATGCACTCGGCCCACGTCGCGGCCACCGCGGGCTTCGCGCACGCGAGCAGTTCACCCAGACTCATCGAAGATTCCTCACATGGCTTCCATCGGCTGGCGATGCGATGGCTGCGCGCATTGTCCCTCGTCCCGGCGTCATTCCCAGGGCCGGGCGACCGCCGCTTCGTACTCCTGCGGCGTGCCGCAGAAGACGATCTGCTCGGGCCCGACCAGCTCGTAGGCCACGCGCGCGCCACGCTCGATCAGCGCGTTGTAGCAAGGCGCGATGTAGTACTCGCCGCGCGTCAGCAGCTGGTGGCGCTGCTGGTGCTCGAAGGCCTCGTCGAAGACCCGCGCGTCGGCGAAGTGGTAGAGACCGTCGCTGCACAGGCTGGAGATGCGCTCCTTCTCGGTGGTGCGCAGCACCGAGCGATCGGGCCCGGGCTCGACGAAGGACCAGTGCTCGCCCTCGCCCTCGAACACCTCGAGGTAGCCCGCGGCGCCGTCGGCCAGCGCCGACTTGCGGAAGCCGGGCCGGATGGTGTCGATGTTGAAGACGTAGAGCGCCTCCTCGCTGCGCAGCGCCTGCAGCCCGCGGTGCACCGAGTCGGCCTGCCCCAGCGTGTCGCCGTCGAGCTCGACGATGTGGAAGGACTTGACGCCCAGCGCCTTGAGCTCGCGCACCAGGAACTCGACCACGTCGTGGTCGCGCCGCACCACGAACAGGAACAGGTCGTCCTGGAAGTAGCGCTCGAAGGACTTCACCACATGGAAGAACACCGTGCGCCCGTGCAGCGGCAGCCGGTACTTGGGCAATGCATAGCCGGCCTCGGTGAAGCGGCGGCTCCTGCCCATCATCGGTATCACGAACATCGCTCAGTGCTCCATCTGTTCGTACAGGCGCAAAGCATTGGCCAGCATCGCGCGCTGGCGGCGCGGCGCGTCCTGGTGCAGCGGCAGCATCGACAGGAACAACAGCACCGTGATCGGCGCCACGTGGCGCGCGGTCATGCCGTTGAGCAGCGGCAGCGCCGCGAACAGCTTCTGGATCGCGGCCACGTCCTCGTCGGCATGGATGCGCAGGCGGAAATCCAGCCCCGTCCCGTCGTCGATCTCGAAGGCATCGGCCACGATGTAGTCGTACAGCCCCAATACCGAATGCGCGAGCTTGGCGAGGTCGTAGCGCAGGTCGCCGACGAGCCGCGGCTCGTCGCGGAAATTGAGGCCGCGCGGGTCGATCAGCTTGATGCAGTCCGAGCGGGTGTCGAACAGGATGTTGCTGAAGCACAGGTCGCCGTGCATCACGCCCGGCACCAGCGGCACGCGCGCCGCGGCCTCGAGGCAGCGCTCGAGGATCTCGGCCAGCGAGGGCAGCGCGCGCCCGTTGAGCCGCGTGGGCGCCGACAGGCTCATCCCGCTCGCGGTGGCATAGGCATCGAGCCGCGCGCGCGTCTTGTCGCCCAGCATGCCGCGGCTGTCCTGCGCCACCGCCTGGCGCTCGCGCTCGCCCAGCGGCACCGCCGTCTGGCAGGCCGCGAGCCAGTCGGCCAGGTGCCTGAACACGCGCGACCAGAAGGCAGTGGAGTTGCGGCCGTGCACGTAGAGCTCGTTGAGCGGCGCCATGCACAGGTACTCGAGTTCGTAGCCATAGCCGCCGTCCCCGTCCTCGACCGCGCCGCGGTCGAGCAGTTGCGGGACGTATACGCGCAGCCGCGGCGGCAGCGCCTCGAACCAGCGTGCCTCGGCCTCGAGCTTGCGCGGCTGGCTGCCGGTCTTGCGCACGCGCCGGTCGCCGATGGCGAGGTCGTTGAAGGCGCGCTGCGTGGTGATGCGCGCGCGCGAACGGTAGAAGGTGTTGACGTGGCCGAAGTCCGACCACTGCGCGGTCTGCACGCGCTGCAGGTAGCAGGCCTCGTCGTAGGCCGAGACCGCGCGCTCGAACGAGCCGCGCGCTGCCACCAGGCATTTGGCGAGCCGGCTGACCGACTGGAACGCGAAGTAGCCGCACCACACGCGCACCGCGGTCTCCGAGCCGTGGTCCACCTGCCAGTCGTAGTCGTCGGCCGACTCGGCCACGCTCAGGCAGTCCCAGCCGGTCGGAAGGTCGTTGATCAGCGTGTCGCCCAGCAGCAGCCGCATGCCGTCGTCGTAGCGGCCCACGGTGTTGATCGAGAACAGCAGCGAGTCGGCCAGCGTGAGCCCGTCGGGCACGCGCAGCACCTGGATCGCATGGGCCTCGAGCGCCTGCACGTCGCGGTGCGAGACGGCATGGCTCTCGGGCAGCGAGAGATAGATGGGCTCGCCCGGGAAATGCCGCGCCAGCAGCTCGGCCTGGTGCACGAACAGCCGATGGTTGGCCACCGGCAGGAAGGCCGGCGGCAGGCGGCCGAACTCCGACTGCAGCTCGGAGTCGACGTAGGCCGCCGAGGTGACGACGATCACTTCTCGTGCTCCAGCAGCCGGTCGATTTCCTCGCGGCTGTACTTGAGGAACTCCGAGGGCCGGATCGCGCGATCGTCGACGTAGAAGCCCTCCTCGCCGCACCATGGCTTGCCGACGTGGATCTCGTCGTAGGGCACGTCGTGGCGGGCCAGCCAGTCGATGATGATCGGCAGCGTGTGGGCGTTGATGCGGCCGACATTGCCGCCGAAGCTGTTGACGTTGCGGCTGGTGTAGATCGAGATCGCGAAGCCCTGCTCGCGGTAGCTGCGCAGCCGCTCGATCATGTCCTCGCGCGGGCGGGCATTGGGGTAGTCCTTCTGCTCCGCCACGCACAGCGTGTGGTCCAGGTCGAAGATCAGGCGTTTCAAGTGGGGCTCCTCTAATTCTGGTTCGCGGCGGCCGGGTCGATGGCCAGGAAGCGCGCGATTTCGTCGTTGTGGCGTACGCCCGAGGCGGCCATCGCGCGCTGTACGACGCGCATGAGCCGCGGGTTGTGCGCCGTGTCGCGCTGGTCGGCGTCGGGCCATTGGTACGGCGGCAGGCCGCGCTCGCGCGCCACGGCCTCGGTCTCCTCGCCGAAGGCCTGCAGGATGCGCAGCATCAGTGCATGGCCACGCCAGATCTCGTCGCGCACCACCGGGCTGCCGTCGGCGAAGCGGCGCGCGCGCAGCTCGTCGGGCATGGCCATCGGCGGCTCGCCGGCCTTGGCCAGCTCGGCCAGGCGGTTCCAGAAATGCCGCACGTCGTAGGGATTGGGGTTGGCGAACACGCGCGCGCGCAGTTCGGTGGGCGTGGCCGGCAGCGGCGTGCTCCACAAGGTGGGGTTGCGCCGGTTCTCGGCCAGCGTCACCCACTCGGCCCACTTCGCCATGCCCTCGAGGTACCAGCTGGCGCGGAACATCGCGTGGCCGTACTGGAACAGGTGGAACAGCTCGTGCGGGATCAGGTAGTCCTTCACCCGCTCGTGGTTGCCCGCGAGCGCGGCATTGATGGCGATCGAGAGCGTGCAGCGGTCGGCGCGCGCGCTGCTGCCGGGATAGCGGATCACGGCCGAGAACGAGAGCCCGCGCTTGTCCGCGACGCCGGGGCTGTAGGCATCGAAGTTCAACAGGTCGATGTCGATCGTCTCGGCCTGCCTGAAGCGCGGGCTGCGCAGCGGATCGCGAAAGCCGTTGGCCAGGTAGATGCGGCGCACGGTGTCCAGGTGCAGCGCGGCGTCCTCGACCATGTCGGGCACGCCGTTGCCGTTGAGGTCGACGCCGGTGTAGAGCGCATGCGGCCCCTCGAGCGCATAGAAGACGCGGATGCCGTTGAACTCGTGGCGCTGCGTCAGCGCCAGCCTGTGCGCGTTCTTCGAGATGCGGCAGCCCGCGCCCTCGGGCCCCTGCTGCAGGCCCGGCTCGCGGTCGGCCTGGTCCTGCGCGCGCGCCGCGCCCGGCAGCAGCCCGAGGAACAGGGCCCAAAGCACCGACAGGGCCAGCACGGCCTGCATGCGACGCACCCGTTTCACCGCGGCGCCGCGCCGGCCAGGGCGTTCCACAGCAGGCGGTCCATCTCGCTGGCCGGGCCCGCGGGCAGGTCGGCCGACAGCATCGCGCGCAGCTCGCCGCGGCCATAGGCGGCGGCGGGCACGGCCTCGACGGCATGGATGTGCTCGAGCGGCCGCCGCCGCACGCCCTGAAACAGCAAGGCATGCGCGAGCGAACAGTGCGAACGCAGCCGCTTCGGAAAGCCGAACCAGTTCTCGCGGATCGCCTGGGTCTGCAGCCCCAGCGTGTTGGCATAGCAGCCCATGGCCTCGGGCGAGCCAACCGCGAACTGGTCGCCGGCATAGAGCGTCTTGGTCACCGCGAGGTGGTTGAAGAACAGCACGCGCTGGCGGCGGCAGGCCTCGGCCATGCCGGCCCAGTCGGGCGCGGCCGTGCCGGCGCGGAAGGCGCGGTCGGGCCGGATCCGGATCACCAGGTCGTAGTCGCCGCCGTCCTCCAGCATCAGGCGGTGCGCTTCCTGGATCTTGTAGAACATCTTGAGCTGGTTGTTCGTGTCGTGCTCGAACTCGGGCCGCCGGTGGTTCTCGATCGCCACCACCGCGTCGGCGCCGTACACCGCGCGCAGGTCCGCCTCGCCGAGCGTCGACGACACCTCGAGCCGGGCGAAGAAGTTCGGATAGGCCTTCTTCATCGCGGCCAGCCCATAGCGGAAGCCGGCCTGCCGGTAGGCCTCGGCGAAGGGCGCGAACTTGAAGATCCGGTCCACGCCGTTGCCCGACATCGGATCGGGAAAGCGCCAGCCCGTGTCCTCCCAGGTATGGACGAAGTACTTCACCTGGTGGCCATCCAGCCCCAGGTGCTTCCAGGTCTGGAAGGCGGCCGCATAGCCGCGCATCTGGCCCGACACGCAGACGGCGATGCGCAGCGGCGCGCCGGCGGCCGGCGCAGTTGCATCGGAGCGCGCCGCGCCGGATTCGAAGGCGCGCGCGATCCTCGCGCTGGCGCGTGCCTGCCTCGCCTGCTTGCCTCCCTCGGCCGGCGGCAGGCTGCGCACCTGCGCGAGGATGCGCTCGTACAGCGCCTCGTCGAACAGGCCGTAGCCGAGGATCAGCAGCCGGCAGATCGCCGCGTCGCTCAGGCAGCGCAGGCCCTGCGTGTCCTCCAGCAGGTCGTTCGCGAAGGCGCGCAGCAGCGCGCCGTTCGCGGGCAGCACGCTCTGGAAGAAGCGGCACAGCGTCTCGTGGTCGCAGCGCTGGAACAGCTCGACCAGCATCTCGCGCCGCAGGTCGTCGCCGTAGCCGCGGAAGCCCTCGACCGCGAGCATCAGCGCGGTGCGATCGCGCGGGTCGGCGAACTCCCGGTGCTCGAACAGCGGCCGGGCCACGCCGGCCAGGCTGCGGTAGCTCGCGCCCTGGTGCCGCTTGAGGCCCGCGAGGAAGCTCGCGAAGGCGAAGGGAAAGGCCTCGAGGGCCTGGGCCAGCCGGGCCGCATGGCCATCGATCTGGCCCGCGATCATCTGCACCGCGCCCGCGTCCATCTCGCCCTGGGCGGGAAAGTGGCGCGCCCAGATCTCGCCGCCGCGCAGCTCGAGCGCCGCCGCGACGTTGCCCGACAGCACCAGCGCCTCGTGGTAGCGCAGCACGATCTCCTTCTCGAACGCATGGCCCTCGCCGAGCGCGCGGCGCAGCCGGTACAGGCTCAGCTCATGCTGGTCCGCGCGCGCGAAGGCCGCCAGCGCGGCCTCCATGTCGGCGACCGAGGTCCAGGCCCCGGAAGCGATCGCTTCGAGCGGTGCGTCTTCCCGCCACATCGCTCAGGCCGCCAGCGCGATGGCTTCGGCCTCGCGCACCACCGGCAGCCAGGGGGCGGCCAGCATGCCGATCGGCGGCGGCGTCTCCAGGCTCATCAGCAAATGGGCGCGGCTCGACGGCTGGTTGCTGCGGTTGACGGCACGGTGGTGCACGTCCACGCGCACCAGCCAGGCCGAACCGTCGGCCGGCAGGTGCACGCTCTCGATGCTGCCGTCGGCGCGCTGCCATTCGAAGAAGCAGTTGGGGTTGGTGACGATCGGCACGTGCAGGCGCCAGGCCTCGCGCACGGCGTCGGTGTGCAGCGGCATCTCGTCGCCTTCGCTCTCGAGCTGCATGATGCGCGCGCGAAAGGGCTTGAGACCGCGCGCCGACAGCGCGTCCATCACCTCGGCCAGGCAGCCCGAGCAGGCATCGGTGGGCTGCGTGCCGCGGCTGGGCATGGCGGCATTGGGATTGATGCGGCGGATGCCGTCGATCAGCGTGCCGTCGCGGCTGGTCACGGCCCAGCCGATGTAGTCGACGCGGTTGTCGCGGTACTGCGTCGACGGCAGCTGGCGCACGTGCTGTTCGAAGTGGGCGCGCAGCGCGTCGATGTCGATCTTGAAGTTCGCCAGCCGGGCGAACATGACGTCCTTGGATTGGTTCACGGCTCTCTCTCCTCGGTTCCTCTGGATGAATGGCCACCGCGGACGATGGCGCCGGCCCGCGCGCGGCGGGCGATGCGCAATGGCTGCGCAGGCGCTGCACGCCGAAGCGGCAGCGCGATCCGGGCACGGGGCCGGACCTAGGCGAGGAAGGCGGAAATCCGTGGCGGCCGCTTGGGCGGCGCGAGGAAGGTCGAGGAGGAGAAGGAGGCGAAGGAGCGCGGCAGCGCGCCGGGCAGCACGATCAGTTCGAGCGCGTAGCCCTCGAACGCGACCTCGATGCCGTGGCCGATGTCCGTGTCGTCGGTGGACACCGAGGCGGACACGGAGGTGCCCGCGCCGCGCGGAAAGTCATCGCTGGAGGCCGAGGCATCCGACCACAGCGTCTGCGCGACGAGGTCGTGATGCAGGCCGGCTTCGACGAGGATCTGCGCGAACACCACCACGGCCTGACAGCACAGAAGGACCGCGAGGACGAGCGCGATGAGCGGGCGAGACATGACCGCGAAATCTTAGCGGCAGATACCCTGTCTAAGAAACAATTCGTTGACCTTTACGCAGGTATTCGGCGCACTGAGAACTACGGTTTACGGTGGGTCCTCGCACCCTTGGCGACCCGCCGCACCGGCCGTTCGCCGGCCTGCGGCAGGCGCTCGCGCAGGAAGTCGATCAGCGCCTGCGCCGCCACGTTGCGCATCGGCCCCGGCAGATAGGCCAGCACCACGCGGCGCTCGATGCGCGGCTTCGACAGCGCCAGCACCACCAGTTCGGGATCGCGCAGCGAGGCCGTGTAAAGACGCGGCATCAGTCCCAGCGCCTGCCCGCCGCGCACCAGCGCATAGAGGGTTTCGGAATAGCTCACGCGCAAGGGCTCGAGCCCCTGCGCGAACTGGGCGCGCGCGGGATTGCCGAGCGCCGGCATGCTGCCGCTCTCGAACAGCACCAGCCGCTCGCGGCCGATGCGCTCCCAGTCCGTTTCGCCGGTCGCGGCCAGCGCATGGTCGCGCCGCACCACCAGCACCAGCGGATCGCGGAACAGGTCCACGCATTCGAGCCCGCCCGGCGGCTCGGTGATGGCGGCCACCGCCATGTCGAGCTGGCCGCTGCGCAGTTCGGCCAGCAGCGCGGTCGAGGGCGCGTCGCGCCACGACAGCTCGACCTCGCCGAGGCGCTCGGCATGCGCCGCCGCGAACTCGCTCGCGGCCGCAGCCACGCGCGCGGCGGCCGAGGGGATCACGCCGATGCGCACGAAGGCCCGGCCGCGCCGCACCGTGCTCTCGATGTCGCGCAGCGCCACCTCGACCGTGTGGACCAGGAAGTCGGTGCGCGCCAGCACCTCGGCGCCCAGCGGCGTGAGCTCGACGCGGTGCGTGGAGCGCGTGAGCAGTTGCGCGCCCAGCAGCTTCTCGACCTGCTTGATCGCATTGCTGAGCGCGGGCTGCGTGATGGCCAGCCGCCGCGCGGCACGGCCAAAGTGCGCCTCCTCGACCAGCACCGAGAAGCACTGCAGCTGGCGCAGCGTGAGCGCGCGCAGCGGCAGCGAGGACGCGGCCGGTTCGGGCGCCGGCAAGGGCTTGGGAACGCGCGGGGAGGTGGCCATGCTTATAGATCGGGCGAATCAAATTATAGAAATTCAAAATTTTCCTTATCGCCTCGCCCTCACTAGACTGGCCCGCATGACCGCCAGCCCCTCCGCCAGCCCGTCTTCCGCCGCCCACGGCTTCGACCTCGAAGCCCTGTTGCGCGCCATTCCCAAGGTCGAGCTGCACTGCCACCTGTTCGGCACCGTGCGCCACGAGACCTTCAAGCAGCTCAACCTGCGTGCCGGCTCGCCGCTGGCGGCCGACGAGATCGAGGGCTTCTACACGCGCGGCGAGAAGCCCGTGGGCGTGCTGCGCGTGCTGCGCGCGCTCGACGCCGAGCTGGTGCGCGGCCCCGACGACCTGCACCAGCTCACGCTCGAGTACCTGCAGGACGCCGCGCAGCACAACGTGCGCCATGCCGAGTTCTCGTGGAACCCGACCGGCACGGTGCAGGTGTCGGGCATCCCCTATGCGCTCGCGCAGGGCGCGATCGTGCGCGCGATCCGCGATGCGAAGCAGCAGTTCGGCATCGACGGCCGGCTGATCGGCGCCATCGACCGCGAGGCCTCGCCCGCGGCCGCGCTCGAGATGGTCGAGTGGATGGCCGCGAACCGCTGCGACGAGGTGATCGGCATCGGCATCGACTACCGCGAGGTCGACCGGCCGCCCGAGCTCTTCACCGAGGCCTATGCGCGCGCGCGGCAGGTCGGCCTGCGCACCACCGCGCATGCCGGCGAGTTCGGCATGCCCTGGACCAACGTGCGCACCGCGCTCGACGTGCTGCGCGTGGACCGCATCGACCATGGCTACACCGTGGTCGACGCGCCCGACTTCGCGCGCGAATGCGCCGAGCGCGGCGTGCTGTTCACCGTGGTGCCGACCAACTCCTACTACCTGCGCACCCTGCCGCCCGAGCGCTGGGCGCTCGACCATCCGATCCGCCACATGCCGGGCCTGGGCCTGCGCATCCATCCCAACACCGACGACCCGACCCTGCACAAGGTCACGCCCACGCAGGCCTGGCTGATGATGGTGCGCGACTTCGGCTTCGGCCTCGACGACCTGCGCGACTTCATGCTCAACGGCCTCGACGGCGCCTGGATCGACGAGACGCAGCGCCGCGACTGGCGCGCGCAATGGAGCGACGCCTTCGACCACCTGCGCAGCCGCCTCGGCGATGCGCCGCCCTCTTCCCAAGCCCACGCCTGAAGCCCGCCATGAACCACCTCCGCCGTCCCCTGCTCGTGGCCGCGACGCTCTGCGCCGCGCTGCCCGCCCTGCTGCCCACCATGGCCTCGGCCCAGCCGGCCTGGCCCGCGGCCAGGCCGATCACGCTGATCGTTCCCTACACCGCGGGCGGCAGCGTCGACGTCAACGCGCGCCTGGTCGCCACGCGGCTGGCCGAGCGGCTCAAGCAGGCGGTGGTGATCGACAACGTGGCCGGTGCCGGCGGCGCCATCGGCGTGGCCAAGGCCGTGGCCGCGGCGCCCGACGGCTACACGCTGGTGGTCGGCCCCGACAGCGCGATCGCCATCGGCCGGCTGGTCAACCCCTCGGCCTTCCGCTTCGATCCGCTCAAGGACCTGGCGCCGGTCGGCCTGCTCAACACCGCGCCGATGGTGCTGGTGGCGCGCCCCGGCCTGCCCGCGAAGAGCTACGCCGACTTCGTGCAGCTCGCCAAGGCCGCGCCCGGCAAGTACAACTACGCCACCTCGGGCGTGGGCACCGTGCTGCAGCTCGCGATGGAACTGCTCAAGCAGCGCAGCGGCATCTTCGTGACCCACGTGCCCTACCGCGGCGGCGCGCAGATCGCCACCGACGTGATCGGCGACCAGGTCGACCTCGCGATGCTCGTGAGCACCAGCGCCATCCCGCACGTCAACGGCAAGCGGCTGCAGGCGCTCGGCATCACCGGCGCCAAGCGCCTGCCCGCGCTGCCCGGCGTGCCCACCTTCGACGAGATGCCCGGCCTCAAGGGCTTCGACATGGTGAGCTGGTCCGGCATCTTCGCGCCCGCGAAGACGCCACCCGCCGTCATCGCGCGCATCAACCAGGAACTCGAGGCCGTGCTGCAGGAGGAAGGCGTGCGCAGCAAGCTCGCCGAGCAGGGCGCATTGCCGGGCAGCGGCACGCCCGAAGCCTTCGGCCGCTTCGTGCAGGCCGAGTACGCGCGCAACCAGAAGATCGTGCAGACGGCCAACATCAAGGAATGAGCGCGGCGCGGCCGCCATGGCGCATGATCGATCGCCGCACCGTCACCGGCCTTCGGAGATCGACCCCATGCCGACCGCGTCCCCGCTCCCGCGCCTTCGCCTGCTGCTCGCGGCCCTGCTGCTGCCCGCCCTGCTCGGCGCCTGCGCCAGCCTGCCGCCGCCCGTGGCGCAGCCGCCCGTCGCCGCGATCGCCGACTACGCCGCCACGCCGCTGAACGCCATCGCGCAGCAGGCACTGGCACCGGGCAACGCATCGGGCTTTCGCCTGCTGCCCTACGGCCCGACCTCCTTCGCCAGCCGCATCGAACTCGCGAAGCTCGCCACCCGCAGCCTCGACGTGCAGTACTACCTGCTGGCCGGCGACAACACCGGCCGCGCCCTGATGCGCGCGCTGCGCGATGCGGCCGCGCGCGGCGTGCGCGTGCGATTGCTGGTGGACGACCTCTACACCACCGGCGAGGACGAACTGCTGCTCGGGCTGGCCAGCCATCCGAACGTGGAGGTGCGCCTGTTCAATCCCTTCCCTGCCGGCCGCGGCAGCGACCTCACGCGCTTCGCCGCCTCGGCCATGGATTTCGAGCGCATCAACCGGCGCATGCACAACAAGCTGTTCGTGGCCGACAACGCCGCCGCCGTGGCTGGCGGGCGCAACATGGCCGACGAGTACGTGATGAACGCCAGCGCCAGCAACTTCATCGACATGGACGTGTTCGCCGCGGGCCCGGTGGTGCGCGAACTCTCCGACGCCTTCGACCACTACTGGAACAGCGAGGCCGTCTATCCCGTGCAGCGCATCGCGCGCAGCAGCCTGACGCCGGCGCAGCTGCGGCAGTCCTTCGAGGAACGCACCGCCACCGCCAGGCCGCCGCAGGCGCCGCGCATCCCGGCCGACGGCATCATCCCCAACGCGACCGAGGGCGAGCCGGCCTCGATCCCGCTCGAGATGGTGCCGATGATGAACCTGCCCTTCGAGCTGGCCGAGCGCAGGCTGAGCCCGCTGCTCATAGCCGACGCGCGCGTGCTGTTCGATCCGCTGACCAAGACCCAAGGCTGGAACGAGCGCGAGAACTCGAACAAGGGCACCGTCACCGAATCCGTGGTGCGCTGGTTCCGGACCGCGCGCCACACCATCAAGATGGTGTCGCCCTACTTCGTGCCTTCCGACGCCGCCGTCCTCAGCCTCGCGGAAGCGCGCGCCGAGGGCCTGCAGGTCGAGCTCATCACCAACTCGCTGGCCTCCACCGACGAGCCCTGGGTCTATGTCGGCTATTGGCCGCACATCCACCGGCTGCTCGAGGCCGGCGTCGACATCTACGAACTGAGCCCCTCGCTGAGCGTGCACCGCGGCAAGCTCGGCCTGTTCGGCCATGGCACCGGCGCGCTGCACATGAAGAACGGCATCGTCGACCATCGCCAGGTCTTCCTCGGCTCGATGAACCTCGACCCGCGCTCGGCACGGCTCAACACCGAGCTGGGCCTGATCATCGACAGCGCCGACATGGCGCGCCAGCTCGAGAGCTTTGCCGACACGCGCAGCTTCTACCGGCTGCGGCTCGATGCCAAGGGCCGGAACGTCGAATGGGTGGACCAGGACGACGACACGCGCGTGTTCGACGTGCCGCCCGAGACGACAGCGTGGCAGCGCTTCAAGCTCAGGCTGCTGGGGCCGTTGATTCCGCAGAGCCAGTTGTAGCCGGCGCGCGCCGCATCCGGGCGGCGGGCCACTACCATGCCCGCATGTCCCGCTCCGAACGCCTGCTCGCCCTGGTCCAGACCCTGCGCCGCCATCGCCGGCCCATCAGCGGCCAGGCCCTGGCCGAGCAACTCGGCATCAGCCTGCGCACGCTGTACCGCGACATCGCGAGCCTGCAGTCGCAGGGCGCGCTGATCGAAGGTTCGCCCGGCCTCGGCTATGTGCTCCAGCCGGGCTACGTGCTGCCGCCGCTGATGTTCGGCCCCGAGGAGATCGAGGCGCTCGCGCTGGGCCTGCGCTGGGTGGCCGACCGCGGCGACAGGGCGCTGTCGGCCGGCGCGCACGATGCGATGGCGAAGATCGCCGCCGTGCTGCCGCCCGCACTGAAGCGCGAGCTCGAAGCCTCCGCGCTGCTCGTGGCCGTGGGAGCGAAGCGCGCGCCGGCCGCGGTCGAGCCCGATCTGCTGCGCGCCGCGATCCGTGCCGAGCACAAGCTGCGGATCGGCTACAGCGATCCCGGCGGGACCACGTCGCAACGCGTCATCTGGCCCTTCGCACTCGTGTACTTCGAGCAGTCGCGCGTGCTCAGCGCCTGGTGCGAGCTGCGCAACGACTTCCGCAACTTCCGCGCCGACCGCATCGTCGCCGCCGAGATGCTCGATGCGCGCTACCCCCGGCGCCGCCAGGCGCTGCTCAAGGCCTGGCAGCAGCGCGTAAAGCAAAGCGGCCGCACGATACTGCCGGAATCTGACATGCCTTCTCCCTAAGCTCGCGCCCATCGTTCATTCATTCAGGAGATCGGCGTGAAGTTTGCATCCGTGCGTCTAGTCACT
This sequence comes from Variovorax sp. GW821-FHT09B01, assembly GCF_059418345.1. Classification (NCBI taxonomy): domain Bacteria; kingdom Pseudomonadati; phylum Pseudomonadota; class Betaproteobacteria; order Burkholderiales; family Comamonadaceae; genus Variovorax; species Variovorax sp. GW821-FHT09B01. The sequence continues at coordinate 318,255 of NZ_JBWKPQ010000003.1, read as the reverse complement.
CAACAATTCGAAGCCCTCGTTGCGTTCTACGCGCGCCTGTCGGGCACCGAGGCCACCCGGCTGGCCGACGGCTTCGCGGAGATCCGGCTGGAGGGCGCGACGCTGGCCATCTCCGAAGAGCATCTCGTGCAGCGCTTCAACGCCGGGGCCGCGACGGCCGCATCGAACCGCTCGGCAATCCTCGAGTTCGAGGTCGCCGATGTCGAGGGCACGCTGGCGCGCATGAAGGAAGCGGCCGAGGTCGTGATGCGGCCGACCACGATGCCGTGGGGCAACCGGTCGCTGTTGCTTCGCGATCCGGATGGGAGCCTGGTGAATGTGTTTTCGAGGCCGGCGAACTAGCGAGGACCCTTCGGCGTTACACGCGTTACGGCCGAGACGTCCCTCGCTTGCCAGTCGGAGGACACGAACGCCGGTCTTTTCTACGATGGCGATCCATTCCCCGTCCCTTCCATGAAAAGTCCGCTTCGCCTCCTGCCCATCGCCCTGTTCGCCCTGCTCGCCCCCCTCGCAGCCACCACCCACGCCCGCACCCTCTGCACCGCCATCGCCGACGCGACCACCGGCCAGTTCATCGTGAAGCAAGGCCGCTGCGATGAACGCGTCACCCCCGCCTCCACCTTCAAGATCGCGATCGCGCTGATGGGCTTCGACGCGGGCTTCCTCAAGAACGAGCACGACCCCGTGCTGCCCTTCAAGGAAGGCTACCCGGCCTGGGTCGAAGGCTGGAAGCAGCCGACCGATCCGCAGCGCTGGCTCAAGCTGTCGGTCTTCTGGTTCTCGCAGCGGGTGACCGAATCGCTGGGCGCCGAGCGCTTCGCGCGCTATGCGAAGGACTTCGGCTACGGCAACGCCGATGTGTCGGGCGACCCGGGCAAGCACAACGGGCTCGAGCGTTCATGGGTCGCGTCCTCGCTGCGCATTTCGCCGCGCGAGCAGGTCGAGTTCCTGCGCAAGCTGCTGTCGAACCGGCTGCCGGTATCGCCGCACGCGACCGAGATGACACGGCGTTCGATGGAGACGACCGAGCTGCCCGAGGGCTGGACCGTGCAGGGCAAGACCGGCGCGGCCTACCCGAAGAAGGCCGATGGCTCGCTCGACGAAGCCCATGGCTACGGCTGGTATGTCGGCTGGGCCACGCGCGGCGAGCGCACCGTGGTGTTCGCGCGGCTGACGCAGGACGACCGGAAGCAGGCGACGACACCGGGCATCCGCACGCGCGACGCGCTGCTGCCGGCCCTGCCCGCGCTGATCGGTTCCGCCGCGAGATGACGACGGCACCGAGCCTCGGGCCGCGCAGCACGCGCATCGATGTGCTGCGCGGCATCGCGATCCTGCTGGTGCTGTTCCACCACTTCAACATCGCCTACCGGCTCGACGGCACCGTGCTGTCGCAACTCTTCGGCTGGGAAGCGGTGCGCGCGGTGGCGCGCAACGGCAACTACGGCGTCACGATGTTCTTCGTGATCTCGGGCTTCCTGATCACATCGAACGCGCGGCGCCGCTGGGGCGCGCTGCAGCACGTGAAGGCGCGCGCCTTCTATGGCCTGCGCGTGGCGCGCATCGTGCCGTGCCTGCTGCTCCTGCTGGTCGCGGTCAACCTGCTGGCCTGGGCCGGCGTGGCCATCTTCCAGAACCGGGCGCCGGCAGGCGCGACCCCGTTGCCGCTGTGGCTGGTCAACCTCGCCTCCCTGACCTTCTGGATGAACGTGGTGGTCGACAAGTACGGCTGGACCAACTACGCGCTCGGCGTGCTGTGGTCGCTGTCGGTCGAGGAGGTCTTCTATCTCTTCTTCCCGATCCTCTGCGCGCTGCTGCGCCGGGAGCGCCGGCTGATCGCCTTCTGGCTCGCGATCGCGGTGCTGGCACCGGTCTACCGCTTCCACCGCCAGGACGATGAAGGCGGCTACCTCTATGCCTACTTCGCGGCCTTCGACGGCATCGCGATCGGTTGCTGCACGGCGCTGCTCGCGGACTCGCTCGTTCTCTCCGCACGACTCAAGACGCTGCTGTCGTGGACCGTGGCGATCGCCATGGTCGTCCTCTACCTGCGATGGCCGATCGCGCAGAGCCATGTGCTCGGTGTCACGGCGATGGCGCTGGGCACGGCCGTGCTGCTGGCCACGATGAGCGATCGATCCGCGGACGGCGGCACGGCATGGGCACCCGCTCGCTGGCTCCCGGCCGCCTTCGGATGGTTCGGCCGGCGCAGCTACGAGCTCTACCTGTTCCACCTGATCGTGCTCGGCCTGCTGCGGACCCTGTTCCCGCCCGCGCTCGCGAGCGGCGGCGACAGGATGTGGCTGCTCGGTGGCTACATGCTGCTGTCGATGGCGCTGTGCGACGCCATCGCGCGCTGCTACAGCGAGCCGTTGAACCGCTGGCTGCGAAGCCGCTTGTCCGCTTCACGCGCCTGAACCCCGCGGGTTTTTTGGTGCGCCGCAGCTAAGGGAAATTCCCCGAACCACCCTCCTCCGTCGCTCCGAATAATCGCGCCAGTCAACCAGGGTACTTTCGAGTAACCCCCGGTTCTCAAGGCGCCACGCGGCCTCCGCGCGGCATCGGTCCCTGGTCGTCGCCGCAGGAGTCGAATGTCTACCGAGCTGGTCGAATCGCCTTGGCAAAGCCGCGGAGAGCGGCAGCAGGATCGCCATGCCAAGAAGGACGCGGTGCTGCTGGCGGCGGCGCGGCTGTTCACGACCAAGGGCTTCCAGGGCACCTCGCTCGACGACATCGCGCGCAGCCTGCGCGTGACCAAGCCCACCGTCTACCACTACGTCGAGAACAAGGAACAGATCCTGTTCGAGTGCGTGCAGCGCGGGCTCGAGGCGCTGCGCGCGGGCATCCTCGAGGCGGCGCGGCGCGGGCTGCCGCCGCGCGAGCGGCTGCGCGTGGCGATGGAGAACTACGCGGGCATCGTGACCAGCGACTTCGGCCTGTGCGTGATCCGCGTCGGCGAGGACCCGCTGGCCGAGCCCAGGCGGCGCGAACTGCGCGCGCTCAAGGGCGAGATCGACACCGAGTTCCGCGCGCTGATCGAGGCCGGCATGGCCGAAGGCTGGATCGCGCGCGGCGACGCGGCGATGGCCTCGTACACGGTGGTCGGCGCGCTCAGCGGCATCGGCCGCTGGTACCGGCCCGACAGCCATCCGGCGCGCAGCCTGCAGGATGCCGTGCGGCACTGCATCGAGATGCTCATGCACGGCGTGCTCAGCGCCCCGACGGAGCTGCGGCCCTCGCAGAGCTCCGCGTCCTCGTGGTCCCAGTGGGGAGATTCCATGCCCAAGATGCGACGTGAAGTGCACTTCAACGAGCGCGTGGTGCGCTGCTTCGCCGAGCGGCCCGCCAACGTGGCCCAGATGCTGGCCGACGCGGTGCGGCTCTCGCCCGAGGGCGAGGCGCTGGTCTGCGACACGCTGCGCCTGAGCTGGCGCGAGCTGCACCATGCCACCACCAAGTGCGCGGGCGGCCTCGCACGGCGCGGCGTACGGCCGGGCGACCGGGTGGCGCTCTACCTCTCGAACGGGCCCGAGTTCGCGATCGCGGTGTTCGCCTGCGCCTGGCTCGGCGCGGTGGCGATGCCGGTGAGCGCGCGGGCGCGCACGGCCGAACTCGAGTTCTCGCTGGCCGACGCCGAGGCGGTGGCGATCGTCTGCTCGCAGGAGCTGCAGGCGCTGGTGCCCTCGCCCGAGGCGCTGCCGCTGCTGCGCCTGCGCTTTTGCACCGGCGCCGCGCAGCCGGGCTTCGAATCCTTCACGGCGCTGATGCAGGCCGAGCCGCTGGCCAGCGCGCACGCGGCCGCCGAGGAAGACCTCGCTGTGCTGCTCTACACCTCGGGCACCACGGGCAAGCCCAAGGGCGCGATGCTCACGCACCTGAACATCGCGCACTCGGTGATGCACTTCGTGCACGCGATGAGCCTGGGCGAATCGGACCGCAGCATCGTGGCGGTGCCGCTGAGCCACGTCACCGGGCTGGTGGCGCAGCTCTACACCATGCTGCATGCGCGCGGCTGCGCGGTGCTGATGACGCAGTTCAAGGCGGCCGAGTTCGCGCGGCTGGCGGCGGCCGAGCGCATCACGCACACGATCATGGTGCCGGCCATGTACAACCTGTGCCTGCTGCTGCCGGACCTGCAGGCGCACGACCTCTCGGCCTGGCGCATCGGTGCCTACGGCGGCGCCTCGATGCCCACGGCCACCATCGAGGGCATCGCGGCGCGGCTGCCGGGCCTCACCCTGATGAACGCCTACGGCGCCACCGAGACCTGCTCGCCCGCGACCATCATGCCGCCCGGCATGACGGCCGAGCACCGCGACAGCGTGGGCCTGGCCGTGCCCTGCGGCGAGATCTGCGTGGTCGACGAGAACGGCAACGAGGTGGCGCGCGGCGAGGTCGGCGAGATCTGGATCGCGGGCCCGATGGTGGTGCCCGGCTACTGGCGCAATCCGCAGGCCACGGCCAGCGAATTCCGCGGCGGCTACTGGCGCTCGGGCGACATCGGCAGCATGGACGCCGACGGCTACGTGCGCATCCTCGACCGCAAGAAGGACGTGATCAACCGCGGCGGCTACAAGATCTTCTGCGCCACGGTCGAGAACACGCTGATGGAGCATCCCCAGATCGTGGAGGCGGCGCTGGTGGGCGTGCCCTGCGCGGTGCTCGGCGAACGCGTGCACGCCTTCGTCTGCGTGAGCGAGCTCGACGAGCGCACCCAGGCCGCGGCCCTGCAGGCCTTCTGCGCCGAGCGGCTGTCGGACTATGCAGTGCCCGAGACCTGGACCATCGGCACCGAGGCGCTGCCGCGCAACCTCAACGGCAAGGTCATGAAGCGCGAGCTGCGCCAGTCGCTGCACGCGGCCCTGAGCTGATACGAGGCGCCCCCACCATGACGACGAAGAAATTCAAGGCCACGCAGCAGGGCATCGTGTCCGCGCTGTTCGCGCTGCTGTTCGCGGGCTTCGCGGCGTTCCTGCCGGGCTTCGCGCAGATCGACAACCTGCTCACGCTGGTGCAGAACGTGGCCTTCCTCGGCATCCTGGGGCTGGGCATGGCGGTGGTGGTGATCGGCCGCGGCATCGACATCTCGATGATCGCCGCGCTGGCCGTGCCCTCGGGCCTGCTGCTGCAGCTGGTGCAGAACGGCCATCCGCTCGGCTCGGCCTTCCTGATCGCGCTGGGCCTGGCGCTGGCCTTCGGGCTGGTCAACGGCTGGCTGATCGCCTATGCCGAGGTGCCGTCGCTGTTCACCACGCTGGCCTCGGGGCTCTTTCTCGCGGGGCTGGGCCAGGCCTATTTCTTCCAGCTCGAGGTGGTGCAGTGGCCGGCCGCGCTCGACCCCGCGGCCTGGCTGGGCCGCGGCACCCTGGCCGGCGTGCCGACACCGGTCGTGATGTTCGGCGTGGCGGCCGCGGCCATGGCCTTTTTCCTGCGCCGCATGCGCGCGGGCGCCTTCGTCTACGCGATCGGCGACAACCCCTTCGCCGCGCGCGCCACCGGCCTGCCGACGCGGCCGATGGTGCTGCTGCAGTACGTGCTGGCGGCGCTGATCGGGCTGTTCGCGGGCGTGGTGATGGCGGCCTCGGTCAGCAGCATGCCGACGCGGATCTTCAACTCCACCATGATCTACGACGTGGTGCTGGTGGTGGTGCTCGGCGGCATCGGCTTGTCGGGCGGCCGCGGCGGCGTGTTCAACGTCGTGATCGGCACGCTGCTGATCGGCACCATGCTCAACGGCATGACGATCATGGACCTCTCCTATTCCGTGCAGAACATCGTCAAGGGCGTGGTGCTGCTGGCCGCGATCCTGATCGACTCCATGCTCAACCCGCGCAACGAAGAGACCGCGCAGCAGGGCGACATCTGATCCCGGGGTCCGCGAGCGGCCCCACCTGTTTTCCGAAGCCGGGCGCCAGGCGATTTTGGCGTCATCCGAGACCACCGAAAAAAGGAGACATGCAATGCACTTCGTTCGCACACTCGCCGCATCCGCGAAGCTCGCGGGCATCGCGCTGGCGCTGGCCGCCTCGCAACACGCGGCCGCCCAGGGCAAGGGCCTCGACGAGCCCTTCCGCGACGGCTACAAGAAGGCGCTGGCCGGCAAGACCGTGGGCTACATCCCGGTGGCCATGGGCTTCGACCTCGCGCAGGGCTGGTACAACGGCCTCAAGAAGGAGCTCGAGCCCGCCGGCATGAAGGTGGTGGCGCGCGATCCCAACTGGAACACCAACGCCGGCGCGCAGGCCTTCACCGCGCTGATGGCCGAGAAGCCCGCGGTGATCGTGATCCACAACCCCGACGTGCAGACCTACGCCAAGCTGATCAAGAAGGCCGAGGAAGACGGCATCTACGTGGTGCAGATCAACATGCGCTCGGTGCAGCCCTCGACCGTGTTCGTGGGCGCCGACTGGGTCGACGTGGGCGAACGCAATGCCGAGGCCGTGGTGCAGGCCTGCAAGGGCAAGTCGAACAAGATCGCCATCGTGCAGGGCGCGCCGACCGCGGCCACCAGCGCCTACACGCTCAAGGGCGTGGAGAACGTGCTGGCAAAGAACCCGCAGATCAAGGTGGTGTCGAACCAGGCCGCCGACTGGGACGCGGCCAAGGCCAAGGGCCTGACGCAGACGGTGCTCAAGCAGAACCCCGACCTGTGCGGCATCGTCGGCTTCTGGGACGGCATGGACATCGGCACCGCGGCCGCCATCAAGGAAGCGGGCCTGACCGGCAAGGTCTATCTCGCCACCTCGGGCGGCGGCGAGCAGAAAGGCGCCTGCGACCAGGTCAAGTCGGGCGCCTTCGACCTCGACGTGAGCTACGACGTGCCGACGCAGGCCGCCAACATGGCCGCCATGATCAAGTGGCTGGTGCAGGGCGGCATGAAGCCCGGCGCGGCCAAGCAGAACATCTACACCACGCTGATCCCGATCACGAAGGAGAACGCGGGTGCCGACGGCACCTGCTGGAAGCTCACCGCCGCCAAGTGACCGCCCCGCCGGAGCCGCACCGATGAACGAGACCCTGACGCGCCTGCGCTACCGCTGGTGGCCCGACCACTGGGTCGGCGAGATCCTGTCCAAGCGCTGGACCGAGACCGCGATCCCGGTGCTGCTGCTGGTGGCGGTGCTGCTGGCCTCGGGCCAGCTCATCGGCAACTTCTGGTCGCCGGTGGTGCTGGCCGACACGCTGCGGCAGGCCGGCGAGATCGGCTTCATCGTGCTCGGCCTGGCGCTGGTGATGATCGTGGGCGGCATCGACCTGTCGGTGGGTTCCATCTTCGCGCTCACCAACTTCTGCGCGCTGATGTGCATGCACGTGCTGAAGTGGCCGGTGGGCGCGTCGGTGCTCGCCACGCTGGCCGTCGGCGCTCTGCTCGGCGCGGTCAACGGCGTGCTGATCGGCTACCTGCGGCTGCGCGCCTTTCTCACCACGCTCATCACGCTGATCATCTTCCGCTCGTTCTACGAGATCCTGAGCCTGCAGTACTCGACCGCGATCGCGGGCTCGCTGCCCGACTCGCCGGCCTGGGACTTCCTGGGCAACGGCACCTTGCTGGGCCTGCCGACCGTGGCCTGGGCCTACGCGGCGGTGGCGATCGCGGGCCATGTGCTGCTCACGCGGCTGCGCGCGGGCTGGCACATCATGGCCATCGGCGGCTCGCGCCGCTCGGCCTACAACAGCGGCATCGCGGTGCGGCGCACCGTGGCGTTGTGCTACGTGGCCTCGGGCACGCTGTGCGGCGCGGCCGGCTGCTTCTTCGCCTCGCGCCTGGCCACGGCCGGCGCCGACATCGGCGTGGGCATGGAGGTGCTGGTGCTCACGGCCGCGGTGCTCGGCGGCATCAGCCTGGGCGGCGGGCGCGGCTCGGTCGCCAAGGCGCTGGTCGGCACGCTGCTGGTGCTCTTGATCACCAACGGCCTGACCTCGATGTCGGCGCCCGGCGGCGTGATCCGCATGGTGCTGGCCGCGATCCTGGTGCTGGCGGCCGTGATCGACGTGCGCTGGCTCAAGAACCGCCAGCGCATCATCAGCAAGGTCTACGTGAGCCCGACCTACTTCGCGCTGCCGCCGGCACCGGCCAGCAGCGGCGACGGCGCGGGCGTCTACGCGGTCAACAACAAGCTACGCGACGTCACGCTGATCGGCCTGGGCCGCATCGAGTCGCCCGAGGACGTGATCCTCGACCGCGACGACAACCTCTATGCGGGCTCGCGCCATGGCGACGTGATCCGCTTCCTCGCGCCCGACTACGAGCGCATGGAGGTCTATGCCCACATCGGCGGCCAGCCGCTGGGCCTGGCCTTCGACCGCGAGGACAACCTGCACGTGTGCGTGGGCGGCATGGGCCTGTACCGCGTCACGCCCGGGCGCAAGGTCGAGCGCGTGACCGACGAGACCAACCGCAGCTGGACCTCGATCAACGACGACAGCCGGCTGCGGCTGGCCGACGACCTCGACATCGCCGACGACGGCCGCATCTTCTTCAGCGAGGCCACGGTGCGCTACGAGATGCACGAGTGGCCGGTCGACGGGCTGGAGGCGCGCGGCAACGGGCGCATCGTCTGCTTCGATCCGCGCGACGGCTCGACGCGCACCGTGCTGCGCGGGCTGCGATTTCCGAACGGCATCGCGATCGCGAGCGACGGCCAGTCGATCCTGTTCGCCGAGACCTGGGGCTGCTGCATCAAGCGCTACTGGTTCGACGGGCCGAAGGCCGGCCAGGTGCAGATGGTGATCGACAACCTGCCCGGCTATCCCGACAACATCAACCTCGCCTCCGACGGCCACTACTGGCTCGCGCTGGTGGGCATGCGCTGCCCGGCCTACGATCTCGCGATGCGCATGCCGGGCTTTCGCCGCCGCATGGCCACGCGCGTGCCGGTGGACGAATGGCTGTTCCCCAACATCAACACCGGCTGCGTGCTCAAGTTCAGCGAGGCCGGCGAGATCCTCGAGACGCTGTGGGACCTGGGCGGCGAGAACCACCCGATGATCACCTCGATGCGCGAGCACCGCGGCCACCTCTACCTGGGCGGCATCTCGAACAACCGCATCGGCCGCTACAAGCTCGAAGGGGCCGACCCCGACTTCGTGCAGTACGAACGGCGCTGGAGGACAGCCTGATGCTCGACACCCTTCGCGGTTTCACCGACCGCCTGCTCGGGCGCGGCAGCGCCGCCATCACCGTGCCGGTGATGGATGGCGTGCTCAAACCCAACCGAGCGCTCGACAACGCCGAGGTGGTGGCCGAGCTCGCCGACATCGACGACCTCGCGGTGGCCGACGGCGTGCTGTGGATCGCGGCCGGACCTGCGCTGTACCGGCTCGACGGTGGCGTGCCCGTCGAGGTGCGGCGCTTCGAACGCCCGATCACGGCGCTGGCCGCGGCACCCGGCGGACGGCTCGCGCTGGCGCTCGGCGGCACGCAGCTGCTGCTGCTCGCGCCCGACGGTGCCACCGCCCACACGCTCGCGGAGGCCGGCGGCCGCGCGCTGCGCTGCGTCAATGCGCTGGCCTGGGACGAGGCCGGCCGACGCTGGCTGCTGACCGAGGGCTCGGCCGAGCATGCGCCCGAACGCTGGTGCCACGACCTGATGGCGCACGGCGCGAGCGGCCGCGTCTGCGCCTGGGCGCCGGGCGGCGGTGCCGTGCAGCAGCTCGCGGCCGGGCTGCGCCATGCCTTCGGCGTGCTGCCGCAGGCCGGCGGCACGGTGCTGGTCGGCGAGAGCTGGGCGCACCGCGTGCTCGCGCTGGGGCCGAACGGCACCGCGCCGCGCGTGGCCGACCTGCCCGGCTATCCCTCGCGCATGGCGCCGGCGGCCGGCGGCGGCTTCTGGCTCAGCTGCTTCGTCTGCCGCACGCAGCTGGTGGAATTCGTGCTGCGCGAGGAGGCCTACCGCCGCCGCATGGTGGCCGAGATTGATCCGCGCTACTGGATCGCGCCGGCACTCTCGTCGGGCCACAGCTTCCTCGAGCCGCTGCAGGGCGCGGGCGTCAAGCAGATGGGCGTGCTCAAGCCCTGGGCGCCGCCGCGCTCCTACGGACTGGTGGTGCGCGTGAATGCGCAGGGCCAGGTCGTGTCCTCGCTGCACAGCCAGGTCGACGGCCGGCACCACGGCATCACCGCGGTGGCCGAGCATGGGGGCGCGCTGTTCGCGGCCTCGAAGGGCGGCGGCCGGCTGCTGCGGGTGCGCATGACCGCCGAGGAACAGGGAGCCGCGCGATGAATGCCCGCGATACCACCGCCGACACCGTGGCCGCCGAGCCGGGCGCGCCGAGCATGCCTGCCACGGTCGAGACCATGCTCGAGCTGCGCCAGGCCACCAAGAAATACGCGGGCGTGCCCGCCATCGAGGCGGTCGACTTCACGCTGCGCCGCGGCGAGATCCATGCGCTGCTCGGCGAGAACGGCGCCGGCAAGTCGACGCTGACCAAGGTGATGGCCGGCGTGGTGCCGCTGAGCGCGGGCCAGATGCTGGTGGAGGGCCGGCCGGTGCAGCTGCGCACGCCGCTGGAGGCGCGCCACGAGGGCATCGCGATGGTGTTCCAGGAAACCAGCCTGGTGCCGACGATGACGGTGGCGCAGAACCTGTTCCTGGGGCAGGAGTCCTTCTTCAACCGGCTGCGCGGCGTCTACATCTCGGCGCAGCAGTTCCTGCAGTCGCTCAATTTCGACGTCGACCCGACCGCCACCGTGGGCATGCTCGGCGCGGCCAAGAAGCAGATGGTGGAGATCGCGCGCGCGGTACTGCACAAGGCGCGCATCATCATCTTCGACGAGCCCACGGCCAGCCTCACGCCCGAGGAGAAGAAGTACTTCTTCGACCTGGTGTTCGACCTCAAGGCGCGCGGCGTGTCGGTGATCTTCATCTCGCACGCGCTCGAGGAGGCGCTGCTGCTGGCCGACCGCATCACGGTGCTGCGCGACGGCCGCCACGTGGTGACCGACGACAAGGCGAATTTCGACCGCGAGCGCATCGTGCAGGCGATGGTGGGGCGCGATCTCTCGCAAACGCTCTACGGGCAGAAGAAGACCCACGTACGGCCGCAGGGCGACTGCCTGCTGTCGGTGCGCAACCTGCGCATGGCGGCCATGGTCAAGAACAACTCGCTGTCGGTGTTCGCGGGCCAGATCACGGGCGTGTTCGGCCTGGTGGGCGCGGGCCGCACCGAGACCTTCAAGGTGGTGGCCGGGCTGATCAAGCGCGACTTCTTCCATGGCGGCGAGATCCTGCTGCGCGGCCGGCCGGTGCGCTACCGGGTGGCGCGCCAGGCGGTGCGCGACGGCATCGCCTACATCACCGAGGACCGCAAGTTCGAGGGCTTCTTCGAGACCATGTCGATCGCGCAGAACATCTACATGGGGCTGCAGGGCAAGCTGGCCGGCGCGCGCGGGCTGGTGTCGGGCGCGAAGGCGCGTTCGGTGGGCGAACACTGGAGCCGGCTGCTCAATGTGCGCGCCATCGGCAAGGACGTGAAGGTGATCGAGCTGTCGGGCGGCAACCAGCAGAAGGTGGTGATCGCCAAGTCGCTGGTGCAGGAACCCGACATCGTGATCTTCGACGAGCCCACGCGCGGGGTCGACGTGGGCGCCATCGCCGAGATCCACGCCGAGATCAACCGGCTGGCCGATGCCGGCAAGGCGGTGGTGGTGATTTCTTCCTACCTGCCCGAGGTGATGGCGCTGTCGGACCGCATCCTCGTGGCCAAGCAGGGCAAGGTGGTGACCGAGTTCTCGGCCACCGAGGCGACGCAGGAGGCAATCATGTACGCGGCCATCCACTGACCGCGCCGATCGCCGCGTTGCGGCGCTTCAGTTCTTCTCGTCTTCCGCCGGCCAGTCGCGGATGTAGGCCTTGAGCATCTTGTTCTCGAAGTTCTGCGCGTCGACCACGGCCTTGGCCACGTCGTAGAAGCTGATCACACCCATCAGCATGCGCCGGTCCATCACCGGCATGTAGCGGGCATGGCGCTCGAGCATGATGCGGCGGATCTCGTCGAGGTCGGTTTCGAGGGTGCAGGTGACGGGGGCGTCGTCCATGGCCTTGCGCACCAGCGTGCCGCCGACCTGGCCGCCGTTGGCGACGATGGCCACGATCACTTCCCGGAAGGTCAGCATGCCGACCAGGTCGCCATGCTCCATGACGACGAGGGAACCGATGTCTTTGTCCGCCATCGTCTTGACTGCTTCGGCCAGCAGATCGTCTGGCGTGATGGTGAAGAGCGTGTTGCCCTTGACGCGAAGGATGTCGGTGACTTTCATCGTGTGCTCCTCTCGGACTCTGTCTTTCCTGGCGGCCTGCCTTTTTTGAATATAGCCCACAATCGGCGCCGACCTCCACGGCCCGGTTTAGCGCTGTCACGCAGCGGACTTCACGGGCCCTTAGCGCCGCTTCAGAAAGGACCCCATGCCCGGCTATTCCGACCCCGGTTTCGACACCCTCGCGCTGCACGCGGGCGCCTCGCCCGACCCCACGACCGGCGCGCGCGCGGTGCCGATCCACCTGACCACCTCCTTCGTCTTCGAGTCGAGCGACCATGCGGCCGCCCTGTTCAACCTCGAGCGCTCGGGCCACGTCTATTCGCGCATCAGCAACCCGACCAACGCGGTGCTCGAGCAGCGGGTGTCGGCGCTCGAGGGCGGCATCGGCGCGATCACCACCGCCAGCGGCCAGGCGGCGCTGCACCTTTCCATCGCCACGCTGATGGGCGCGGGCTCGCACATCGTGGCCAGCACCGCGCTGTACGGCGGCTCGCAGAACCTGCTGCACTACACGATGCGCCGCTTCGGCATCGAGACCACCTTCGTCAAGCCCGGCGACCTCGACGGCTGGCGCGCCGCGGCGCGGCCCGAAACCAAGCTGTTCTTCGGCGAGACCGTGGGCAACCCCGGCCTCGACGTGCTCGACATCCCGGCCGTGGCCGAGATCGCGCACGAGGCCGGCGTGCCGCTGCTGGTCGACTCCACCCTGACCTCGCCCTACCTGATCAAGCCGCTGGACTTCGGCGCCGACCTGGTCTACCACTCGGCCACCAAGTTCCTGTCGGGCCACGGCACGGTGATCGGCGGCGTGGTGGTCGATGGCGGCAGCTTCGACTGGGAGAAGTCGGGCAAATTCGCCGAGCTGACCCAGGCCTACGACGGCTTCCACAACATGGTGTTCAGCGAGGAGAGCACGGTCGGCGCCTTCCTGCTGCGCGCGCGCCGCGAAGGCCTGCGCGACTTCGGCGCCGCGATGAGCCCGCACACCGCCTGGCTGATCCTGCAGGGCATCGAGACCTTGCCGCTGCGCATGGAGCGCCACATCGACAACACGCAGAAGATCGTCGAGTTCCTCGCCACCCATCCCTTCGTCTCGCGCGTGGGCCATCCGCTGATCGAGTCGCACCCGAGCCACGCACTGGCGCAGAAGCTGCTGCGCCACGGCGCGCGCGGCGCGGGCGCGGTGTTCAGCTTCGACATCAAGGGCAGCCGCGCCCAGGGCAAGGCCTTCATCGAATCGCTCAAGCTCTTCAGCCACCTGGCCAACGTGGGCGACTGCCGCAGCCTGGTGATCCACCCGGCCAGCACCACCCACTTCCGCATGACCGACGAGGCGCTCGCGGGCGCGGGCATCTCGCAGGGCACGATCCGGCTGTCGATCGGCCTCGAGGATCCGGCCGACCTGATCGACGACCTGAAGCGCGCGCTGAAGGCGGCCGAGAAAGCGGGGGCCTGACACCATGCACTACACCGTCAACGGCCACGCCACCTACTGCTACACGGGCGGCAAGCCCTTCGATGCCGCCAAGCCCACCGTGGTCTTCGTCCACGGCGTGCTCAACGACCACAGCGTCTGGATCCTGCAGAGCCGCTGGTTCGCCAACCACGGCTGGAACGTGCTCGCGGTCGACCTGCCGGGCCACTGCAAGAGCGAGGGCCCGCCGCCGGCCAGCGTCGAGGAGGCCGCGCAGTTCGTGCTCGCGCTGCTCGATGCGGCGGGCGTGCAGAAGGCGGCGCTGATCGGCCACAGCTTCGGCTCGCTGATCGCACTCGAAGCGGCCTCACGCGCGCCCGAGCGCGTGACGCACCTGGCGATGGTCGGCAGCGCCTACCCGATGGTGGTGTCGCCGGCGCTGCTCGAGAGTTCGCTCAACGACCCGCAGCGCGCGATCGCGATGGTCAACACCTTCTCGCATGCGCTGCTGGCGCCGCCGCCCTCGGCGCTCGGCCCGGGCACCTGGCTCTACGGCAGCTCGCGCGCGCTGATGCGCCGCGTGCTCGCGAGCAACCGCGAGGTCAACGTGTTCCATGTCGGCTTCAAGGCCTGCAACGACTATGCGGGCGGCGAGGCGGCGATGGAGAAGCTGCAGTGCCCGGTGCTGTTCCTGCTCGGCGACGCCGACCAGATGACGCCGCCGCGTGCCGTGAAGGCGCTGGCCGCCAAGGCACGCGACGGCCGCACGGTGACGGTGCACGCGGGCCACGCGCTGATGAGCGAGGCGCCCGACGCGGTGCTGTTCGCGCTGCGCGATTTCGTCTCGCGCTGAAGCGAAGCCGCGCTAGCCGCGCGCGGCCAGGTCGTTGATGTCGACCGGGTCGAGCACCTGCTTGGGCGCCCCGTGCCGCGCCACCGCCAGCATCGCGAGCCCCATGTTCTCGGTGGTGGTCACCAGGTGCGGCCACAGCCGCCGCGCGAGCCCGAACACCGGCGTCAGCAGCACGATGCCCGCCTTGTACAGCGGCGTCTTCGTGTTGGCGCCGTGCAGCGGCTGGATCGCGCCGGGCCTGAACATGTAGGCGGCCCTGAACGGCAGCTTCAGCAGCGCGTTCTCGGTCGCGCCCTTCACGCGTGCCCACATGCTGCGGCCGCGCTCGCTGCTGTCGGTGCCCGAGCCGGTCACGTAGGCGAAGGTCATCTGCGGGTTGAGCCGCGCGAGCACGGTGGCGGCGGCCAGCGTGAGGTCGTAGGTCACGCGCCGGTACGCGTCCTCCTTCATGCCGACCGAGGACACGCCGAGGCAGAAGAAGCAGGCGTCGAAGCCCGTGAGTTGCGGCTCGACCGCCGTGTAGTCGTACATGTCGCTCAGCACGAGATCGCGCAGCTTGGGATGCTGCTGGCCGCTGGGCCGGCGGCCGACGGCCACGACCTCCGCCACGTCGGGAGCGAGCAGGCATTCGCGCAGCACGCCGAAACCGACCATGCCGGTGGCGCCGAAGACGAGGACTTTCATGGGAGGGCCGGCCCCGCGGGCCGTGTGTGTGGACAGGCCGAGTAGATCAGGCCGCCCGCGGCACTGTAAAGAGCGCGGGCTTCTTCTCGAGCACCGCCACCATCAGCTCGGCATGCAGGCTCGAGGGCTGGGGCGCCGGCAGCGCGGTCAGCATGCGCGACAGCGTCTCGGCATGCGGCAGCAGCGGACCGAGGAAGCGCGTGCCCGCGGCATCGGCCACCAGGAGGGTCGGGAAGGTCTCGACGTCGAACTCATCGGCGATGTCGGCATGGTCCTCGATGTCGACCCAGGCGAAGCGCAGCCCGGGGTGCGCGCGCGCCACCTGCTCGAACAGCGGCCGGTAGTCGCGGCAGGTGCCGCACCACTCGGCGCACAGGCACACGACCCAGGGCGCGCCGCCGGCCGGCACGGCGGAATCGGGGGTGGAAGGCAGGGCGCTCAAGGCTCGTACGTGGACAGAAGGGGGAAGAAAGACCCGGGTGGTGCGCCCGGAAGGTCGTGGCTATTATGGACAAAGCCCCTCCGGGGCGCAGGAGACGCACGATGAACACCTCCACCGCCACCACCCCTGGCAGCGCCGCGCCCGCGAGCGTCGATCCGCGCCAGTTCAAGAGCTTCGCGGAGTTCTATCCCTTCTACCTGACCGAACACGCCAACCGCACCTGCCGGCGGCTGCATTTCGCGGGCTCCACGCTGTCGCTGGCCTGCCTCGCGATGCTGGTGCTGACGCTCCATCCGCTGTGGCTCCTGGCCGGACTGCTGGTCGGCTACGGCTTCGCCTGGGTCGGGCATTTCGGCTTCGAGAAGAACAAGCCGGCCTCGTTCAAGCGGCCGCTCTACAGCTTCATGGGCGACTGGGCGATGTACCGCGACATCTGGCTGGGGCGGGTCAAGATCTGAGCCTTGCTCCTAGATCAATAGCACGTCACCCAGCCGCAGCGAGCGCAGCGGCCCCTTCTGCCACAGGTCCTCGAGCGGCTCGGCCTTGGGCATCAGGAGCGCCTCGAGCAGCGGCTCGATCGGCGTCGACGGATCGGCCAGCAGCACGTAGCGCGGATCGCCGCCATCGCCGTCCTCGGCCAGCGGCGCGATCCAGTCGAGCGCCACCAGGGTCTCGAGCACCGGCACCAACTGCAGCGCGTCGACGCGCATCGAGGCCACCAGCCGCGCCGCGCCCACGCCCTTGTCGGGCGTCGCGCGGGCCCGGGCGAGCTGCTGCAGCACCTCGAGCGCCAGCTGCATCGGCCAGCCGGCACCGCCGCCGCGCCGGGCCACGCCGGTCAGGATGCTCGGCAGGTAGGCCGCGATCACCGCGCCCAGCAGCACGATGACCCAGGCCACGTAGATCCACACCAGCAGGATCGGGAAGGTGGCGAAGGCGCCATAGAGCACCGAGTAGGTCGGCACCAGGCTCAGGTAGTAGCCCAGCACCCGCTTGGCGATCTCGATCGCCGCCGCCACGAACACGCCGCCGGCCCAGGCATGCGACCAGCGCACGTTGGTGTTGGGCACGTAGTGGTAGAGCGAGGCCATGCCGGCGGCCAGCAGCACGAACTCGAAGGCGTCGAAGAACAGCTTGACCACGCTCACGCCGACCACGTCGCGCGAGGCCGCGAACACGTAGGAGGTGGTGGACAGGCTCACCGCCAGGATCAGCGGCCCGAGCGTGATCGTGGCCCAGTAGATCAGCACCCGCTGCGCGAAGGGCCGCGGCGAACGCACGCGCCAGACGTTGTTGAGCGTCTTGTCGATGGTGAGGATCAGCGCGATGGCGGTGATCAGCAGCACGATCAGGCCCGCGATCCCCAGGCCGCTGGCCTTGCTCGCGAACTGGTTGAGGTAGCCCAGCACCTGGCGCGCGATGTTCTCGGGGATCAGGCTCTCGATCAGCCAGCGCTGCAGGCGGCCCTGCATCTTGGCGAACATCGGGAACACGGTGAACAGCGCGAGCGCCACCGTGAAGAACGGCACCATCGCGATGGTGGTGGTGAAGGTCAGGCTGCTGGCCGTGAGCCCGAGGCGGTCTTCGCGAAAACGCTCGCTGAGCACCGCGGCGGTGTTTCGCCAGGGGAAACGGGAGAGATCCCTCCAGAGCTGACGACGATTCATGGCCGGTATCATGCCATCCGCCTTTTCCGTTTCGCCACGCGGCGCCCCCGGGATCGCATCCCCTGTCCTTCTTCACCGTCGCCCGCCCGTGCCCATCGCCTCGCCCCCGCCCTCCTCCGTCGCCGCCACCCGCTGGCTCGCGGTCGGCAGCCTCGTCGGCCTGATCGTGCTGGGCCTGGCCTGGGAACTCTGGCTGGCGCCGCTGCGCCCCGGCGGTTCGCTGATGGCGCTCAAGGTGCTGCCGCTCGCGATCCCGCTGGCCGGCCTGCTGAAGAACCGCATGTACACCTACCGCTGGGTCAGCCTGATGGTCTGGCTCTATTTCACCGAGGGCGTGGTGCGCGCCTGGAGCGACACCAACGGCATCAGCCAGCTGCTCGCGCTGGTCGAGGTGCTGCTGTGCCTCGTGCTCTTCGTCGCCTGCGCCTGGCACGTCCGCCTGCGGCTGCGCCACGCCAAGGCCGCCGCCCGTCCCCTGGAGGCTTCCACCCCATGACCACTTCCGCTTCTTCCGCCGCCCTGCTCGAGCGGCTGCGCGCCATCGTCGGCGCCAACCACCTGCTCAACGAGGGCGACCTCACGGCCTACGAACAGGACTGGCGCAAGCGCTCGCGCGGCAAGGCGCTGGCCGTGGTGCGCCCGGCCGATGCGCAGCAGGTGGCCGAGGTGGTCAAGGCCTGCGCCGAGGCCGGCACCGCCGTGATCCCGCAGGGCGGCAACACCGGCCTGGCGGTCGGCTCCATTCCCGACGACAGCGGCACGCAGGTGGTGCTGAGCCTGCAACGGCTCAACGCCATCCGCGAGATCGACGCGGCCAACCTCACGATGACGGTGGAGTCGGGCTGCATCCTGCAGACCCTGCAGGAGACCGCCGAGAAGGCCGGCTACCTGTTCCCGCTGAGCCTCGCGGCCGAGGGCAGCTGCACCATCGGCGGCAACCTCGCGACCAATGCCGGCGGCACGCAGGTCGTGCGCTACGGCAACACGCGCGAGCTCTGCCTGGGCCTGGAAGTGGTCACGCCGCAGGGCGAGATCTGGCACGGCACCAGCGGCCTGCGCAAGGACAACACCGGCTACGACCTGCGCGACCTGTTCGTCGGCAGCGAGGGCACGCTGGGCATCATCACGGCCGCGACCATGAAGCTCTACCCGCTGCCGGCCGCGCAACTCACGGCCTGGGCCGCCGTGCCCTCGCTCGACCACGCGGTCACGCTGCTGGGCCTGGCCCACAAGCAGCTGGGCCCGGGCCTCACGGGCTTCGAGGTGATGGGCAAGTTCGCGCTGAGCCTGGTCGACAAGCACATGCCGCAGCTGCGCGTGCCCTTCATCGGCGACGAGAACGTGCCCTACTGCGTGCTGCTCGAGAACTCCGACAGCGAATCGGAGGACCATGCGCGCGCGCGCTTCGAGGCCCTGCTCGAAACCGCCTTCGAGGACGGCTGCGTGACCGACGCCGTGGTGGCCGAGAACCTCGCGCAGGCGCACCAGCTCTGGCACATCCGCGAGAGCATCCCGCTCGCGCAGGCCGAGGAAGGCTTGAACATCAAGCACGACATCTCGATCCCCGTCTCGCGCATCCCGGCCTTCGTGGCCGAGACCGACGCGCTGCTGGCGCGCGAGATCGCCGGCGTGCGGCTGGTGAACTTCGGCCACCTCGGCGACGGCAACCTGCACTACAACGTGCAGGCGCCCGAGAACGTCGATACCAAGGCCTTCCTGAAGAACGAGGAAGACCGCATCAACACGCTGGTCTACGAGGCGGTCGAGAAGTTCGGCGGCTCGTTCTCGGCCGAGCATGGCGTGGGTTCGCTCAAGGTCGACACGCTCGAGAAGCACAAGTCGCCGGTGGCGCTCGAGATGATGCGCGCGATCAAGCGCGGGCTGGATCCGAAGAACATCCTGAATCCGGGGCGGGTGATCCGGGTCTGACGCCGACGCCCTGTCGGGCGCGGCATTTGTCCAACAGCTGTTGGACTATCGACGTGGCCCCGCCGATCAAGCTGGCGACACCCGAAGTCAATGCCCGAAGTCGCCGGGCCGCAGCTCGATCGCCTGCCCATGCGGCGTGCGGTCGGCCGCGTGGTCCCAGGCCTCGCGGTAGCGCGCCAGTTCGTCGTGCGAACTCGCGCCCTTGCGCGCCACCAGCGTCTCGAGCGCGGCGAGCCAGTGCCGGTAGTAGGTATCGCCTGCATCGGGGTCGCCCGCGGCCTGCGCGGCCTGGATCTGCGCGGCCAGGGTCTCTGCCCACTCGCTCCAGCTGAACAGGCCCTTCTCGTGCAGCGCGAGCGTCATCGCGAAGGCCTGGGCCTGCCAGGGCGCGCCGAAGACCGGGCCGTCGGCGTCGCGTGGCATGCCGGGGACCAGCATCCCGTCGGGGTACTGCGTCATTCGACCGCCTCCAAGTAGCTTTCCCAGGCATCGACCGACACCGAAAGCTGCTGCGCCCGCGAGCCCCAGAGTTCGGCTTCCTCGAACACCACCGTGTAGAGCCACTGCGGCGCCTCGCCCGCGCCCTGCGCATTGCTGTCGGCGAACACGTGCGCGCCATGCAGCCGCTCGACGGTGCCGCGCCGCCCCTGCACATAGCCCGGCAGCCGCGTGTGATAGTCGACGCGGCCCGCGCGCATGCGCACCGCCTGGCCGATCGCGAAGCGCGCCGGCGCCGCGGCCGGCCGCTCGGTGGGCGAGCCCCTGGCCAGCACCGCGGCCACGTCGGCCGCATGCAGCACGCGCTTGACGGGCGCGGGCGCATGCAGCATGCGGCCCTGCGCGATCTCGTCCTCGAACAGCTGGCCGCGCCGAGCCCGTAGAGCTCCTGCTGGCCGTCGCGGTGGGCGCGGCCGGCGCGGCCGCGCGCACGGTGTAGCCGCCCGCGTCGGTCGGCAGCAGCTCGAGGCCGCTGTCGGCCAGCGCGCGGCGCAGCGCCTGCGGCGCGTCGTAGCGGCCGCGCACCGGCGCCGAGGCGCGCTGGCCGACCAGCGCGGCATCGACCGTCAGCGCCAGCCCGGCCTCGCGCGCGATGCGGTTGAGCGTGGCGCCGAGCGGGCCGGGCGGCAGGTCGTAGTCGCGCAGCACGGGGGCGGCCTGCGCCTGCGCGCGTGCTGCCGTCGGCAGCAGGGCCGGCATGGCGGTGGCGAACAGCAGCGCGGCGACGAGCGGGGTCGGACGGAACGGGAAGGACGAGGACAAGACGGGACTCCAGGCAGGGGAAGGACGAGGGTTCTCTTCCTGCTTGCCGGACGAGGTTCTAAAAGTGAGAGGGGGCGGCCGAAAAAAATCCGGCGCCGCCCCGATCCAGGCTTCAGCGTGGCGCCTGCCTCGACTCGATGCGCAGCCACCAGCGCGTGCCGCCCACGAGTTCGACCGGCAGCGCGGCGGTGAGCGCCAGCAGCGCCTTGTCGGTGTCGTCCAGCGGCAGCGTGCCGGTCACGCGCAGGCCGGCCACGCGCGGGTCGACCGCGAGGTGGCCGGGCCGGTAGCGCGCGAGTTCGGCCACCACCTCGGCCAACGGCCGGTCGTCGACCACCAGCATGCCGTCCTTCCAGGCATCGGTGTCGGGGCGCGCGGGGCCGGGGGTACCGGCGCCGTCGGCATGCAGTTCCAGGCTCTGGCCCTGCTGCACGACGCGTTCGCCTTCGCAGGCCCGGGCCGGATCGGCCGCGCAGGCGGCCGGCCGTGCCGCCACCGCGGACTGCGTGACCGTGAGCCGCGTGCCGGCGCCGTCGTCGAGACGGCGCACGACGAAGCGCGTGCCCAGGGCGCGCAGGCTGCCTTCGGGTGTCAGCACGACGAAGGGGCGCTGCTCGGCCGCGTCGCCATGGGCGGTCTCGATGGCGATCTCGCCCGCGCGCAGCACGATCGCGCGCCGGCTGCCATCGAAGGCCAGGTCGACCGCGCTGCGGGTGTCGAGGTGCAGCACGCTGCGGTCGGGCAGCACCACGGTGAGGCGCTCGCCGGTGCCGGTGCGGTAGTCGGCGCTCAGGGTGGCCAGCGGCTCGAAGCGGTCGACGGCACCGAGCCCCAGCAGCAACGCGGCCAGCAGCCCCAGCACGCCTGCCGACTGCTTCCAGCGCCGCGCGGCGCCGCGGCGCACCAGCGCCGAACGCACGGCGTCGCTGCGCGCGGGCGCCAGTTGCGCATCGAGCTCGCCGAGCTGGGCCCAGGCCCGCCGGTGGTCGGCGTGGGCGTCGAGCCAGCGGCGCAGGCCTTCGGCATCGCGCGCGCCGGCCTCGCCCGAGCCCATGCGCAACTGCCAGCCGATCGCCGCGTCGAGCACGGCCGCGGACACCGGCAACGACGCCGAGGCCTGCGCGCTCATGTCGACGCTGCCGGCAGCGCGACGCCGAAACGCAATTCGTAGCCCCGCCGCGCGGCCGTCGCCAGGTACTGCCGCACGCGCGGCACCGACACGCCGAGCTGCGCCGCGATCTCGGCATGGGTCATGCCGTCGAGCCGGCTGTGCAGCCAGGCGGCGCGGGTCTTGGGCGTGAGGCTCGCGAGCAGCGCATCGAGCGCGCGCAGCGCCTGCACCGCCTGCAACTGCTCCTCGGGCGAGGGATAGAGCGCCGGCGGCAGCGCCGCGAGGTCGGCGAGGTAGGCGCGCTCGAGGTCGGCGCGGCGGAAGCGGTCGATCAGCAGGCCGCGCGCCACCGTCGTCAGGTAGGCCCGCGGCTCCTTCATCTCGACCGGCGCCGCCTGCGGCGGCCTCGCGGCCAGCAGCCGCACGAAGGCATCGTGCGCGAGGTCGGCCGCATCCTCGGCGCAGCCCAGCCGACGCCGCAGCCAGGCCTGCAGCCAGCCGTGATGGCTGCGGTAGAGCACCTGGAGGCTGTCTTCGAGGGCCGGGGCGGACACGGGTTGCGCTTGCGGAATGTTGAGAATAGTTCTCATCTTATAGTCTTGGCCTGCCCGGCCAGCCGCCGGCCCCTCATCCGAATAAGATTCGGGGCTCCAGCCCCGCCGTCCCGGGCGCGCCGTTGCCGCCGCCCTCCATCGCCATGACCCAACGCCCCATCCGCTCCCAGTACGAAGACTTCATGCGCCACGTCGACACCCACGGCGTGTACAAGAGCGACCGCACCGGCACCGGCACCAGGAGCGTGTTCGGCCACCAGATGCGCTTCGACCTCAACGAGGGCTTCCCGCTGGTCACCACGAAGAAGGTGCACGTCAAGTCCATCATCCAGGAGCTGCTGTGGTTCCTGACCGGCTCGAGCAACAACAACTGGCTCAAGGAACGCGGCGTCACCATCTGGGACGAGTGGGCGCGCGAGGACGGCGACCTGGGCCCGGTGTACGGCGTGCAGTGGCGCAGCTGGCCCACGCCCGACGGCGGCCACATCGACCAGATCGCCGAGGTCGTGAAGACGCTCAAGTCCAACCCCGATTCGCGCCGCATCATCGTGAGCGCCTGGAACGTGGCCGAGCTCTCGAAGATGGCGCTGATGCCCTGCCACGCCTTCTTCCAGTTCTACGTGGCGCCGCCGCAGAACGACGGCGAACGCGGCCGGCTCAGCTGCCAGCTCTACCAGCGCAGCGCCGACATCTTCCTCGGCGTGCCCTTCAACATCGCGAGCTACGCGCTGCTCACGCACATGATGGCGCAGCAGTGCGACCTCGACGTCGGCGACTTCATCTGGACCGGCGGCGACTGCCACATCTACAGCAACCACACCGAGCAGGTCGCGCTGCAACTGAGCCGCGAGCCCTACCCCTATCCCACGCTGCGCATCAAGCGCCGGCCCGACTCGATCTTCGACTACCGGTACGAGGACTTCGCGTTCGAGGACTACCGGCACCACGACCCGATCAAGGCGCCGGTGGCCGTCTGAGGCATTCGGGGCCGGGCGGGCGCGGATGCGGTCAGAATCGGCCGGTTTCGAACCTGCTTTGCGCTCCATGAACCTCAACCTCATCTTCGCGCGCGCCGCCAACGGCGTCATCGGTGCCGCCAACACCATCCCTTGGCACCTGCCCGAGGACATGGCGCACTTCAAGGCGCGCACGCTGGGCGCGCCGGTCATCATGGGCCGCAAGACCTGGGACTCGCTGCCGCCGCGCTTCCGGCCGCTGCCGGGGCGGCGCAACATCGTGGTCACGCGCCAGGCCGGCTGGCAGGCCGAGGGCGCGCAGCGCGTGGGCAGCCTGCGCGAGGCGCTCGAGGCTTGCGAGCGGCTCGAGGCGCCCGATGTCTGGGTCATCGGCGGCGCGCAGATCTATGCCGAGGCCGAGCCCTTCGCGCGGCGCGCACTGGTCACCGAGATCGCCCGCGACTACGAGGGCGACGCCTTCGCGCCGGTGCTCGACGCCAGCGCCTGGCGCGAGACGCAGCGCGAGTCGCATGTGTCGGCCAAGGACGGCCTGGCCTTCAGCTTCGTGACGTACGAGCGCGTCACGGCCGGCGCATGACACTGGCGTTGCGCCGGCGCACGCTGCTGGCCGGCGCGGCGCTGGCGGCCGGCGGCATCACGCCCGCGCTGGCGGCCGAGCCGATGGAGCCCGACGAGGAAGCGCTGTTCATGAACGGCACCGCGCGGCCCACCGACGACGGCCGGCTCGAGGTCGACATCCATGCCTGGGTCTACGAGCGCGAGCGCCGCTGGGGGCTCAATGCCGCGTTCGCGCGCTACCTCGGCCTCAACCTCAAGAAGCTCTCGCCGGCCGCGCAGCTGCGCTTCAACCAGCGCACCGCGCTGTTCCATGCCGAGTCGGAGGACGGCAAGGTGTTCGACGTCGAATTCGACGGCAGCCCCGGGCGCAAGACCATGCCGCCCTCGGGCGCCGATGGCCGCGTCAATGTGCGGCAGGTGATCGAGGTGCCGCGGCTGTCGCCCGCGCAGCAGTGGCTCGAGTTCCATGCCGTCACCGGCCCCGGCGAACTGCTGCACCGTTTCCGCGGCCGCGCGCTGATCGTGCCGGCGCAGGGCCTGTCGGTGATCTCGGACATCGACGACACCATCAAGCGCACCCAGGTGCGCGAGCGGCGCGAGATGCTGCTCAACACCTTCGCGCGCCGCTTCGAGCCCGCGCCCCACATGGCCGGCTGGTACCGCGCGCTCGCGCAGGCGCCCGACACGCGCTTCCACTACCTGTCGGCCAGCCCGATCCAGCTCTATCCGCCGCTCGCGGAGTTCGTGCGCGAAGCGGGCTTTCCGCCGGGCAGCATGCACCTGCGCGAGAGCACGACCTGGCGCACGCTGATCCCGGGCGACGAGGATTCGCGCGCCCACAAGCTCGGCGTGATCGCGCGCCTGCTGGCCGACTTCCCGCAGCGCCGCTTCGTGCTGGTCGGCGATTCGGGCGAGGCCGATCCCGAGATCTACGCCAAGGTGTTGCGCGACAACCCCGGGCGCGTCGACGGCATCGTGATCCGCGACGTGACCGGCGAAGGCCGGCTGTCGGAACGCTACCGCGCCACCTTCGAGGGCATCGACCCGGTGATGTGGCACCTCGTCGCGCCCGACACGACGGCGTGGCCGATGCAGGCGCAGACCCAGGCCGCGCGTTAGAGCCCTGCGCGCGGCGTGCTCGCGCTGCGGTGCACAAGAATTCCAGTGCCCGATCGTGACGGCCCGCACGATCGATGCGTGCACGGGGCCGATGGCCCCTCTCTTCCTGCCAACCGCGGTGATAGCGTCCTTGGCGGTCTCCAGAAAAACTTTCGAAACGAGTTTTTCTGGATTCCTTCCATGGATCAACGCTTCATATGCAGGGAGAAACAAACATGATCGAACTCGTCGACCCGAGCGACAGCCGCGCCGTGCGCAACAAGAACAACATCCTGGGCTTCTACGAACTGGTGATCAACCAGAAGAAGGCCGAAGAGTCGGTGCACCGCTTCGTCAGCGCCGCCTATATCCAGCACAACCCCCTGATCGGCGATGGCGCGCAGGCCCTGGGTGAATTCTTCGGCAAGCTCACCAGGGAGCGCGTGCTGGCCCGCGTCGTGGTCCACAAGATCGCCGCCATCGGCGACCACGTGTGGGCCCACGTGGAATTCCTGAACCTGTTCAATGACGATCCGGAGGACCCCGGGATTGCCGGCGTCGACATCTACAAGATGGATGCCGACGGAAAGGCGATCGAGCATTGGGACACGCTGCAGCCCGTGGGCCATCCGAAGAATTCGGTCCCCTGGCTCGCACCGAACATCCAGCGCGCCAATTCGAACGGCATGTTCTGACAGGCGCTCGCGACACCGCTGGAAACGAAGCGCCGCGCCACGCGCGACGCTTTACGAAAAAGAGTGCTTCCGTACTGCCGGACTGCCAGCTGACATAGGCACGAGCGGCGCAGGGTTTAGTCTGTCCTAAGAGTTTCTGCGCACAATGTCACGGACCCATTGCCATCAACGTTCAAGGAGAAGGCACATGTCCATGGAGTTTCTTCGGACCATCGCCGAGCAGAAATTGCCATACGTCGTGCACGCGCCCGCCGAGATCGACAAGCTGCGCGTGCTGCGCGCCGCGGACCTCGTGACGGCCTTCATTCCCCCGTCCGAGCGCCATCCCCAAGGCCGCGCGATCCGCCAGCTGGCCCAGGTCGAGAGCATCACGGCCAAGGGCATGCTGGCGCTCAACAAGGCGACCTCGGCGTTCATCGAGCTGTAGCACGCCAGGCTTCGGGCGAACAACCGAACTGGGTGCCAAACCAGCGGGTGAAGGCACTGTGCGTGCTGTAGCCCAGCATCGCCGCCACCTCGCCCAGGCTGTGGCGGCCATTGGCCACGTAGCGCCGCGCGAGTTCCTGACGGACGTCGTTGACCAGTTGCTTGAAGGTCAGCTCGCGCGCATCGAGCTGGCGCTGCAAGGTGCGCATGCTGAGCCCCAGGCCCTGCGCCACCGACTTGCAGGTGGCCCGCCCCGCCGGCAGCATCAGGTAGATGGCCTTGCGCACCTCCTGGTCGATCGAGCGCTCGCGCTCGCCGGGAACGGCGTCGATCAGCTTGCGCGCATAGGCCGCCAGCACGGGATCGCCGCCCGGGTTGGGCACGTCGAGGTCCGCCGCGCGGCACACCAATCCGTTGAAGCTGCCATCGAACTCGACCGGGCACTGGAAGAAGCGGCGGTGAAAGGACGCATCGGCCGGCGGCCCATGGCTGAAGCTCACGCTGGCGGGCCGCCAGCGGTCGCCGAGCAAGGCCGCGCACATCCGGTAGAGCACGCCGATCGCGAGCTCGATCGACTGCCGCGCCGGCACCGACACGGCCAGTTCCTCGCGCAGCAGCACCAGCTTGCCGACATCCTCGACCTGGATCGCCAGCCTTTCGTTGAGCAGGTGCAGGTGCTCGATCAGCGTGAGCAGCACCTGCCGCAAGGTCGGCTGGTGCATCAGCAGCAGGCTGAGCACCCCGAAGTTCGATAGCTGGCGCCGCGCGGCGATGCGCAGTCCAAAGGACTCGCAGCCCGTGTCGCGCGCCGCGTCCTCGAGCAGGCGGGCCACGCGGTCGGCCTCGATCAACTGGTCCGGCTCGCGCAGCATCCTGGCGCGCAGCCCGGCCCTGCGCAGCGCCGCGCCGGGATCGTGGCCAAGCTCCTGCGCGACCTCCGAGAAGTTCGTCAGCGCCGCCGCGCGCACCAGTGCCGTCATGCCGAGCCTTTCCAGGATGGCGGGAATTCTGGCACCAAATGCACAGCGATTGGCACCGAATGCAAAGCGCCGCCGGGGGCCCGCTCCTACAGTTGCCCCATGCCCGCACCCCGGAGGCCGGGGCAGGCAGACCGCCAAAAAGAACGGAGACAAGACATGCGCATCGAAGCGATGACCTGCGCCATCGGCGCCCAGCTCAGCGGCGTCAGCCTGGCCGATGCGGCCCGGGACGACGGCCTGTTCGAGGAAATCCGGGCGCTGCTGCTGCGGCACAAGGTGCTGTTCCTGCGCGACCAGAAGATCAGCCGGGCCGAGCACGTGGCCTTCGCGCGGCGCTTCGGCGAACTGGAGGACCATCCGGTCGCCGGCAGCGATCCGGAGCACCCGGGGCTGGTGCGCATCTACAAGACGCCGGACGCGCCCAACGACCGCTACGAGAACAGCTGGCACACCGACGCCAGCTGGCGCGAGACGCCGCCGATGGGCTGCGTGCTGCGCTGCGTCGAGTGCCCGCCCGTGGGCGGCGACACGATGTGGGCCAACATGGCGCTGGCCTACGAGCGCCTGCCCGGGCACGTGAAGGAGCTGATCGCGCCGCTGCGCGCCCGCCACAGCATCGAGTGCACCTTCGGCGCGGCGATGCCGATCGCGCAGCGCCTCGCGCTCAAGGCCCGCTATCCCGACGCCGAGCACCCCGTGGTGCGCATCCATCCCGAGACCGGCGAGCGGGTGCTGTACGTCAACGGCTTCACGACGCACTTCACCAACTTCCACACGCCCGCCAACGTGCGCTACGGCCAGGATTTCACGCAGGGCGCGTCGGCGCTGCTGCAGTACCTCGTCAACCAGGCCGCCATCCCCGAATACCAGGTGCGCTGGCGCTGGCAGCCCGACAGCGTGGCGATCTGGGACAACCGCGCCACGCAGCACTACGCGGTGATGGACTACCCGCCCTGCCACCGCAAGATGGAACGCGCCGGCATCGTCGGCACGCCGACCGCCTGACCCGCCTGACCCGCCTTTCCCCCTTCGCACCACCCGCACCCCCGGAGCCCTCGATGAACTTCCTAGACGGTCACCTGTTCCCCGAAAACCAGCAGCCGCTGATCATCACCGCCGCCCCCTACGCGCCGTCCTGGCTGCCTTCGGATTTCCCCGGCGAGATCGCCGTGACGATGGAGGAGCAGGTCCAGAAGGCGGTGGACTGCTACGAAGCCGGCGCCACCGTGCTGCACCTGCACGTGCGCGAACTCGACGGCAAGGGTTCCAAGCGCCTGTCCAAGTTCAACGAGCTGATCGCCGGCGTGCGGGCCCGCGTGCCCGAGATGATCATCCAGGTCGGCGGCTCGATCTCGTTCGCGCCCGAGAGCGAGGGCGCGGCCGCCAGGTGGCTGTCGGACGACACGCGCCACATGCTGGCCGAGCTCGACCCCAAGCCGGACCAGGTCACGGTGACGATCAACACCTCGCAGATGAACATCCTCGAGCAGTTCGACCTGCGCGACATCCGCGGCACCTCGATGGAGGACCCGGTCGTCTTCAACGCCTACAAGGAGATGACGGTGCCGGCGCAACCGGGCTGGGCCGAGGAGCACATCCGCCGCCTCAGCGCCGCGGGCATCCAGAGCGCCTTCCAGTGCTACAACATCAACAGCTTCGAGTCGGTCGAGCGGCTGATGCGCCGCGGCATCTACAAGGGCCCGCTGGTGCTCAACTGGGTCGCGATCGGCGGCGGCATGGACGCGCCGAACATCTACAACCTCGCCAACTTCGTGCGCGCGGTGCCCGACGGCGCGGTGCTCACGGTGGAGAGCTCGGTGCTCAACGTGCTGCCGGTCAACATGATGGGCATCGCCATGGGCCTGCACGTGCGCTGCGGCACCGAGGACAACCTCTGGAACCAGTCGCGCACCGCCAAGATCGGCACCGCCGCGCAGGTCGAGCAGCTGGTGCGCATCGCGCGCGAATTCGGCCGCCCGATCGCCACCGCGCAACAGGCGCGCGAGATCTCGCAGATCGGCGTGTTCCACGACACGGTGGAAGAGACGCTGCGGGCCAACGGCTTCGCGCCCAACCGCAACGGCGGCCAGCAGGGCTTCCTGCGCAAGGCCGCCTGAGCCTCCACGCACCGGAGCAGCCATGCCGCGCCTCACGCACCTCGCCGCCCTGCT
Organism: Variovorax sp. GW821-FHT09B01; assembly: GCF_059418345.1. Classification (NCBI taxonomy): domain Bacteria; kingdom Pseudomonadati; phylum Pseudomonadota; class Betaproteobacteria; order Burkholderiales; family Comamonadaceae; genus Variovorax; species Variovorax sp. GW821-FHT09B01. The sequence continues at coordinate 289,177 of NZ_JBWKPQ010000003.1, read as the reverse complement.
CGTCGCCGCCGCGTCGGCGCTGGGCTCGCCCTGGACCCATGCCTACACCGACAAGCCGGTCAAGATGATCGTTCCCGCGCCGCCGGGCGGCACCATCGACGTGCTCGCGCGCATCGTGGGCGACCAGCTCTCGCGCGACATCGGCCAGCCGGTGGTGGTCGAGAACAGGCCGGGCGCCGGCGGGGCGATCGCCGTCAAGTACCTGCTGTCCCAGCCGGCCGACGGCCAGACGCTGATGATGACCGCCAGCAACGTGCTCACCGAGGTGCCGCACGTCCTCAAGGGCGGCTTCGATCCGCTCAAGGACGTGCAGCCGGTCGCGCTGATGGCGCGCTCCTCGCTGCTGCTGATCGCCTCGCCGCAGTTCCCGGCCAGGGATGCGAAGGAGGCCATCGCCTATGTGAAGGCCCATCCGGGCCAGGTCTCCTATGCCTCCTACAGCGCGGGCACGGCCTCGCAGTACGCGGGCGCCATCCTCAACCAGGCGGCCGGGCTCGACATGCAGCATGTGCCCTACCCCGGTTCCGCGCCCGCGCTGGCGCAGGTCATGGGCGGCCAGGTGCCGCTGATGTTCGACGGCTCGGTCACGGCCCGGCCGCTGATCGCCGCCAACAGGGTGCGGCTGCTGGCGGTCGCGACCCAGGCCCGGCTGCCCGAATTTCCCGCCGTGCCCACCTTCGCCGAACTCGGCTACCCGGCGCTCGACTTCGCCAACTGGACCGGCGTGATCGCCTCCTCGCAGATGCCGGCGCCGCTGGTCGAGAAGATCCACGCGGTGCTGCGCAAGGTCGCGGCCAACCCGGCGGTGCGCGCGAGCGTGGCCAACGCCGGCTTCGAGCCGATGGCCGACCGCACGCCCGCGCAGGCCCGCGACGAACTGCGCGAGGAGTTCACCCGCAACGCCGGCATCGTCAAGCGCTACGACATCCGCCTGAACTGAAGACCCTCCAGAACAACGAGGAGACATCGCCATGCCCCAAGCCATCCGCTTCCACGAGACCGGCGGTCCCGAGGTCCTGCGGCTCGAGAACGTCGAGGTCGCGGACCCCGGTCCCGGCCAGGCGCGCGTGTGCCACAGCTTCATCGCGGTCAACTTCATCGACATCTACTTCCGCACCGGCCGCTATCCGCTGGCGCTGCCCGACGGGCTGGGCTCGGACGCGGTCGGCGTGGTGGAGGCCGTCGGCCCCGGCGTGACGGAGGTCAAGGCCGGGGACCGCGTGGGTTATCTCATCGGTCCGCAGGGCGCCTACTCGCAGGTCCGCGTGATGCCCGCCGCGGTGCTGATCCCGCTGCCCGATAACCTCCCCGACCGCACCGCCGCCACGCTGATGATGAAGGGCATGACGGCGCAGTACCTGTTCCGCCAGGTCCGTCCGCTGCAGGCCGGCGAGACCATCCTCTATCACGCGGCCGCCGGCGGCGTCGGCCTGATCGCCTGCCAGTGGGCGCGCGCCCTGGGCGTCACGATGATCGGCACCGTCAGCACCGACGAGAAGGCCGCGCTCGCCCGGGCCGCCGGCTGCGCCCACGTCATCGTGACCGCGCGCGAGAACACCGTCGAGCGCGTGCGCGAGATCACCGGCGGCCGCGGCGTGCCGGTGGTCTACGACTCGGTGGGCAAGGACACGCTGATGGATTCGCTGGACTGCCTGCAGCCGCGCGGCACGCTGGTCAGCAACGGCACCTCCTCGGGCTCGGTGGTGATCGACTCGCAGCTGCTCGCGGCCAAGGGTTCGCTGTGGATGACGCGGCCGGCGATGGCGCACTACATCCAGCCGCGCGCCCACATGCTCGAGATGGCGCGCGAGCTGTTCGACCACGTGCTGGCCGGGCGCATCGTCAGCGAGCCGCAACGCAGCTTCGCGCTCGCCGATGCGGCACAGGCCCATCGCGCGCTCGAGTCGCGCCAGACCGCCGGATCGACCGTGCTGGTCCCCTGAGGAAGCCCGCCATGAAGACCACCACGCTGGCCCTGTCGCTGCTGGCCGCGACGGGCGGTGCCGCCGCGCAATCCTCCCTCACCGTGTTCGGCGTCGTCGATGCCGGCATCAGCCACTACAACACCCGCAGCCGATCCTGGGGCCTCGCGGCGCCGCGCCAGGCCAGGCAGAGCCAGACCGCGCTCTCGCCCTCGGGCTACGCGTCCAGCCGGCTGGGCTTTCGCGGCACCGAGGACCTGGGCGGCGGCCTCGCGGCCGGCTTCTGGCTCGAGGCACCGCTGGCCAACGACAACGGCGGCGGCATCGGCAACTTCGGCCGCCGTTCCACCCTGAGCCTCTCGGGACCGTTCGGCGAACTGCGCCTGGGCCGCGACTACACCGCCTCGTTCTGGAACGACGGCGTGTTCGATCCCTTCGGCGTCAACGGCGTCGGCACCAACCTGGTCGCCGTGGTCAACAGCAACCTCGCCGCCTCGCGGGCGCTCGCCACCGGCGGCCTGCTCAACGGCGCGCTCTCCGCCGGCACCGACAGCTACCTGCGCACCAGCAACGCCCTCAGCTACTTCCTGCCGCCGGGGCTCGGCGGCTTCTACGGCCAGGTGCAGTACGCCTTCCACGAGAACGTGAAGGCGAGCGACGCGAGCGACAGCCCGTCCGGGCGCGGCCGCTATGCCGGCGCGCGCGTGGGATGGACCGGCGGTCCGGCCGACGTGGCGCTGGGCTACGGCGAGAGCACGCTCGTGAGCGCCGCGCCCGGCGGCGAGAAGATCAGGAGCCTGAACCTCGGCGGCTCCTACGACTTCGGCGCGGTGAAGCTGTTCGGCGAATGGTCCCGCGTGCGGAATGCGCGTGACGACGCCGGCCCGTTCGGCAGCCGGGCCACCGACCGCTACGACGGCTTCGTCGCCGGACTCAACATGCCGGTGGGGCCGGGCCTCGTGCGCGCCTCGTTCGCGCGCGTGAATTTCAGCAATGGCAACGGGATGCCCGGCGGCAACGCCTCGGTCGACAAGCTGGCGCTGGGCTACGTGCACAACCTGTCCAGGCGCACCGCGCTCTATGCGACGGTGGCGCGCATCGGCATCCGCGACGGCCACAACAATCCGGGCGTGATGGGTGTCACCCCGCTGGTGCTGAGCCTGCCGGCGATCTTTCCGCAGGCGGCCTACGTCACCAAGGGCGGCATGGAACCGCGCGGCGCGACCGGCTACGACGTCGGCATCCGGCACGCCTTCTGATCGCGCGGGACCCGCGGGTCAGCGCCCGCGGCCATCGGTCTTCTTCGCGTCGAAGCCGAGCATCTTCATCGCCGCGTTCGGACTGCGCGCCCCCTTCGCATAGCCGTCCCACGGCGCATTGCCGCGATCGAGCCGCGTGTGGATGTCGCGCAAGGTCCAGTGCGCGCCGCCGCGCAGCTCGGGCACCTCGTCCCACGCCACCGGCACCGACACGCCCATGCCCGGCCGCGCGCGCAGCGACCAGGCGCTGACCGTGGTGGCGCCGAAGCCGTTGCGCAGGTAGTCGATGAAGATGCGGCCCACGCGGTTCGAGGGCCCGCTCTTCGCCACGAAGAGTTGCGGCAAGGTGTGCGCCATGTGGCGCACGATGGCCTGCGAGAAATCCTTCACCGCGTCCCAGCCATGCACGCGGCGCAGCGGCACCACCACGTGCAGGCCCTTGCCGCCGCTGGTCTTGCAGAAGGGCACGAGCCCGAGCTCGACCAGGATCACGCGCATCAGCTCCACCGCCTGCAGCATCGCGGGCCAGTCGACGCCCTCGCCGGGGTCGAGGTCGAAGGTCATGCGGTCGGGCTTGTCGATCGCGGACTTGACGGCGTTCCAGGTGTGCAGCTCGATCACGTTCATCTGCGCCGCGCCCGGCAGGCCGAGCGCGGCCGCCACCTCGATCAGCGCGGGATGTTCGGGCCACAGCGCGGCATCGAGCTGGCGAATGCCATCGATGCTGCCGTCCTCGAGATGCTTCTGGAAGAACAGCTGCCCACCGATGCCGCGCGGCGCGCGCACCAGCGACACCGGCCGGCCGCGCAAATGCTCCATCATCAGCGGCGCGACCAGGCCGTAGAAGCGCACCACCTCGACCTTGGTGATGCCGGTCGAGGCATCGACCACGCGCTCGGCATGCGAGACCTTGAAGTTCGCGGGCAAGGTGGCGGCCGGGCCCTTGGCCTTGGCCTTGGTCTTCGCCTGCTCCCGGTCCGCCGCGCGCGCGGGCACCGGCGCCTCGCGCACGATCTGCTTCGCGGGCTTGTCGCTGCGCAATGCATAGAACACCGGGTGGCGCACATGGCCGTCCTGCGTCCATTCGGAGAACGTGACCTCGGCCACCAGCACCGGCTTCACCCAGTGCGCGCGGCGCTCGTTCTCGATGCGCTGCTTGAACGGACGTTGGTCGATGACCAGGGGCTTCAGTCGCGCGAAGATCTCGGCCAGCGAGCGCTCGTTGAAGCCCGTGCCCACGCCGCCCGCGAACACCAGCTCGCCGTGTTCGTCATGCACGCCGAGCAGCAGCGAGCCGAAGCCCGTGCGCGAGCCCTGCGGGTCGGTGTAGCCGGCGATCACGAACTCCTGCCTGCGCGCGCACTTGAGCTTGATCCAGTCGGGCGAACGGCGCGAGCGGTAGGCGCTGCCGCGCCGCTTGCCGATCACGCCCTCGAGCCCGATGCGGCAGGCCGAGGCCACGATGTCCTCGGGCGGTGCGTCGAAGACCGCGCTGAAGCGGATCTCGGGCGGCGGATCGGCGAGCAGCCGCTCGAGCAGCGCGCGCCGCTCGACCAGCGGCACGGCCCGCAGGTCGTGGCCGTCGTAGTACGGCAGGTCGAACAGGAAATAGACGATGTCCTGGGTGCGCGTGCTGTCGAAGGCGCTCTGCAGTGCCTGGAAGTCGGTGCGGCCGGCCTCGTCGAGCACCACGATCTCGCCGTCGAGCCAGCCCGGCTTCAGCTTCATGCGCTGCAGCGCGCGCACCAGGTGCGGCATGCGATCGCTCCAGTCGTGGCCGTTGCGCGTGAACAGCCGCACCGTCTTGCCCTCGATGCGCGCGAGCAGCCGGTAGCCGTCGAACTTGATCTCGTAGACCCAGTCGCCCGGATCGGGCGGCGGCCCATCGACCAGCGTGGCGAGCACCGGCGCGAGCTTGGGCGGAGGCTCGGCCTCGACGGCTTCTTCGGGCCACTCGGAACGATTTCGCGCCGCCTTCTTCGCGGCGGGCTTCGACACTGTGCTCGCCCGCGGCATCGCGAGCGCGGCCACGCTGTCGGGGAACTGGTCGACCACGCTGAATTCCGCGGCCTCGCGCGCGAACTCGTCGCGCTCCTTGATCAAGAGCCAGGGATCGCCGCTGCCCTCCTTGCGCGCCTTCATGCGCACCAGCGCCCAGCGGCCGCGCAGCTTGTGGCCATGCAGCTCGAACTTGATGTGGCCCGCGCGGTAGTCCTTGCGCAGATTGCCCAGCGGCACCCAGAAGCCCTTGTCCCAGACGATCACCTTGCCCGCGCCGTACTGCTTCGCGGGAATCTCGCCCTCGAAGGCGTTGTACGACACCGGGTGGTCCTCCACATGCATCGCCATGCGCTTGTCGTGCGGGTCGTAGCTCGGCCCCTTGGGCACGGCCCAGCTCTTCATGGTGCCGTCGATCTCGATGCGGAAGTCGTAGTGCAGGCTGCGCGCCCAGTGCTTCTGCACCACGAACTGCAATGCGCCGGGCAGCGACTCGCCACCCTCGGCGGGCTCGGGCGTGATGTCGAAATTGCGCTTGGCCTGGTAGCGCTTCAGTGCGGCGGTGCGCGCCATGCGGGGGCGGGTGTCACTGCGGCGCCGGCGTCTGCGCCTGCCGCCGGTTGCTCGCCATCGTCTTCGCGGCGTCGAGGTGCGTCCTGAGCACCGGCAGCGTCTTCTCGGCGAAGGCGCGCAGCTCGGCATCGTTGGCGTCGCGCGCCATGTTCTCGAACAGGCGGATGTCGGCCTCGTGGTCCTGGATGCCCACGCGGTCCACATAGGCCCGATCGAAGCCCTCGCCCGACAGGCCCTGCAGCGCCTCGATGCGCGCCTTCTTGTCGGCCGGAATCTCGGCCACCAGCTGCACCGACTTGCGCGCGGCCAACTGGCGCAGTGCCTCGTTCGATTCGCCGTGGTGCTTCGCGAGCATCAACGCATAGTCCTTCACCTCGGCGCTCACGGCCTTGGAGGCGGCGAGCTTCGAGACCTCGAGCTCGTAGAGGCCGGCGCCCGCGGCCAGGGTCATCAGGCTGCGGTCGGGGGCGTTCACCGCGCCGGCCTGGGCGATCTGAACGGCGGGTTCGGCCGCGAAGGCCGTGGGCACGGATGCCACGCCACCGAGCACGATGGTGCACGCGATCGCGCAGGCCCGCCCTCGGGACGAATGACGGAACGTCGAAATGGAATGCATGCCGGACCTCGCAATCTGCAATGGGAGGACAAGGCCATCGGAAGGCTCGCCACGGGCCGGCGATGGCCACCTGGGGCCACGCTGCGCCCGCCATGCGGCTGCGAACGTAGGAGGTCGCCCCTTGCGCGCACAAGCCCAGGCGCACACCGCCGTGTTCACCCCGCCTCGGCCGCAGCCGGGTGACTCGACGCATGGCGCTCGAGCATCAGGTACAGCAGCACCCCGCCGCCCAGAGGCAGCAGGTAGTAGAGCGCGCGGTAGGCCAGCACCGCGCCCATCAGCGTACCTTGCCGCACGCTGCCCGACAGCAGCGCGAGGTACACCGCCTCGAGCACGCCGAGCCCCGCGGGAATGGGCGTGAACACACCCACGATCGAGGCCGCCATCAGCACCGACAGCGTGGTCGCGTACGGCACCTTCTGCCCCAGCAGCAGGTACATCGCCGCGCCCATCAGCGCCCAGTTGCAGGCCGACAGCGAGATCTGCAGCAGCGCGAGCCGCGCCGAGGGCAGCTGCACACTGCGCCCGCGCAGGGTCCAGCGCTTGCCGCGCGCGACGCCGCAGGCGATCACGTAGCCGATCGCGAGCGCGATCATCAGCACGCCGATGGCACGGAAGGCCACCACGCCCAGGTGCGCCTGGCGCGGCGGGTCGATCGCGCCCGCGGCGAACAGGCCGCCGGCCAGCAGGCCGTAGCCCAGCCAGTTGGTCACGAGGCTGAGGCCGACGATCTGCGCCACCGTGGCCTCGTCGAGCCCGGCGCGCGCATAGAGCCGCGCGCGCATCGCGACGCCGCCCACCAGCGAGCCGAGGTTCAGGTTGAAGGCATAGCTCGTGACCGCGATGGCCCAGGTGCGCCAGGCGGCGAGCTTGTGCCGCGTGTGCAGCCGCCCGAGCAGGTCGAAGCAGCCGTAGAGCGCATGGCTGGCGGTCGAGAGCGCGAGCACGCCGAGCAGCAGCCACAGCGGATAGCGCTGCAGCGCATGCCAGGCGCCGGCCCAGTCGACCTTGTGCGCATGCGAGAGCAAGAGCCCCAGCACCACGATGCCGAGCACGGGCAGCGCCCAACGCTTGCAGCGGCGCCAGAGGCCTTGAGGAACGGAGGCGGCGTCGGTGTGGTCCGCCTCGCGGGAAAGTGTGGCTGTGGCGGCGGTCTGTGGCATCGTGGGCCGATCATCGGGATCGGTCCCGGCACTCGACAGTCGCCGCGAGCGCTTGTGTGCGTAGTCCGGGAACGATGTCCCGGATCACGCATCGGCCTTGCCCGGCGGCAGCTTGACCTTGGTGACCGTCACCGAGACGGGGTCGCTGGCGGGAAAGGATTCCTCCACGCCGCTGTCGAGCGCATCCTCGCTCGGTGCCTCGTGAGTGGGCTTGTCGTGTTCGGGAGCGGGCTTGCCGTGCGACTCGGCGGTGGGAAACGGAAAGGGCTTGCTGGTGTCCTTGGGGTCGCGGGTATCGGTCTTCGAAGCCATGAGGGTTCTCCTTCCAGAAAGAGAGAGGGAAAGCACGCGGTGCGTCCACCCATTCTGGAAAGCGGCCCGTCCCGGCGCGTAGGACAACACGCGCCGTGGGCCGTCGCCGCGAGAGCGAACGCCTCAGCGAGGAATGCGGATGAAGTCTTCCGAGGTCAGCGAGATCAGGCAGCGCGGCTCGTCGCGGTAGCGCTCCCGGGCCTTGGCCTCGATCGCGTCGAAGTAGGCGCGGCAGGCCTCGAGCAACTGCGGACCGCCCTCGCGCACGCCGAATTCATCGTGCAGCGCGTCTTCCGTGATCTCCGCCAGCACGCGCTGGCCCTGCGGACCGTTCGGGTAGAACGCGAAACGCACCGTGGCGGTGTCGAAGCAATAGATTCCTTCGAAGTTCATCTCTCTTGTCTCCAGCGGGTTGCATCTTGTTTCGTCGCGCCGACTAGAGCGCTTCGCGCGGGCGCGTTCGCGAGGACGAAATCCAGTCCCGATGCAGGACTCCTCCTACAACACCAAAGGCCTCGCGACGCTGCGCCTGCGCGCATCGGCGATGTCGTCCCACGCGGGCCTCCCCCTGTCTTCGGCAAGGCTTTGGACTTCCAACCCGAGGACCTCCACGACCATGAATACCACCGCCACTTCACGCCTCGACGCCCGCATCGCCGGCGTGGTCGAGTTCCGCGCGGGCGATGGCCCGCAGATCCGCATTCCCGAAGGCGTCTGCCAGGCGCTGGTCGCGGACGACAGCGTGGTGCTGACCTGGACCGAGGACGGCAATCCGCTGACCGCCGCGATCCCGCGCATCGAGTTCGACCGCTTCGTCACCGAGGGCCAGATCGTGCTGGGCCACGCGGAAGAGAACGACGCCGACGCGCCGAAGAAGGACTAGCGCGCAACGGCCCGCGGGCCGGTGGTGGCTTGCTTGAAAAGGCGGGCGCGAGCGACGACGATGCGTGCCGCGCCATCCGCGCCACCCCCTGGAGTCCTTCGCGCTTGAATCCCCCGCCCCCTTTTCCTCGCGCCTGGCGCGCCCGCCTGGCCGATGCCCACTGGCAGCGCCAGACGATCGGCGAATCGGGCGCCGATGTGTTTCGCATCGAGGCCGCCGATGGCGCCCTGCTGTTCCTCAAGTCCGAGCCCGTGGCGCCCCTCGCTGAACTGCCGGGCGAGATCGCGCGGCTCGAATGGCTCGCGCGCCAGGACCTGCCCGCGCCCGCAGTGCTCGACCAGGCGCTCGAACACGATCGCCATTGGCTGCTGATGAGCGCCGTGCCGGGCCGCGATCTCGCGTCGGGCCCGTTCCGCCCGGCCGAGATCGTCGTGCACATGGCCGATGCGCTGCGCCTGCTGCACCGGGTGCCGGTCGCCACCTGTCCCTTCGACCATCGCCTGGCACACCGGATCGAGGACGCGCACGTGCGCGCCGTGGCCGGCCTGGTCGACGAGAGCGATTTCGACGACGAGCGCGCGGGCTGGACCGCCCTCGATCTGTTCGAGCGACTGCGCGCGACGCGGCCCGCGCACGAAGACCTCGTCGTGACCCACGGCGATGCCTGCCTGCCGAACCTGATGGCGACGGCCGACGGCTTCACGGGCTTCATCGACTGCGGCCGCGTCGGCGTGGCCGACCGCTGGCAGGACCTCGCGCTGGCCGCGCGCAGCATCGGCTTCAACCTCGGCGAGGGCTGGACCGCGCCCTTCTTCGAACGCTACGGCATCGCGCCCGATGCCGAGCGCATCGCGTTCTACTGCCTGCTCGACGAGTTCTTCTGAAGGTGCGCCGAAGGTGGCGCGGGGAGAATGCGGGCATGAAATTCGATCCCCTGCCATCGCAGTGCCTCGTCGACCAATCGCTGGAGATCCGCCTGCGCGGTCTCGCACCCGGCGAGCGTGTCGTGCTGCAGCTGTGCAACCGCTTCGGCCACCAGGTGACGCAATCGGAGGCCCACTTCGTGGCCGACGCCAGCGGCACGGTCGATCCCGCGCGGCAGTCGCCGGTCGCGGGCAGCTACGAGCGCGCCGACGCGATGGGCCTGTTCTGGTCGCGCGCGCTGGTGCCGCCCGAGCGCGTCGGCGGCATCGCGGGCCTGCACGACGATCCGCTGACCGCCACGCTCAGCGCGGTGCGCGAGAGCGACGGCAGCGCGATCTCGGTCTCGATCCGCCGCGTGTATGTCGGCGACGGCGTGCGGCAACGGGAGCTCAGGGAACGCGGCCTGGTCGGCCAGTTGTTCGAACCCGCGGGCGCGGGCCCGCATCCGGCCGTGCTCGTGCTCGGCGGATCGAACGGCGGCCTGGCGTGGTCGCAGGAGATGGCCGCGCTGCTCGCCTCGCATGGCTTCGCCGCGCTCGCGCTGGCCTACTTCGCGGCCGACGGCCTGCCGCCCACGCTGGACCGCATTCCGCTCGAGTACTTCGGCACCGCGCTCGAATGGCTGGCCGAACAGCCCGGCGTGCGGGCCGAGCGCATCGGCACCGTGGGCGTGTCGCGCGGCGGCGAACTCGCGCTGCTGCTCGGCGCGCACTTTCCCGCCATCGGCTGCGTGATCGGCTATGTGCCCAGCGGCATCGTGTGGCCCGCCTATCCCGCGAGCGGCCATGGCGCATGGACGCTAGGCGGCGAGGAGATCGATTTCGCATCGACGCTGACGCACGCGCAATGGGACGAAGCCGTCGCAAAGGGCCTTGCGCGCGAGGACAGCTTCGACTGGTACCTGATCCCGCTGCGCGATCCCGCGCTGCTGGAGCGAAGCTCGATCAAGGTCGAGAAGATCAACGGCCCGGTGCTGCTGATCTCGGGCGAGGCCGACGGCCTGTGGCCCTCGACCGATCTCGCCGACTTCGCGCTGCAGCGTCTGCTCGAAAAGAAATTCGCCCACCGCGCCGAGCACCTGAGCTACCCGCGCGCCGGCCATTCGATCGCCTGGCCGAACGCGCCGACCACCATGACGCGCTCGGTCCATGCGATATCCGGCGAAACGATGGACCTGGGCGGCACGCCCGAGGGCAATGCGCGGGCGCGCAGCGATTCGTGGCCGCGCATGCTCGCCTTCTTGCGTGATGCGCTGCAGCGCTGAAACCGCCCCCGGATTTCCGTCGCCCTACCACGATTTTTTGGACGGAACCGCGGGGTGGCGCAGTCTTTTTTGCACGGTCGGGAGCCCCTGCCTATTCAACAGGCAATGTGGTGGGAAGCCCCGTCAATCCTCGCTTCGCCCATCCGCTCCCCGCACAACCCACAGAGTTGTCCACAGAAAAATCGAACAAGTCATCAAACCGACTTGGTCGCGACATATCCCTTGAACATTTCCCTGAGCTTGGTCTTGAGCAACTTTCCGGTGGCCGTATGCGGCAGGCTGTCGACGAAGACCACGTCCTCGGGCAGCCACCACTTGACAACGCGCTGCGCGAGGAAATCGCGCAACTGCGAAGCGGTCACTTCGCTGCCGGGCCGCTTCACCACGACGAGCAGTGGCCGCTCGGTCCACTTCGGATGCGGGATGCCGATGACCGCGGCCTCGGCCACCGCCGGATGGGCGCTGGCCGCGTTCTCGAGGTCGATCGACGAGATCCATTCGCCGCCCGACTTGATCACGTCCTTCGCGCGGTCGACCAGCTGCACATAGCCGTCGGCATCGATGGTGGCCACGTCGCCGGTCGGGAAGAAGCCCTCGGCATCGAGCACGCTGCCGCCCTCGCCGCGGAAGTAGCCGCTCGCGATCCAGGGCCCGCGCACATGCAGGTGGCCGAAGGCCTTGCCGTCGTGCGGCAGGCGCCGGCCGTCCTCGCCGACGATCTTGAGCGCCACGCCCCAGACGCCGCGGCCCTGCTTCATCTTGATGCCAATCCTCTCGTCGTCGCTCAAGGCCGCATGCTTGGGCAGCAGGTTGCCGATCACGCCGATCGGGCTGGTCTCCGTCATGCCCCAGCCCTGCACGAAGTCGGCGCCGAAGTCGCGTTCGAAACGCTCGATCATGCTGCGCGGCGTGGCGGCGCCGCCGAGGCCGATGCGCTTGAGGCCCAGCGCGCGCGGATCGAGTTCGGGATGGGCATCGAAGTACTGGAACAGCATCAGCCACACCGTGGGCACGGCCTGCGAGATGCTGACCTTCTCGTCGCGCATCAGCTCGTAGAGGTTCTGCGCGTCGAGGTGCGGACCGGGCATCACCAGCTTGACGCCGGCCATCGCCGCCGCGTACGGCATGCCCCAGGCATTGGCATGGAACATCGGCACCGCGAGCAGCAAGGTCATACCCGAGTTCACGCCGAAGGTGTCGGGCGTGCACTCCATCAGCGAGTGCAGCACGGTCGAGCGGTGCGAATAGAGCACGCCCTTGGGATTGCCCGTGGTGCCCGAGGTGTAGCACAGCGACGAGGCCGTGCGCTCGTCGAACACGGGCCAGTCGTAGTCCTCGCTCTGCGCATCGATCAGCTCGTCGAAGCACAGCAGGTTCGGCACGTCGATGGCCGGCATGTGGGCGCGGTCGGTCATCGCGATGAAGGCGCGCACCGAGCGCAGGCCCGGCGCGAGCTTCTCGACCAGCGGCGCGAAGCTGGTGTCGAAGAACAGCACCTTGTCTTCGGCGTGGTTCACGATGTAGTCGATCTGCTCGGGAAAGAGCCGCGGGTTGACGGTGTGCAGCACCGCGCCCGCACCCGACACGCCGAAGTACAGCGCCAGGTGCCGGTGCGTGTTCCAGGCCAGCGTGCCCACGCGGTCGCCGGGTGCGATGCCGAGCTGCGCCATCGCACGGGCCACCTGCTTCGCGCGCCGGTGCACCGCGTCGTAGTCGGTGCGCACGATCGGCCCCTCGACCGTGCGCACCACGATCTCGGTGTGCGGGTGGAAGGTGGCGGCATGCTCGATCAGCGACGAGATCAAGAGCGGGCGGTCCTGCATCAATCCGAACATGGGGGCGTCTCCTGTGCTGGGGGCCGCCGCATCGTGGCAGCAGCGCGCCAGGGCGGCATCGTCGGAACGGACGATTGAAGGCGCGCGGCGGGAACGGAATCTGCGTGATGATGCGAAACCACCGGATGCCCGCCCCATGTCCATGCTCATCGCCCAGATCTCCGACCCGCACGTGCGCCCCGCCGGTGTGCTCTACCAGGGCGTGGTCGATTCCAACCGCATGCTCGAGGAGGCCATCGCCCACCTGCATGCGCTCGATCGCCGGCCCGACCTGGTGCTGCTGACCGGCGACCTGGTCGACGAGGGCCGGCCCGAGGAATATGCGCAGGCGCGCCGGCTGCTCGCCACGCTCGAAGTGCCGCTGCTCGTGATGCCCGGCAACCACGACCACCGCGAGCACTTCCGCGCGGCCTTCGCCGACCATGGCTACCTGCCGGCCACGGGCGCGCTGCACTACTGCATCGACGACCACCCGGTGCGCATCGTCGCGCTCGACGTCTGCGTGCCCGGCCTGCACCATGGGCTGGCCGACGCGGAGGGCCTCGCCTGGCTGCAGCGCACGCTGGAGGCCGACCGCACCAGGCCCACGCTGCTGATGCTGCACCACCCGCCGTTCATGAGCGGCATTCCGTACATGGATGCCTACCGCTGCATCGACACCGGGCCGCTCGAAGCCGTGGTGCGCGCGGCCGGCAACGTGGAGCGCGTGCTGTGCGGCCATGTGCACCGCGGCATGCTGAGGCGCTGGGCCGGCACCGTGGTGTGCAGCGCGCCGAGCACCACCACCGAGATCGCGCTGCGGCTCGCGAGCGACGCGGCACCGGCCTCCTACCTGGGCCGGCCCGGCTGCCTGCTGCACCTGTGGGACGAGGCGCACGGCATGGTGAGCCACCTGAGCCACATCGGGCCGATGCAGGGGCCCTACCCCTTTGCCTGACATGCGGATGCCGACCCTCGCGGGACTGCGTGCCTCGATCCTCTGCGCGGCCGCCTGGCTAGCCTGCGCCGCACCGGCCTTCGCCAACGGCAGCCTGTCCTGCGCAGGATGGCCCTATGCGGTGGAGGTGCAGTTCAGCCTGTCGACCGGCGAGCTGACCGGGCTGATCGTCGCGCGCGAGCAGCACGGCGATCTTTCATCCGAACGATTCACGCCACGGCGCCGGTCCATCGACTACGCGCGCCGCACCGTGCAGGCGAGCGGCACCAGCGTCGAGCGGCCGTCTCGCACGGCTGCGCTGCACATCGCCCAGACCCGCGGCACGCTGACCCTCGCGGGCCGCCGCTACCGCCTGCGCTGCGACTGGAACGGCCTGGGCTGAAGCGCCCCGCGTTCAGAGCCGCTCGACGATCGTCACGTTCGCCATGCCGCCCCCCTCGCACATGGTCTGCAGCCCGTAGCGCTTGCCGCGCTGGCCCAGCGCATGCACCAGCGTGGTCATGAGCTTGGTGCCCGAGGCGCCCAGCGGATGGCCGAGCGCGATGGCACCGCCGTGGACGTTGAGCCGTTCGGGATCGGCGCCCGTCACCTGCAGCCAGGCCAGCGGCACCGGCGCGAAGGCCTCGTTGACCTCGAACAGGTCGATGTCGGAGATCTTCATGCCTGCCTTCTGCAGCGCGCGCTGCGTGGCCGGGATCGGTGCCTCGAGCATGATCACCGGGTCGTGGCCCATCACGCTCATGTGGTGGATGCGCGCGAGCGGCTTCAGGCCGAAGGTCTTGAGGCCGCGCTCGTTGACCACCATCACGCCGCTGGCGCCGTCGCAGATCTGGCTCGCGGTCGCGGCCGTCACGCGCCCGCCCTCGGCGATCAGCTTGACCGCGCCGATGCTCTCGAGCGTCGCGTCGCCGCGGATGCCCTCGTCGGCCAGGTGCATCTCGCCGGGCTCGCTGCCATCGGCCAGCCGCACCGCCACCGGCACGATCTCGCGCTCGAAATGGCCGGCGCGCGTGGCCGCGGCCGCGAGCTGGTGGCTGCGCAGCGCATAGGCATCGAGTTCGGCGCGCGCGATGCCGTAGTTGGCGGCGATCATCTCGGCGCCCGTGAACTGGCTGAACTCGACGCCGGGGTAGCGCTTCTGCATGCCGGGGCTGACATAGAAGCCCAGGCCGTTCTTCAGCGGCAAGGTGGTCGGCAGGCCCATGGGCACGCGCGTCATGCTCTCGACGCCGGCCGCGATCGCCACGTCCATGCTGCCCGACATCACGGCCTGGGCCGCGAAGTGCAGCGCCTGCTGCGAGGAGCCGCACTGGCGGTCGACCGAAGTGGCCGGCACCGACTCGGGCAGGCGCGAGGCCAGCACCGCGTTGCGCGCGATGTTCGAGGCCTGCTCGCCGGCCTGGCCGACGCAGCCCATGATGACGTCCTCGATGGCGGCGGGATCGACGTCGGTGCGCGCGACCAGCGCGTCGAGCACCTGCGCGGCGAGGTCGGCGGGATGCCAGCCGGCCAGGCGGCCGTTGCGGCGGCCTCCAGCGGTGCGGGCGGCGGCGACGATATAGGCTTCGGGCATGGGTTCTCCTGGGACTTGGTGTGACTCGGGGAATTGTTGGCCCCCAGGATACGGCGGGCGTCGTCGGATCGGACGATTTTGGGCGGGGCCGTGGAGCCGGCGGAGTAAGGCTGCGCGCGCGCCGCCACGTCTATCCGGGGATCGATGGCAACGCTTCGGACGAATGCCTCGGGCTCGGCTGGCGCGAGGAGACATACAGCCCCAGCACGACCAGCACGCCACCGGCAATCGCCCAGCCGGTCGGCACCTCGCGCAGCAGGACGAAGGCGAAGGCACCCGCGAACAACGGCTCGGCAAGTTCGAGCGTCTGCACCTGCCCCGGCGCGATGCATTGGATGGCACGCGTGGTGCAGACGAAACCCAGGACGGTCGGAAACACGGCCAGCAGCACGAGCGCGCCGACGGCCGATGCATGCCACTCCACGCGCGCGAGCGCATCGAACTGCACCATCGCCGCCAGGTAGAACGTCCCGAACATCAGCAGTCGGGCGGTGAGTGCGAATCCGCCAGGCAGGCCGAACTTCTTCACCAGCACGGAGAACACACCATAGCCGGTGCCGGCGAGCGCCGCGAGCAGCAGGCCACGAGGGCTCTGGGCAACACTCACGCCGGCGACCATGCCCACGCCCAACAGCGCGATGCCCAGTCCGATCCATTGGAAGCGACCGGGCCTGTCGCCCAGCAGCGGCCAGCCCAGCACGATCGCGGACAAGGCCGCAAAGGCCATCAAGGTCACGACCACGTTCGCCGTGGCCTCGTGCGCGTAGGCGGCGGTCTCGAAGTAGAACAGCACGAAGATCCCGAAGAACGCGCAGACCGCTGCCTGCCACCACTTGCCGCGCCACCCGGAACGCAAGCCCGCCAGCCCGATCGCGCCCACGACGACGAATCCGATGAGGGTCTTGAGCGCCGCGATGGCATCGGCCTGCAATCCCATCGCCACCACGAACTTGGTCAGGACGCCGATCGTTGCATTGAGCGCCGCGGCGGCGAGCGCGTAGAGCACGCCCTTGTGGAACTCACGCATGGAAGGCTCCGGACGGCGGAATCCGATGCGCTGTCGTCACGCGGTCGCGTGGCATTCGAGGATGAAGACGAAGGGGCAACTGAAGTTCTCGCGGATGTCGGCGCGCCGCGGCGCCGGTGGCTGGCGCGCGAGCATAGGACAACCGGGAGCGACGCCCCGAGGCACCGAGGAATATTCGGGGGTTGGCGCGAAAAAGTCGGCGCCGACGCCTCCGCCTACCGCGGCGCCATGCGGATCGCCCCATCGAGCCGCACGCTCTCCCCATTGAAGTAGCCGTTGGTGATCATCAACTCCGCCAGAGCCGCGTACTCCGCCGGATTGCCCAGCCGTTTCGGAAACGGCACCGAGGCCGCCAGCGCGGCCTTCACGTTGTCGGGCGCGCCCTGCAGCAGCGGCGTGTCGAAGATGCCCGGCAGGATGGTGTTGACGCGGATGCCCTCGCTCATGAGGTCGCGCGCGATCGGCAGGGTCATGCCGACGATGCCGGCCTTCGAGGCGGTGTAGGCGGCCTGCCCCATCTGGCCGTCCTGCGCGGCCACCGAGGCGGTGTTGACGATGGCGCCGCGCTCGCCGTCCTCGAGCATATCGAGCGCGAGCATGCCGGCGGCCGACTTGGCGATGCAGCGGAAGGTGCCCACCAGGTTGATCTGGATGATGCGGTCGAAGTTGGCGAGCGGAAAGTGCTTGATCTCGCCCGTGGCCTTGTCGCGGCTCGCGGTCTTCACGGCGTTGCCAGTGCCCGCGCAGTTGACCAGCACGCGCTCCTGGCCGTGCGCGGCGCGCGCGCGCTCGAAGGCCGCGTCGACCTGCGTCTCGGAGGTGACATCGACCTGGCAGAACACGCCGCCGATCTCGGCCGCGAGCGCCTCGCCCTGCGCCGCGTTGAGGTCGAACAGCGCGACCTTCACGCCATGGCCGGCCAGGCGCCGCGCGGTGGCCGCGCCGAGGCCGGAGGCGCCGCCGGTGACGACGGCGGCAATGCGGGAATCGAGTTGCATCTTCGGAGGTCCTTGGTGGATGGTTTGGCGCCGGCCAGTTTAGGAAGCAGAATCGACGCGGGCATCGTCGGAACCGACGGTATCCGCTTCCCCCGCGGCGACCGCACGGCCCGCGCCCCACTCCGCCGTTCGCGATGTCGTCCGCTCCTTCCGCCCGCATCCTCGAGACCAAGCTCAGCCCGCCGGCCTTCGCCGCCACGCAGGTGCTGCGCGACGCGATCTGCGAACGCATCGCGGCCAGCGCGGTCAAGCTGGTGCTGGTGCGCGCGCCCGCGGGCTTCGGCAAGACCACCACCATGGCGCAGAGCCGCGAGCGCATCGAGGCGCGCGGCATCGCCACCGCCTGGATCACGCTGGACCGCGCCGACAACGACGTCTCGCGCTTCCTGGCCGGCCTCGGCGAGGCCGTGCTGCGCCTCGGCGTGGAGGAGCCGCGCGCCCGCACGCCCTTCGACGCGGTGGCCGCGCTGGCCGCACACGACGCGCCCTTCGTGCTGTTCCTCGACGACTTCGAGGGGGTGCAGGAGCCCGCCGTGATCGGGCTGGTGCGCGAGATCGTCGAGCACCTGCCGCGCGGCGGCAAGCTGGTGATCGGCTCGCGCGGCCTGCCCGACCTCGGCGTGGGCCGGCTGCGCGCGCGCGGCCAGCTCGAGGAGATCGACACCGACCGGCTGCGCTTCAGCCTCGAGGAGACCGGCGCCTTCTTCGGCCTGCGGCCGCACGCCGGCGACGCCGCCGCGCAGGCCCTGCCGCACGAACTGCTCGCGCAGCTGCACCGCAAGACCGAGGGCTGGATCGCGGCGATCTGGCTGGCCTCGATGGCGCTCGAGCGCCATGGCAGCGCGACCGGCTTCGTCGAACGCTTCTCGGGCTCCGACCGCGCGGTGGCCGACTACCTGGCCGAGGACGTGCTCGCGCACCAGCCCGCCGAGGTGCGCGAGTTCCTGCTGCGCACCAGCATCCTGCGCCAGCTCGATGCCTCGGTGTGCCAGGCGCTCAACCCGCGCGCCGACAGCGCGGCCATCCTCGAGCGGCTGGCCGCGGCCAACCTGTTCCTGACGCCGGTGAGCGGCGGCGCGGACGGCGACGGCGCCTGGCGCTACCACAGCCTGTTCGCCGACTTCCTGCGCGCCCAGCTCGCGCGCGAGATGCCCGGCGAGATCGCGCGGCTGCATCTCGCGGCCTCGGGCTGGTACGAATCGCAGCAGCGGCCGGTACCCGCGATCGACCATGCGATCGAGGGCGGCGACCATCCGCATGCGCTGACCCTGCTCGACAGCTATGCCGGCCGCTTCCTCGAGCAGGGCCGCATGCGCATGCTCGCGCGCTGGTTCTCGGCCATCCCCGAGCACCAGCTGCGCGAGCATCCCGCGCTGCAGCCGATCGCGCTGTGGGCCACCTGCTTCACGCACGGCCCCTGGCAGGCGATGCAGCAGCTCGAGAGCTCGGGCTGCCTCGACAGCCCCACGCCCGCGGTGCGCGCGAGCGCACAGACGCTGATCCCGCTGCTGCTGGCGATGCAGGACCGGCACGACGAGGCCTACGAGGCCGGCCGCCTGAGCCTGGCGCGGCTGCCCACCGGACTGCCCTTCGCCGACAGCGTGCTGCTCAACGCGATGGCGCACATCCTCGCGGTGCGCGGCGACCAGCACGAGGCGCAGCGCCTGCTCGACGCCGCGCGGCGCCAGCAGGGCAGCAGCACCTTCAACCGCATGTACACCGAGTCGGTGGCCGGCCTGTTCGACCTGCAGGAAGGCCGGCTGCGCCAGGCCACCGCGCGCTTTCGCATGGCGGTCGATGCGACCCATGCGGTCTCGTACAACCACAGCCACGGCAACGCCTGGGCCGGCGTGCTCTACGCGGGGTCGGTCTACGAATCGAACCAGCTGCTGCAGGCCGAACATCTGCTCAACGTCTACCTGCCGCTGGCGCGCGACGTGGGCCTGCCCGACCACATGATCCTGAGCCACGCGATGCGCTCGCGCATCGCCTTCCATGCGGGCGACATCGATGCCGCGTTCCAGGCCCTGACCGAGCTCGAGTACCTGGGCCACCAGCGCCAGCTGCCGCGCGTGGTGGCCGGCGCCAAGCTCGAGCGCTCGCGCATGCTGCTGCTGCAGGGCAACGGCCCCGCCGCGCGCGACGAACTGGCGCGCGCCGACGACCCGGCCCTGTGGGCGCGCGAGAAGCTCCAGCGCCTGCCCGCGCACGAGCTCGACTACCTGACCCTGGCGCGCGCACGCTGGGAGATCGCCTTCGGCGACGCGCGCGCGGCCCTCGACAGCATCGATGCCGAGCTGCATGCGGCCCTCGCCGTCGCGCGGCTGCGGCGCGTGCTCAAGCTGCGGCTGCTGCGTGCATTGGCACTGCAGCGCGCGGGCAGCCTGGCCGAGGCCATCGCTGAAGCCGCCGAGGTGCTCAAGACCGCGAGCCACGAGGGCTACATGCGGCTGATCCTCGACGAGGGCCCGGCCGCCGCGCTGCTGGTGCAGCGCTTCGCGCACGCGCTGCACGACAGCGCCACCGCGCGCGGCAGCAGCGACCCGATCCTCGGCGAGTACGTGCAGCGGCTGCTGCAGGCGGCCGGGCCGATGGCCCTGCCCGATGGCGGCGAGCCGGAGAACGCCGACGCCACGAGCCCCGACGGCCTCGCGGCCAGCGAGCCGCTGACGCGCAAGGAGATCCGCGTGCTGCAGCTGCTGGCCGAAGGCTATTCGAATGGCGCGATGGCCGAGAAGCTGTTCGTGTCGGACAGCACGGTGCGCACGCACCTGCGCAACATCAACATGAAGCTCGATGCGAAGAGCAGGACGCAGGCGGTGGCGATCGCGCGGCGGCTGGGAGTGATCCGGTAGGGAGCGCCGCGGATAATTCGCGCGCGGGATTTCAGTATTTCAAGGAGGAGTTCATGTTCGCAGCGTATTCGGCCGGCATGCTGCTGGCCGCGGCCATGGCCGTGTCATCGCCGTCGATGGGCCAGGCGGTCGAAGCGCCCAAGGTCTCGCCGGGAGACACCTGGAAATACCAGACCGTGGATCAATGGTCGGGACGCCCCAAGACCGAAGCCATGTTCACCGTGCTGGGCGTTACGGAGGAATACGTTCGCATGGAGATCGAGATGAGGAGCTTCGCGGCCAACGGCAAACCCACGCGCTATCCCCCTTTCGAAATGACGAATCACGCGAACCTCGACATGGTGCATGTCGCCAACGGCAAGAACAGCACACGCGTCAACTTTGCCTGGCCTCTCTTTCCGGGCAAGCAATGGCGTTACGAGTACGCCACTTCAACGCCGGACAACAGGATCACCACCACCTTCCGGATGGCGGCTGAAGTGACGGGCTGGGAGGACGTGGAGACCAGCGCCGGCAGGTTCAGGGCGCTCAAGGTGGTTCACACCGGGACGGCGGACGCGGGACCTTCCGTGGGAGTCGGCAAGAATGCCTGGACCTCCTGGTACTCGCCCGAGGCAAAGAACTACGTTCGCTACCAGGTGGAAGTCACCGGGCCCGATGGCGCACCGGGGTTGCGAGAAGTCTCGGAACTGACTGCCATCACGGTGCGGCCCTAGGCACGGCGCCGCTCTCCTGATCAGCGCAGCACCGCCACATTGACGCGGCGCATGCCGTTGTAGGAATAGAGAATGATTGGCCCATCGCGCAGGTCGCCGCGGTCATCGAAAGAGATCGCGCCCGTCACGCCGGTGAACGAGATCGCCTTGAGCGCCGGCAGGTACCTGGCCGGCTCGGCCGAACCCGCGTTGCGCATGGCCTGCGCCATCACCTGCACGGCATCGTAGACATGGGGTGAAAAGAGCTGCGTCGACACGCCGAAACGCTGCTTGAACCGGTCCTTGAACGCGCGCAGGGCCGGCTGGTATTTCTCTTCGGTGCCGCCGGTTTCGGCGCACAGCACGGTGCTCCGCATCGCCTTGGCGCCGGCGAGCCGTGGCAATTCGCCGGTACAGATGCCGTCGCTACCCATGAAGACAGGATTCAGGCCGGCGCCATGAATCTGGCGCAGCAACGGACCGGCCACCGTGTCCATGCCACTATAGAAGACCAGATCGGGCTTCGAGGCGCGCAGCGTCGCGACCAGATCGCCAAGCTCGGCGCCGTCGTCCATCACCTGATCGCGGCGCAACACCGTGCCACCGGCCTGCAGCACGCCGGCCTCGAAGGCGTCGGCGATGCTGGTGCTGTAGTCCGTGCGGTCATCGACCACTGCGATCCGCCGGCCCCCGGCCACCTCGACCGCATAGCGGCCCAGCAACTCGCCGAGCCGATCGTCGTGCGCGATCACCCGGAACGCCGTGGCATAGCCCAGCTGGGTGTAGGGCGGTCTGCTGGCGCTTGGAGAGATCTGGACGATGCCCGCATCGTGGTAGATCCTCGCGGTCGGAATGGTGACGCTCGATGTCAGGTGCCCGACCACGCCGTTCACGCCCGCGACCACCAGCGACAGCGCCGCGCGAGGGCCCATCTGCAGATCGGCGCCGTCGTCGCGGGCCACGAGTTCGAACCGCGCGCGCCTGGTACCGATGAGGAGGCACCGCGCATTCAGGTCTTCGATGGCCAGCACGGCACCGTCCTCGTTGTCGCGGCCGAGATGGGCCAGCGCGCCGGTCATCGGCGCGACGTGCCCGATCCTGACGGTCACCGAACCTCCCGGCCCGGGCTCGCAATTCGACGCCACCGACGTCTGGGCACCACTCCCCGCACACGCCAGCACGCCGGCGGCGGCCATCACGCAGACGCGGACCCAACGCTTCCCACCCACTCCCTGCAACATCCTGTTCTCCTCGCGGCCCACGGCCGGCGCGGATTCTAGGGGGCCCGGCAGGCCCGCTCACAGTGCCCGCGAGATCACCTCCTTCATGATCTCGTTGGTCCCGCCATAGATCCGCTGCACCCGCGCATCGGCATACATGCGCGCCACCATGTACTCGTTCATGAAGCCATAGCCGCCGAACAGCTGCAGGCATTCGTCGACCACCCGGCCCTGCGCCTCCGAACCCCAAAGCTTGGCCATGGAGGCGGTGGCGGTGTCGAGCCTGCCGGCGACGAGGTCCTCGACGCAGCGGTCGATGAAGGCGCGGCCGACCTTGATCTGGGTCGCGATCTCGGCGAGCTTGAACTTGGTGTTCTGGAACTCGGCGATGGGCTTGCCGAAGGCCTTGCGGTCGCGCACGTAGTCGAGCGTGGCCTGGTAGGCGCCCTCCATGGTGGCGAGCGCGCTGACGCCGATGATGGTCCGCTCGTAGGGCAGGTCGCCCATGAGCTGGAAGAAGCCCTGCCCCTCGACGCCGCCGAGCACGGCATCGGCCGCCACGCGCACGTCGTCGAAGAAGAGCTCGGAGGTGTCCTGCGCCTTCATGCCGATCTTGTCGAGCACGCGGCCGACACGGAAGCCCGCGCAGCCCTCGGTCTCGACGATCAGGATCGAGGTGCCCTTGGCGGCCTGCGCGGGATCGGTCTTGGCCACCACCAGCACCACGCCGGCGAGGAAGCCGTTGGTGATGAAGGTCTTGGAGCCGTTGATGACATAGCCGCCGTCCTTCTTCTCGGCACGCGTGCGCACGCCCTGCAGGTCGGAGCCGGCGCCGGGCTCGGTCATGGCCACCGCGCCGACCAGCTCGCCGCGCGCCATGCGCGGCAGGTAGTGCTGCTTCTGCGCCTCGGTGCCGTGGTTGAGGAAGTAGTGCGCGACGATGCTGTGCACCGAGGTCGCCATGCCGCTGAGGCCGCGGCGCGCGGCTTCCTCGTAGAACACGGCCTCGTGGCGGAAGTCGCCGCCGGCGCCGCCGTATTCTTCGGGGATGTCGGCGCACAGCAGGCCGAGCGCGCCGGCCTTGCGCCAGATCTCGTGGCCGACGTGGCCGCGCTTGCGCGCCTCCTCGTCGTGCGGAACCATCTCGGCCTCGATGAAGCGCACCACGGTGTCGCGGTAGCGCTCCAGGTCCTCATCGCTCCAGGAGCGGCGAAAGTCGATCGTCATGTTCGGCGTGTCCTCGTTCGTCTCTTCGTTGATGTTCTGTGCGCGGCTTCAACCCACGCGGCGCTGCTTTCCCGCCCAGTAGGGATCGCGCAGCTGGAACTTCTGCAGCTTGCCCGCGGCCGACAGCGGCAGCGCATCGCGGAACTCCACGCTGCGCGGGCACTTGTAGCTCGCGATCTGCGCGCGGCAGTGCGCGATCACGGCCTCGGCCTCGAGCGCCATGCCCTCGCGCCGCACGATCACGGCATGCACGCGTTCGCCCCATTGGTCGTCGGGCACGCCGATCACGGCCGACATCAGCACCTGCGGCAGCTGCGCGATGGCATTCTCGACCTCGGCCGAGTAGACGTTCTCGCCGCCGCTCACGATCATGTCCTTCATGCGGTCGACCACGAAGACGAAGCCCTGCGCGTCCATGTAGCCGCCGTCGCCGGTGTGCATCCAGCCGCCGCGCAGCGCGGCCTCGGTCTCGGCCGGCTTGTTCCAGTAGCCCTGCATCACCATCGGCCCGCGCGCAACGATCTCGCCGACCTGGCCCGCGGGCAGCTCGCGGTCCTCGCCGTCGACGATGCGCACCTCGGCGATGGCGATCGGCGTGCCGGCCGAACGCAGCAGGCGGTCGCGGTCGGGGCCCGGCAGATGGCAGCGCGGCGGCAGCGCCGTGACCACGGGCGACAGCTCGGTCATGCCGTAGACCTGCGCGAAGGCGGTGGCCGGCAGCGCGCGCATGGCCTGGTCGAGCAGCGCGGCATCGATGGGCGCGGCGCCGTAGAACAGCAGCTTCAGCCGCGACAGGTCGAACTCGCCGAAGCGCGGATGCTCGATCACGCGCTTGATCATGGTCGGCACCAGGAACATCTCGGTGACGCGCGCCTGCTGCAGGGTATCGAGCACCGCGAGCTCGTCGAACATCGGCACCACGTGCATGGGCACCAGCCGCAGCATGTTCTGGATCGCGATGCCGCAGCCGGCGACGTGGAACATCGGCGCGGCGACGATCGAAACCGCCTCGTGCCCATCGCGCGGCAGGGCCGCGACGGTGGCCAGCGCATTGATGCAGAGGCTGCCATGGCTCAGCATCACGCCCTTGGGCCGGCCGGTGGTGCCGCCGGTGTACATCACGGCCGCGAGCTCGTCGCCGGTGTGCGGCGCGTCGTCGATGGCCGCGGTGCCGGCCAGCAGCGCCTCGTAGCCGACCATGCCCTCGGGCACCTCGCGCTCGCCGCAATAGACCACGGTGCGCAGCGACGTGGAGAGCCGGCGCAACTCGCCGACCAGCGGCGCGAACAGGTCGTCCACCAGCAGGATGCGGGTGTCGCAGTCGTCGAGCGAGTAGGCGACCTCCTTCGGGTTCCAGCGGATGTTGACGGGATTGACGACGCCGCCGCCCCACCAGGTGCCGAAGAAATATTCGACGAAGCGGTGCGAGTTGAGGCTCATCATGCCCACGCGGTCGCCGCGCGCCATGCCGAGCTGCTGCAGCGCGGCACCGAGCCGCGCGACGCGATCGGTGAATTCGCCGAAGCCGAGGCGGTGCGCGCCGCTGACGATGGCGGTGGCCTCGCCCTTCTCGCGGCGGCCCTTGTGCAGGGACTGGGTCAGGTACATGGGAGCCTCCTCTGTCTTGCCGATGCCGATGCGCGCCCGCGGGGCGGCGCTCAGGCCGCGCGCAACGACGGCGCGGCGTCCTCGCCCACGCCCCAGCGCCGCAGCAGCGCCGCGCCTTCCTCGCGCGGCTCGCCCGAGAGCGCGGGCGGCGCGCTGCGGCTGAAGCGCGGCGCGGGCGCGGGCTGCACCACGCCATCGACCTCGACGAAGGTGCCGCGCGCCACGTTGTGCGGATGCGCGGGCGCCTCGTCCCAGTCGAGCACCGGCGCGAAGCAGGCGTCGCTGCCCTCGAGCAGCGCGCACCACTCGTCGCGCGTGCGGGTGCGGAAAACGTCGGCCAGGCGCAGCTTGAGCAGCGGCCAGCGCGCGGCGTCCATCTGGGCATCGAAGGCCGGGTCGTCGGCGATGCCGCAGCGCTCGCGCAGCAGCGCATAGAACTGCGGCTCGATGGCGCCGATGGCCACGTAGCGGCCGTCGGCGCAGGCATAGGTGTCGTAGAAGTGGGCGCCGCCGTCGATCAGGTTCTCGCCGCGCTGGTTGCTCCACCGGCCGCCGGCCTTGAGGCCGTACATCATGGCCGACATCAGCGCGGCGCCGTCGGTCATGGCGGCATCGACCACCTGGCCCTGGCCCGAGGCCTTGGCCTCGTGCAGCGCCGCGAGGATGCCGAAGGCCAGGAACATGGCGCCGCCGCCGAAATCGCCGACGTAGTTGAGCGGCGGCACCGGCGGCTCGCCCGCGCGACCGACCGCGTGCAGCGCACCGCTCAGCGCGATGTAGTTGATGTCGTGGCCGGCCGCCTGCGCCAGCGGGCCGTGCTGGCCCCAGCCGGTCATGCGGCCGTAGATCAGGCGCGGATTGAGCGCGAGGCAATCGGCCGGACCGAGGCCCAGGCGCTCCATCACGCCGGGGCGGAAGCCCTCGATCAGCACGTCGGCGCGCGCGATGGCGTCGCGCACGGTGGCGGCCGCGCCCTCGGCGCGCAGGTCGATCTGCAGCAGGCTGCGGCCGCGCGCGAGGATGTCGTGGGGGTTGCGCGGCGTGCCGGGCCGCTCGATGCGCAGCACCTCGGCGCCCATGTCGGCGAACAGCATCGCGCAGAAGGGACCGGGGCCGAGGCCCGCCATCTCGATCACGCGCAATCCTTGCAATGGGCCCGGCATCGTCCGTCTCCTTGGCCGCGGGCGGCCTTGTCTGTGTGGAGGACGATCTTGTCGCGGCCCGGTGGGTGCCGCATCGTCGGAAGAGACGAAAGAAGCGACGAGAAAGGCGCGCCGGCCCGGCGCGCGGCGCTCAGCCCGCCTTGGTCCCCTGCGCGACCTGCGCGCGCCGGAAGCAGGCCGCGTCATGGTCGTTGACGATGCCCACCGCCTGCAGCCAGGCATAGACGATGGTCGGTCCGACGAACTTGAAGCCGCGCTTCTTGAGTTCCTTCGACACGCGCTCGGACAGCTCGGAGGACACGGTGCGCGTCTTGCCGTCGTTCTCGATCACCTTGCCGCCGGTGAAGGACCAGCAGAAGTCGGTGAAGCTCTCGCCGCGCGCTTCCATCTCGTTGTAGATCTGGGCGCCGCGGATGGTGGCCTCGATCTTGGCGCGCGCGCGGATGATGCCGGGGTTGCCCATCAGCCGCTCGATGTCCTTCTCGTCGAAGCGCGCGACCTTTTGGGGATCGAAGCCCGCGAAGGCCTCGCGGAAGGTGTCGCGCTTGCGCAGCACGGTGATCCAGGCCAGGCCGGCCTGGAAGCCCTCGAGCATCAGCGTCTCCCAGAGCATGCGCGGATCGCGCTCGGGCACGCCCCATTCGGCGTCGTGGTAGGCGCTCATCAGGGCATCGCCCTCGGCCCAGCTGCAGCGGGTGTGTTGCTTCATGCGCCGATGATATCGGCGGTGCTCCTCAAGCGAGCGCGGGTCGCCGCGCCATGAATCCCGTGGCGGCCTCGAAGGCGGCCGAGGCGCCCAGCAGCGCCGCGTCGTCCTGGAACCGGCCCACGAGCTGCAGGCCCAGCGGCATGCCGTCGCCGCCGAAACCGCTCGGCAGGCTGATGGCCGGATGCCCGGTCATGTTGAAGGGCATGGTCCATGGATACCAATGCGCGCGCACGTTCTCGTACGGCTGGCCGTCGATGTCGAGCGGCGCGAACAGGTCCTGCTCGAGCGCCACCGCGGAGCGCGTGAGCGTGGGCATGGCGAGCAGGTCGGCGTGCTCGAACAGCGCCTGCACGCGCTTGAACAGCTGCGAGCGCGCGAACATCGCCTCCTGGTACTCCACGCCGCTCACGCCGGCCGCCGATTCGACCTGGCGCCGGAAGGTCTCGCTGAAGCTCTCGGGATGCCGCTCGACCAGCGGGCCGAAGCGCGCGCGCCACACCGTGTGGTTGATCGCGCGCCAGATCGGCTCGACCTCGAAGCCTTCGCCGTCGAAGTATTCGATGCTCGCACCGAGATCCTTCAGCGTGCGCAGCGCGGCCTCGAAGTTGCGCGCCACATCGGCCGACACCGGCCGGCCCGGCGGCGCGGCGCAGCACAGCACGCGGCGGCCGCGCAGGTCGCCGGGGTTGGCGGCGGCCGCCACGTAGTCGTGCGAACGCAGGCCGATGGACCAGGGATCGACCGGCGACGGCCCGGCCATTGCCTGCAGCATCAGCGCGGTGTCGCCCACGGTGCGAGTCATCGGCGTGACGTAGGTCTGGTTGCCGTAGAGGTCCTGCGCCTGGCTGTGCGGGATCACGCCGACGGACTGCTTGATGCCGACCACGCCGTTGCAGGCGGCCGGGATGCGCGTGGAGCCGCCGCCGTCGGTGGCGACCGCGAGCGGCGCGATGCCCGCGGCGACCGCGGCCGCGGCGCCGCCGCTCGAACCGCCGCAGGTGCGCGCGAAGTTCCACGGGTTGCGCGTGCTGCCGAACAGCGGCGAATTGGTCAGCGGGCCCGAGCCGAACTCGGGCGTGGTGGTCTTGCCGATCAGGATCGCGCCCTGGGCCCGCAGGCGCGCCACGCTCACCGCGTCTTCGGCGGGCACGTTGTCGCGATGGATCACGGCGCCGAAGGTGGTGGCCACGCCCTCGGTGTTGACCAGGTCCTTCACGGTGAACGGAATGCCGTGCAGCGCGCCCAGTGGCCGGCCGGCCGCGATGGCGTCCTCGGCGCGGCGGGCCTCGGCCAGCGCGCGTTCGGGTGTCAGGGTGATGAAGCAGTTGAGCGTGGTCTGCAGGCGCTCGGCGCGCGCGAGCACCGCCGTCACCAGCTCGACCGGCGAGAGCTGGCGCGCGCGGATCAGGCCGGCCAGTTCCGTCGCGGGCGTGAAAAAGAGCGAATCGTCGGACATGGACATCGAGCCTTCGTGCGTGCTATTCGTCGATGACGATGCCGGCCGCCTTGACGATCGGCTCCCAGTTCCTGCGCTCGCGCTGCGCCCGCTGCGCGAGCTCGGCGCGACCCTCGGCATGGGCAACCAGCCCGGCCGCCTCGAGGCTGCGCGCGAGCCCGGGCTTGGCCGCCGCCGCGAGGAAACCGCGCTCCAGCGCCGACAGCGCGGCGGCCGGCGTGCCCGCGGGCGCATAGACCGCATACCAGCTCGTGGCCGCGACGAACTCGCCGAAGCCCTGCTCCTTGGCCGTGGGCACGTCGGGCAGGGCCGGCAGCCGCTTGTCGCCGCTGAGGCCCAGGAACTTGATCTTGCCGCCCTTGTAGAGCGGCATCATGCTGGCGGCCGCATCCCAGCCCATCGACAGCTCGCCGCCGACCACGTCGATCAGCATCGGCGAGGCGCCGCGGTAGGCCACGGGCGTGAGATCGAAGCCCTGCGCCTTGGCGAGCGCGAAGGCGCCCAGGTGGCCCGAGCTGCCGATGGTCGCGAGGCCCAGCGTCGCCTTGCTCGGGTTCTTCTTCGCCCATTCGACGTACTGCTTCATCGAGCTGTAGGGCTGCCCGGCGCCGGTGACGACCGCGGTGGGAATCTCGACCAGCAGCGCGACCGGCACCAGGTCCTTGTCGGCGTCGTAGCCCGGCGTCTTGTAGGTCAGCGGCAGGATGGTGAGCAGCGGCGACGGCGCGAGGTAGAGCGTGAGGCCGTCGGGCTTGGCCTTCTTCACCGTGTCCCAGGCCAGGCGCGCGGAGGCGCCGGGCTTGTTGTCGACCACGATGCTGCCGAAGCCCGCGTCCTTGAGCTGCTCGGCATACAGGCGCGCGACCGTGTCGGCCGCGCCGCCGGCCGCATAGCCGACGACGATCCTGAGGTTGCCTCCCGCGAGGCCCGGTGGCAATTGCGCATGAGCGGCCGGAAGGACACAGGCCGCGAAGGCCGCGACGGCAAGGGATCGGCGGATGAAGGACGGCATGGAAGACCTCGCGGTGAAAGAAAGGGGATCGCTCAACCGAGCGCCTGCTCGACCAACCCGGCGACATCGAGCAGATAGTGGTCGTCGTACCAGCGGCCCACGAGCTGCAGGCCGATCGGCAGGCCGATGGCGCTGCGGCCGCAGGGCATCGACAGCGCGGGATGGCCCGTGAGGTTCATCGGGTAGGTGTAGGGATACCAGGCACCGCGCACCGTGCCCGCGGGCCGGCCGGCGATCTCGATCTCGCCGCTCACGTCCATGTCGATGGGCAGCGGCGGCGCCGACAGCGTGGGCGACACCAGCACGTCGAAGCGTTCGAACAGCGCCTGCAGCTCGTTGAAGCAACGCGTCTTGGCGAAGGTGGCCTCGTGCAGGTCGACGGCCGTGTGGCGGCGGCCCTTTTGCACCGCGTCGATCAGCGAGGCATCGAGCCGGTTGCCGAAACGCTCGAGGTTGGCGCCCACGCGCGCGGCCAGCAGCGACTGCAGCACGACCAGGAAATGCTTCTCGAGCGAGACGAAGTCGAGCTGCACGGTCTCGACGATCGCGCCCTCCCGCGCCATCGCCTGCACGGCCGCACCGGTGAGGGCCTCCACCTCGGGATCGACGCGGTTGCCCGCGCTCGGCAGCCAGGCCACGCGCAGGCCGCGCAGCGAGACCGGCGCGGCACGGCGCGGCGGCGCGCTGCCCGCGCCCCAGGGATCGCGCGCATCGAAGCCCGCGATGGCCTCGAACAGCAGCCGGGTGTCGGCCACGTCGCGCGCCATCGGGCCGGTGAAGGAGTTGGCCGAATAGAGATCGGGCGCCTGCAGGTGCGGCACCACGCCGAGCGTGGCCTTGAGGCCGACGATGCCGCAGCAGGCGGCGGGAATGCGGATCGAGCCGCCGCCATCGGTGCCCAGCGCCAGCGGCCCCATGCCGGCCGCCACCGCGGCCGCGGCACCGCTGCTCGAGGCGCCGGGCGTGTAGGCCGGGTTGATGGGGTTCAGCGTGCGGCCGAACAGCGGCGCCGTCGGCACCTGCTTGTGGCCGAACTCGGGCGTGAGGGTCTTGCCGATCAGGATCGCACCGGCCGCCTTGGCGCGCGCCACGGCCACCGCGTCGTCCTTGGGCACGAAGTCCTCGTGGATCGCCGAGCCCATGGTGGTGCGCACGCCCGCCGTCAGTGTCAGGTCCTTGACCGAATAGGGAATGCCATGCAGCGGGCCCAGCGGCTCGCCGGCCATCACGGCGGCCTCGGCGCGGCGCGCGGCGGCCAGTGCCTGGTCGGCGGTCACGGTGATGAAGGCGTTGATCTCGCGGCGCGCCTCGATGCGCGCGAGCGCGGCCTGCACGATCTCCACCGGCGAGGCCTCCTTGCGCCGCACCAGCGCGGCCAGCGCCACGGCGCCGTGGTCCATCAGATCCATGGTCGTTCCTCGAAGTCGGAAGTCAGAGCATCCAGCGGCCGCCGTCGATCAGCAGCGTCTGGCCGGTGATGAAGCGGGCGTCGTCGCCCGCCAGGAAGGCCACGGCCGCGGCCACGTCGCGCGGCGTGCCGATGAAGCCCGCGGGCGTGTCGGCCACGATGCGCGCGAGCACCTCGGGGTTGAGCTGGTCGTGCGCGCGGGTACGGATCGCGCCGGGGCACACGGCATTGACCGTGACGCCGTGCGGCGCGAGTTCGCGCGCCAGCGAGCGCGTGAAGCCCACCACGCCCATCTTGGCGGCGGCGTAGTCGGCGAGGCCCACGTCGCCGACGAAGGCCGCGTCGGTGCTCATGTTGACGATGCGGCCGAAGCCGCGCGCCTTCATGCCGGGCGCCACGCGGCGCGAGGCGCGCATGGCCGTGAGCAGCGAGACCTCGAGCACGAAGCGCCAGACCTCCTCCCGCGATTCGACGAAGGGCGCGCCGCGTTCGCGCGCGCTCTGGCCGACGTTGTTGAAGAGGATGTCGACCGGACCGAAGGCCGATTCCACGCGGTCGAAGAAGGCCGAGACCACCGCCGCGTCGGTGCAGTCGCCGCTCACGCGCAGGCAGCGCGAGGCCAGGCCGGGCGCGACGCCGTCGCCGGCCAGTTGCGCGTCGAGCGGCGCACAGTCGAGGTCGAGCACCGCGACGCGCGCGCCGCGCCCCAGGAACTCCATCACCGCGGCGGCGCCGATGCCCTGCCCGCCCCCGGTGACCACCGCCACGCGCCGATCGAATGTCATCGCGGGCCTTTCAGTGGAAGGTGCGGCCGCCATCGACGGCGAGCGCGGTGCCGGTGATGTAGCTGGCGCCCGGACCGCTGAGGTAGAGCACGGCCTCGGCGACCTCCTCGGGAGCGGCGATGCGGCCGAGCGCATAACGCTCGCGGATCTCGGCCAGCGCGCGCTCGGGATCGTCGGCGTTCTCGTAGCTGGTGCGGAACAGCGGCGTGTCGATCGCGCCCGGGCAGACCGCGTTGACGCGGATGCCGTCGGCCGCGGTCTCGATCGCGAGCGACTTGCCGAACATGATGACCGCGGCCTTGCTCGCGCAGTAGGCGGTGCGGTTCGGCAGCGGCCGCAGGCCGGCGCCCGAGGCGATGTTGACGATGCTGCCGCCGCCGGCCGCGCGCAGGTGCGGCAGCGCGGCGCGGCACACCAGCATCGGCCCCGTGAGGTTGACGGCCAGCACGCGCGCCCACTCCTCGTCGCTGGTGGCCTCGAGCGACTTCAGCGCATCGATGCCGGCCGAGTTGACCAGCGCGTCGACGCCGCCCAGCCATTGCGCGGCGCGGTCCACCGCGATGCGCACGGCCGGCGCGTCGCTCACGTCGCATTCGAGCGCCAGCGCCGCCTCGCCGAGCAGGCGCACGGCTTCGGCCAGCGCGGCCGTGTCGCGGTCGAGCAGCGCCACGCGCGCGCCACGCGCCGCCGCCATCCGCGCGACCGCGAGGCCGATGCCGCTGGCACCGCCGCTCACGATCAGCTGGCGCGGCGCCGCCGGATTGGCAGCGACGGCGTTCATGCGGCCACCGCGGCCTGCAGGCGCGGGCGCATGTCGTCGGAGATGCGGTCGCAGCGGTCGATCCACACGTCGGAATGCGCGAGCGCATGCTCGATCAGGCCCTCGAGCACCTTGAGCCGCGAGGGCTGGCCGATGATCTGCGGGTGCATGCCGACCATCATCATGCGGTCCTCGGCATGCAGCACGTCGAACTCGCTCTTCCAGGCCTCGAGCGCAGCCGAGGGCGCCTGCAGGGTGCGGCCCGGCAGCGTGATCGAGTACTGGAAGAAGGGCGCGTCGTCGAGCACCCAGCGGAACGGCAGCTCGACGATGTCGGTGCGCTGGCCGCCGATCTCGAGCAGGTAGGGCAAGTCGTCGTCGAAGAAGTTCGAGGAGTAGTCGAAGCCGTACTCCTTGATGAGCTCGAGCGTGATGGCGCTGAACTCGGCCGCGGGCGAACGCCAGCCGCGCGGGCGGCTGCCGGTCAGGCGGGTCAGCACCTCGAGGCCCTTCTCCATCTCCTCGCGCTCCTCCTCGGGCGTGAGGCCGACGATCCAGCGGTGGCTGTAGCTGTGGTGCGCCACCTCGTGGCCGCGGCCGATCACCTCGCGCATCAGCTCGGGATGCTTCTCGGCCACCTCGCCCGGCACGAAGAAGGTCGAGTGGATGCCGTAGCGCTCCAGCAGCTTGAGGATGCGCGGCATGCCGACCTTCCAGCCGTAGGCGCCCTGCGACATCAGGATCGGCCGCTGCGCGTTGGCGGGATCGCGGCCGGTCCACATGGTCTCGGCGTCGAGGTCGAAGGTCAGCATGAGCGGGAAGCCTTTGCTCGTGGTGGGCATCGCGAAGTCCTGGGGAAGAAGAGGAAGAAGGGTCTAGACGTGCTTGTGAAAGCCGGTCCAGCGTTCGGCCAGCAGCAGCACGATGCCGGTGGCCACGATCAGCAGGGTGGAGACCGCGGCGACGCTCGGGTCGACGCCCTGCTCTACCGAGGTGAATATCTTCACGGGCAAGGTGGTCTGGCTCGCCGAGAGCAGGAACACCGACACCGGCACGTTGTCGAGCGAGGTGATGAAGGCGAACAGGCCGCCGGCCACGAGGCCGGGCTTGACCAGCGGGAGGGTGACCAGCCGGAAGCTCGTGAAGCCGTCGGCGCCGAGCACGCGCGCCGCGTCTTCGAGCGACTCGTCGACCGCCGCCAGGCTGCCGAGGCTGGCGCGCACCACGTAGGGCACGGTGATGACCACGTGCGCGAGCCACAGGCCCAGCGAGTTGCCGCGCAGGCCGGTCATCGTGTAGTACTGCAGCAGCGCCACGCCGAGCACCACCGAAGGCAGCACCAGCGGCGCCATGAACAGCGAGGTCAGCGCGGCCGCGCCCGGCACCATGCGGCGGTGGATCGCATAGGCGGCGATCAGGCCCAGCACCAGCGCGGCGGCGGTCGAGGCGGCGGCGAGCCAGAGGCTGGTCCAGGCGGCCGAGAGGTACTCGGGATCGCGCAGCACCACCTCGAACCAGTGCAGGGTCAGGCCCTTGGGCGGGATCGTGAGGTAGGCGGTCTTGCTGAAGGCCGCGAGCACCACCACCAGCACCGGGATCTGCAGGAACACGACCACCGCGATGGCGGTGGCGGCGAGGCCCAGGCCCTGGCGCTGCGTTTCGGTCGACGTGCTCATGCCTGGCCTCCCCAGCGCTTGAGCAGGCGGCTCGACAGCGCGATCACGGCCAGCGTGAGCGCGGTCAGCACGAAGGACATGGCGGCACCGGCCGGCCAGTCGAGCGTCTGCAGGAAGTCGTCGTAGATCAGCGTGGCCATCACCTTGTAGGTGGCGCCGCCGAGCATGCGCGGCGTGACCAGCGCACTGATGGTCAGCACGAACACCAGGATCGAGCCCGAGAGGATGCCGGGCGCGCTCATCGGCAGCGTGATCGACCAGAACACGCGCAGCCGACTCGCGGCCAGGGTGTAGGCGGCCGACTGCACGTCCTTCGGGATCGCCTGGATCGCCGGCACCAGCATCAGCACCATGAAGGGCAGGAAGATGTGCGACATGCCGACCAGCAGCCCGAACAGGTTGAACATCATGCGGATCGGGCGCTCGATCAGGCCGATGTCGATCAGCAGGTTGTTGATGAGGCCGCGGTTGGCCAGCAGCGCGATCCAGCCGAAGGAGCGCACCACGAGGTTGAGCAGCATCGGGAAGATCACGAGCATGGTCAGCGCGAGCCGCATGCGCGGGCCCGCGTTGGCGATGTAGTAGGCCAGCGGATAGCCGAGCACGAGGCAGATCGCGGTGACGCCGAAGCCCAGCACCAGCGTGCGCAGCACCACCTCGCGGTAGTACTCGTCGGTGAGGATGCTGGTGTAGTTGGCCAACGTCCAGCCGCTCGCGATGCCGCTGCCGGGCACGTAGGGATGCAGGCTCAGCGGCACCATCAGCAGCACCGGCGCGACGAAGGCCAGCAGCAGCACCAGCAGCAGGGGCGAGGCCAGCAAGGCGCCGGCGGTGTGGCGCGATCTCATGCCGCGGCGTTCACGTAGACATGGCGCGGATCGATCGCCACGCCGACCGGCGCGCCGACCTCGAGGCCGGCATGCGGGCCGTTGGTGGCGGCCTCGGCGATCAGCTCGATGCCGCCGAGGGCCAGCAGGTACTGCACGCGCGAGCCGACGAAGGAGCGCATCGCGACGCGGGCCTCGTAGCGCGGCAGGCTCGCGGCGTCGGAGACGTCTTGCGCGCCGAGGAAGCGGATGTCCTCCTGGCGCACGACCACGTCGACCGCGGCGCCATCGGCGATGCCCTCGGCCTGGGCCACGGCGAGCACCGGGCCGTCGCGCAGTTGCACCGTAGCGCCCCCCGCTCCGACACGCGCGAACTTGCCGCCGAGCCGGTTGGGCCGACCCATGAAGCTCGCGACGAAGCCCGTGGCCGGGCGGTGGTAGATGGCCTCGGGCGTGTCGAACTGCTGCACCACGCCATGGGCCAGCACGCAGACCCGGTCGGACATCGACATCGCCTCGCCCTGGTCGTGCGTGACGAACAGCGTGGTGATGCCGACCTCGCGCTGCAGCCGCTTGAGCTCGATCTGCATCTCGTCGCGCAGCGCGGCATCGAGGTTGGACAGCGGCTCGTCGAACAGCAGGATGCTCGGGCGCGGCGCGATCGAGCGCGCCACCGCCACGCGCTGCTGCTGGCCGCCCGAGAGCTGGCGCGGCAGCCGGTCGCCCAGCGCCGAGAGGCGCACGCTGGCCAGCGCCTGCTCGACGCGGCGCGTGAGCTCCGCGCCCTGCACGCCCTGTCGGCGCAGGCCGAAGGCGACGTTCTCGAACACGCTCATGTGCGGGAACAGCGCATAGGACTGGAACACCAGGCCGATGTTGCGCTTGTTGGTGGGCAGCGCGGTGACGTCGCGGCCGTCGATCAGGATGCGGCCGCCCGTGGGCTCGATCAGGCCCGCCACCATGCGCAGCACCGTGGTCTTGCCGCAGCCCGAGGGGCCGAGCAGCGAGATGAATTCGCCGTCGTGGACCGACAGCGAGACCGAGGAGGCGGCAACGTGTCCGGGGTAGCGCTTCTCGAGGCGCTCCAGCGTGAGTGCGGGCATTGGGCGTGTGGGATCGTGGGAACGGCGGCGGCGCTCAGCGCGCGACTTCGCGCTGCCAGCGGCGGGTCCACTCGGGCATGGACTTCGCGACCTGCTCGGGATCGGGCAGCCAGAGCTTGTCGAAGGTCTCCTTGTACGGAACGATCTTCGCGGCCTTGTCGCTGAGCTTGACCTGCGTGTTGACCGGGCCCGCGTACTTGCGCTCGGCGAAGCAGGCCTGGCCTTCCTTCGACAGCACCTCGTCGATGTACTTGAGCGCGAGCGCCGGCGACTTCGCACCCTTGGGAATCACGAGCGCGGGCAGGATGCCGACCGCGCCCTCCTTCGGATAGACGATCGCGAGCGGCAGGCCCTTGTCGATGGCCGAGCCCGCGCGGTCGGGGTACCAGACGGCGGCGGCGATCTCCTGGCGCTCGAACAACGAGACGATCTGGTCGGCCTGCGTGTAGAGCGTGACCGAGGCCTTGGCGATCGGCTTCACGGCCGCGAAGCCGGCGTCCATGTTGCTCAGCTCGCCGCCCTTCATGCGGTTGAGCGCCATCAGGAACTGCGAGCCCGAGGTGCCGCTGATGTCGCCGATGGCGAGGCGGCCGTCGTACTCGGGCTTGGCGAGGTCGGCCCAGGAGGTGGGCGGGGTCTTGATCTGCTTGGTGTCGTAGACGATGACGGTGGCGCCCGTCATGAACACGATGTACTGGCCGTCCTTGTCGAGCGCGCGCGGCGAGATGTCGGCGGCGTTCGCGAGCCTGGACTTGTCGATGGTCTCGAGCAGCTTCTCGTTCTTGAGCTGCGCCGCGAGCGAGTTGTCGATGTAGACCACGTCGAAGTCGGACTTTCCGCCGGTCGCGCGGATGGCCGCGGCGAACTGCGAGGAACTGCCGAGCTTGAGCGCCACCTTGGCGCCGGTCTTCTTCTCGAACGAAGCGATGTGGCAGGTCTTCGAGTCGTCGGCGAAGGAGCCGCCGAAGATGCCGACCACCAGCTCCTCGGCGTGCAGCGCACCCGACATCAGCAAGGAGGCAAAGCCCAGGGACAGGCAACGTGCGAGCGCGGTTTTCATGGAAGCGACTCCTGTGAGGGCGAAGGCTGGAGGGGATCGAAGCGCGATTCGATTCACTTTATCTTTTGCAAAAGATAAACGCAAGGCATTTAAGATAGGTACCAACCCGCTGCCGCGCGATGCACCAAGACGCATCGCGAACGCACGGAAATCGCCATCGAAAGGACGCCATGCAGCACAAGGACGATGCATCGAAGAGCCCGCCGCGACCCCGCGGTGCCAAGGCGCGCGAAGCGCTCGAGGTTCCCGCGCCCGAGGCCTTGCAACCCGCGACCGGTGGCGACCTCGTCGAGCGCGGCATCCGGCAATGGCGCACCGAGCGGCCCGACATCGACAGCAGCGGCAAGGCGGTGGTCGGCCGGCTGCTGCGGCTCGAGGAAGTGGTGCTGCGCACCATCAACGCGGTGCTGCAGCCCTTCGGCATCAAGTACCAGGAGTACGCGGTGCTCGCGACCTTGCGCGTGGCCGGCGCGCCCTATCGGCTGTCGCCCTCGCGGCTGCAGAGCACGCTGCTGTTCACCTCGGGCGGGCTGTCGAACCTGCTCAAGCGGCTCGAGCAGGAAGGGTTGGTCAAGCGCTCGATCCATCCCGACGACGGCCGCGGCGTGCTGGTGAAGCTCACGGCCAAGGGCATGCGGCTGGCCGACGAGACGATGCCCAAGCATGCCGCCGCCGAGCTGCATCTGCTGCGCATGTTCGACACCGGCCAGCGCGAGGCGCTCGCCGGCCTGCTAAGCCAGATGATGACGGGCAACGCGCCCGAGACCGGCCCCGAGCCGGGCTGAAACCTCAGAGCAGACCGAGCGTCATCGCCTTGAGCGTCGCGGCCGCGCGCGTGGTGCAGCCGAGCTTGCGGAAGATGTTCTCGAGGTGCGCGCGCACCGTGCTCGGGCTGATGCCGAGCGTGCGCGCCGCCTCCTTGTTGCTCTCGCCGAGGCTGATGCGGCCCAGCACCTCGACCTCGCGCGACGAGAGCAGGGCATTGGCTTCGCCTTCCGCGGCGGGCGTCTTCGCGGCCACCGATTCGCGCCCCGTCAATGCGGCGACGGCGGCCGCATCGAGCCGGCCCTGCTCCGCCTCGCGACGCAGCTGCGCTTCCGCCTCCGCGGCCGCCAGCGCGGGCCGGCCCGGCGCGCCCGTGTGCAGCAGCACCCAGCGCACCGCCGCGGCCAGCACGCGTTCGGCCGTGCCGATCGCCGCGCCCTTCACGCCGCGGAAGAAGCCCGAGCCATCGAGCCGCTCGTCGACGAAGGAAGCGATCTCGGCCTCGGCCCGCAAGGTCTCGATGCGGCGCGCGGCACGCTCGGTCCAGTAGGGCACGAGGCGCAGCCGCTCCTTGTCGGCTTCGCTGCGCAGCTTCGGCGAATCCCAGACCGCGTTCGGCACCGAGGCACGGCCGATGCCATGGATCAGCGCGGCGCGCCGCACCTGCTCGCAGGCTGCGGCATCGAGCCCCAGGCCTGCGGCGCAGGCGGCGGCCGCTTCGGCCACGCGGCGCGAGAAGCCGGTCATCCACGGCATCTTGAGATCGATCACGTCGGCGATCAGCTCGAGCGGCGCGAGCGCGTCGCGCAGCGCGCCCTCGGGCGCCTGCAGGTCGGCCGCGGCGCCCTGGTCGAGCGCGTGCAGCCAATCGACTGCGTGCTGCTGCGCGACTTGCACCAACGCCGCGGGATAGCGCCCGTCGGCGCGCTCGGCGATCTGGCGCAGCGCGCTCTGCAGGCCATGCGTGCGCGAGAAGATCTCGAGATCGCCCGCGAGCGTGGCCAGGTACACCGCCTCCGGAATATGCGGCGCGGCCAGGCCCGCGGGTTTGCCGCTGCCGTCGAAGTTCTCGAACATGTGGCGCAGCGGCCGCTCGACCGCCTCGGGCAGGCCGAGAAAGCGCGCGATCTCGCCCGACACCTCGCAATGGATCTCGGCCAGCGAGCCGACCGTGCCCGCGAAGGCCGCGGCCTCGCGCGCCGAGGCTGTCGCGAGCATCGCGCGGCGCCCGCCGACGTCGTCGCCGAGCAGGTCGGAGAACTCGGGCGCGTTGGCGGTGCAGCCCGACCAGCGCAGCAGCGCGACGCAGGCCGCGTGGCCCTGCGCCGCATCGTCCCGGCCCATCGCCTGCGCCAGCCGCGCGGCGATCCACGCCACGCGCGCCGAATGGTCGATGGGCTGGCCCATGCTGAGGTCGCCGACGAAGGCGAGCGCCTTGATGGCATCGAAGAGCGGGACGTGGGCGGTGGGCTGCAAGGCGAAGGATCCGGTGGAAGACGACGGCACGGCGTGCCGGCCGCGAACGAACGCGGCGCGGCACGGCACGCGGCCGGCACCTTACTTCGACTGGCGCACGGCGTCCAGGATCACCTCGGCCACCTTCGCGGGCTGCGCCTGCTGCGGCACGTGGCTGGTGTTCAGCGTGGTCACGTGCGCGCCGATGCGCTTGGCCATGTCGCGCTGCAGCGCGGGCTGGATCATGTGGTCGGCGCTGCTGACGATGTACCACGAGGGCTTGGTCTTCCAGGCGGCGGCCGACACCTTCTGCTCGAAGGCCTTGGCCTGGATCGGGCCCTGCGTCACGGCCATCACGCGCGTGGTGGCGGCCGGCAGGTCCTGCGCGAAATGCTTGCTCATGCCCTCTGGCGTGAGGCGCAGGAAGCCCGAGGCATCGGCCGCGATGTGCGCGAAGCCGGGCGGCGCGGGGTAGTCCTTGCCGAGCTCGCCCGAGTTCTGGCCCGCGTCGGGCGCGAAGGCCGCCACGTAGACCAGCGAGGCGACCTTGTCGTTGCCGCCGGCCTCGGTGATCACGGTGCCGCCCCACGAGTGGCCGACCAGCACCACCTTGCCGGGCTGCGCGTCGATGGCGCGCTTGGCGGCGGCCACGTCGTCCTCGAGCGAGGTCAGCGGGTTCTGCACCGAGACGACGTTGACGCCCTTGGCCTGCAGCAGCGGGATCACTTTGGCCCAGTCGGAACCATCGGCGAAGGCGCCGTGCACCAGCACCACGCTGGGCGATGCATTGGCGGCGGCGGCCGCGGCCGGGCCCGCCGCGCTGGCGGCCGTGACGGAGAACGAGAGGCCGACGGCCAGGGCGGCGGCGGCGAGTTGGAGGCGTTGGAAGTGCTTCATGAGAGGGTCTTGGCAAGGGAGTGACGGGAGCCGCTACTGTCGGCCGCGGCGCCTTTTCGCGCCATTGGACGAATGTCCGATCGGGCCCGGCTTCCCTCGCCGCGCCCTCAGAACTTGTAGTTCAGCGTCGCCACCGCATTGCGCGGCGTGCCCGCGAAGGCCTGCCCGTCGATGTTGACGTTGTAGCGCTTGTCGAACAGGTTCTCGATGTTGAGCTGCAGCGACAGCCGCGGCGAGACCGCGTAGCGCGCCATCAGGCTGAAGACGGCGCGCGAGCCCTGCGTGTAGCGCATGTCGACGTCACCCACGCTGAACGGGTAGTACACGCGGTTCTGCCAGTTGACGCCGCCGCCGACCGTGAGCTGGTGCCAGCGGCCCGGCAGCCGGTAGGTGGTGAACAGCGTGGCCAGCGTGGTCGGCATCGAGGGGTTGATGCGGTCGCCGCTGCCCTCGCGCCCGAGCGTGCGCGCGATGCCCGCGTTGACCTGCCAGCCCTCCGCCAGCTCGCCCGACAGCTGCAGCTCGATGCCCTTGGTGACGACGCCGCGCGCGCCGTAGTAGGCGCCATCGGTCGAGCCGGGCACGAGGCGGGTGCCGTCGCGCTGCGCCACGTTCTCCTGCTCGGAGCGGAACAGCGCGAGCGAGCTGTTGAGCCTGCCGTTCAGGTGCTCGCCCTTGAGGCCGATCTCGTAGCTCTTGCCGGTCACCGGGTCGAGGTAGCGGCCGCTGGTGTCGCGGTAGTTCTGCGGCTGGAAGATGTCGGTGTAGCTCGCGTAGGCCGAGTAATGCTCGCCCAGGTCGTAGATCAGGCCCGCATAGGGCGTCAGCACTTCGTGGCGGCGCGTGGTCCGGTCGTCGGCCGTGAGGCGGGTGGCACGCCAGTCGTTCTGGCGCGCGCCGAGGATGAACTTGAGCGAATCGGTGACCGAGAAGCGCGCGGCGCCGTAGTAGCCGGTCTGGCGCAGCTTGTCGATGCCCGACACCTCGAGCTGGCCCCAGCTCGGCTCGGGATACCCGCCGTTCCAGAGGTAGAAATTGCCGACCTCGGGCAGCGCGCTCAGGCGCACGTGGCTGGCCTGCACATAGCGCGACTGGGTGTTGCTCAGCCCCAGCACCAGTTCGTGCTTGCGCCCCAGCAGCTCGAACGGGCCGGTGGCCTGCAGGTCGAGGCTGTTCTGGCGGAATTCGTGCTCGAAGTAGCCGGGCAGCGAGCCCAGCCCCGTGCCGGTGAGGCGGTCGAGGTCGCCGAACAGGTAGAGCAGCTTGGCGTTCTGCTTGCTCTGGCGATGCGAGGCATTGGCCTTGAGCTTCCAGCCGTTGCCGAAGGCATGCGTGAGGTTCGCGAACAGCGTGGTGTTGGTCGCGTCCCAGTGGGTCCAGGGCGTGCCGATGCTCTTCGAAGCAGCCCAGTTCGCGGGGCCGCCGTCGCCGAAGGTCAGCGGCAGTCCGCCCCAGGTCGATCCGTTCGGGCGGCTGGCCTGGGAGTCGATGCCCACGCTCAGCGAGGTGGCGGGCGTGAGGTCGGCATCGACCACGCCGTACAGCACGTGCTTGCGGCCGTGGTAGCGCTCGAGGAAGGAGTCGCGGTCCTCGGTCATGCCGATGACGCGGGCGCGGACGCGGCCGTCCTCGGTCAGCGGGGTCGAGAGGTCGACGGTGGCGCGGCGCAGGTTCCACGAGCCCAGCGCCAGCGAGGCGCTGCCGGCGAACACCTTGCTGTCGGCATGCTTGCGCACCAGGTTGACCGAGGCCGAGGGATTGCCGGCGCCGGTCAGCAGGCCGGTCGAGCCGCGCACGATCTCGATGCGGTCGTACAGCACCGGGTCGTTGTTGGAGGCGCCGAAGAAGTCGGTGGTGACCGTGGTCGGCACGCCGTCGTACTGGTAGTTGTCGATGTAGAAGCCGCGCGCGTAGAGATCGGTGCGGTCGCTGTCGGAGCTGACCGCGAACACGCCGGTGACGCTCTTCATGGCCTGCCCGAGCGAGAGCAGGTTCTGGTCCTCGATCTGCTGGCGCGTGAGCACGGTGACCGACTGCGGCGTTTCGCGTGGCGACAGCGCCAGGCCGGTGGCCGCGGCGGTGGCGCGCGTGGTGTACGAGCCGGTGCCTTCGGTGGTGCCGCTGCGGTCGGCCTCGGCCGTGACGGTGACCGGCGCCAGCGTGCCGATGCCGGTCTGCGCGCCGGTGGCGGCATCGGCACCCGCTTCGCGCCGGCCCAGCGTGTAGCTGCCGTCGCTGCGCGCCACCACCTGCAGGCCGCTGCCCGCGAGCAGGCGCTCGATGGCCTCGCGTGCGGTGTAGCGACCCGAGACCGCGGGGCTGCTGCGGCCCTGCGTCAGCGCGGGATCGAAGGACAGCGCGATGCCATTGCCGACCGCGAAGCTGGCGAGCGTGCGGCCCAGCGGACCGGCGGGAATGTCGTAGGCCCGGGGCACCGCGGCATCGAGCGGCAAGGGTTCGGCCGCCAGGGCCGGCGGCGCGGCCAGCCCGGCGAGGGCGAAGGCCATCAGCGCGTGGCGCAGGGCGGCGTGGAAGCGGCGCTCCGCGCTGGCGCGCGGAACGGACGGACGGGATGCGGACATGGAAACGGGCCTTTCGGTTGGCAGCGGTGGGTTCTTCCCCTCCTTGCCAGCCGAAACGAAGAAAAGTCTCACCCCTGGGCGGAAATATTTCTGGCCACCAGCGTGACCCAATAGCCGCGCAGCCGCGTGAGCGCATCCACCGGATAGGTCGACACCAGCATGCGCAGCACGCGGTCGGTGTCGTCCAGCGGGAAGGCGCCCGAGATGCGCAGCCCGGCGACGGCTGCCTCGCACCGCAGCGCACCGGGCCGGTAGCGCGACAGCTCGGCCGCGAAATCGGCCAGCCGCATCGCGTCGGCCAGCAGCATGCCCCGGGTCCACGCCACGCGGCTCTCGTCCGCGGGCGCGAAGGCCTCGATGCCGTCGGCGCCGAAGCGGGTCTGCTGCCCGGCCGGCAGCACGCGCGACGCGCCGCGCTCGGG
Organism: Variovorax sp. GW821-FHT09B01; assembly: GCF_059418345.1. Lineage (NCBI taxonomy): Bacteria > Pseudomonadati > Pseudomonadota > Betaproteobacteria > Burkholderiales > Comamonadaceae > Variovorax > Variovorax sp. GW821-FHT09B01. The sequence goes on along the minus strand of NZ_JBWKPQ010000003.1, from coordinate 246,208 downwards.
CGTGACGCGCACCGCGCCCTCGAACACCGCGACCGCGGTCGCGCCCTCTTCCTCCCTGCGCACGCTGAAGCGCGTGCCCAGCGCCTCCAGCGTGCCGCCGCCGGCCTGCACGCGGAACGGCCGGTGCGCCGCGGCGGTGTCGGGCGCGGTCGCGACCAGGATCGCGCCCGCATGCAGCACGAGCAGGCGCTGCGCGGCGTCGAAGCGCACGTCGACCGCGCTCGCGGTGTCGAGCGTGAGACGGCTGCCGTCGGCGAGCTGGAGTTCGCGGCGCTCGCCGGTGGCCGTGCGGTGCTCGGCGGTCCAGCCGCGCTCGCCCGCGAAGCGCCAGCCGAGCCAGCCCGCGGGCACGGCCGCCAGCAGCGCGGCCAGCCGGCCGATGGCGGCGCGGCGGCCGCCATGGCGCGAGGAGCGCGCGAGCGACGGCATGGCCAGCGCCGACGGCAGGCCGCCGAGCTTGTTCATCAGCAGCTCGGCGCGCGCCCAGGCACGGGCATGGTCGGGGTGGCTCTGGCGCCAGCGCTCGCAGGCGCGGCGGTCGGCATCGGTCGCGGCGCTGTCGTGCAGGCGCATCAGCCACTCGGCGGCCTCGTCGAGCACGCGCGGCGGCAGTGCCGCCGATGGCGCGTCGGCCATGGAGGACGGCAGCGCGCTCACGCCATCAGCGCCAGGCAGCCGCGGAAGCCCTGCTGCATGTAGCGCTTGACCGTGACCAGCGACACGCCGAGCTCGCGCGCGATGTCCTCGTACTTCAGGCCCTCGATCTGCGACAGCAGGAAGGCGCGCCGCGCGGCCGGCTTGAGGCTGTCGAGCATGGCGTCGATCTCGTGCAGGGTCTGCAGGATGATCAGCCGCTGCTCGGGCGACGGCGCCTCGGGCTCGGGCATCACGGCCAGCGCCTCGAGGTAGGCGCGCTCGAGCGCCTGGCGCTGGTACCAGTTCACCAGGATGTTCTTGGCCACGCTCGTGAGGTAGGCGCGCGGCTGCGCGATCACCTCGGGGTTGCGCGCGGTCAGCAGCCGCGCGAAGGTGTCCTGCGCCAGGTCGGCCGCGTCGAAGGAATTGCCGAGCTTCCTGCGCAGCCACGACTGGAGCCAGCCGTGGTGGTCGCTGTAGAGGGTGTGGACTTGCTGGAAGTCGGCTTCGGTGGCGGGAATGGCGGACACGGCGAACGGCGTTGGCGGCCGGGCTGCCGCGCACAAATAAGAATTGTTCTCATTTTAGACGGATGCCTGTGCCCTCGCCGTCCGCCGCCGACTCAGAGCTTGGGCGTGTACTTCACCGTGAACATCAGGTTGCGCGGGTCGCCATAGTTGTTGTTGCCGTTGGTCTCGTTGAAGGCCGGGATGTAGTAGCGCTTGTCGAACACGTTGTAGACGTTGAGCGCCAGGCTCAGCTCGGGCGTCGCCTGGTAGGCCACGCGCGCGCTCCAGACCATGAAGCCCGGCACCTTGAACGAGCGGTCGTAGCCCAGCGTGCTGCTCTGCACCGTGAAGCCGCCGCCCACGCTGAGCCGGCTCCATGCGCCCGGCAGCCGGTAGTCGCTCCACACGCGCAGCATGTGCCGCGGCGTCCACTGGCTGAAGACCTGGCCCTGGTTGTCGGGGTCCTCGAGGAATTGGGTCGTGTTGTAGGTGTAGCCGGCCGTGAGCTGCAGCCGCGGCGCGATCTCGCCGCTGAGCTCGGCCTCGAAGCCTTGGCTGCGCACCTTGCCCGAGGACTTGTAGCAGTACCAGTCGTCGCAGGCGTAGCCGTTGTCGTAGTCGGTCACGGCGCGGTTGCGGTGGTCGTAGCGGAACACGGCCAGCGAGGCATTGAGCCGGCCGTCCATCAGCTCGCCCTTCAGGCCCAGCTCGTAGTTGCGGCCGGTGATCGGCTTGAGCGGCTCGTTGTTCAGCGCGCGTTCGGACTGCGGTTCGAACACCTCGGTGACGCTGCCGTAGGCCGACCACTGCCGGTCGAGCGCGAACACCAGGCCGACATAGGGCGTGATCTTCGTGTTGGTGCTCACGGTGCTGCGGGTGTCGCGGGTGCGGTCGGCATAGAGGTAGTCGTACCAGCTCGCGCGCGCGCCGAGGATCGCCGTCAGCGGCTCCGCGAGCTTCACGCGCCAGCTGCCGTACAGGCCCGACTGGCTGATGTCGTACTCTGTGTGGCTCTTGGTGCCGCCCGCTGCGAGGATGGTCTCGTAGTTCTGCGCCGGCCGGTAGTGGTCGGGCGCGAAGATGTTGCCGCCGCTCGTGAAGCGGCGGCCGAAGCGGTCCTTCGAGGTGTACTTGGCGTAGTTCGCGCCGACCGTCAGGTCATGCTCCAGCGACAGCGCCTCGAAGCGGCCGCGCACATAGACGTCGAGCCCGGCCTTCTTCGAATCGAACAGGTTGTCCCAGTCGGCGAAGCTCAGCCCGCTGCCGTCGGGCTGCACGTTGCCGTGCATGCGCTGGTGCTGCGAGGCATTGCGCTCGTTCATGCGCAGCGCCGAGGCCTTGAGCTTCCAGTTCGCGTTGAAGCGATGCTCCAGGTCGGCATAGAGGGTGGTCTGCTCGCTGTCGTGGCGGTTCCACCAGGCACCCGTGTACACCGAGCGCGGCAGCCCGATATCGCTGCCGTCGGGATAGCGCGGAAAGCCGCGCAGCATGGGGCGGCCGCTGCCCTTCATCTGGCTGATGCCCAGGCCGAGGGTGGTGTCCGGCGACAGGTCGTAGTCGATCGCGCCGTAGAGCGAGCGCGTGCGGCTCCAGACGAAATCGGTGAACGAATGGCTGCGGTCCTCGTCGAGCACCACGCGTCCGCGCAGCGTGCCCTCGGCATTGAGCGGCCCGCCCGCGTCGAGCTGCGCGCCGTAGTGGTTCCAGCTGCCCGCCTTGCCGGTCAGCACCAGCGTCTTCTCGGACTGGCCGCGCTTGCGCACCAGGTTGACGGCGCCGCCCGGGCTGCCCGTGCCCTGCAGCAGGCCCGCCGCGCCGCGCAGCACCTCGAGGCGGTCGTGGAACACCAGCGCCTCGGTGGCCCAGTTGCCCAGCGAATACCAGTTGCGCGGCACCGGCACGCCGTCGTACTGCCAGGCGTCGATCTGGAAGCCGCGCGACGACAGCACCATGCCCGGCCCCACGCCCTTCACGCCGACCACGCCTGTGACGGCATTGGCCGCGTCGCGCAGGTCGACGAGGCCCTGGTCGTCGAGCCGCTGGCGCGTGAGCACGCTGACCGACTGCGGGATGTCCTTCGCCGCCTGCTCGCCCTTGCCGATCGTCAGCAGCGGCGCGGCATAGGCGCGCGTGCCCTCGCTGGTGGCGCTGCGCACCGGGGCCGCCGTGACGGTGATCGGCGCGAGCGTGGCGCCCGCCGCATCGCTCTCGGTGCCGGCCGCGGACGGGCGCAGCACATAGGCGCCGCCCGCGCCGCCGGCGGCCTCGAGCCCCGAGCCCGCGAGCAGGCGCGCGAAGGCTTCGCGCACGCCATGGCTGCCCTGCAGGCCCGGCGATCGCTTGTTCTGCACCAGGGCCGGCGGCATCGTGAGGCTCAGGCCCGCGGCGGCGGCGAAGCTGGCGAGCGCGTCGTCGAGCGGGCCCGCGGCGATGCTGTAGCTCCTGGGTTGCTCGGCCTGGGCCGTGGCGTCGGCGCCTTGCGCCTGGGCCGCGGTGCCGCCGGCGGCGCAGGCCATGGCGAGCAAGGCGCCGTGCACCGCGCGCGCGATGCGGGAATCGAAGAAAAACGGAGGGCGACGGGCCATGAGGAGAGATCTCGCAAGAAGGTGTGAAGTGGCTGTTCCTCAAGGCTTCACACGCGAGAAGAAAAAAAGGGACACGGCGCGGCGGATTTTTTTTGCCGGCCGGCCCGGCGCGCTCGCGCGCCCTCAGCTGCCGGCTGGCACCACCGTCACCCAATAGCGCGTGCGCGACATCACCTGCACCGGCAAGGCCTGCGGCAGGCTGTCGAGCACGGGCGTGGTGTCGCGCAACTGGAAGACGCCCGAGACGCGCAGCTCGGCCACCGCGGGATCGCAATGCAGCACCCCGGGCCGGTAGCGGCCGAGCTCGGCGAGGAAATCCTGCAGGCGCATGTTCTTCACGCGCAGCACGCCGCGCGACCAGTCGTCGGCCCCCGGGTCCAGCGCGCCCGGCGCATCGACCGCCAACGCGGAGAAGCCGGCCTGCTCGCCGGCGCGCACCACCACCACGAGACCCTGCGCATCGTCGGGCCGGACCTCGACCGCGCCCTCGAGCACGCCCACGTGGCTGCGCCGGTCCTCGCGCTGCCGCACCACGAAGCGCGTGCCCAGCGCGCGCAGCCGGCCCTGCGCGGTCTCGACCACGAAGGGGCGGTAGGCGGGGTCGCCGGCGGGCACGCGGTCGGGCGCGGTGTCGATCAGGATCTCGCCCGCGCGCAGGCGCACCCGTCGCAGCGTGGCGTCGTAGGCCACGTCGATGGCCGTCGCGGTGTTGAGCTGGATGCGCGTGCCGTCGGGCAGCCGCACTTCGCGCCGCTCGCCGGTGGCGGTGCGGTGGTCGGCCAGCCATTCGCGCGCCGGCGAGGCGCGCCATGCGACCCAGCCGGCGGGCACCGCGGCCAGCAGCAGCGCGAGCGCCTTGACCGCGGCGCGGCGGTCGGCCCGCACCGTGCGCCCCAGCGCGGGCATCGCCAGCGCGCCCGGCAGCAGGTCGAACTTGCGGCTCACCTGCTCGGCGCGTTGCCAGGCATCTTCATGGGCCGGATCGGCCGCGCGCCATTGCGTCCAGCGCATGCGGTCGGCCGCCGTGGCCTCGCCCGACTGCAGCAGCAGGAAGCCCTGGGCGGCCTGCGTGGCGACGGCCTTGTCGACCACCACGCGCTGCGCGCTCGCAGCGCTCATACGGCCAGCAGGATGCAGTGCGCCATCGCCTCGGCCATGTAGCGCTTCACCGTGCGCTCGCTCACGCCCAGCCGCGCCGCGATCTCTGCATAACCCAGCCCTTCGAGCTGCGCCATCAGGAAGGCCTGTCGCACCGACGGCGCGAGGCCGTCGAGCATCGCGTCGATCTCCTGCAGCGTTTCGAGAATGATCGCCTGCTGCTCCGGCGACGGCGCCAGCGGCTCGGGCATCGCGCCCAGCGCATCGAGGTAGGCCTGCTCGAGCGAGCGCCGCCGGTACAGGTTCGCGAGCAGGCGCTTGGCGACGACCGTCAGGTAGGCACGCGGCTCGCGCAGCTGCCAGTCGCCCTGCTTCTCGGGCGTGTGATCGGGCGCCGTGAGGATGCGCAGGAAGGTGTCCTGCGCCAGGTCCGCGGCGTCGAAGGAATTGCCCAGCCTGCCGCGCAGCCAGCCCAGCAGCCAACCGTGGTGGCCACGGTAGAGGGCATGGACATGTGCATGGGGCTGCGGGTAAAGGGCGGAATCGGCGTTCATTCTTCCGAACGGCGTGCGGGGATCGCGGCCTCATGAATACGAATGGTTCTCATCTTAGTCGATCGAGAGATGGCGTCCGCGCGTTTCGGTATAACCACGGACACGCCGGCCGCGAGGCCCCCCCACACTTCAGCGGTTGTCGATCAACGACAGCTCACCCACCCCATGAAGATCGCCACCTGGAACGTCAACTCCCTCACCGCCCGCCTGCAGCACGTGCTCGACTGGCTGATCGCCAACCCGGTCGACGTGCTGTGCCTGCAGGAACTCAAGATGAGCGACGACAAGTTCCCGCTCGAGATCCTCAAGTCGGCCGGCTATGACGCGGCGGTGTTCGGACAGAAGACCTACAACGGGGTCGCGATCCTGAGCCTCGCGCCGATGCGCGACGTGGTGAAGAACATCGGCGGCTTCACCGACGACCAGTCGCGCGTGATCGCCGCCACCATCGACACGCCGCGCGGGCCGGTGCGCGTGGTCAATGGCTACTTCGTGAACGGCCAGGCGCCGGGCTCCGACAAGTTCGCCTACAAGATGAAATGGCTGGACGCGCTGCGCGAGTGGCTGCGTGCGGAACTCGCCGCGAATCCGAACCTGGTGCTGCTGGGCGACTTCAACATCACGCCCGAGGACCGCGACAGCTTCGACCCGGTGGGCCTGAAGGAAACCATCCATCACACGACCGAGGAGCGCGACCACTTCAAGCAGCTGCTCGGCCTGGGCCTGACCGACAGCTTCCGGATGTTCGAGCAGCCCGAGAAGAGCTACTCGTGGTGGGACTACCGCATGCTCGGCTACCAGAAGAACCGCGGGCTGCGCATCGACCACGTGCTGGTGAGCGACGCGCTCAAGCCGCAGGTCAAGGGCTGCGTGATCGACCGCGTGCCGCGCAAATGGGAAAAGCCCAGCGACCATGCGCCGGTGGTGCTCGACGTGGACCTCGGTGGCTGAGGCCGGAAAGCGCCGCGCCGCGGCGATCGCCAAGGCCGTGGCCACGACCGCGCTGGCACTGTCGCTCGCGGCCTGCGGCGTGTTCGACAAGAAGCCCGCGAGCGGCGGCGAGAGTCCCGCGAGCCCCGGCGCCACTGCCACCACGCCCGACGACGGCCCGCCCGCGAAGTCCGACGTGCCCACGGTGCGCCTCATCACGACGCAGACGCCCGTGGTGCGGGCCTACCGCAAGATCGGCGCGCGCCACATCTACACGAAGTACGCGCAGCGCATCTACAAGGGCAAGATCCCGCCGCTGGTGTATGCGGTGGTGGTGGTCGAGACGGACATCGACGCGAACGGCAAGGTCACGGGCGTCACGTTCAGCCGCATACCGAGCCATGCGCCCGAGGTGCCGCCGATGATCGAGGAGCTGATCAAGGCGGCCTCGCCGCTGCCCAATCCGGGCAAGCTGGGCGGCCACACCTACATCGACACCTGGCTCTGGGACAAGAGCGGGAAGTTCCAGCTCGATTCGCTGACGCAGGGACAGCGCAGCCGCTGAGTCTTCCGGCAGGACAACGAGCCGCGCGGCGCCGAGGCCGCGGGCTCGCCAGGCATCACTCGATGCCGAGCTCCTGGATCTTGCGCGTGATGGTGTTGCGGCCGATGCCGAGCTTCTGCGCGGCCTCGATGCGGCGGCCGCGCGTGCTCGACAGCGCCGTGAGGATCAGGCGCGATTCGAAGCGGCGCGACAACACGTCCCACACATCGGTGCGACCGGCCGCGAGCAGCGCCTGGGCCTCGGCCTCGAGGCCGCTTTCCCAATTGCCGGAAGCCTCCGCAGGGGCCGGTGCCGCAACGGCAGGCGTCGGCACGGCACCGTCGGCCAGCGCGCCCGCGAAAGGCGTGGACGCATGCGGCGTCACGGGCACGGCAGCCGTTGCATACGCCGCGGGCTCGCCCGCATGGCTGTCGGGCGCCAGCAGCGGCGCGGCACCCGAGGCCAGCACCTCGGGCGGCAGGTCCTTGGCCTCGATCAGCTGCGCCGGCGCCATCACGGTCAGCCAGTGGCAGATGTTCTCGAGCTGGCGGACGTTGCCGGGGAAGTTGAAGCCCGCGAGCTTGGCGAGCGCCGCATCGGAGATGCGCTTGGGCTCGACGCCGAGCTGCCGCGCGCTCTGCTGCAGGAAGTGGCGCGTGAGGGCGGGCACGTCCTCGCCGCGTTCGCGCAGCGCGGGCAGCCGCAGGCGGATGACGTTGAGGCGGTGGAACAGGTCTTCGCGGAAGCCGCCGAGCTTCACGCGCTGCTCGAGATCCTGGTGGGTGGCCGCGATGACGCGCACGTTGGCCTTGACCGAGTTGTGGCCGCCCACGCGGTAGAAGTGGCCGTCGCTGAGCACGCGCAAGAGGCGCGTCTGCAGGTCGAAGGGCATGTCGCCGATTTCGTCGAGGAACAGCGTGCCGCCCTCGGCCTGCTCGAAGCGGCCGCGCCGCATGGTCTGCGCACCCGTGAAGGCGCCGCGCTCGTGGCCGAAGAGTTCGCTCTCGAGCAGATCCTTGGGGATGGCGGCGGTGTTGATGGCGACGAAGGGGCCGTTGGCGCGCGGCGAGTGCTTGTGCAGCGCGCGCGCCACGAGCTCCTTGCCCGAACCCGATTCACCGGTGATCAGCACGGTGACGTTGCTCTGCGAGAGCCGGCCGATGGCGCGGAACACGTCCTGCATCGCGGGCGCCTGGCCGAGCATCTCGGGCGCGGCGACCATGCGCTCCTCGGCCACTTCCTCGCGCTGGCTCTCGTCGACGGCGCGGCGGATCAGCTCGACCGCGCGCGGCAGGTCGAAGGGCTTGGGCAGGTATTCGAAGGCGCCGCCCTGGAACGCCGAGACGGCGCTGTCCAGGTCGGAGAAGGCCGTCATGATGATGACCGGCAGGCCCGGATGCTTGGCCTTGATCTTGTCGAGCAGCTCGAGCCCGGAACCGCCGGGCATGCGGATGTCGCTCACCAGGACCTGCGGGCCCTGCTGCTCGTCCTCGGCGGCCTGTTCGAGGGCCGCCAGCACTTCGCGCGTGTTGGTGAAACTGCGGGTCGGAAGGTCCTCCCGCAGCAAGGCCTTCTCCAGCACGAAGCGGATCGATTGGTCGTCATCAACTATCCAGATCGGCTTCATGCATCTCCTTGTTGCCGGTGGCTGCTAGGGCAGCGGAATCAATATCTTGAAATCGGTTCGGCCCGGGACACTGTCGCACTCGATCACGCCGTGATGCTGTTGCACAAAAGTCTGTGCGAGCGTCAAACCCAGCCCTGTACCACCCTCTCTACCCGACACCAGCGGATAGAAGATTCGGTCCTTGATCGCGTCCGGCACGCCCGGTCCATTGTCGATGACATGCAATTCCAGTGCCAATCGATACCACTGCTTGTTGAAGATCACCTGGCGCGCGACCCGGGTCTTGAAAGTGATGCACGCATCGCCGGCCGCGCGGCGCTCGGCCAGGGCCTGCGCGGCGTTGTGGACGATGTTGAGCGTGGCCTGGATCAGCTGCTCGCGGTCGCCGCGGAACTCGGGGATCGAGACATCGAAGTCGCGCTCGATGTGCAGGTCGCGCGGGAACTCCGCGAGGATCACCGAGCGCACGCGCTCGCAAACCTCGTGGATGTTGACGTCGCCCACCACGTGCGGCCGGCGGTGCGGCGCCAGCAGGCGGTCGACCAGCGTCTGCAGCCGGTCGGCTTCGTGGATGATGACCTGGGTGTATTCGATGAGGTCGCGCGACTCGACCTCCATCTGCAGCAGCTGCGCGGCGCCGCGGATGCCGCCGAGCGGGTTCTTGATCTCGTGCGCGAGGTTGCGGATCAGTTCCTTGTTGGCCTGCGCCTGGTCGAGCAGCCGCTCCTCGCGGTCCTGCCGCACCTGGTGCTCGAGCGGCAGCATCTCGACGATCAGTTCGCCGGCCTTCTCGCCCTTGGCCAGCGTGACCTGCACCGGCATCAGCTCGTGGTTGACGCGGCGCAGGAAGGCCTCGTAGCGCAGGGTGGCGAAGTCGTTGGCGCTCGCGCCGTCGATGGCGGTGCGCAGCACCTGGGGTTCGTGGAAGCAGGCGCCGAACTGCGAGCCCTCGAGCGTGCGGCGCGAGGTGCCGAGCGCGTCCTCGAGGCCGGCATTGGCGAACAGCACCGAGCCCTTGCTGTTGACGACCGCGATCAGGGTCGACAGCAGGTCGAAGGCCTGAAAGCGCGGACTGGCGCTTGCCGCCTTCTTTCCGAAAGCCATGGAAATCCTGTGGTGTTCGTCCTGCCGATGCAGGAACGGGTTAGTTCTTGGGTGCCGGCAGCCGGCTGATCTCGCGGCGGATGCCGGCGATGTCGCTTTCGTTGCGGGCCAGTTCGGCCTTCATCTCGGCCACGCGGTCGAGGTACTTCTGGTAGTTGCGGCCTTCGCTGCCCTGCTTCTCGGGCTCGCCGTTGTTGTATTCCTTCTGCAGCTCGGCCTGGCGGGACTCGGCCTTGCGCAGTTCGGACTCGAGCACCGAGCGCGCCTCGCCGTCGCGCGCGCGCTGGTCGGAACCCTCGACGCGCGGGCTGCCGGCCGGCGAGCGCGCCGCGGAGGTCGAAGCGGCGGCACCGCCGAGCGCGGCACGCGAGGCGCCCTGCACGACGGTGACGTTGCCGCCCTCCATCACCTTGCAGCCGCGCTGCTGCGCGACGGTGGCGTTGTTGGTGTATTCGTTCCCGCAACGCCAGACGCGCTCCTGGGCAAGCGCCGGCAGGGCGAACAGGGAAGCGGCCAGGAGGAGAAGTGGTGCGGCAGTCTTCATGGGATCTTGGGGACCTCGAGGGCCCGGGAGAGCGCGAAAAGGCGCATTTTCATGCAATTCGACGCCCCCGATGACAGGATGTTCCGGCCCCAATGAAAAGGACGGCCGAGGCCGTCCTTTCGTGTTACTCCGAGCGGGAAACTGCGATCAGAGCGAGTAGTACATGTCGAATTCGACCGGGTGCGTGGCCATGCGGAAGCGCGTGACTTCCTGCATCTTCAGGTCGATGTAGGCATCGATGTACGCATCGGTGAACACGCCGCCCTTGGTCAGGAAGGCACGGTCCTTGTCGAGGTACTCGAGGGCCTGGTCGAGGCTGTGGCAGACGGTCGGGATCAGCGCGTCCTCTTCCGGCGGCAGATGGTAGAGGTCCTTGCTCGCGGCTTCGCCCGGGTGGATCTTGTTTTCCACGCCGTCGAGACCGGCCATCAGCAGCGCGGCGAAACCGAGGTACGGGTTCATCAGCGGATCGGGGAAGCGCGCTTCGACGCGACGGCCCTTCGGGTTCGCCACGAACGGGATGCGGATCGAGGCCGAGCGGTTCTTGGCCGAATAGGCCAGCTTCACCGGGGCTTCGAAGCCGGGGACCAGGCGCTTGTAGCTGTTGGTGCCGGGGTTCGTGATGGCGTTCAGAGCACGGGCGTGCTTGATGATGCCGCCGATGTAGTGCAGCGCGAAGTCCGAGAGACCTGCATAGCCGTCGCCGGCGAACAGATTCTTGCCGTCCTTCCAGACCGACTGGTGCACGTGCATGCCCGAGCCGTTGTCGCCGACGATGGGCTTGGGCATGAAGGTGGCGGTCTTGCCGTAGGCGTGGGCCACGTTGTGGATCACGTACTTCTGCAGCTGGACCCAGTCGGCGCGCTGGATCAGCGTGCTGAACTTGGTGCCGAGTTCCATCTGGCCGGCGTTGGCCACTTCATGGTGATGCACTTCGACCGGGATGCCCAGCGATTCGAGCACCAGGCACATTTCCGAACGCATGTCCTGGAAGCTGTCGACCGGGGGAACCGGGAAATAGCCGCCCTTGACGGCGGGACGGTGGCCGCTGTTGCCGTGCTCGTATTCCTTGTCGGTGTTCCACGAGGCTTCTTCGGAATCGATCTTCACGAAGCAGCCCGACATGTCGTTCTTCCAGCGCACGCCGTCGAACACGAAGAATTCGGGTTCCGGACCGAAGTAGGCCGTGTCGCCCAGGCCCGAGGCCTTCATGTAGGCTTCGGCGCGCTTGGCCAGCGAACGGGGATCGCGCTCGTACGGCTTGCCGTCGGTCGGGTCGATCACGTCGCAGGTCAGGATCATCGTGGTCTCTTCGAAGAAGGGATCGATGTTCGCGGTGTTCGGGTCGGGCATCAGCTGCATGTCCGACGCCTCGATCCCCTTCCAGCCGGCGATGGACGAGCCGTCGAACGCGTGGCCCGAGCTGAACTTGTCTTCGTCGAAGTGCGACACGGGCACGGTCACGTGTTGTTCTTTACCGCGGGTGTCGGTGAAACGGAAGTCGACGAACTTGACCTCGTTTTCCTTCACGAGCTTCATGACGTCGGCGACGGTCTTTGCCATCAATTTCTCCTGAGTTGGATGGGTGGTTGGGAATACAGGGATGCGGGATGCAGTTTCTGTGCCATTGTCGCCTGCGATGAACGGCCGGCGGCACGCACTTTGGCGGCCTGAAACACGGCCGAATTCACCAAATTGGTGCGATCAAAATCAACGCACCAATTCTGGGCCAAGTTGCGCATTAAAAGTGTGCAGGCCTTCGATGAGCTGGCCGTAGGCCGCGTCGAGCAGTTCCGGGTCGCCCTTGACGCCGAGCTCGATATGACGGCCGTACTGAGGGTGATCGACGCTCGGCAGGCTGAAAACCTTGATGCGCGCATGGCGCTCCTCGATCGCCTGCATCAGGGGCGTGAGGGTGGCTTCCATGGCACCGAAAACGATCACGGACTTCTCCAGGACCCGGGTCCGGACGAAAAGATCGGCATAACGGGCGTCGAGCACCGACTCGATCATCGGCCAGGCCATGACCGGGAAACCGGGCACGAAATGGACGTCGCCGACGCTGAAGCCCGGGATCTTGTTGTAGGGGTTGGCGATGATCCGGGCGCCCTCGGGAAACACGCCCATGTTGAGCCGGTGGATGTTGTCGGGCCGGTCGGGCTCGTAGGCCACGCCCTGCTCGCGCGCCGTGTCCTGCATGCGCTCTCGGATCAGCAGCTCGGCCTCGGGATGCAGCGCCAGCGGCACGCCCAGCGCCTTGGCGGCGCACTGGCGGGTGTGGTCGTCGGGGGTGGCGCCGATGCCGCCGGTCGAGAAGACGACGTCGCCCGAGGCGAAGGCGCGCGCCAGCGCGGCCGTGATGCGCTCGGGCACGTCGCCCACGTATTCGGCCCAGCCCAGTTGCAGGCCGCGCGCCGCGAGCAGCTCGATCACCTTGGGCATGTGCTTGTCGAGGCGCTTGCCCGAAAGGATCTCGTCGCCGACGACGATCAGGCCGAATTCACGGGTCATGGGGATTTCCATTGGGAGAGAACGGCCTGGTCGGCCTCGATGGCGGCGGCGTCGCCCGGGATGGCGGCCGCCGCCGCAGCCGCGCGCTGGCCGCGCAGCTGCGCCAGCGCATCGAGGCAGTAGTGGCCGAACCACAGGGCCGAGAAGGCGAAGACCAGGGTGTAGATCCAGATCGCGAGCGGCACCAGCACGAAGAAGGCGGCCGCGAACAGCAGGCCCGAGGCCCAGACGATGCTCGGCGCCGCGCCCAGGTAGCCGCAGAGCACGCCGATGCACAACAGCGGCAGCCGGTGCGCGCGGAGCAAGGTGGCGCGCTCCTCGGCGCTGGCATGCTCGGCCAGTGCGTCGAAGCTCATCACGCGGTAGGTGAGCCAGCCCCAGATCAGCGGCGGCAGGATCAGCACCAGCGGGGGAATCAGCCACAGCGGCATCGAGACCACCAGCGCGAGCAGCGCCAGCACGGTCAGGCCGATGGAGCGCGCGACGCTGCCGAAGAAGGAGGCGCCCTTCTTGCGCTCGAGCGAGGGAAAGCGGCGCTCGGCCACCAGCCGCGTGAGCGCCGGCGCCATGAAGCCCGCCACGATCAGGAGCGACAGCACCACGATCAACGGCGTGGCTGCGAACACCACGGCGAGCGGCGCCAGCACCGAGGTGACGTCGCCCGAGAACAGCCGCCCGATCCATTCCCAGAAGCTGGCCAGCAGCGGCCAGGATTCGAGCGCGCCGCGCGTCCAGGCGACCGCGGCATCCCAGTAGAAGTAGCCGAAGACGGCGGCCAGCAGCACCATCAGGCCCAGCGGCACCAACGACAGCACGATCACGCGCGGCAGCATGCAATAGGCCACCGCGCGCCAGAAGGAGTCGAGGAGCAGGCGCATCGGGCCGGAGGATAACCCGGCGCGCCCCGTGTGGCCGTGAAGCCAGAGCCGGCGGACGGGCGATTCGCCGGTTCGCGCGCACGCCGCGCGCAGGTGAGGCAGCTGGAGAGAAGCCGCCGCGCTCAACCGCGGCCGACCATGCGCTTGAGCCCCAGCCACTGCTGGGCCCAAAAACCCTGGCCGTAGTCGCGCACCTTGCCCGCGGCATCGGGCTCGACCTGGTCGCGCACGCCGGTCGGGTCGTAGCGGTTCTCGAAGTTGGCGGTCCCGAACATCATGTCCCACCAGGGCAGCAGCACGCCGAAGTTGTGGCCGCCGAGCGTGCTCTTGCCGTTCGACTCGTGGCCCAGCCCGATGCTGTGGTGCAGCCGGTGGAAGCGCGGGCTGATCCATAGCCGCTCGCCGAGGGCGCCGAAGCTCAGGCGCAGGTTGGCGTGCTGCAGGCTCTCGCTGAGCTGGGTGAAGGCGACGAAGGCGATGAACTGGCCCGGCGCCACGCCGATCAGCTGCGCCACGATCACGATCAGGGTGTCGTGCAGGATGTCGTCGAGCAGGTGGTTGCGGTCGTCGCTCCACATGGTCATCTGGCGCTGCGAGTGGTGCAGCGAATGCAGCCCCCACCACCAGTTGAACTGGTGCTGGCCGCGGTGGATCCAGTAGCCGACGAAGTCGAGCACCACGAGGTAGATCGCGAACGCGACCACCGGCACGTCGGTCACGCCGGGCCAGAGCTCGTCGAGATGCAAGGTGCCCCAGCCGGCCGCGCGCAGGCTGCCCATGAGGTCGTCGAACACCGGCTGCAGCGTGAAGAACATCGCGAGCCGGAACAGGCCCAGCCGGTGGATCAGCGTGTAGAGCACGTCGATGCGGATCGCGCGCCGGTCGGTCACCGGCTCGACGGCGCGCCAGCGCTGCAGCGGGCCGATCAGCGCGACCAGCACCACGATCTGGATCAGGCCGACCAGCAGCCAGCCGGTGGCGTCGAAGGCGTCCTCGGTCCAGCCGCCGAGGCCGATCGCATAGACGAAGGGCTGCACGACGGTTTCGAAGAACCAGCCCTGCAGCGAGGAGAAGAGATCCGTCAGCCAGTCGATCACGGAAGCCGCCTCAGGGATGCGATGCGATCCAGGCGCGGTAGTCGGGATGCTGGCGCAGCGTCTGGAAGCAGAAGCCCTTGGCCTTCAGCCCGACGATCAGCGGCTCGAGGTTGGCCGGCGCCCACGGGTCCTTGCGCGACCAGATGCCCAGGTGGGCGAGCAGGATGTCGCCGGGGCGGATGGTGTCGAGCGCCTGCGTGAGCAGCTTCTCGTTGCTGAACTTCTCGCTCGACAGCTCGTCGCCGAGAAAGCCCGCGGGCGCCCAGCCCACGTGCGCATAGCCGCAGTCGCGCGCGGCGGCCAGCAGCTTGGGCGAGGTCTTGCCGCCGGGCGCGCGGTACAGCGGCAGCGGTTTCTTGCCGGTGATCAGCTCGAGCCGCTCGGAGGACTTGCGGATGTTGGCGCAGTACTCGGCCGCGCTCCAGGTGAACTCGCGCCCGGCCAACGCGCCCGCCGAGGGCTTGACGCGGAAGCTCGGCGTCACGCCCTTGAGGTCGGCGCGCCAGTAGACGTGGTCGTAGGTGTGCGAGCCGAATTCGTGGCCCTCGGCCGCCCTCGCCTTCCACCAGGCGGCCCAGTGGTTGTCGAGGCTGTCGCCGTCGGTCTGGGTGCGCTCGGCGGCGGCAAAGAAGGTGACGTGCACCTGCTGGCGCTTGAGCACCTCGGCCACCAGCGGCGCGATGCCCATGTGGCCGGTGTCGAAGGTCAGGTAGACGGGTTTCTCGCAACTCGCCGCGGCACTCTGGGCGCCGGCGGGGATCGCCACCGCGACGGCGAGCAGCGCGGCGAGCCCCGCGGCCGCACGCCGGCGCGGGCTAGATGCGCTTCGCATGGTCGAGCGTCCAGACGCCGTGCGGCGAACGGCCGACGTTCACCTGCCGCACCACCTTGCCGCTGGCCAGGTCGACCACGCTGAGCTTCTTGGCCCAGCGCGAGGTGACGTAGAGGGTCTTGCCGTCGGCCGACACGTCCATGCAGTCGGGGCCGCCGGGCACCGGGTAGGTGTCGGTGACCTTGAGCGTGGCGAGGTCGATGCGGCTGATGGAATTGGCGACCCGGTTGCTCACGAACACGCTCTTGCCGTCTCCTGCCGAGCGGAAGGCGTGGGCGCCCTTGCCGGTCGGGATCTTGCCCACCAGCTTCGGCTGCGCGCCCGCCACGTCGAACACCTGCACGCCGTCGCTGCCGGTCAGGCCCACGAGCAGCGTCTTGTCGTTGTGCACGCCGTAGATGTCGGCCGGCATCGGGCCGGTGGCCACGCGCCAGCGGATCGTCTGCGTCGGCAGGTCGACAGCGATCATCTCGTCGCTGTCCTGCATCGTCACGTAGGCGATGGTGCTGGTGTTGTCGATCCAGATGTGGCTGGGCGTCTTGCCGGTGGTGATGCGCTTGGCGAGCTTCAGGTCCTTGCCGTCCCAGCGGTACACGTCGACGTGGTTGAGCCGGTTGGCCGCGGTCACGAACCACTTCATGTCGCGCGAGAACTGCAGCTGGTACGGGTCGATGATCCCGTAGACCACGCGCTGGACCTCGGCGGTGCGCGGGTTCACGAAAGTCAGCGAGTCGCCGGCCGAGTTCGCCACGATGACCGACTTCTCGTCGGGCGTCATGTAGATGTGGTGCGGCTCCTTGCCGGTCGGGATGCGCTGCTTCTCGGTCCAGTCGACCGGGTTGATCACGCTGACGCTGGCGTCGAGCGAGTTGAGCACGAAGATCGGCGGGGGTTCCGGGGGGGCCGCGGTGGCGGCGAACGGCGCCGTGAAGGCGATCGCGCCGAACAGGCAGGCGGACAGCAGGGCCGCGGCGCGGCCGGTCGAACGGGAAAGAAAGCGCAAGGGAAGTTCCGGAAAAGGGCTTCGAATGTTAACGATCCGAACCGACGGCTGGCTGACCGCCAGTCGCCGAAAAGGCGGACAGTTGACAGTTATTTCGCAGGCGCGCGCAAGGCGGCGACCTCGTCGGCCGCCAGCCAGCGCCATTGGCCGGGCGCCAGGTCCGCAGGCAGCGCCACCGTGCCGATGCGCGAGCGGTGCAGCGCCTCGACGCGGTTGCCCACCGCGGCCAGCATGCGCTTGACCTGGTGGTATTTGCCCTCGGTCAGCGTGAGCCGCAGGTGCAACGGGCTGTCGGACTCGCAGGCGGCCGCGCGCACCGGCTTCGGATCGTCGTCGAGCACCACGCCGGCCAGCAGGCGGGCGATCTGCTTGTCGTCGATCGGGTGCTTGGCCGTCACCTCGTAGACCTTGGGCACGTGGTGCTTGGGCGAGCCCATCTTGTGGATGAACTGGCCGTCGTCGGTCAAAAGCAGCAGGCCGGTGGTGTCCTGGTCGAGCCGGCCGATGGCCTGCACGCCCTGCACCGCGCCCTTGTTGGGCCGCAGCCGCAGCGGCGACGGCAGCAGCGTGTAGATGCTCGGATAGGTCGAGGGCTTCTGCGAGCACTCGGTGCCGGCCGGCTTGTGCAGCATCAGGTAGGCCTTCTCTTGGTAGGCCCAGGCGGTGCCCTGCACGGTGAACTGCAGGCCCTCCGCGTCCAGATCGGTGGCGGGATCGTCGACCACCGCGCCGGCGATGGTCACGAGGCCCTGTTGGACCAGGCCGGCGCACACGCGCCGCGTGCCGAAGCCCTGGGAATAGAGGATGTCTTGCAGTTGCATGGCGAAAAGAAAAGGCGGCCGCGCTTCGCACGCGGCCGCCCTGGAGTGTCTCAGAAGGCGCGGACCGGTCCGCGCCTTCCTGTCGGCGGGTCAGTAGCCCGCGGCCAGCCCGGTGTTGCGGCGCGGATCGTTGGCGCCGTAGAAGCGGTTGTTGCCCACCGGCTTGCCGCCCAGGGTGGGCGCGCCCACGATGATCGCGGCCAGGTGGTTGGCCGGCTGCGGCACGCCGAGGTTGTGGCCCATGTCGGTCAGGATCTTGCGGGTGTCGGGGCTCAGCGCGAAGGTCTCGACGTTGGTGACGTCGGGCAGCCATTGCTGGTGGAAGCGCGGCGCATCGACCGCTTCCTGCACGTTCATGCCGTAGTCGACCACGTTGAGGATGGTGTGCAGCACGGCCGTGATGATGCGGCTGCCGCCCGGCGTGCCGACCACGAACACCGGCTTGCCGTCCTTGGACACGATGGTCGGGCTCATCGAGCTCAGCGGGCGCTTGCCCGGGGCGATGGCATTGGCCTCGCCCTGCACCAGGCCGTACATGTTGGGCACGCCGACCTTCGAGGTGAAGTCGTCCATCTCGTTGTTGAGCAGCACGCCGGTCTTGGCGGCCGTGACCTTGGCGCCGAACCAGTCGTTGAGCGTGTAGGTGACCGAGACCGCGTTGCCCCACTGGTCGGTGATCGAGTAGTGGGTGGTGTTGCTGCCTTCGTGCGGTGCGACGCCGGGCTTGATGTCCTTGGAGACGCCGGCCTTCTTCGGATCGATAGCGGCGCGGATCTTCTCGGCATAGCCCTTGTCGAGCAGGCGATCGAGCGGGTTCTTCACGAAGTCGGGGTCGCCCAGGTAGCTGTTGCGGTCGACGTAGGCATGGCGCATGGCCTCGATCTGGTAGTGCACCGATTGCGCCGAGCGGAAGCCCAGGTCCTTGAGCGGATAGCCCTCGAGGATGTTGAGCATCTCGCAGATGATCACGCCGCCCGAGCTCGGGGGCGGTGCCGACACCACGCGGTAGCCGCGGTAGTCGCACTCGACCGGCGCCAGTTCGCGCGTCTTGTACTGGTCGAGGTCGGCCTGCGTGATGATGCCCTTGCCGGCCTGGCTAGAAGCCACGATGGCCTGGCCCACCCAGCCCTTGTAGAAGCCGTCGGTGCCGTTCTGGCTGATCGCGCGCAGCGTCTTGCCCAGGTCCTTCTGTACCAGCTTCTGGCCGACCTGGAACGGCTCGCCCTTGTTCAGGAAGATCGCGCCGGAGACCGGGTCCTTCTGGAAGTCGGCGGTCGAGGTCCAGAGCATGTCGATGTCGCCCTGCTCGAGCGCGAAGCCCTTCTCGGCGAGCTGGATCGAGGGCGCGATCAGCTCGGCGCGCTTCTTCGTGCCGTACTTCTCGCGTGCGTACTCCATGCCCGACACCGTGCCGGGCACGCCCACGGCCAGGTGGCCGTTGGTGCTCAGGCCCTTGATGACGTTGCCGTCCTTGTCGAGGTACATGTTGGCCGTGGCGGCCAGCGGCGCCTTCTCGCGGAAGTCGAGGAAGGTCTTGCGGCCGTCGGCCAGCTGCACCGTCATGAAGCCGCCGCCGCCGAGGTTGCCCGCAGCCGGATAGACCACAGCGAGCGCGTAGCCCACGGCCACGGCCGCGTCGACGGCATTGCCGCCGCGCTGCAGCACGTCGACGCCGACCTTGGAGGCGAGGTGCTGGGCGCTCACCACCATGCCGTGTTCGGCCGCGACCGGCGCCTGCGACGCGGCCTGCGAAGCGCCGGCGGCCAGCGCGAGCGCGGCGGCGATCGCCGCGCGCAGTTGGGGGGTGGATGGAAGTCGATGCATCTGGATGTCTCCTCTTGAGATGTGGTTGGTTGTGGAGCTTGGGTGTATCTGGTGAGGTCAGCCAGCGAGCAGCGCCTTGCGCCGCAGGTCGCGCAGCGCCAGCGCCACCTGTTCGCGGGCGAAGGCGCTCAGCGCCTCGGGATCGGTCATCTGCTCGTCGTTGCGCACGAAGCGCAGGCGGTCGGCGCGCACTTCGGTCTCGAGGTGCTCGACCAGCGCCTCGTGCGAGCGGGTGCCGTCGAGCAGCGGCAGCAGCGCACGTTCGAGCAGCGACAGGGCCACGGTCTCGTGCCAGCCGTTGCAGACCGTGACCGACGGGGCCTGGCCCGGTGCCAGGCCCGGCGCGTTGCGCACCGAGGCCGCGGCCTGCGGCCGCGCGGGCACTTGCGCGACCGAGGGCACCGGTGTGCGGCGGATGCGCAGCGCGCCGAGGATCAGCATCTCCTCGAGCATCGCCATCACCGCGGGCTCGACCGCCTCGCGCGGCTGGCCGAGCAGCGGCAGCACGCAGGCGATCAGCGCGTCGGCGCTCAGCGCCAGCGGATAGTGGCTGTCGAGCACATGCGCCACCGCCTTGTGCACCGGCTGGCGCAGGGTGACCGTCACGTTGCGGATCGCGGTGCAGTTCTGCTCGCGCGTGTCGAGCGTGAGCGGCGCGCCGTTCTCGCCATGGAACACGCCCGCGAACAGCAGGCCGCGAATGCGCGTGGCGTCGAGCCGGTAGCGGATGTGGCGCGCCTGCTCCTGCTTCACCAGCAGCGTCTGGCGGAAGGTGCGGTTGACCAGAAAGTCGAGGTATTGCTCCATCAGCACCTGGCTGCCGCCGCATTCGCGCAGCAGCGGATCGCGCACCTGGGTGCCGTAGTTCTGCACGAACATCGTCGAGGGCTCGGCTTCGGCCAGGTAGGCCAGGCCGTGGCCCTCTGCGCGCGCGACGAACTCCTTGAAGTAGCACGGCGCGTTGCAGGGCTCGAGGAACTCGTGCAGCAGGTACGACGTGGCACCGTCGCGCACGATCGGCGCGGTTTCGTCGAGCGTCTTCTTGAGCACGCTGTCGGGACGCGCCGACTGCGCGAGGAACTCGATCATTCCGCGGGCATAGGAGAGCTTCTCCTCGGGCGTGTCGCGCGGGCCGCCGCGCAGGATCATCGCGTCGCGCACGATCTCGCGCGCCTTCCAGCCCGGATAGACGTTGTAGCTCACGTAGGCCACGCCGTTCGGCGCGAGGTTCTCGGAACACACGCGCAGGATCGCGTCCTGCACCGGCCCCGGCACCCAGCTGTAGACGCCGTGGCAGACGATGTAGTCGAACTGGCCGAGCGAGGCGTCGACCTCGGCGATGTTGAAGGTCTTCACCTCGACATTCGACAGCCCCAGCCGCTCGATCGCCTTCACGCCCTGCGCGATCTGCACCGACGACAGGTCGAGGCCGAGCGCGCGCGCGCCGGGGTGGCGCTCGGCGAAGGGAATGATGTTGTTGCCCGCCGCGCAGCCCAGTTCGAGCACGCGCGCGCCGGCGGGCGCGGGGGTTTCGAGGCCGAAGAGAAATGCCGTGGCTTCCAGGTGCTCCACCGCCGTCTGCGGGAACGGGTGCGAGTCGTAGGGCACCGCGTCGTAGTAGCTCGTCAGAACCGAAGTCAGGGAATCGGACACGGGCAGCCTTTTTAGGAAGATGCGAGGGAGAGAACGCGCGCGATCTGAGCGCGCCGGCGCCCGCCGAATATAGCCCTGCGTGACAGCGAAAAGAGCCGAGGTCGGGTTGTCCAGGAGGGCCTCCGTCCCGCCGCACAGCCGCATGTAAGACAATGCCGCGACCTTCCGCGCCAGCGGCGCTCGGTGCGGTCTTTGGGTGTACAAATCGGCGTTCTGACACCATGCAGCTCTCCGATCCATCCTTCGTTCTGTCGGTCTTCCTGGCCGGTGTCGCCGTCGGGGCGATGCTGGTTGCCGTCATGTCGGCCATCCGCGCCGAACGCGGGCCGAACGGCCCGATGCCCAAGCCGGGCAGCGACGGCGACCGACTGGCGCGATAACGCCCCTGGCCGACGGCCACCTGGGCTCGATATCGTCGAGGCCAGGCATGCTGCCTTGCCGCTCTCCCTCTAGTTCTTCTGACGCACGAACGCGCGCTTCACGCAGGTGAAACGCGTGCCGGATCCATGGAGGGTGGGTTTGGCCGCGGCCGACCCGGGAATGCCACCCGGGTCGCCAAGCTCGGATCGGTCCGAGTCAGCCTTTGAGAATATGGTGGAGCTGGGGGGATTTGAACCCCCGTCCGCAAGCCTTCATCGCGCAGTTCTACATGTTTAGCGATCTGATTTAAGTCTCGCTTCCGGAGTCGCGCAGTCGCACGCTACACCGGACGCCAGCACCCTATTTTCTTGCCCCGACCCAAGGTACCCGGATCGAAGCCAGCCGATGTAATTATCCTTGCAGCCGGGAGGCACTGATTGCTCAGAACCCCCTTGCCCAGCCCATCGGCCTGCTGTTGCAAGGCTCACTGGCAATTAAGCAGCGAGTGCGAAACGTTCGTCGTTTGCAGTTAGTTTGTTTGAATCTGTTTTACGAGCGCATTCAGCTCGACATGCCCCGCTGCGACTCCGAACCCGCGTCGAAACCAGTGCAGCCCCAAGGGGGCGTATTTTAGGCGCTATCCAGCAGTTTCAAGAGCTCGCTCGGAGAAGTTATCAAGGCATCGGCCTCCCAGCGGGTCGCATCGGCCTGCGCGCCCATGTAGCCGTAGGCCGCGGCAACTGTCCGCATGCCCGCCGCGCGGCCCGCGATGATGTCGCGCTCGTCGTCGCCGACGTAGATGCAATGCTCGGAGGGGATGCCCAGCCGCCGGGCCGCCTCGTGCAGCGGCTCGGGATGCGGCTTGGCATGCGGCGTGGTGTCGCCGCTCACCACCGCGCCCGCGCTCGCGAACAGCGGCATCGCCTGCGTGAGCGGCTCGGTGAAGCGCTTCGACTTGTTCGTGACCACGCCCCAGCGCAGCCCGCGCGCGACCAGCGCCTCGATCAACGGCGGGACGCCATCGAAGGCCTGGGTGTTGAACATGCAGCGCTCGTAGGTCACGAAGAACTCCTCGCGCAGCGCATCGAACTCCGGCGCATCGGGCGTGATGCCGAAGGCCACGCCGAGCATGCCGCGCGCCCCGGCGCCGGCCATGGGGCGGTAGCGCTCGAGCGGGTAGGAGGCCAGTCCCCGGGCGGTGCGCATCTGGTCCGCCGCGGCGCCCAGGTCGGGCGCACTGTCGATCAGCGTGCCATCGAGGTCGAACAGCACGGCGCGGGTCGGCACGCCCTTCATGCCTGGGCCTCCGCCGGCTTCTGCGTGGCGAACATGTAGTTGACGCTGGTATCGGCGCTGAGCCAGTAGCGCCGCGTGATCGGGTTGTGCTCGAGGCCGCGCGTGTGCCGCACGTCGAGGCCGGCCGCACGGCAGTAGGCCGCCAGCTCGCTGGGCCGGATCAGCTTCGCGTACTCGTGGGTGCCGCGCGGCAGCATGCCCATCACGTACTCGGCGCCGACGATCGCGAGCATGAAGGACTTGAGGTTGCGGTTGATCGTCGAGAAGAAGACCCAGCCGCCGGGCTTGACCAGCGTGGCGCAGGCCTGGATGACCGAGGCTGGGTCCGGCACGTGTTCGAGCATCTCCATGCAGGTGACGACGTCGAAGCTGCCGGGCTGCTCGGCGGCGAGCGCCTCGGCGCTGACCTCGCGGTACTTCACGCCGCGCGTGCCGGCCTCGAGCGCGTGGAGTTGCGCCACCTTGAGGGCCTTGCCCGCGAGGTCGGCACCGAGCACCTCCGCGCCCTTGCGGGCCATCGAATCCGAAAGAATTCCGCCGCCGCAGCCTATATCCACGACGCGCCGCTGGGAAATCGGCGCAATACCTTCAATCCATTCCAGGCGCAAAGGATTGATTTCGTGCAAAGGGCGAAATTCGCCTTCCATATCCCACCACTTGTGGGCCAGCTCCGAAAATTTGGCGAGTTCGGCGGGATCGGCATTCACGTTTTCTGTCATATGACGGATTATGAAACGGACGATGACCGGCCCATGACGAATGGGCCTGTTTGAAAACTTTCAGCCTGCATTGATTCAGGCATAAAAAAACCCCGCCGAGGCGGGGTTTTAGGGTCGATGGAATCGAGCTATCAGTTGGCGCGGGTGCCGACCACTTCGATTTCCACGCGACGGTTCTTGGCGCGGCCTTCCTTGGTGCGGTTGTCAGCCACAGGCTGCTTCTCGCCCTTGCCTTCGGTGTAGACGCGGTTGCGTTCGATGCCCTTCGAGACCAGGAAGGCCTTGACGGCTTCGGCGCGACGCACCGACAGACGCTGGTTGTAGGCGTCCGAACCGATCGAGTCGGTGTGGCCGACGGCGATGATCACTTCGAGGTTCACGCCACGGATCTTCTCGACCAGGTCGGTCAGCTTCGCGCGGCCTTCAGGCTTCAGCACCGACTTGTCGAAGTCGAAGAATGCGTCGGCGGCGAAGGTCACCTTCGAAGCGGCAACGGCCGGGGGTTGAGTGGGAGCCACAGGCGGGGGAACAACGCCAGGAGCTGCGGGAACTGCAGCAGCCGGGGGAACCAGAGCACCGTCGCAACCGGCAGCAGCCGTGGCGGGCGTCCAGTTGGCATCGCGCCAGCACAGTTCGTTCGTGCCGTTCTTCCAAACCAGTTCGCCGGTGCCGTTTTGCCAGTTGTCGATCGTAGGACCGCCATTCGCAGCGGTGACACGGGTCTGCGCGCCGGCGGCAGTGGCGAGCGCAGCGACTGCAAACATCATCGCCACTTTATTCAGTTTCTTCATGGTTCTCCTCTTGGGGAAAAAGCCGCAGCCGCGCTGCGAATCAAGGACGCTTTAAGTGACCACCACCCAAAACGTTGAGGCGATTGTGCCATAGGGTCTTTGGCAAACAGGCCGCACGGCGGCCACGAAGCGTAGGACGGAGGCGGAATAGAGCCCTTGTGTTGCGGCGGTGCGACACCCCTCACAGCGTAAAATTTCGCCTTCCTGCCGCCAGCCTCTCGCTCAATGACGTCCTTCGCCAAAGAAACCCTGCCCATCAGTCTCGAAGAGGAAATGCGCCGCAGTTATCTCGATTACGCCATGAGCGTGATCGTGGGCCGCGCCCTTCCCGACGCGAGGGACGGCCTCAAGCCGGTGCATCGCCGCGTGCTCTACGCGATGCACGAGCTCAACAACGACTGGAACCGGCCGTACAAGAAGTCGGCCCGTATCGTCGGCGACGTGATCGGCAAGTACCACCCGCACGGCGACCAGTCGGTCTACGACACCATCGTGCGGCTGGCCCAGGACTTCTCGATGCGGCACATGCTGGTCGACGGCCAGGGCAACTTCGGGTCCGTGGATGGCGACAACGCGGCCGCAATGCGGTATACGGAAATCCGGCTGGCCAAAATCGCGCATGAAATGCTGGCCGATATCGACAAGGAAACGATCGATTTCCAGGACAATTACGACGGATCCGAAAAGGAACCGGCCGTGCTGCCGAGCCGGCTGCCGAATTTGCTGGTCAATGGCTCCGGCGGTATTGCGGTCGGCATGGCCACCAATATTCCGCCGCACAACCTCAATGAAGTGGTGGACGCCTGCCTGCACCTGCTGCGCAACCCGCAGGCCAGCATCGACGAGCTGATGGAGATCGTGCCGGCGCCCGACTTCCCCACGGCCGGCATCATCTACGGCATCAACGGCGTGAAGGACGGCTACCGCACCGGCCGCGGCAAGGTCGTGATGCGCGCCAAGTGCCACTTCGAGGACATCGACCGCGGCCAGCGCCAGGCGATCATCGTCGACGAGCTCCCCTACCAGGTCAACAAGAAGACGCTGCAGGAGCGCATGGCCGAGCTGGTCCACGAGAAGAAGATCGAGGGCATCAGCCACATCCAGGACGAGTCCGACAAGTCGGGCATGCGCCTGGTCATCGAGCTCAAGCGCGGCGAAGTGCCCGAGGTGGTGCTCAACAACCTCTACAAGCAGACCCAGCTGCAGGACACCTTCGGCATCAACATGGTGGCGCTGGTCGACGGCCAGCCGAAGCTGTGCAACCTCAAGGACCTGATCGAGGTCTTCCTGCAGCACCGCCGCGAAGTGGTGACGCGCCGCACGGTCTTCAACCTGCGCAAGGCCCGCGACCGCGGCCACGTGCTCGAAGGCCTGGCGGTGGCGCTGGCGAACATCGACGACTTCATCGCCATCATCCGCAACGCCCCGACCCCGCCGGTCGCCAAGGCCGAGCTGATGGCGCGCAGCTGGGACAGCAAGCTGGTGCGCGAGATGCTCACCCGCACGCGCGCCGATGGCGGCGTGATCAGCGCCGACGACTACCGTCCCGAAGGCCTCGAGCGCGAGTTCGGCATGGGCAACGACGGCCTCTACCGCCTCTCGGAAACGCAGGCCCAGGAAATTCTGCAGATGCGCCTGCAGCGCCTGACCGGCCTGGAGCAGGACAAGATCGTCGCCGAGTACAAGGAAGTGATGGCCGAGATCGACGACCTGCTCGACATCCTGGCCAAGCCCGAGCGCGTCTCGACCATCATCGGCGACGAACTCGGCGCCCTCAAGCAGGAGTTCGGCCAGTCGAAGGTCGGCGCGCGCCGCAGCCTCGTCGAGCACAGCGCCTTCGACCTTTCGACCGAAGACCTGATCACCCCCACCGACATGGTGGTGACGCTCTCGCACAGCGGCTACATCAAGAGCCAGCCGCTCGGCGAATACCGGGCGCAGAAGCGCGGCGGCCGCGGCAAGCAGGCCACCACCACCAAGGAAGACGACTGGATCGACCAGCTCTTCATCGCCAACACGCACGACTACATCCTGTGCTTCTCGAACCGCGGCCGGCTCTACTGGCTCAAGGTGTGGGAAGTGCCGGCGGGCTCGCGCGGCTCGCGCGGCCGCCCGATCGTCAACATGTTCCCGCTGGCCGAGGGCGAGAAGATCAACGTCGCGCTGCCGCTCACGGGCGAGAAGCGCAACTTCCCGGCCGACCAGTACGTGTTCATGTCGACCTCGATGGGCACCGTCAAGAAGACCACGCTCGACGAGTTCAACAACCCGCGCAAGGCCGGCATCATCGCGGTCGACCTCGACGCGGGCGACTACCTGATCGGCGCCGCCCTCACCGACGGCAAGCACGACGTGATGCTGTTCAGCGACGGCGGCAAGGCGGTGCGCTTCGACGAGAACGACGTGCGCCCGATGGGCCGCAACGCACGCGGCGTGCGCGGCATGATGCTCGAGGAAGGCCAGGGCGTGATCGCCATGCTGGTGGCCGAGGACGAGCAGCAGAGCGTGCTCACGGCCACGGAAAATGGTTACGGAAAGCGAACAAGCATTACGGAATACACGCGCCACGGCCGTGGAACCAAAGGCATGATCGCGATTCAACAGAGTGAGCGAAACGGCAAGGTCGTTGCCGCCACACTCGTGCATTCGGACGATGAGATCATGCTCATCACCGACAAGGGCGTGCTGGTGCGCACCCGAGTCGCCGAGATTCGTGAACTGGGTCGCGCGACGCAAGGCGTTACGCTGATCGGGCTCGACGAAGGTGCCAAACTCAGCGGGCTGCAACGTATCGTCGAAAACGATGCCAATGGCGAACCCGAGCCCGGCGCAGACGACACTTCCACATCTTCAACGGAGAATCCTCAGTGAAAAAACAAATCAAGCTCGCACTCCTGACCATCGCCCTGGCTGGCAGTTCGATGGGCGCCCTGGCCCAGGACAAGGCCACGCTCATCAAGCAGTTCCTCGACCTGCAGCGCCCCGGCATCGAGGCCCTGGCCCGCGGCCTGGTCGAGCAGTCGAGCGCCCCGATCGCGCAGGCCGGTTCGCAGTACCTGCAGACCCAGGTGCCCGAAGCCAAGCGCGAAGCCGCCGCCAAGGCCGCCGATGCCGAGCTCAAGAAGTACTACGACGAGGCCTACCCGATCGTGCGCGACAAGGCCGTGCAACTGGCCCCGACCACGCTGACCCCGCTGCTCGAGCAGTCCTTCACCGAAGACGAGCTCAAGCAGCTGCTGGCCTGGATCAACTCGCCGCTGAGCAAGAAGTACCAGGACCTGAACCCCAAGATGCAGACCGCGCTGACGGAAAAGCTGGTGGCCGAGACCCGCAGCTCCATCGAGCCGAAGATGCAGGCGCTCGACACCAACGTCGCCAAGGCGCTGGGTGCCCCGACCGAAGCGCCGTCCGCGCCCGCCAAGGCACCGGCCAAGGCTCCCGCCAAGAAGTGACGTGAACGCCCCGCAGAAGCCGGCCGGCCCGCGCCCCTACAACTTCTCCGCGGGCCCCGCCGCCATGCCCGAGGCGGTGCTGCAACGCGCCGCCGCCGAAATGCTCGACTGGCACGGCAGCGGCATGAGCGTGATGGAGATGAGCCATCGCGGCAAGGAGTTCGGCGAGATCTATGCGCAGGCCGAAGCCGACCTGCGCGCGCTGCTGGCGGTGCCCGCCAACTTCCGGATCCTGTTCATGCAGGGCGGCGGCCTCGGCGAGAACGCGATCGTGCCGCTGAACCTGTCGCGCGGCGGCACGGTCGACTTCGTGATCACCGGCAGCTGGAGCATCAAGTCGCACAAGGAAGCGCAGCGCTACTGCAGCGCGCGCGTGGCCGCGAGCAACGCCGACGACCAGCACACGCGCCTGCCCGATCCCGCGAGCTGGCAGCTGTCCGGCGATGCCTCGTACGTGCACCTGTGCAGCAACGAGACCATCAACGGCATCGAATTCCACGAGCTGCCCGACCTCGCCGCCCTCGGCAGCAAGGCGCCGCTGGTGATCGACTTCTCCTCGCACGTCGCCTCGCGCGGCGTCGACTGGAGCCGCGTCGGCCTGGCCTTCGGCGGTGCGCAGAAGAACCTCGGCCCGGCCGGGCTCACGATCGTCGTCGTGCGCGAGGACCTGCTGGGCCATGCCCTCGAGATCTGCCCGAGCGCGTTCAACTACAAGACCGTGGCCGACAACCAGTCCATGTACAACACCCCGCCGACCTGGGGCATCTACATGGCGGGGCTCACGTTCCAGTGGCTGCGCGAGCAGACCGAAGGCACGGCGACCGGCGTGGCCGCGATGGAGCAGCGCAACATCGCCAAGGCGAAGCTGCTGTACGACTTCATCGATGCGTCGTCCTTCTACCTGAACAAGATCGACCCGGGCTGCCGCTCGCGCATGAACATTCCGTTCTTCCTGCGCGACGAGGCCCGCAACGAGGCCTTCCTGTCGGGCGCCCGCGCGGCCGGGCTGCTGCAGCTCAAGGGCCACAAGTCGGTGGGCGGCATGCGTGCCAGCCTCTACAACGCCATGCCCCTGGAAGGCGTGCAGGCCCTGGTGAGCTACATGCGAGAATTCGAGCGGTCGCACGCCTAGACGCGCGCGAACCTCACCGATGACCGCCCCAGCTCCTACCCAGCCCTCCTCCCCCGACCATTCCGAAAGCCTCGCCGATCTGCGCGTGCAGATCGATTCGCTCGACCAGCAACTGCTGCGCCTGCTCAACGAGCGGGCTCATGTGGCGGAGCTGGTCGGCGAAGTGAAGAAGCGCGAAGGCACGCCGTTCTTCCGCCCCGACCGGGTGGCCCAGGTCATCGACAAGATGCAGAAGGGCAACGGCGGTCCGCTCAAGGACCTGCACGTGGCCGCCATCTGGCGCGAGATCATGTCGGCCTGCCTGGCGCTCGAGTCGCCGCAGCGCGTGGCGGTGCTCGGCCCCGAAGGCACCTTCTGCGAGCAGGCGGCCATCGAGTACTTCGGCGGCGCCGCCGACCTGATCTACTGCGCCAGCTTCGACGAGGTCTTCCACGCCACCGCCGCCGGCAGCGCCCAGTACGGCGTGGTCGGCGTCGAGAACTCGACCGAGGGCGTGGTCACGCGCTCGCTCGACCTGTTCCTGCACTCGCCCACCCACGTGGTCGGCGAGGTCAGCCTGCTGGTGCGCCACCACCTGCTGCGCAGCAGCAATTCGCTCGAGGGCATCGAGGCCGTGCTGGCCCATCCGCAGGCGCTGGCCCAGTGCCAGGGCTGGCTGACCAAGCACCTGCCGCATGCCGAGCGCCGCGCCGTGTCGAGCAATGCCGAGGGCGCGCGCCTCGCGGCCGCCAACCCGGCGTTCGCGGGGCTGGCCGGTGAGCGCGCCGCCACGCGCTTCGGGCTGCACATCGTGGCCCACGCGATCCAGGACGACTCCTACAACCGCACCCGCTTCTCGGTGATCTGCCTGCCGCAGACGCTCGCGATGCCGCCCGCCTCGGGCCGCGACTGCACCAGCCTGATCGTGTCGGTGCCCAACCGGCCGGGCGCGGTGCACGACCTGCTGGTGCCGCTGAAGGTCAACAACGTGTCGATGACCCGCTTCGAGTCGCGCCCCGCGCGCACCGGGCAGTGGGAGTACTACTTCTACATCGACCTCGACGGCCATCCCTCGCAGCCCAACGTGGCCGCGGCGCTGGCCGAACTGCGCGGTCTCTGCGCGTTCTACAAGGTGCTCGGCGCCTACCCCGTCAAGGCCTGAGTCCGTCGCAAGCAAGCACATGTTCGAGCAACTGGGATTGATCGGCTGCGGCCTGATAGGCGGCTCCTTCGCGCTGGCGCTGAAGCGCGCCAAGCTGGTGAAACGGGTGGTGGGCTACAGCAAGTCGCCCTCCACCACGGAACGAGCCCGGCAGCTCGGCGTGATCGACGTCGCCGCGCCCTCGGCGCTGTTGGCGGTGTCGGGCGCCGACATCGTGCTGCTGGCCGTGCCGGTGGCGGCCTCGGAAGCCACCTTCAAGGCGATCCGCCACGGCATCGGCAGCGACGCGCTGGTGATGGACGTCGGCTCCACCAAGGGCGACGTCATCGAGGCCGCGCGCCGCGGCCTGCAGGGCCAGCTCGGCAACTTCGTGCCGGCACACCCGATCGCGGGCAAGGAAGTCTCGGGCATCGAGCATGCCGAGGCCTCGCTGTTCACCGGCCGCCACGTGGTGCTCACCCCGATCAAGTCCACGCTGCGCTCGAACGTGCAGCGCGCCTCGCAGGTCTGGAGCGGCATCGGCGCCAACGTGCTCACCATGACCCACGAGGAGCACGACAGCACCTTCGCCGCCGTGAGCCACCTGCCGCACCTGCTGGCCTTCGCCTATGTCAACGGCCTCGCCGGCCAGCCGCAGGGCGAGCGCTTCCTGAGCCTGGCGGGCCCGGGCTTTCGCGACTTCTCGCGCATCGCCGCGAGCGACCCCGTGATGTGGCGCGACGTGCTGCTGGCCAACCGCGAGCAGGTACTGGCGCAGTCGCGCGCCTTCCGCGCCGCGCTGCTCGAGATGGAGAACGCCATGGCCGAGGGCGAATCGCAGGCTCTCGAGCAGTCGATCGAGCGCGCCCGCCGCGTGCGAGGCGCCTGGCAGCCCGGCGCCTCGTCGTCGCACGATTCGCAGCAGGACGCCTGAGATGTACGCCTCGGCCTTCCTCGATCTCCCCGCGCTCACCGGTGCCTCGGGCACGGTGCAGTTGCCCGGCTCCAAGAGCATCTCGAACCGCGTGCTGCTGCTGGCCGCGCTCGCGAGCGGCACCACCACCCTGCACGACGTGCTCGACTCGGACGACACCCGCGTCATGCTCGATGCGCTGCGCGCGCTGGGCTGCGGCGTCGAACCCGCCGGCACGCTGGTGCGCATCACCGGCATCGGCGGCCGGGCGATCGGCAACACCGAGCTGCTGTCGCTGTTCCTCGGCAATGCCGGCACGGCAATGCGGCCGCTGACGGCGGCGCTGTCGCTGCTGGGCGGCGAATTCGAGCTGCGCGGCGTGCCGCGCATGCACGAGCGCCCGATCGGCGACCTGGTCGATGCCCTCACCCAGTTGGGTTGCCGCATCGACTACCTCGGCAATCCCGGCTATCCGCCGCTGCGCATCCATCCGGTACCGCATGGCGAGCTGGTGCTCGACGCCCCGATCCGCGTGCGCGGCGACGTCTCGAGCCAGTTCCTGACCGCCCTGCTGCTCGCCTTACCCCTCGCAGCGGCAAGCGACATCACGATCGAAGTCGTCGGCGAGCTGATCTCCAAGCCCTACATCGAGATCACGCTGAACCTGCTGGCGCGCTTCGGCATCGCGGTGCGGCGCGACGGCTGGGAGCGCTTCACGATCCCCGCCGGCAGCCGCTACCGCTCGCCGGGCGACATCCATGTCGAGGCAGACGCCTCGTCCGCCAGCTATTTCATCGCGCTGGGCGCCATCGCAACGGCCGCTTCCGGGGCCGACGGCATCCGGATCGAGGGCGTGGGCGCCGATTCGATCCAGGGCGACATCCGTTTCGTCGACGCCGCGCGCCAGATGGGCGCCGAGATCGACAGCGGCCCGAACTGGCTCGCGGTGCGCCGCGGCGCCTGGCCGCTCAAGGCCATCGACCTCGACGCCAACCACATCCCCGACGCGGCGATGACGCTGGCCGTGATGGCGCTCTACGCCGACGGCCCCAGCACCCTGCGCAACATCGCGAGCTGGCGGGTCAAGGAAACCGACCGCATCGACGCCATGGCCAACGAGCTGCGCAAGCTCGGCGCCACGGTCGAGGCCGGGCCCGACTTCATCCGCGTGCATCCGCTGGCGCCGGCCGGCTGGCGGCCCGCGAGCATCCGCACCTACGACGACCACCGGGTCGCGATGTGCTTCTCGCTCGCCGCCTTCAACCCGGCACGGGTGCCGGTGCGCATCCTCGAGCCGCACTGCGTCGCCAAGACCTTCCCCGACTACTTCGAGACCCTGTTCTCGGTCTCCACGGCCGCCGACATCCCGGTGATCAGCATCGACGGCCCGACCGCCTCGGGCAAGGGCACGCTGGCCTCCGAAGTCGCGCGCCTGCTGGGCTACCACTACCTCGATTCGGGCTCGCTCTACCGCGTGACCGGGCTGGCCATGCGCCGCGCCGGCCTGAGCGCCGACGCCGCGCACGAGGCGCAGATCGCCGCGCTGGCCGCTGCCCTGCCGCTGCAGTTCACCGAGGGCAAGGTGCTGCTGGACGGCGAGGACGTCAGCGAGCTGATCCGCTCCGAGGCCGCCGGCATGGACGCCTCGCGCGTCTCCACGCTGCCGGCCGTGCGCGAGGCCCTGCTGGGCCTGCAGCAGCGCTTTCGCCAGCTGCCGGGCCTGGTGGCCGACGGCCGCGACATGGGCACGGTGATCTTCCCCGACGCCGCGCTCAAGGTGTTCCTGACCGCGAGCGCCGCCCAGCGCGCCGAGCGGCGCCATAAGCAGTTGATTTCAAAGGGTATTTCGACTACACTCGACAGTCTTCGCTCCGATCTGGAGGCGCGTGACGCCCGGGACTCGTCCCGCAGCGTCGCCCCTTTGAAGCCGGCGCAGGACGCGCGCCACCTCGACAACTCCCAGCTCTCGATCGAGCAATCGATCGACACGGTGTTGGACTGGTGGCGACAAGTGCAGCCTTTCGAGTCCGCTTGAAAGGCTCGCGCCCACCGGGTGTTCCGGGGGGGCGCCTACCGCTCCAGAAGGCTCCCTTCGCGCGACAGCGCACCGGCCTTCTGGTTGTTCAACCAACCGGGCTTCCGCCCACAACCAACCGCCGTCTCCAGATCCAGCGCAGTCGCATGCAATGTCGCAAGAGCGCCTGCCAACCCTGCCTGACGGAAGGAACCATAAATGTCTGAATCTTTTGCCGACCTATTCGAAGAGTCCCTGAAGCGTTCCGAAATGCGCACCGGCGAGGTCATCACGGCCGAAGTCGTGCGTGTCGAACACAACCACGTCGTCGTCAACGCCGGTCTGAAGTCCGAAGCGTATGTGCCGATCGAAGAGTTCAAGAACGACAAGGGCGAGCTCGAAGTCCAGGCCGGCGATTTCGTTTCCGTTGCCATCGGCAGCGTTGAAAACGGCTACGGCGACACCATCCTCTCGCGCGACACCGCCAAGCGTCTCGCTTCGTGGCTGGCCCTCGAGAAGGCGCTGGAATCGGGCGACTTCGTCACCGGCACCACCAGCGGCAAGGTCAAGGGCGGCCTCACGGTGCTCGTCAACGGCATCCGCGCGTTCCTGCCGGGCTCGCTGATCGACACGCGTCCGATCAAGGACCTGACCCCGTACGAGAACAAGACCCTCGAATTCAAGGTCATCAAGCTCGACCGCAAGCGCAACAACGTCGTGCTGTCGCGCCGTGCCGTGGTCGAAGCCAGCATGGGCGAAGAACGCGCCAAGCTGATGGAAACCCTGAAGGAAGGCGCTGTTGTCCGCGGCGTGGTCAAGAACATCACCGAATACGGTGCGTTCGTGGACCTCGGCGGCATCGACGGCCTGCTGCACATCACCGACATGGCATGGCGCCGTGTCCGCCACCCGAGCGAAGTCGTTCAGGCCGGCCAGGAAATCACCGCCAAGATCCTCAAGTTCGACACCGAGAAGAACCGTGTCTCGCTGGGTCTTAAGCAAATGGGCGATGACCCGTGGATGGGCGTTTCGCGCCGCTACCCGCAATCGACCCGCCTGTTCGGCAAGGTCACGAACATCGCCGACTACGGCGCGTTCGTCGAGCTCGAACCCGGCATCGAAGGCCTGGTGCACGTCTCCGAAATGGACTGGACCAACAAGAACATCGCTCCGAACAAGATCGTCTCGCTGGGCGACGAAGTCGAAGTCATGGTCCTCGAGATCGACGAAGACAAGCGCCGCATCAGCCTGGGCATGAAGCAGTGCAAGGCCAACCCGTGGCAAGAGTTCGCTCAGAACACGAAGCGTGGCGACCGCGTCAAGGGCCCGATCAAGTCGATCACCGACTTCGGCGTGTTCGTGGGTCTGGCTGCCGGCATCGATGGCCTGGTTCACCTCTCGGACCTCTCGTGGAACGAAGCCGGCGAAACCGCCGTTCGCAACTACAAGAAGGGCCAGGAAGTCGAAGCGATCGTGCTGGCCGTCGACGTCGACCGCGAGCGCATCTCGCTGGGCATCAAGCAACTCGACAGCGACCCGTTCACCACCTTCACCACGGTCAACGACAAGGGCCAGATCGTGACCGGCAAGGTCAAGACGGTCGACGCCCGCGGCGCCGAGATCGACCTGGGTGAAGACATCATCGGCTACCTCCGTGCTTCGGAAATCTCGCGCGACCGCGTCGAAGATGCCCGCAACGTGCTGAAGGAAGGCGACGAAGTCACCGCCATCGTCGTGAACGTGGATCGCAAGACCCGCAACATCCAGCTGTCGATCAAGCAGAAGGACATGGTCGACGAGCAAGGCGCCATGGCCAACCTGAGCCAGCAGTCGGCACGCGAAAACGCGGGCACGACGAGCCTGGGCGCCCTGCTGCGCGCCAAGCTCGACAACAGCGACAACAAGTAAGCCGTCGCCCGAAGACAGAGCAGGCCCTGGTGGCCTCTCTGTCTTTTTTTTCGCCCCTGCTTTTTGCTTTGACCTATGACCCGCTCTGACCTCGTCGAAGAACTCGCAGCGCGCTTTGCGCAACTCACCCACCGGGATGCCGAATACGCCGTCAAGACCATCCTCGACGCGATGAGCGATGCCCTGGTGCGCGGGCACCGGATCGAGATCCGCGGCTTCGGCAGCTTCTCGGTCAACCGGCGTCCGCCGCGCATCGGCCGCAACCCGCGTTCGGGCGAGAGCGTGCAGATTCCCGAGAAGCGCGTGCCGCACTTCAAGCCCGGCAAGGCCTTGCGCGAGGCGGTCGACGCCCGCAGCGCCGAACTCGGCATCAAGACGACGCCGAAGGCCTGAGTCCAGCCGCCAACGGCCCCCTCCATCGGCGCGGGCCGTCCGGCGCAGGTGCAAACGTAGAATCGTCCCGCCAACGGGACCGCGCATGAAATACCTCCTGTGGCTGCTCAAGGCAGCCATTTTTTTTACGCTCTTCGCCTTCGCGCTGAACAACCAGCACGACGCGACCGTCTATTTCTTCTTCGGCACCTACTGGCGCGCGCCGCTGGTGCTGGTCGTGCTGGCCGCCTTCGCGGGCGGCCTCGTGGTGGGCGCGCTCGGCATGCTGCCGGGCTGGTGGAAGCACCGTAGCGCCGCCGCGCAACTGCCGGCCACGACCGCGGGCAGCGCCGCCGCCTCCTCCGCCCCGGCCGCCGTGCCGGCGGCAACCCCGGCGCCGACCATCGCCGCCACCGACCTTCCCGCCGTACGCCAACATGGACTTTGATCCCAGCTGGTTGCTGATCAGCCTGCCCGTCGCCTTCGTCCTGGGCTGGCTGGCCTCCCGCTTCGACATCCGCCAGCTCAAGCTCGAGAACCGCCAGGCCCCCAAGGCCTACTTCCGCGGCCTCAACTTCCTGCTCAACGAGCAGCAGGACCAGGCCATCGACGCCTTCATCGAGGCGGTGCAGAACGACCCCGACACGCAGGAGCTGCACTTCGCGCTCGGCAACCTGTTCCGCCGCCGCGGCGAGTACCAGCGCGCGGTGCGCGTGCACGAGCACCTGCTCGGCCGGGGCGACCTGAGCCGCAGCGACCGCGAGCGTGCCCAGCATGCGCTGGCGCAGGACTTCCTGCGCGCCGGCCTGCTCGACCGCGCCGAAGCCGCGCTGCAGAAGCTCGAGGGCACGCGCTACGAGAACGAGGCCCGGCTTGCGCTGCTGGCCATCTATGAACGCTCGCGCGAATGGAGCCAGGCCGCCGACGTGGCACGCAAGCTCGACGAGTCCGACCAGGCCAGCTACGGCACGCGCCGCGCGCACCACCTGTGCGAGCAGGCCGCCGAACAGGTCGGCATGGGCGACCTCGCGGCCGCGCGCCGCCTGCTCGAACAGGCCGTGGCCCAGGCACCGCAGGCACCGCGCCCCGCCATCGACACCGCGACCCTGCAGCTGCGCAGCGGCGAAGCCGGCGCGGCCTTCGACACCCTGGTGGCGCTGAGCGACACCGCGCCGCTCGCGCTGCCGCTGTACGCCGCCGCGCTGCAGCAGGCGGCCGTGGCCGCGCACCGCGCGCCCGAGGCGCTCGCGCTGCTGCAGCGCCGCTATGCCGAATCGCCGTCGATCGACGTGCTCGAGGCGCTGATCGCGCTCGGCGGCGCGCCCGCCGGCACCACGCCCGAAGCCGAGGGCGAAGCGCCCGTGCCGCGCGACGGCTACATCGCGCACCTCGCGCACCAGCCCTCGCTGGTCGCAGCCTCGCGCTGGCTCGCGGGCGAACGCTTCGAGCACGAGCAGTTCCATCCGCAGGTGCAGCGCGCGCTCGACCAGGCCACGCGGCCGCTGATGCGCTACCGCTGCGCGGCCTGCGGCTTCGAGGCGCACCAGTACTTCTGGCACTGCCCCGGCTGCCAGGCCTGGGACAGCTATCCGCCGCGCCGCGTCGAAGAGCTCTGATCGGCCTCGGAGGCGAGACCTTCGATCACCTTGCTGAACAATGGTGGCCGCTGGCGCGCGGCCGTCAACGCCCTGTTCCGAGCCCTCGTTGAGCCGAAGCCGACGTCTTGTCGGCGCATCAAAAGCATCAACGAGGGAGTTCAAACATGTTCAAGAAAATCGTGGCCACGGCCGCCCTGCTGTTCGCTGCCGCATCGTTCGCGGCGGTCGATGTCAACAAGGGCAGCGAAGCCGATCTCGATGGCCTCAAGGGCGTGGGACCCGCGCTCTCCAAGCGCATCCTCGACGCGCGCAAGCAGGGCGAGTTCAAGGACTGGGCCGATCTCATGCAGCGCGTGAAGGGCGTGAAGGAGAAGGCCGCGGCCAAGCTCTCGGCCGAGGGCCTCACGGTCAACGGCAAGGCCTACGCGGGTGGCGAAGCGCCCGTGGCCGCCAAGAGCGACAAGGCGACCAAGAGCGCGGCCAAGCCGTAAGGAACGAGGCCGATCGAGACCCGCATCGGCAGATCCATGACGGGTTCGCGAGGCCGCGCGGCGGGCCTCGCCAGGGCCGCCCGCGGAGCTTCCGCGCGGCGGCTTTCTTCATCCCGAAGCCACCCCGCGCACGCGACGCCCGCGCGCGCCATGACAGGGAAATGCCTCAGCAAGTGGCCCGGAATTTGCACGTATGCTCGCTTTCGTTTTCACTTTCACACGTACCGGAGCGCTCATGAATCACAAGTTCGGCATTGCCCTCGCGGGCCTCACCCTCGGCGCCGCGGCCTTCGCCCAGACCAAGTGGGACCTGCCCACCGCCTATCCGGCCAGCAACTTCCACACCGAGAACATCACGCAGTTCGCGAGCGACGTGGACAAGGGCAGCGCGGGCAAGCTCAAGATCACGGTGCATTCGAACGCCTCGCTGTTCAAGGCGCCGGAGATCAAGCGCGCGGTACAGGGCGGCCAGGCGCAGCTCGGCGAGATCCTGCTGGTGAACTACCAGAACGAGTGGCAGCTCTTCGGTGCCGATGGCATCCCCTTCCTGGCCGACAGCTACGACGCGGCCTGGAAGCTCTACCAGGCGCAGAAGCCCGCGCTCGAGAAGAAGCTCGCCGAACAGGGCATCCAGCTGCTCTACACGGTGGCCTGGCCGCCGCAGGGCATCTTCGTCAAGAAGGAGATCGCCTCGGCCGCCGACCTCAAGGGCGTGAAGTGGCGCGCCTACAGCCCCGCCACCGCGCGCATCGGAGAGCTGGTCGGCGCCCAGCCCGTCACCGTGCAGCAGGCCGAACTCTCGCAGGCCATGGCCACCGGCGTGATCGAGTCGTACATGTCTTCGGGCTCGACCGGCTACGACACCAAGACCTACGAGTACATCAAGAACTTCTACGACACCCAGGCCTGGCTGCCGAAGAACGCGGTGCTGATGAACAAGAAGGCCTTCGACGCGCTCGACAAGCCCACGCAGGACGCCGTGCTCAAGGCCGCGGCCGATGCCGAGAAGCGCGGCTGGGACCTGTCGAAGAAGAAGAACCTCGAGTACCTCGACCTGCTCAAGAAGAACGGCATGACGGTGCACGTGCCCTCGGCCCAGCTCAAGTCCGACATGAAGAAGGTCGGCGACACCATGATCAAGGAATGGACCGAGAAGG
Organism: Variovorax sp. GW821-FHT09B01; assembly: GCF_059418345.1. Classification (NCBI taxonomy): domain Bacteria; kingdom Pseudomonadati; phylum Pseudomonadota; class Betaproteobacteria; order Burkholderiales; family Comamonadaceae; genus Variovorax; species Variovorax sp. GW821-FHT09B01. The sequence continues at coordinate 208,135 of NZ_JBWKPQ010000003.1, read as the reverse complement.
CCGGCGCCGAGGGACAGGCGGTGGTCGAGGCCTACAAGAAGATGTGAGCGGACCTCCTGACGGCACCCGATGCGCAAGACGCTCGACTTTCTCTACATGAGCGCCGCCGCCCTGGCGGCGCTTTTCATGGTGGGCCTGCTGGTGGCGGTGCTCCTGTCCATCATCGGCCGCCAGCTCCACTTCAACATCCCCGGCATCGACGCCTACGCCGGCTACCTGATGGCCGGCGCGGGCTTCCTCGCGCTGGCCCATACGCTCAAGCGCGCCGAGCACATCCGCGTGACGCTGGTGCTGCAGAACCTGCCGCCCGCCGCGCAGCGCTGGCTCGAACGCTGGGCCATGGGCGCGGCGGCGCTGCTGGCGCTGCTGTTCGCCTGGTACAGCGTGCGCCTGGCTTGGCAGTCGTTCGACTACCACGACATCTCCACGAGCAACGACGCCACCCCGCTGTGGATTCCGCAGCTGTCGATGGCGCTCGGCGTCATCGTCTTCGCGATCGCCGCGATCGACGAGTTCGTGATCGAGTGGCGCGGCCGCCCGGCCAAGGTGGCGGGCACGGAGGCGCTGCGCCATGAGTGACATCGCCATCGCCGGCTTGCTGATCCTCTCGCTGTTCCTGATCCTGGGCAGCGGCGTGTGGATCGGCCTTACGCTCTCGGGCGTCGCATGGATCGCGATGCAGGTCTTCTCCTCGCGCCCCGCGGGCGACGCGATGGCCGTCACCATCTGGGGCTCGGCCTCGAGCTGGACGCTCACCGCGCTGCCGCTGTTCGTGTGGATGGGGGAGATCCTGTTCCGCACACGGCTGTCGCAGGACATGTTCAAGGGCCTCGCGCCCTGGATGCAGGCGCTGCCGGGCCGGCTGCTGCACACCAACGTGGTGGGCTGCGCGATCTTCGCGGCCGTCTCGGGCTCGAGCGCGGCGACCTGCGCCACCATCGGCAAGATGAGCCTGCCCGAGCTCAAGCGCCGTGGCTATCCCGACGACATGGTGATCGGCACGCTGGCCGGCGCGGGCACGCTGGGGCTGCTGATCCCGCCGTCGATCATCATGATCGTCTACGGCGTCAGCGCCGACGTGTCGATCGCGCGGCTGTTCATCGCGGGCATCGTGCCGGGCATCCTGCTGGCGCTGCTGTTCTCGGGCTACATCGCGTTCTGGGCCCTGCGCCATCCCGAGCGCGTGCCGCCCGCGGACGCGAAGCTGCCCTTCGTCGAGAAGCTCAAGGCCTCGATGTCGCTGATCCCGGTGGCGCTGCTGATCCTCAGCGTGCTGGGCTCGATCTACGCCGGCATCGCCACGGCCACCGAGGCCGCGGCCGTCGGCGTGGTCGGCGCGATCGTGATCTCCGCCGCGCAGGGTTCGCTGAACTGGCACAGCTTCAAGGAAGCGCTGCTGGGCGCCACGCGCCTGTATTGCATGATGGCGCTGATCCTCGCGGGCGCGGCCTTCCTCACGCTGGCCATGGGCTACATCGGCCTGCCGCGCCACCTGGCCGAGTGGATCGGCTCGCTGGGCCTGTCGAAATTCCAGCTCGTGGTGATGCTCGCGCTGTTCTACATCGTGCTGGGCTGCTTCCTCGACGGCATCTCGATGGTGGTGCTGACCATGGGCGTGATCATGCCGACCGTGACCGCGGCGGGCATCGATCCGATCTGGTTCGGCATCTTCATCGTGCTGGTGGTCGAGATGGCGCAGATCACGCCGCCGGTGGGCTTCAACCTGTTCGTGCTGCAGGGCATGACCGGCAGGGACCTGCTGTACATCGCGCGCGTGACGCTGCCGATGTTCTTCCTGATGGTGGCCGCGGTGCTGCTCATCTACTTCGTGCCGCAGCTCGTGACCTGGCTGCCGCAACAGATGGCGCCCTGAGCTTCCACCCGCCGGCCCGACAATCGCCGCATGCTCGTTCCGATTCTCGCGATCTGCATCGGCGCCTCCATCGGCGCCCTGTCCCGCTGGGGCCTCGCGCTCTGGTTCGGCGCCGGCGGCCTCATGCCCTGGGGCACGCTGGCCGCCAACCTGATCGGTGGCTACCTCATCGGCCTGGCCATCGCCACCTTCCAGTTGCTGCCGGACCTCGATCCGGTCTGGCGGCTCGCACTGGTGACCGGCTTCCTCGGCGGCCTCACCACCTTCTCGAGCTTCTCGGCCGAAGTCACGACCATGCTGCTCGAAGGCCGGCTCGGCGTGGCCCTGGTCACGGCCGCCGCGCACCTGGGCGGATCGCTGTGCCTGACCTGGCTGGGCATCCGCACCGTGCAGGCCTTGTCGGCCTGATCGACCACGAAAAAACCGCCTTATGTCCTGCGGTTATAGATAGGGTCCGCCATAGAGGCGGCCGATAGAATCGACCGCAATGCCCCTCGTCCTGCTCGTCGCACTCCCATTCGTTGCCAGCGTGCTGGCGGCCTTGATGCCGTCGAACGCGCGCAACCGGGAGTCCACGCTCGCGGGGCTGGTCGCGCTGGGCTGCGCGGTGCAGACGGCGTGGCTGTTCCCCCGGCTCGCCAACGGCAACGTGCTGCGCCACGAGATCGAATGGCTGCCCGCGCTGGGCCTGAACCTCGTGTTCCGAATGGACGGCTTCGCCTGGCTGTTCTGCATGCTGGTGCTGGGCATCGGCACGCTGGTGGTGCTGTATGCGCGCTACTACATGTCGGCCTCCGACCCGGTGCCGCGCTTCTTCTCGTTCTTCCTCGCGTTCATGGGCGCGATGATGGGCGTGGTGCTCTCGGGCAACCTGATCCAGATGGTGCTGTTCTGGGAGCTCACCAGCCTGTTCTCTTTCCTCCTCATCGGTTACTGGCACCACCGGCGCGACGCCCGGCGCGGCGCGCGCATGGCGCTCACGGTCACCGGCGCGGGCGGGCTGTGCCTGCTGGCCGGCGTGCTGGTGCTGGGCCGCATCGTCGGCAGCTACGAGCTCGACGTGGTGCTGGCCTCGGGCGACGTGATCCGCGCCCACGCGCTCTACCCGGTGGCGCTGGTGCTGATCCTGCTGGGCGCCTTCACCAAGAGCGCGCAGTTCCCGTTCCACTTCTGGCTGCCGCGCGCCATGGCCGCGCCCACGCCGGTGTCGGCCTACCTGCACTCGGCCACCATGGTGAAGCTCGGCGTGTTCCTGATGGCGCGGCTGTGGCCCGTGCTCTCCGGCACCGAGCAGTGGTTCTGGCTGGTGGGCGGCGCGGGCGCGATCACGCTGCTGCTCGGCGGCTTCATCGCGATGTTCCAGCGCGACCTGAAGGCGCTGCTGGCCTACTCGACCATCTCGCACCTCGGCCTCATCACCCTGCTGCTGGGCCTCAACAGCCCGCTCGCGGCGGTGGCGGCGGTGTTCCACGTCATGAACCACGCGACCTTCAAGGCCTCGCTGTTCATGGCCGCCGGCATCATCGACCACGAGACCGGCACGCGCGACATCCGCAAGCTCAGCGGCCTGATGAAGCTGATGCCGATCACGGGCACGCTGGCCATCATCGCCAGCGCCTCGATGGCCGGCGTGCCGCTGCTCAACGGCTTTCTCTCGAAGGAGATGTTCTTCGCCGAGACGGTGTTCATCCAGTCCACGCCCTGGGTCGACTTCAGCCTGCCGCTGATCGCCACGCTGGCCGGCATCTTCAGCGTGGCCTACTCGGCGCGCTTCGTGTTCGACGTGTTCTTCGGCGCGCCCTGCGGCAACGAGGTGCCCAAGCCGCCGCACGAGCCGCCGCACTGGATGCGCGTGCCGGTCGAGCTGCTGGTGCTGATCTGCCTGGTGGTGGGCGTGGCGCCGGCCTGGTCGGTCGGCCCGATGCTGGCCGCCGCGGCGGCGCCCGTGGTCGGCGGCATCCTGCCCGAGTACAGCCTGGCCGTGTGGCACGGCTTCAACCTGCCGCTCCTGATGAGCTTCGTCGCCCTGGCGGGCGGCGCGGGGCTCTACCTGCTGCAGCGCCGCCAGCGCGCGGCCGGCGGCCTCGAGCACACGCCGCTCTTGCACCGCTTCGACGGCCAGGTGATCTTCGAGCACCTGATCGCGCTGCTGAGCGAGGCCGGCCGCCGCAGCCGCCGCCTGTTCGGCACGCGCCGCATGCAGACCCAGCTGCTGCTGCTCGTGGTGGTGGCCGTGGCCGGCGCCTTCGCCGCGCTCAAGCAGACGCCCGCGGCCGCCGGCACGCGCGAGCTGCTGCCCTTCTCGCCGATGTTCGCCATGACCTGGCTGATCGGCGGCGTCTGCGCGCTGGCCGCCGCCTGGCAGGCCAAGTTCCACCGGCTCGCGGCGCTGATGCTGGCCGCGGGTGCGGGCCTGGTCTCGTGCGTGACCTACATCTGGTTCTCGGCGCCCGACCTCGCGCTCACGCAACTGGTGGTCGAGGCCGTGACCACGGTGCTGATCCTGCTGGGCCTGCGCTGGCTGCCGATGCGCAGCAAGGACGCGGTGCAGACCGCGAGCGCGCGCCTGCGTCCCTGGGGCCGGCGCGGCCGCGACCTGCTGGTGGCCACCGTCGCGGGCTGCGGCATGGCGGCACTGGCCTGGGCCATGATGACGCGCACCTTCCCGCAGAGCATCTCGCCCTTCTTCCTCGAGCGCGCGCTCAGCGAGGGCGGCGGCACCAACGTGGTCAACGTGATGCTGGTCGACTTCCGCGGCTTCGACACCTTCGGCGAGATCACCGTGCTCGGCGTGGTGGCGCTCACCGTCTATGCGCTGCTGCGCCGCTTCCGGCCCGCGGTCGAGTCGATGGCGCTGCCGCCGCAGCAGCGCGCCCAGGCCGACGACGGCAGCAGCGACCTGCTGAACCCGCGCCGCGCCAAGGACACCGCCGTCGGCTACCTGATGGTGCCCGCGGTGCTGGTGCGCCTGCTGCTGCCGCTGTCGGTGCTGGTGGCGGTCTATCTCTTCATGCGCGGCCACAACGCGCCCGGCGGCGGCTTCGTCGCGGGGCTGGTGATGTCGGTGGCGCTGGTGCTGCAGTTCATCGTCTCGGGCACCGAGTGGGTGGAGGAACACCTGCGCATCTACCCGCGCCGCTGGATCGCCATCGGCCTGCTGTTCGCGCTCGGTACCGGCAGCGGTGCGGTCTTCTTCGGCTACCCCTTCCTGACCACGCACACCGCCCACCTGCACCTGCCGGTGCTCGGCGACATCCACGTGCCCAGCGCCCTGTTCTTCGACATCGGCGTGTTCGCGCTGGTGCTCGGTGCCACCATGCTGATCCTCACCGCGCTCGCGCACCAGTCGGTGCGCAGCCATCGCTGGGCCGACGAGCAAGCCGAGAAGGAGGCGCAGGCCGAAGCAGATGCGCTGGCGGCCGGCGCCACGCCGGAGGGAGCGCGCTGATGGAGATCGTGCTCGCCCTCGCCATTGGCGTGCTGACCGGCTCGGGTGTCTACCTGCTGCTGCGTCCGCGCACCTTCCAGGTCATCATGGGCCTGACCCTGATCTCGTACGCGGTCAATCTCTTCATCTTCAGCATGGGCCGGCTCAAGGTCGACAGCGAGCCGGTGCTGATCCCCGGCTTCGCGGCCACGCTGGCCAACACGGCCGACCCGATGCCGCAGGCGCTGGTGCTCACCGCGATCGTGATCGGCTTCGCGATGACCGCGCTGTTCCTGGTGGTGCTGCTGGCCTCGCGCGGCCTGACCGGCACCGACCACGTGGACGGCGAGGAACGCCAGGAGCAGGAGGAGGCGCGCGAATGACCGAGCTCTTCCGCCTGCTCGACCATCTGCTCGAGATCAGCATGCCGCACCTGGTGGCGGTGCCGATCCTGGTGCCGATGCTCACGGCCGCGCTGATGCTGCTCTTGGGCGAGCAGCGCCGCCGCACCAAGTCCTTCCTCAGCGTGGTCTCGGGCCTGGTGGGCCTCATGGCCGCGCTCGCGCTGCTGCGCTGGGTCAACGCCGCCGACACCGGCGGCGGCCCGGGCTCGATCGGCATCTACCTGCCGGGCAACTGGCGCGCGCCCTTCGGCATCGTGCTGGTGGCCGACCGGCTCTCGACCATGATGGTGGCGCTGACCGGGGTGATCGCCTTCGCCGCCTCGATCTATTCCACCTCGCGCTGGGACCGCGCGGGCGTGCACTTCCATCCGCTGCTGCAGCTGCAGCTCATGGGCCTGAACGGCGCCTTCCTCACCGGCGACCTGTTCAACCTGTTCGTGTTCTTCGAGGTCATGCTGGCCGCCTCCTACGGCCTGCTGCTGCACGGCTCGGGCCGGCTGCGGGTGCAGGCCGGGCTGCACTACATCGCGATCAACCTCGCCGCCTCCTCGCTGTTCCTGATCGGCGCGGCCATGCTGTATGGCGCCACCGGCACGCTCAACATGGCCGACCTGGGGCTGCGCATCGCCCAGCTCGCGCCCGGCGACCGCGGCCTGGTGCACGCGGCCGCGGCCATTTTGTTCACCGCCTTCTTCGCCAAGGCCGGGGCCTGGCCGCTCAACTTCTGGCTGGTGCCGGCCTACAGCGCGGCGGTGTCGCCGGTGGGCGCGGTGTTCGCGCTGCTCACCAAGCTCGGCGTCTACACCGTGCTGCGGCTGTGGACCGTGCTGTTCGCGCCCGACACCGGCGCCTCGGCCGAGTTCGGCCAGGTGGTGCTGATCGGCGCCGGCCTCGCCACCCTGTTCGTCGCGGCCATCGGCATCGTCGGCACGCAGCGGCTGTCGAACCTCGCGGGCTTCAGCGTGCTGATCTCGGCCGGCACGCTGCTCACCGCGGTCGGGCTGGGCCAGCCCGATGTCTGGGCCGGCGCGCTGTTCTACCTGCTGAGCTCCACGCTCGCGGTGGCCGCCTTCTTCCTCTTGATCGACATGATCGAGCGCTGGCGCAACGCCGGCATGAGCGTGGCGCCGCACGAGGCCGCGGGCAACGCGCCCTTCCTGGCCGAGGACCTGCGCGCGCTCGACGACGTGAACCTCGACGACAACGCGCAGGCGCTCTACGGACGGGCCATTCCGGCCGGCGTGGCCTTCCTCGGCCTGAGCTTCATGATCTGCACGCTGCTGCTCACCGGCCTGCCGCCGCTGTCGGGCTTCGTCGGCAAGTTCGCGATGCTCTCGGGGCTGATGGGCAGCGCCAGCGCGCTCACCACCGCCGACTGGACCTTCCTCGTGCTGCTGATCGCCTCGGGCTTCCTCGCGCTGATCGCGCTGACCCGCACCGGCATCCGCCATTTCTGGACCCAGCCGCATGCCAACCTGCCCTCGCTGCCCGCGCTCGAGGTGCTGCCGGTGGCCGGGCTGATCGCGGCCTGCATCGCGCTCACCGTCTGGTCCGAGCCGGTGCTGCGCCACGCGATGGCCACCGCCGAGGGCCTGCGCACGCCGAGCGCCTACCGCGAAGCGGTGATGAGCGCGCGGCAGGTGCCGAACCCGGTGCCCGCTGCTGCCAAGGGCGATACGAAGGCCGGCACGCCATGAAGCGCCTGATCCCGTCCCCGCCGCTGTCGGTCGCGCTGCTCGTCGTCTGGCTGCTGCTCAACCAGTCGCTCGAGGCCAGCACCCTGGTGTCGGGCCTGCTGCTGGCCGTCGCCGTGCCGCTGCTGACCAAGGGCCTGCGGCCCGCCACCGTGCGCATGCGCCGGCCCGGCGTGGCGCTGCGGCTGGCCGGCGTCGTGCTCTACGACATGTCGCTGTCGGTGTTCGCGGTGGCGCGCGCGCTGCTCACGCGCCGCAGCGACCAGATCCATTCGAACTTCCTGCGCATACCGCTGGACCTGCGCGACCCCAACGGCCTCGCGGTGCTCGCGATGATCATGTGCCTCACGCCCGGCACCGCCTGGGGCGAGGTGGCTTTCGACCGCAGCACCCTGCTGATCCACGTCTTCGACCTCGACGACGAGGCGGCCTTCATCGCCCAGATCAAGAGCCGCTACGAACGTCCGCTGATGGAGATCTTCGAATCATGACGCCCATCCTCTTCTGGTCGCTCAAGTTCGCGCTGTTCCTGCTCGCGGTGGCGATGCTGTGCGCCGTCGCGCGCCTGCTGATCGGCCCCACCGCCCAAGACCGCGTGATGGCGCTCGACTGCCTCTACATCAACGGCATGCTGATGATGCTGGTGCTGGGCATCGTCTACGCGAGCGACGTCTACTTCGGCGCCGCAATGCTGATCGCGCTGTTCGGCTTCGTCAGTTCGACAGCAATGGCCAAGTTCCTGCTGCGCGGGGAGGTGATCGAATGAGCGACTTCGTCGTGGGCCCGCTGCCGCTGTGGGCCGAGATCGCCACCGGCGTGTTCGCGGTGCTGGGCGCGGCCTTCGCGGCCATCGGCTCCTTCGGCCTGGTGCGGCTGCCGAGCTTCTTCCGTCGCATCCACGCGCCCACCCTGGGCGCCACCGGCGGCGTGTGGTCGATGATGGTCGCGACCATCGTCTACTTCTCGGTGCAGAGCCACAGCCTGTTCCTGCACGCGACCCTGATCGCGCTGTTCGTGGCGCTCACCACGCCCGTCACCACCATCTTCCTGATGCGCGCCGCGCTGTTCCGCGAACGGCAGAAGCACGGCGACGTGCCGCCGCCCGCGCCCTCGGACCAAGGGCCAATTCCGCCTTACCAAGGCTGAAGGCCCGCGGCGCGCAAAGCGCTCAGGGCGCCATGCGCACGCTCTTGTCGAGGAAGTCGTTGCTGAACAGCAGCGCGGGGTCGTAGGGCTTCTCGATGCCGATCAGCGACGAGACCAGCTCGTAGTCGGCCTTCACGCGCGCGCCATCGAAGGCGCCGAGCGCCACCTTGGTGGTGGTGTCGTCGCGCATCAGCTGCTTGATGCGTTCCCACTGGTCGCGCTGGTTGTCGGGCGACAGGCCGCTCACGCTCGCGGTCAGCGCCTGCAGGCAGGGCGCGAAGTCCTTCACGCAGGCCTCGTAGGCGCGCTGCGTGACGGCGACGAACTTCTTCACCTGCTCGGGCTTCTTCGCGAGGTAGGCGCCGTTGACGATCAGCGAGTTGCCGTAGACGTTCACGCCCGCGCCGCGCCAGGGCTGGAAGCCGAGGTCGTCGCCGAACTCGCGCACCTTGAGGTCGTGCTCGTTGTAGAAGTCGCTGATGATGTCGACCGACTTGCTCTTGAGCGCCGCCACCTTGGCCTGCGGGCTCACGTTGACGAAGCTCACGCTGGCCGGATCGAGCCCGGTCTTCTTGGCGAAGGCCGGCCACATCAGGCGCGCGGCGTCGCCCGGCGGATTGCCGATCTTGCGGCCCGCGAAGTCCTTCGGCCCCTGGATGCCCGAGGACTTGAGCCAGTAGAAGCCCTGCGGGCTGTTGGCGTAGATCACCATCAGCGCCTTCACGTCGGCGCCCTTGCCGCGCGCCTGGATGGTGGTCGGCAGGTCGGAGATGCCGAGCTCGCTGCCGCCCGTGCCCACGCGCTGCGCCGACACGGCCGAGCCCTTGCCGGCCTCGATGTTGAGGTCGATACCGGCCTCCGAATACCAACCCTTGGACTTCGCGTAGTAGAGCGGCGCATGGTCCGCCGTGGGCGTCCAGTTGAGCATCAGGCTCATGGAATCGGCGGCGAATGCCGCGGGGCCCTGCAGCGCGAGAACGGCGGCGGCGCCAGCCACCGACAACAGCTTTTTCATGCAGCTCACTCCAAAAGAAGGTACAAACAGATCCTGAAATTCATATTACCAACTGTTTGGTTGACAGGCAATCGAAGCCTTCCCGCCCTGGAGACAGAATCCGACCATGCCTTCCGCCACCTCCCGCAAGTCCGCCGCCGCGCCCGCCGCCACCCCCGCGGCCGCAGCCCCCGTCGCCACGCGCCGCGAGCGCGACCCAGTCGCCGCCAAGCAGGCGCTGATCGCCGCCGCGGTCGCCGAGTTCGCGACCAAGGGCTTCGCGGGCGCGCGCGTCGACGAGATCGCCTCCGCCGCGGGCGTGAACAAGCAGCTCGTCTACCACTACTTCGAGAGCAAGCAGGGGCTGTACTTGGTGGCGCTCGAATCGGTCTATGCCGAGATCCGCGAGAAGGAACAGAAGCTCGAGCTCGGCGCGCTCGAGCCGCGCGAGGCGATGGCGCAGCTGGTGGCCTTCTCCTTCGACTACCTGGCCGAGCATCCCGAGTTCATCGCCATGCTGGCCGACGAGAACCGCAACCGCGGCGAGCACCTGCACGAGTCGGAACGGCTGCAGAAGATGCACTCGCCCTTCATCGAGATGCTCGAGGCCACGCTCGAGCGCGGCGTGGCCGCGGGCGTGTTCCGCGCCGACTTCGACGCGATCAACCTCTACATCTCGATCGCCGGCATCTCCTACTTCTTCTTCTCGAACAACCACACGCTGTCGGCCATCTTCGGCACGCCGCTCGACGCGCGCGGCGCGCTGCTCAAGCGCCGGCGCCACGTGATCGAGTTCGCGCTCAACGCACTGCGGCCCTGAGCGCCCGCGGCCCTCGTGCCGCTTTTTATCAACTGGTTGGTTGACTCGATGGGCCAGCCTGCCTATGATCCGCCGCATTGTTTCCTTCCACAGGAATTGAGATGACGGCATCCGACGGCGCCTCCCCGCCCACCGCAAGCTCCGCGCCGCTGTCCGGCGAACGCCCCGCCTGGCAGCGCTGGGCCGTGGTGGTCGCGGTGCACATCGCGGCGGTGCTGCTGTGGGAGTTCGCGGTGCGCGCCTTCCAGATCCAGCCCTTCGTGCTGCCGGCGCCGTCGAAGGTGCTCGCCACCCTGGCCAATCCGCAGCACGCCTGGCTCATGAACACCGGCGTCACCGCGCTCGAGGTGTTCGGCGGCTACGTGCTGGGCCTGGTGCTCGGCATCCTCTGCGCGCTGCTGTTCGTCACCAGCCGGCGGCTGATGCTGGTGGCCTTCCCGCTGCTGGTCACGCTCAACATGATCCCGAAGGTGGCGATGGGCCCGCTGGTGATCGTGTGGTTCAGCTATGGCATCGGGCCGAACATCCTGATCACCTTCAGCCTGTGCTTCTTCCCGATCCTGCTGACCACCATCCGCGGCCTCAACGAGACCGAGCCCGAACTGCTCGACCTCGTGCGCGCGCTCAAGGGCTCGCGCTGGCAGCTGTTCCGCTACATCCAGCTGCCGGGCTCGCTGCCCTACGTGTTCTCGGGCATGAAGGTCGCCACCATCCTCGCGGTCGCGGGTGCGGTGGTGGGCGAGTTCATCGCGTCGGAGCGCGGCCTGGGCTACCTGATGATCCAGGTGCAGGCCTCGCTCGACACCCCCGCGGTCTTCATGGCCGTGCTCCTCATCACCGGCCTGGGCGTGCTGCTCTACCTGCTGGTGCTGCTGCTGGAGCGCCTCTTCATCACCCAGGACGCCCGAATCCAATGAACACCACCACGCCTGTGCTCGACGACCTCCCCTTCCCCGAACGCTTCGACACCGAGGCCGCGCTCGAGGACTACCTCGCCACGCCCTCGCGCGACCTGCTGCGCGACATGGCGCGCATCGACGGCGACCTGATGGTGCTCGGCGTCGGCGGCAAGATGGGCCCGACGCTCGCGCGGCTGGCGAAGAACGCGATGCCGGGCCGGCGCGTGATCGCGGTGGCGCGCTTCAGCGAGGCCGGCGTGCGCGAGGCGCTCGAGGCGCACGGCATCGAGACCCTGGCCTGCGACCTGCTCGACGCCGAGGCGATCGCGAAGCTGCCGCGCACGCCCAACGTGGTTTTCATGGCCGGGCGCAAGTTCGGCGCCGATGCCAACAACCCGCTGACCTGGGCCATGAACGCGCACGTGCCGGCGCTGGTGGCGCAGCACTTCAGCGGCTCGCGCATCGTGGCCTTCTCCACCGCCTGCGTCTATCCCTTCGTGCCGGTGATCGGCCAGGGCGCGCACGAGAGCGAGGCGCCCAATCCGCCCGGCGAGTACGCCAACTCCTGCGTGGGCCGCGAGCGCATGTTCGAGTACTTCTCGCAGCGCCACGGCACGCCGGGCCGGCTGTTCCGCCTGAGCTACGCCATCGACCTGCGCTACGGCGTGCTGGCCGACGTGGCCGGCAAGGTCTGGCGCGGCGAGCCGGTGGACGTGACCATGGGCCACGTCAACGTGATCTGGCAGGGCGACGCCAACGCGCAGGCGCTGCGCTGCCTCGCGGCCGCGACGGTGCCGACCTCGCCGCTCAACGTGAGCGGCCCCGAGACCACCTCGATCCGCTGGCTGGCCGAGGAGTTCGGCCGCCGCTTCGGCAAGCCGGTGCAGATCGCGGGCAGCGAGGCGCCCACCGCCTGGCTCATGAACACCGGCGAGGCCGAGCGCCTGTTCGGCTATCCGCGCGTGCCGCTGTCGCAGCTCGTGGGCTGGGTTGCCGACTGGATCGCGCGCGAGCAGCGCCAGTACGGCAAGCCGACCAAGTTCGAATCGCGCGACGGCAAGTACTGAAGGAAGACACCATGCCCGTCCCCGTCACCGTCGAAACGCTGGACGCGCTCTCGCCGCGCGACCTGCCGCAGCTGGACGCGCTGGTCGCGGCCAGCGGCTGGAACCAGCTCGCGGCGGACTGGCGGCTGTTCGAGCGGCTCGGCAGCGTGCATGCGATACGCGACGGCGAAGGAACGATCGTCGCGAGCGGCGCGGTGCTGCCGCTGGAGCGCGCAACCGACGCGCCGCGCAACCAGCCCGGCGCCGCCTGGATCAGCATGATCCTCGTGACCCCCGCCGCGCGCGGACAGGGCCTGGGCCGCGCGGTGTTCGCGCACTGCCTCGAGCGCGTGCGCGCGCAGGGCCGCATCGCGATGCTCGATGCCACGCCGCAGGGCGAACCGCTCTATGCGAGCTTCGGTTTCGCGCCGCTGTGGCGGCTCACGCGCTGGCGCCGCGAGGCGCTCGCGCACGCGGCCGATCCCGCGCCGGTCGACCGGCCCGATGCGGCGCCGCTCGCCGCGCTCGACACCGAGGCCCTGGGCCTCGCCCGCCCCCAGGTGCTCGCCGACCTGCTCGCGCGCCCGGGCAGCCGCTGCGTGCGCGATGGCCGCGCCTTCGCCGTCGTGCGCGAAGGCCGCGTCGCCCATCACATCGGCCCGCTGCTCGCGGCCGACGAGGCCCACGCCCGCGCGCTGCTGCCGCGCGCGCTCGCCGGTATCGCCGGCCCGGTGCTGATCGACGTGCCCGACGGCCGCGCGCAACTCGCGCAGGCGCTGCGCGCGGCCGGCTTCGAGCCCCAGCGCGGCTTCGCGCGCATGGCGCTGCCGCCCGCGGGCGTGGCGGCGCCGGCCGGTCATCCCTCGTTCATCCACGCCATTGCCGGCCCCGAGTTCGGCTGAGGACTTCGCACATGCCATTGAACCGCTCCGACCTGCCCGCCGACGTGCTCGCGCTGCTCGCCAAGGGCACCGTGATCCCGGCCCATCCGCTCGCGCTCGACGCCGGGCGCCGCTTCGACCGCCGGCGCCAGCGCGCGCTCACGCGCTACTACGTCGATGCCGGCGCGGGCGGGCTCGCGGTCGGCGTGCACACCACGCAGTTCGCGATCCGCGAGCGCGGCCTCTATGCCGAGGTGCTCGAGGCCGCCATGACTGACCGCCTGGCCTGGAGCGACCGCCCGATGGCGATGATCGCCGGCCTCTGCGGCCCCACCGCGCAGGCGAGCGCCGAGGCCCGCACCGCCGTCTCGCTCGGCTACCACGCGGGCCTCTTGAGCCTGGCCGCGCTGGCCGGCGCCTCGGAGGACGCGTTGATCGCCCACTGCGAGGCGGTCGCGCGGGAGATCCCGCTGATCGGCTTCTACCTGCAGACCGTGGTCGGCGGCCCGGTGCTGTCGAGCGGCTTCTGGCGCCGCTTCGCCTCGATCCCGAACGTGCTCGCGATCAAGGTCGCGCCCTTCAACCGCTACCGCACCATCGACGTGGTGCGCGGCGTGGTCGAGGCGCGCGCCGAGGAACGCGTGTTCCTCTACACCGGCAACGACGACCACATCGTGCTCGACCTCGCCCTGCCCTTCGCGGCCATGCGCGACGGCGCGCCGGTGCAGGTGCGTTTTCGCGGCGGGCTGCTGGGCCACTGGTCGGTGTGGACCGCGGGCGCGGTGCAGCTGCTCGCGCGCATCCAGGCCGAGCTGGCGGCCGGCCACGGCAACCTGAGCCCCGAGCTGCTCGCGCTCGATGCGCGCGTGACCGACTGCAACGCCGCCTTCTTCGACGTGGCGAACAACTTCCACGGCTGCATCGCGGGCTGCCACGAGGTGCTGCGGCGCCAGGGCCTGCTCGAGGGCATCTGGTGCCTCGACCCGGCCGAGGGCCTGGGCGCGGGCCAGTCGGTGGAGATCGACCGCGTGTACGCCGCGCACGGCGACCTCGCCGACGATGCCTTCGTGCGCGACAACCTCGCACGGTGGCTCGCATGAGCGAGACCGCCGTCCGCACGGGAGCCCGCGCCGAGGTCGAGGCGCCGCTGATCCGCATGCGCGGCCTGCGCAAGGTCTACCGCCGCCGCGACCAGGAATTTCTCGCCGTCTCCGACGTCACGATGGACATCCACGCGGGCGACATGGTGTCGCTGGTCGGCCCCTCGGGCTGCGGCAAGTCGACGCTGCTGAAGATCCTCGCGGGCCTGCACGGCCACGACGGCGGCACGCTGGAGATCGGCGGCGGCCAGGCCTTCGAACCGGGCCGCGACGTGGGCATGGTGTTCCAGCAGCCGCTGCTCTTGAAGTGGCGCACCATCCTCGAGAACGTGCTGCTGCCGGCCGACATCCTCGGCCTCGACCGCAAGGCCGCGACGCAACGCGCGCACGAACTGCTCGAGATGGTCGGCCTCGCGGGCTTCGCCGACAAGCGGCCCTACGAGCTCTCGGGCGGCATGCAGCAGCGCGCCGCGATCGCGCGCGCGCTGATCCATGAACCGAAGCTGGTGCTGATGGACGAGCCCTTCGGCGCGCTCGATGCGCTCACGCGCGAGAAGATGAACCTCGAGATGCTGCGGATCTGGGAGCGCAGCCGCACCACCTTCGTGGTGGTCACGCACAGCATCCAGGAGGCGGTGTTCCTCGGCTCGCACTGCGCGGTGCTCACCGCGGGGCCGGCGCGCATGGCCGACTTCTTTCCGATCAAGCTGCCCGCGCCGCGCACGCTGCACATCAAGACCAGTGGCGAGTTCGGCCTCTACGTGCGGCGCATCTACGACCTGCTCGGCGTCGAATAGACCCTGCGGCTCAGGCCGGCAACAGCCGCTCCTTGGCGCGCGCCACTTCCATCTCGCGCGGCAACGGCACGGCGTTCTTCACCGCGAGGATCTCCGCCATCACGCTGACCGCGATCTCGGGCGGCGTCTTGCTGCCGATGTAGATGCCGATCGGCCCGCGCAGCCGCGCCAGCGATTCGGCGGTCTGGTCGAAGTGCTCGATCATGCGGTCGCGCCGCGCGTCGGCGTTGCGGCGCGAACCGATGGCGCCGACGTAGAAGGCATCGCTCTGCAGCGCCTCGAGCAGCGCGAGGTCGTCGAGCTTGGGGTCGTGCGTGAGCGCCACCACGCAGCTGCGGCGATCGGGCCGGAAGGCCAGCACCGCGTCGTCGGGCATCTCGGTGGTGATCTGCACGCCGGGCAGCGACCAGGCGGTGCGGTACTCGGCGCGCGGATCGCACAAGGTGACCGCGAAGCCGCTGAACTTGGCCATGGTCGCGAGGTATTCGGCGAGCTGGCCGGCGCCGATCAGCAGCATGCGGTACTCGGGGCCGAAGGTGTTGGCGAGCTCGGTGTCGTTGACCGTGAGTTCGTCGGGCGCCTTGGCCTCCTCGAGCCGCACCACGCCCGTGGCCAGCTCGACGGTGCGCCGCATCAGCCGGCCCTGCTCGAGCTGCGACACCAGCGTGTCGAGCGCCCCCGCGTCAGGCGCGTACTCGAGCAGCAGCTCGAGCGTGCCGCCGCAGGGCAGGCCGAAGCGGTGCGCCTCGTCGGCCGTGATGCCGTACTTCACCAGCGCGGGCGGCGCGCCCAGCGGCACCTCCTCGGCCTGGCCGTGGGCATGGCTGTAGCGCGCGATCAGGTCGTCCTCGATGCAGCCGCCCGAGACCGACCCGACCACCGCGCCGTCCTCGGCCAGCGCCATGATCGAGCCCACGGGCCGCGGCGACGAGCCCCAGGTGCGCACCACCGTGGTCAGCAGCGCGCGCTTGCCGGCACGCCGCCAGTCGCGCAGCGTGCGCAGCACCATCACGTCGAGGTTTTCCATCGCGTCTTCTTTCGTGGGAGCCGGAGCCTGACGGCCGTCTCAGCCGCCGCTGGAGGAATCGCCGCCCGTGCCGGGCTCGGCGTCCTTGTCCGATTTCTTGCCGAGTCCGATCTTCTTCATGAAGCCGGCCACCGCGCCGGTCTTCTCGGCCGGCGCTTCCGCATTCTCGGACGCGGCGGCCGGCGGCGGGCCGTAGCGGCTTTGCATTTCGGCTTCGAAGCGCTTGAAGAAATCGTCGGCCGTGGACTTGGCCGCGCCGTCGATCAGGCGCTGGCCGAGCTGGGCGATCTTGCCGCCGACCTGGGCCTGCACGGTGTAGTCGAGCTCGCAGCCGACCGGGGCGGCGGCGGGCGCGCTCTCCGCGCCCTCGGCCGCGGGTGCGTCCACGGATGCGTCCACGGGGGCGTCAGCGGGCGCCGCCGCCGGCGCGGCATCGGCCAGCGGCCGCAAGGTCACGCTCGACGAGCCCTTGGCGAAGCCGGCCACGCCGCCCTGCCCTTCGAAGCTGAGCTTGTAGCCGTCGGGCGCGACGATGTCCGAGAGCATCACCTTGCCGCTGAACTTGGCCGACACCGGGCCGATCTTGACCGCGAGGCCCACGCTGTAGGTGTTCTCGCCGGTCAGCTCGAACTTGTCGCAGCCGGGAATGCACTTCTTGAGCGTTTCCGGGTCGTTGAGCGCCTCCCAGGCCTGCTGCTGGGTGATGGCGAGCCGGCGGTTACCGAGCATTTCCATGGTGGTCTTTCCTTCTTGTGATCCTGTCCCGTCGCGGCCGGGAGAACGCTAGCGTCCCGACCGCATCAGCGCCGCGAGACTCGCGGCCAGCTGTTCGAGTGCGCTGAGATTGTGAACCGCGAGCATCGCGTCCGCATGGCGGTGCAGCACGCCGGCCCCACGCGCCAAAGGGGCGTAGCCCTCGAAGCGCAGCAGCGGGTTGAGCCACAGCAGCCGGCGCGAATGGCGCTTGAGCCACTGCAACTCCTGCGCGAGCTGGGCCGGCTCGCCGGTGTCGAGCCCGTCGCTGATGACCAGCACCAGCGTGCGGCGGCCGATCAGCCGGCGCGCGTGGCGCTGGCGCAGCTCGGCCAGCGAGCTGCCGAGCCGCGTGCCGCCCGCGAAATCGTCGATCGCGAGGCTGGCCGTGGCCAGCATGTCGTCGGTGTCGGCCAGCCGGAAGGCCGGCGTGAGGTCGGTCAGCCCGGTGCCGAAGGCGAACACGTCGCGCCGGCCCGCGCGCCGTGTGGCCGCGTGCAGGAAGGCCAGCAGCAGCCGCGCATAGCGCTCCATCGAGCCCGAGACGTCGACCAGCACCAGCAGCGGCAGCGGCTGTTCGCGCCGCGCCAGCCGCGGCAGGCGCAGCATCTCGCCGCCGGTGCGCGCCGCCTCGTGCAGCACGCCGGGCCAGTGCATGCGCGCATGGCGGCCTTTCTCGCCGGCCGGGCGCAGGCGCCGCGTGGGCAGCCGCGGCACGGGCAGCGAGATGTCGCGCGCCAGCCGCTCGACCAGCCGGTATTCGGCCGCGCCCAGCGCGTTGAAGTCGGCGTGGTGCAGCCGCTGGCGGTCGCTCGCGGTCATGGCGGCGTCGAACTCGACCTCCTTGTCGGGCAGCGCGGCCAGCGCCGGCTTGTGCGGATCGCGCGGCGCGGCCAGCGCCTCGCGCACGCGCGGCCGGCGCTTCGAGGGCTCGGCCTTGCCCTCGGCGCTCGGCAGCATCTGCGCGAGCAGCTTGTTGGCGAGTTCGGGATCGCGGAACCAGGCGTCGAACAGCTCGCGAAACACCAGCCGGTCCTGCTCGCGGCTGACCATCACGGCCTCGAGCGCGGCGCTCAGGTCGAGCCGGCGTTCCACGCCGACGAGCGTGGCGGCCTCCTCGGCCAGCGCGATGCGCGCGGCGTCGGTGCGCACGCCCGCGCGGCGCAGCGCCCGGCCGAAGGCGGCGATGTTGCCGGCCAGCTTGCCGGTGCGGGCGTCGCCTAGTTGCTGCATCGCGGCTTCATCTCAAGCGCCGGCCTGCTCCGGTTCCGGCTTCAGCAGCTCGCTCGCCAGCTCGCGCGTCAGCGCCGCCACGTCGTCGCGCTGCTTGAACAGGATGCCGGCGGTATCGGACACCACCTCGGGATCGAGCTCGACCGTGTCGAGCGCGATCAGCGCGCGCGCCCACTCCACGCTCTCGGCAATGCCGGGCGCGCGCTGGAAGGCGTTGACGAAAGGCGCGCTGCGCAGGCGGGCCGCGAAGTCGGCCACCTGCGCCGACAGCTTCTCGCCCACGCCCGGCACCTGGGCGCGCACGATGGCCAGTTCGCGCTCGCGCTCGGGATAGTCGAGCCAGTGGTAGAGACAGCGCCGCTTCACGGCGTCGTTGAGTTCGCGCGTGCGGTTGCTCGTGAGGATGGTGACCGGCGCCACCTCGGCGCGGATGGTGCCGAGCTCGGGGATGCTGACCTGGTACTCGCCGAGGTACTCGAGCAGGAAGGCCTCGAAGGGCTCGTCGGCGCGGTCGACCTCGTCGATCAGCAGCACCGCGCCCGGGGCCGGCGCCTGCAGCGCCTGCAGCAGCGGGCGGCGGATCAGGTAGTGCGGCTGGTAGACCTCGGCCTCGACGTCGCGCACCGCGCCCGAGGCCTCGACCGCGCGCATGTGCAGCAGCTGCGCCGCGTAGTTCCACTCGTAGAGCGCCTCGCGCTGCTCGAGGCCGTCGTAGCACTGCAGCCGCAGCAGCTCGCGCTGCAGCGCCTTGGCCAGCGCCTTCGCGAGTTCGGTCTTGCCCACGCCGGGCTCGCCCTCGAGCAGCAGCGGGCGCTGCAGCTTCAGCGCGAGGAACACGGCGGTCGCGAGCCGGCGGTCGGCGTAGTAGCCGGCGCGCAGCAGGCCGTCGGTGAGGGAGTCGATGGTCTCGAAGGTCATGGCCTAGGGTAATGCACGGCCGCAGGGAGGACGCCGGGAAGCGGACATCCGGACGCAGAGGACGCGAAGGTTTCGCGAAGGGCGCGAAAGGGAAACCGAAAAACTTCTTCGGATGTTCTTTTGCGCCCTTCGCGAAACCTTCGCGTTCTTCGCGTCCGGTCAGCCCGTGTTCGACGGCTGCTGGATCAGCCCAGCGCCTTCGTCACCGCGCGCTGCGTCAGCACGTTGATCAGGTTGGCGCGGTAGGCCGCCGTGGCGTGCAGGTCGGTGTTGAGCTCGCTGGCGTCGATCTTCACGCCGGCCGCCGCGGCCGCGGTGAAGCTCTTGTTGAGCGCATCCTCGAGCCCCGCGTGCCGGAACACGCCGTTGCCCGCGCCGGTGATGGCCACACGCACGCCGCTGTCGTACTGCGCGAGGAACACGCCGACCAGCGGGAAATGCGAGGCCTTCTGGCGCAGCTTTTCGTAGACCGCGCGCTTCGGGATCGGGAAGCGGATCGCGGTGATCAGTTCGCCGTCCTCGAGCGCGGTGGTGAACAGGCCCTGGAAGAAGTCGTCGGCCGCGATCTCGCGCTTGGTGGTGATCACGGTCGCGCCCGATCCCAGCACCGCGCTCGGATAGCAGGCGGCCGGATCGTTGTTGGCCACCGAGCCGCCGATGGTGCCCATCGCGCGCACCTGCCGGTCGCCGATGCGCGAGGCCAGGTCGGCCAGCGCCGGGAAGGCGGCCTTCACCTCGGCGTTGTTGGCCACGTCGAGGTGGCGCGACATGGCACCGATGACGATGGCATCGCCATCCTTCCTGATGCCGGTGAGTTCCTTGATGCCGCCGAGGTCGACGAGCTGTTCGGGCGCCGACAGGCGCAGCTTCATCGAGGCCAGCAGGGTCTGGCCGCCCGCCAGGGGCTTGCCGCCGGCTTCTGCCAGCTTGACGGCGTCGGCCAGGGCCGCGGGCCGTTCGAACGTGAAGGCGTACATGGGGTGGTTCCTTCTTTATTTATGAATATGGGGGTCGATCAGGCGGCCGGACGGCCCTGCGTGCTGGCGGCCAGCGCGGGCTGCTGCGCCACCGGGTCGCTGGCGGCGCTGCCGCTGCCCTTCTGCATCGCTTCCCAGACGCGGCTCGACGAGGCCGGCATGTCGAAGTCCTTCACGCCCAGCGGCGCCAGCGCATCGAGCACGGCGTTGATGACCGCCGGCGGCGAGCCGATCGCGCCCGCCTCGCCGCAGCCCTTGGTGCCCAGCGGGTTGTGGGTGCAGGGCGTGCAGACGGTGTCGAGCTTGAACTGCGGGAACTCGGCGGCGCGCGGCATGGCGTAGTCCATGAAGCTGCCGGTGAGCAGCTGGCCGGTCTCGTTGTCGTAGACGCAGTTCTCGAGCAGCGCCTGGCCGATGCCCTGCACCAGCCCGCCGTGCACCTGGCCCTCGACGATCATCGGATTGATGATGGTGCCGAAGTCGTCGACCGCGGTGAAGCGGTCCACGCGCACCTCGCCGGTCTGCTTGTCGATCTCGACCTCGCAGATGTAGGTGCCGCCCGGGAAGGTGAAGTTGGTCGGGTCGTAGAAGGCGGTTTCGTTGAGGCCCGGCTCGAGCTTGTCGAGCGGGTAGTTGTGCGGCACGTAGGCCGTCAGCGCCACCTGGCCGAACGGGATCTTCTTGTCGGTGCCCTTGACCGTGAACTCGCCGTTGGCGAACTCGATGTCGGCGTCGCTCGCCTCCATCAGGTGCGCCGCGATCTTCTTGGCCTTGGCCTCGATCTTGTCGAGCGCCTTCATGATGGCCGCGCCGCCGACCGAGATCGAACGCGAGCCGTAGGTGCCCATGCCGAAGGGCACGCGGCCGGTGTCTCCGTGCACCACGTCGACCGCCTCGACCGCGATGCCCAGGCGCGCCGCCACCACCTGCGCGAAGGTGGTCTCGTGGCCCTGGCCATGGCTGTGCGAACCGGTGAACACGGTCACGCTGCCGGTCGGATGGACGCGGATCTCGCCGCACTCGAACAGGCCCGCGCGCGCGCCGAGCGCGCCCGCGATGTTCGACGGCGCGATGCCGCAGGCCTCGATGTAGCTCGAGTAGCCGATGCCGCGCAGCTTGCCGGCCGCCTCGCTGGCCGACTTGCGCTGGCCATAGCCCTCGACCTCGGCCAGCTTGCGCGCCTTGTCCATGCAGGCATGGAAGTCGCCGGTGTCGTACTGCAGCGCCACCGGCGTCTGGTACGGGAAGGCAGTGATGAAGTTGCGCTGGCGGATCTCGTCCTGGCCCAGGTTCATCTCCCAGGCGCAGCGCGAGACCAGCCGCTCGAGCAGGTAGGTGGCCTCGGGCCGGCCGGCGCCGCGGTAGGCATCGACCGGTGCCGTGTTGGTGAACCAGGCATCGACCTCGACGTAGATCTGCGGCGTGGTGTACTGGCCCGCGAGCAAGGTGGCGTAGAGGATGGTCGGCACCGCGGTCGAGAAGGTCGACAGGTAGGCGCCGAGGTTGGCGTCGGTGTGCACGCGCATCGCGAGGAACTTGCCGTCCTTGTCCATCGCCATCTCGGCATGGCTCACGTGGTCGCGGCCGTGCGCGTCCGACAGGAAGCATTCCGAGCGCTCGGCCGTCCACTTGATGTTGCGGTTGAGCTGCTTGGCGGCCCAGGTCAGGCACACGTCCTCGGCGTAGAGGAAGATCTTCGAGCCGAAGCCGCCGCCCACGTCGGGCGCGATCACGCGCACCTTGTGCTCGGGCAGGCCCAGCACGAAGGCCGTCATCAGCAGCCGCTCGACGTGCGGGTTCTGGTTCGAGACGTAGAGCGTGTAGTCGTCGGTGCCGCGGCTGTAGCTGCCGATGGCCACGCGCGGCTCGATCGGGTTGGGAATCAGCCGGTTGTTGACCAGGTCGAGCTTGGTGACATGCGCGGCGCCCGCGAAGGCGGCATCGACCGCCGCCTTGTCGCCCAGCGCCCACTTGTAGCACTGGTTGTCGGGCGCCTCGTCGTGGATCGTGACGCCGCCGGCCTTCTTCGCGGCATCGGCCACACCGACCAGCGCGGGCAGCACCTCGTACTCGACCACCACGGCCTCGGCGGCGTTCTTCGCCTGCTCGACCGTCTCGGCCACCACCATCGCGACGTGGTCGCCGACGTAGCGCACCTTGTTGATCGCGAGGATCGGGTGCATCGGCTCCTTCATCGGCGTGCCGTCGGGGTTGTTGATCAGCCAGCCGCAGGGCAGCCCGCCCATCTTGCCCTCGATGTCCTTGCCGCTGAAGATGCCGACCACGCCGGGCATGGTGAGCGCGTCGGCGATGTCGACCGAGACGACACGCGCATGCGCGTGCGGAGAACGCACGAACACCGCGTGCGACTGGTTGGCCAGCGTGATGTCGTCGGTGTAATTGCCCGCCCCGGTCAGGAACCGGTAGTCTTCCTTGCGCCGGAGCGCGTCGCCGATGTGCGGCAGATTCGCGAAGTCGGAGGCACCCATGTCGCTCTCCTCAGGCCGCGGCCGTGGCCTGGACCGGAACCGGGTTGCCCGAGGCCATGGCCTCGCCACCCATCTGCACGGCCTTGACGATGTTCTGGTAGCCGGTGCAGCGGCACAGGTTGCCGTCGAGCAGCTCGCGGATCTCGGATTCGCTCGACTTGGGGTGGTGGGTGCACAGGTCGATGGCGCTCATGACCATCCCCGGCGTACAGAAGCCGCATTGCAGGCCGTGGCATTCCTTGAACGCGGCCTGCATCGGGTGCATGGTGCCGTCGGGCTGGGCGACGCCTTCGATGGTGGTGATTTCGGCGCCGGCCACCTGGGCCGCCAGGATGTTGCACGACTTGACGGCCCGGCCGTCGACGTGGACGGTGCAGGCGCCGCACTGGGCGGTGTCGCAGCCGACGTGGGTGCCGGTGAGGTGGAGGTGCTCGCGGATCGCGTGCACGAGGAGGGTGTTGGGTGGCGCGTCGACGGTGACCGAGCGGCCGTTGACCTTGAGGGCTACCTGCATGTGGCTGTCTCCGTGAAGGGTGATGGCTGACAGGCCCGCACCTCGCAGCGGCATGGGCGGGCCCCGAGGGCATCTTGGATGCCGACCCCCTGCACTATCCTAGGCAAAACCCTCGACGCTTGCGCCGGGGGCCTGAAATTCTCAAAATGAAACAGCTTGCCGTTCGGCAGGTCCCCAAAACGGGCGCCCCACGCGCCCCCGCAAACAGATGCTCGCTTCCAACGCCCTGCCGACACCCGAGCGCTCGCTGGCCATCGCCCAGGCCCGGCAGGCCCTGATCCATGGCGATGCCGTCGATCTGCGCGCCCCGCCCGGCGGCCGCATCGAACCCTGGATCGCCCGCTCCTGGCAGCGCTGCATCGAGGCCGGCCAGCAGCCGCAGCAGCGCGTGAGCTTCGAGCCGGTGGGCCGCAGCGCCCAGCGCGCGGTGGCGGAACGCAACCGCGCGCTGGTGTCGGCCGCGCGTCCGGTGATCGAACGCCTGTCGCGCGCCATCGCCGACACCCGCTATTTCGCCGTGCTGACCGATGCCGAGGGCATCGTGGTCGACGTGGGCCTGCTGCCCGACGGCACCGACGACGCCAGCCGCTACGCGCGCAACATCGCGCGCATCGGCGTCGACCTGTCGGAACGCGCCATCGGCACCAGCGCGATCGGCACCGCGCTGGCCGAGCAGGAATCGGTCTGGCTGCACGGCGGCGAGCATTTCTTCGACGACACCAGCGTCTACAGCTGCGCCGGCGCGCCGCTGTTCGGTCCCCAGGGCGACTGCATCGGCATGCTCGACCTGACCGGCGTGCAGGTGGCCGAGCGGCCCGAGCTGCGCCACCTGGCGACCCTGTCGGCGCGCAGCATCGAGAACGCGCTGGTGCTGCGCTCGCCCTGCGAGATGCTGCTGCGCCTGGCCTGGCCCGGCTGCCCCACCAGCGAGGCGGCCGAGGGCCTGTTGTGCATCGACGGCGGCGGCAACGTCACGGGCGCCAATGCTGCGGCGCGGCAAATGCTGCACCAGCCGCTGGCGCGCAGCCAGGACGGCCTGCATTGCAACGACCTGTTCGCGCTGCCGCTCGACATGCTGTTCGATGCCGCCCGGCGCGGCGACGCGGTGCTCGAGGTGCCGCTGTGGTCGGGCCTGCGGGTGCAGGTGCGTCCCCAGCGCGGCGACGGCAGCCATGCCGGCGCGCCCGCGCCCGAGGCCCGCCCGCGGCTGCGCGACGTGGAAACCGCGCTGATCCGCAAGGCCGTGGCCGATGCCCGCGGCAACGTGGCCGAGGCGGCGCGCGCTCTGGGCATCAGCCGCGCCACGGTCTACCGCAAGCTCTGGCGCGGGCGCGGCACCGGCACCACGGACTGACTCAGGCGCCGACCGGCACCTTGTCGAGAAAGCCGGTCACCGAGCGCAGCTTGCCCGCGTCCAGCCGCACGAAGTCGGTGCCCTGGATCAGGTCTGCGGCGCCGCTCGGGCCGAGCGTCCACGAGAAGCGCACGTGGTCGCCGTGCGCGTCGGCCTTGCCCAGCAGGTTGAAGCGGAAGCCCGGGTAGCGCTGGTGCACGGCGCCGACCAGCGCGCTGATCTGCGCATGGCCGCTGCCCTGCATGATCGGGTCGACGTACTGCGCGTCGGCCGACCAGCCGGCCTCCAGCAGCGCGGCGCGGCGCGCGGGATCGGTCTCGTTCCAGACGGCGATGTAGCCTTGGGCGATGGCAACGGGGTCGTGGGCGGCGGTGTTCATGGTGACGATTCCTTCGGTGGATGCCCGCAACGTTGCGGGGTGAAGGAATGGTCGTTTCAGCGGCGCTTCGGGTCCATGACGCGGGAGGTCATGAACGCCTTCAGATCGGGTCGAGCGGAAACACCGGCCGCCGCACCTTGCCGAACGGAAACAGCCCGTAGTCCGAACTGGTCACGCCGCGGCTGTCGCACTCCACCAGCGCGGCCGCGAGCGGCTCGAACACCGGCCGGCAATACATGCGCGACTTCAGCAGCAGGAAGCGCTCGCGGCGCGGATCGAGCCCCGCGCACTCGAACACGCCGATGTCCCACGGCTCCTGCGTGCGCTCGGTGACCACGATGCGCGCGGCGCCGATGTCGAACAGCACGGTGCGGCCCATGCTGGCGCGCTGGCCGGTGTAGGTCGGGCCGGTGATGACGTACTCGCCGTCGCAGATGGTGCGCACCGTGCCCGTGAGCCGCACCGGCGCGTTCTCGCGGCCGATGCCGGCCAGCGAGACCTTGTTGCCCAGCGCCACCGTCGCACTTGCGCCCTCGCCCGCCGCGATCAGCTGAGCCACCGCCTCGGGATCGCACAGCGGCCCGACGCCGATGCCCTCGAGCCCCTGGGCCAGGGCCTCCTGCAGCACGTCCATGGTGTCGCAGCTGCCACCCGACATGCAGTTGTCGCCATGGTCGAGCAACAGCACCGGACGCTCGGCACCGTCGGCCAGC
The DNA here is from genome assembly GCF_059418345.1 of Variovorax sp. GW821-FHT09B01. NCBI lineage: Bacteria > Pseudomonadati > Pseudomonadota > Betaproteobacteria > Burkholderiales > Comamonadaceae > Variovorax > Variovorax sp. GW821-FHT09B01. Next base: position 182,697 of record NZ_JBWKPQ010000003.1, on the reverse strand, counting down.
TGCTTCGCGCGCGCGATCGAGTCGGCCAGCGGCTCGCTGTCGTAGACGAAGGCCGCGCGCTCGCGCCACATCTGCGCCGCGATGCGGTCGGCCGTGGCCTGCGCGCGCTCGCCCGATTGCGCGTCGACCACGATCACGCTCATGCACGGCGCCTCGATGTCCGACAACGAGAAGCCCGCAAGGATCGACACCGCGAGCGATTCGCCCGAGGACTCGGCCGCGCGCGCGGCATCGATGGCGCGCTGCATCGCGCCGGTGTAGGAGGCGCTGCGCAAGGTGTGGGCCATCAGCGGCAGCGAATGCCAGCGCATCGCGGGCCGGCCGCGCCCCGCCAGCAGATCGAGCAGCAGCCGGCCCGCGTGCTCGCCGGTCTCGTACATGTCGACGTGCGGATAGGTCTTGAAGCCGACGATCACGTCGGCGTTCTCCACCATCGCGGGCGTGACGTTGGCATGCAGGTCGAGCGCCACGCCGATCGGCACGCCGGGCGCGGCGGCGCGCAGCCGCAGCAGCAGGTCGCCTTCGCCGTCCGCGCTGTTGTGGGCCACCATCGCGCCATGCAGGTCGAGCAGGATCGCGTCGCAGCCCGGCGCCGCGTCGACGATGCATTGCGTGAGCAGGTCGTAGGCGTGCGCATCGACCGGCCCGCTCGGGTTGGCCGAGGCCGACACCGGCGTGACCAGCTCGGCGCCGGCCGCCTCGGCCAGGTCGATGAAGGCCGACATCGCGGTGCGCATGCCCTTGTTGTCGCGGTACGCCTGCGCGCCGAAGGTCGGGCCGTCGGGCCCGAAGGCCGCGAGCGGCGTGGGCACGGGCGAGAAGGTGTTGGTCTCGTGGTTGAGACGCGCGATCAGCACCTTCATGCGACCACCCCGGCGACACCGGCGCTCTGCACCATCGCCTGCAGCAGCACATTGCAGCCGGCCTCGAGGTGCTCGGGTTCGGCGTCCTCGATCTCGTTGTGGCTGATGCCGTCGAGGCACGGCACGAAGATCATCGCCGTGGGGCACACGCGGGCGAGGTACACCGCATCGTGGCCTGCGCCGCTGATCACGTTCATCCACGTCAGGCCCTGCGCCTGGGCGGCGTCGCGCACCGCGGACACGAGCCCGGGCGTGAAAGGCTGGGGCGGGAAGTACACGACCTGCTCCACCGTCGCCTCCACCTTGCCGGCTGAGGCAAGGCGCAGCACGGCGTCCTTCAGTGCCGCGTCCATGGCCGACAGCACCGTGTCGTCCGCCGCGCGCAGGTCCACGCTGAGCTTGACCCGGCCCGGGATCACGTTGCGCGAGTTCGGGTAGTTGTCGATCCAGCCGACCGTGCCGCGCGCATGCGGTGCGTGCGCGAGCGCGATGCGGTTGACCTCGATCACGAGTTCGGCGGCGGCGAGCAGCGCGTCCTTGCGCAGTTCCATCGGCGTGGGGCCGGCATGCGCTTCCATGCCCTGCACCACGACGTCGTACCAGCGCTGGCCGAGGGCACCTTCGACCACGCCGATCACGCGCGCATTGGCCTCGAGCACCGGACCTTGCTCGATGTGCGCTTCGAAGTACGCGCCCACGGGCGAGGCGGCCGCCGAGGCGGGCACCGTGCCCGCATAGCCGATCGCATCGAGCGCCTGCGCCACGCTCACGCCCTCGGTGTCGCGCTGCGCGAGCGCGTGTTCCAGCGTGAAGGCATCGACGAACACACCCGAACCCATCATCACCGGCACGAAGCGCGAGCCTTCTTCATTGGTCCACACGGCCACTTCGAGCGGCGCTTCGGTCAACAGCTTCGCGTCGTTGAGCGCGCGGATCACCTCCAGCCCCGCGAGCACGCCGTAGTTGCCGTCGAACTTGCCGCCCGTGGGCTGCGTGTCGATGTGGCTGCCGGTGGTGACGGGCGGCAGCGCGTTGTTGCGGCCGGCACGGCGCGCAAAGATGTTGCCGATGGCATCCACCCGCACCTCGCAGCCCGCCTCGCGCGCCCAGCGCGTGAACAGGTCGCGGCCCTGGCGATCGAGGTCGGTCAGCGCGAGGCGGCACACGCCGCCCTTCTCGGTGGCACCGACCTGGGCCAGCTGCATCAGCGAATCCCAGAGGCGCTGGCCGTCGATGCGGAGGGCGCGCACATCGGGTGCGGAAGAAGTTTCGATGGTTGTCGTCATGGTTCTGCGAATGAGGTCTGGAAGACGGGAGGCGTCAGGCGAGGCCGACGCCGAGGTAACGGTCCTTCACGTCGTGGTCGGCCATGAAGGCGGCGTTGCCGGCCTCGTGCACGATCACGCCCTGCTCCACGATGTAGTGGCGGTCTGCGAGCTGCACGCACACTTCGAGGTTCTGCTCGACCAGCAGGATCGCGACACCCGCGGCCTTGATGGTTTTCAGCTGCGCGACGATCTCCTCCACGATCACCGGCGCCAGGCCCTCGACCGGCTCGTCGAGGATCAGCAGGCGCGGATGGTTCATCAGCGCGCGGCCGATCGCCAGCATCTGCTGCTCGCCGCCCGAGAGCTGGCCGCCGCCGTTGCGGCGCCGCTCCTTCAGGCGCGGAAAGATGCGGTAGATGTCGTCGAGCTGCCACGGCGACTCGCGCCGCTGGCCGAGCAGCAGGTTCTCCTCGACCGTCAGCAGCTTGAAGATGCCGCGGTGCTCGGGCACCAGGCAGACGCCGCGCGCGGCGATGCGGTGCGCGGGCTGGCCCGCGATGTCGGCGCCCTGGAAGCGCACGCGGCCCGCCGTGGGCGTGACCGCGCCCGCGATGCTCTTGAGCGTGGTCGACTTGCCCGCGCCGTTGCGGCCCAGCAGCGTCACCAGCTCGGCCTCGCCCACGCGCAGCGACACGCCCTGCAGCACGTGGCTCTTGCCGTAGTGCGCATGCAGGCCCTCGACCTCGAGGATGGGGGTGGTGCTCATGCCTTGCCTCCCGTGATCATGTTGCCGAGGTAGGCGCTGCGCACGCGCGCATCGGCGCGGATGTCGCCCGGCAGCCCTTCGGCCAGCACGCGGCCCAGCTGCATCACGGTCACGGTGTCGGAGATGTCCATCACGATGTTCATGTTGTGTTCGATCAGCACCACGGTGTGCTCCTCGCGCAAGCCGCGGATCAGCTGCTTCATGTCGTCGAGGTCGTCGATGCCCATGCCCGAGGTCGGCTCGTCGAGGAAGATCGCCTTCGGCCGCGCGGCCAGCGCCATGCCGACCTCGAGCCGCCGCTGCTGGCCATGCGAGAGCTCGGCCGCCGGCACATCGGCAAAGCGCTCGAGGCCCACGCGCTGCAGCACCTCGTCCACGATCTGCCTGCAGGCCATTTCGCCCACCGGCGCACGCCAGCAGTTCATGGCCTGGCGCGGCGCGATGCCCTGCGCCGCCACGCGCAGGTTCTCGCGCACCGCGAGGCTGCCGAACAGGCTCGTGACCTGGAACGAGCGTGCCATGCCGCGCTGCACGCGGCGGTGGTCGGGCTCGCGCGTCACGTCGTGGCCGTCGAACAGGATGCGCCCGCCGGTGGTGGTGCCGGTGCCCGTGAGCATGTGGAACAGCGTGGTCTTGCCCGCGCCGTTCGGACCGATCACCGAGTGCACGGTGTTGCGGCGGATTCGGAGGTCGACCCCGCCGAGCGCGGCGAACTTGCCGTAGCGCTTGGTGACGCCGACGGCTTCGATGAGGACGTCGCTCATGCTTTCTCTCCCTGCGCGGCGGAGGCGCCGGCGCCTTGCGCGCCCTTCCTGAAGATGCGTCGCCAGGCGCTCTCGCCCAGCCCCCAGAGGCCGCGCTGCATGCCGATGCTCACGCCGATCAGCAGCAGCCCCAGCAGCAGCAGCCAGCGCGGCCACAGCGTGGAGAGCCAGTCGGCCAGCAGCACGTAGAAGGCCGAGCCCAGCACCGAGGCGAACAGGTTGCCGGTGCCGCCGATCACGGTGATGACCAGGATCATCTCGCTCGTGTGGTACTCGGCGTTCGACAGCGGCGCGATGCCGGTCATCATGGCGTGCAGCCCGCCCGCGAGGCCGGTGACGGCGCCCGAGATCACGAAGGCCAGCAGCTTGAAGCGCCGCAGGTCGTAGCCCACCGCGGCGGCGCGGTCGCCGTTGTCGCGGATCGCCAGCAGCGTGCGGCCGAACACCGAGTCGGTCACGCGCAGCAGCAGGCCGAAGGCGATCAGGAACATCAGGGCCACGAAGGCGTAGTACTTCCACGGCGTGTCCATGAAGGCCGGGCGCGGCACGTCGAGCAGGCCGTTGTCGCCGCCGGTCAGGCCCGAGGCCGTGTAGGCCACGAAATAGAACATCTGCGCGAAGGCCAGCGTGAGCATCACGAAGTAGGTGCCGCGCTGGCGGATCGCGACCCAGCCGACCAGCGCCGCGCCGAGCGCGCCCATGGCGATGGCCGCGAGCAGCGCCAGCGGCATCGGCAGCGCGAGCCGCGTGAGCAGGATCGCGATGGTGTAGCTGCCGAGGCCGAAGAAGATGCCCTGGCCGAAGGACAGCAGGCCCGTGTAGCCCAAGAGCAGGTTGCAGCCGAGCGCGGCGAGCGCGTAGATCAGCACCTCGCTCGCGAGCGAGCCCGAGCGCATGAGAAGCGGCAGCGCCAGCGTGACGGCCAGGGCCAGCAGGAAAGTGATTTTTCTGGGCATGGCGTTCATCCTCTGCGGCCGAGCAGGCCATGCGGGCGCAGCAGCAGCACGGCCGCCATCGCGATGTAGATCATCAGGCTCGCACCGGGCGGCCACAGGGTGCTCATCAGGCTCTGCACGATGCCGATCAGCAGGCCGCCGACCAGCGCGCCGCCGAAGCTGCCGAGCCCGCCGATCACCACCACCACGAAGGCCACGCCGAGCGCCTCCACGCCCATGAAGGGCTCGGCGCCGCGGATCGGCGCGGCCAGCACGCCGGCCAGCGCCGCCGTGGCCGCGCCGAGCGCGAACACCAGGCTGAAGACGCGGAACACGTTGATGCCGAGCAGCGAGACCATCTCGGTCGACTCGCTGCCCGCGCGCACCGCGCTGCCCAGGCGCGTGCCCTCGAGCACCCACCACAGCAGCACCGCGAGCACGGCGGTGAAGCCGATCACGAACAGCCGGTACTTCGGATAGATGAAGCTGCCCCACATCACCACGCCCTGCAGCAGGTCGGGCGTGGGCACGCTGTTGCCCAGCGGGCCCCAGAAGACGATCACGATCTCCTGCACCGCGAGCGCCAGGCCCACGGTGACGAGGATGTGGAATTCATGCGCCTTCGCGTAGACGCGGCGCAGCAGCAGCTTCTCGGCCAGCCAGCCGAGCGCGCCGACGGCCAGCGGCACCAGCACCAGCGCGGCCCAGAAGTTCAGGCCCCACTGCAGCGCCTGGAAGCACAGGTAGGCGCCCAGCAGGTAGAAGGCGCCATGCGCGAAGTTCACGAAGCGCAGCAGGCCGAACACGATCGACAGGCCGACGGCCAGCAGGAAATACAGCATGCCGATGCCGATGCCGTTGATGGTCTGGAGCAGGTAGACGGACATGGGTGTGGGGAATGGAGCGTGCGGGCGGACCGCGCCCCGCCGTGCCACCGCGGTGGCGCGGACGAGATCGCGGACCGGCGTGACTCAGGCCAGCTTGCAGCCCGTCTTGTCGACGGGCAGGAAGGACTTGCCGGAGCTCACGACCTCGACATAGTCGGCCGCGTCCTTCATCTTCGACTTGGCCTTGCCCTTGAGCAGGTAGTAGTCCTTCACCACCTGGTGGTCGGCCTTGCGGATCTCCTCGCTGCCCGTGAGGCCGTCGAACTTCATGCCCTCGAGCGCCGCGATCACGGCCTTCTGGTCGACCGTGCCGGCCTTCACGATGCCGTCGATCAGGATCTTGGTGCAAACGTACGAGCCCGCGAGGCTGTAGTTGGGCACGATCTTGAGCTTGTCGGCGGTGCGCTTGACCAGCTCCTTGTTGAGCGGCGCATCCACCGTGTGCCAGTACTGCGCGCCGAAGTACACGCCGTCGCAGAGGTCGGCGCCGAGCTCGTCGAACTGCTCGAGCCCCGAGGCCCAGGCCATCAGGATCGTCATGTTCTTGTGCATGCCGAAGCTCACCGCCTGGCGCAGCGCGGCCGAGGACTGCGCGCCGAAGTTCAGCAGCAGCAGCACGTCGGGCTTGGCCGCCATCGCATTGGTGAGGTAGCCGCTGAACTCCTTCTCGTTGAGCGAGTGGTAGCTGTTGCCCACGTGCTCGATGCCCTTCTCCTGGAAGATGGTCTTGGCCGCGCTCAGCAGGCCGTCGCCGAACACGTACTGCGGCGTGATCGTGTACCAGCGCTTGGCCTTGGGCATCTGCGCCACCAGCGGGCGCACCGTCTGCTCGATGGCACCGAAGGTGGGCACCGACCAGCGGAAGGTGGCGGGGTTGCAGTCCTTGCCGGTGATCTCGTCGGCGCCCGCGGTGGTGATGAACAGGCCGCCGGCCTTCTCGGCCTCCTTGCCCATGGCCAGCGCTTCCGACGACAGGATGCCGCCCGCGAAGAACTTGGCGCCCTGCTGCTGCGAAGCTTCCTGCACCTTGCGCACCGCGGTCGCGGGCTTGCCCTCGGTGTCGAGCACCGTGTAGGCCAGCGGGCGCTTGAGCACGCTGCCGTACTGCTCGATCGCCAGCTTCATGCCGAGGTCGGCGAACTTGCCGTTGGCCGCGAAGGCGCCCGACATCGGCACCGGGCAGCCGAAGCGGATCGCCTCGGCCGATTGCGCAAAGGCCGAGCGGCCGGCCAGCAGGGAAGCGGGAGCGGCCGACAGGGCGGCCAGTTGGAGAAGGTGTCTGCGTTGCAAGAGGAACTCCGTCGTGGTGAGGGTGGAGAGGGATGGGCGTCCGCGGTCGCGGCGAATTTAAGCGGATAAATAGGATTAATATGCTGGTAAAAACCCGTTAGCAATCCCCGTGCCAAAAAACCACCGACTTCGCGGCCCCCTCGCCCCGCCCGCGTGCACCACGCCGATGCACCCAGTACCGCTGGGTAAGATCGCCCGCTGTTGCGCATTCCGCGCATCTCCCGAGGGATATCGAGCGTGGGCATGACAGTGGGGCAACACCGCCCGAAGCGACAAAAGCTCTCGGACGTCATCGTCGAGGACGTGAAGCGCTGGATCGTGGCCGAGCGCAAGCAGCCCGGCGACCGGCTGCCGAACGAGAAGGAACTGATCGAGCTGTTCGGCTATTCGAAGAGCACGGTGCGCGAGGCGCTCAAGGCGCTCGAGGTCAGCGGCCTGATCTCGATCCGCACCGGCCCCGGCGGCGGCGCCTACCTGCAGCAGGTGTCGGTCGAGCATGCGTCCGAGCCGCTGCGCAACTTCCTGCACTTCCACCACCTCGACGGCCACCACATCTACCAGTTGCGCAAGGCGCTCGAGCCCGAGCTCGCGGTCAGCGTGGTGGGCCGGCTCACGCCCGAGATGTTCGAGCGGCTCGAGGAGAACGTGCGCCTGTGCACGAAGGAGCCGACCTCCGAGGACGAGCAGCGCATCCAGCGCGAGGCCGAGCTGGCCTTCCACACCATCCTGGCCGAGGCCTGCCCCAACCCGGTGCTGTCCTTCATGTGCCGTTTCCTCAACGACCTGCTGCGCGACCTCGTGGTCTACAAGAAGGCGCTCGACCATCACCACTTCGGCGAGGCCAACGTCGACTACCACACGCAGCTGCTGGCGGCTTACCGCAAGGAGGACGCCGCGACGGTGCAGCGGCTGATGAGCGAGCACATGGTCGACGCCGAGCAGCACATGCACGAGATGGAGGCGCACATCGGCGCCAAGCATCTTCTCGTGCCCAACGCCCAGCGCTGACAAGGCGTGAATAAACCTGCTGCGCGCCCCGATCTCGCACCTGCGGTCCTCACCGTACAAGGTACGGCTCCGGTCCTCGGCGCGACCTCGGGGCGCTCGCTACGGTTTCTTCACGCCTTGTGAGCGCGCCTCCTACTTGCCGCGGTGCGCCGCCGTGAGGCAGGCCTGGAACGCCAGCACCGCGCGCGAAGGCTTCGGCGAACGCCGCAGCAGGCTCACGAAGCGGCATTCGTAATAGAAGCGCTCGGGCAGCACCGGGCGCATCAGCCCGCGCTGCTCGAACACCTGCGCATAGTGGTCGGGCAGGAAACCCAGGAAGCGCCCCGACAGAATGAGCGTGGCGATCGCCTCCTGGTCGAAGCCCGTGGCCTTGCGCGAGAGCTGCGCGCGGTGGCTGAGCTCCATGTTGGGCGAGTGGTAGCCCAGGCCCGCGAAATGGTGCTCGCGCAGCTTGGGCCAGGTGAGCTTCGCATGGCTGGCCTCGAACAGCGGATGGCCGCGGCCGCAATACAGCAGCATGGTCTCGCCGAACAGTTCTTCATAGACCAGGCTCTTCGAGCTGCGGTGCGCCGGGATGATGCCGATCTGGAAGTTGCCCTCGAGCACGCCCTGCTCGATCGCGTTGATCGAACCCACGTGCACCGCCAGGCTGACCTCGGGCGCCACTTCGGCAAAACGCGCGATCGCCTCGCCGATGCGCGCCTGCGGATTGGTCGCGGTCTTGTCGAACAGCGCCACCTCGAGCTGGCCGCCCATGCGGTTGTGGATGTCGTCGATGCTGCCGCGGAAGGCATCGACCGAGGCGAGCAGCCGCAGCGTCTCGTCGTAGACGCGCTGGCCCTCGGCCGTGAGTGCGAAGCCGGCCCGGCCGCGCCGGCACAGCACCAGGCCGAGCCGGGTCTCGAGGTCCTTCACGTGGCGGCTCACGGTCGAGGTGCCGATGTTGAGCTCGAGCTCGGCCGCCGCCATGCCGCCGCAGTCGACCACGCTCTTGAACACCTTGAGCAGGCGCAGGTCCATGTCGCTGAGCTGGCCCAGCACGGCACGGCTGCGGGCCGTGGAAGCGCCTTCTTTTACTTGCATGGATCGTCAAGTGAACATTGATATTGCGCCATTCTCCACACTGAACGGCTTGCCAACAATAGTCGCGTCAGCTTTCCCACCCAACCTGGACGCACCCATGACCCTCGCCACGCCCGACCTCGCCAACCCGGCCCCGCGCACCGATGCCGCCTGGCTCGAGGCGCACTGGATGCCCTACACCGCCAACCGCCAGTTCAAGGCCGACCCGCGCCTGATCGTCGAGGCCAAGGGCGCCTACTTCACTGACCACGAAGGCCGCAAGATCTTCGACGGCCTCTCGGGCCTGTGGTGCTCGGGCCTGGGCCACGGCCGCCCCGAGATCACCGAGGCGGTGAGCCGCCAGATCGCCAGGCTCGACTATTCGCCGGCCTTCCAGTTCGGCCATCCGCTGTCCTTCGAGCTCGCCAACAAGCTCAAGGAACTGACGCCCGCGGGCCTCGACTACGTCTTCTTCACCGGCTCGGGCTCCGAGGCCGCCGACACCTCGCTCAAGATGGCGCGCGCCTACTGGCGCGCCAAGGGCCAGGCCAGCAAGACCCGGCTGATCGGCCGCGAGAAGGGCTACCACGGCGTCAACTTCGGCGGCATCTCGGTCGGCGGCATCGGCGCCAACCGCAAGCTGTTCGGCCAGGGCGTCGAGGCCGACCACCTGCCCCACACCCAGCTCGCGGCCAATGCCTTCACGCGCGGCATGCCCGAGAACGGCGCCGAGCTGGCCGACCGCCTGCTCGACCTGATCGCGCTGCACGACGCCTCGAACATCGCGGCCGTCATCGTCGAACCCTTCGCGGGTTCGGCCGGCGTGGTGATCCCGCCGCAGGGCTACCTGAAACGCCTGCGCGACATCTGCACCGCGCACAACATCCTCTTGATCTTCGACGAGGTCATCACCGGCTTCGGCCGCTGCGGCACCCTCACCGGCGCCGATGCCTTCGGCGTGGTGCCCGACATCATGAATGCCGCCAAGCAGATCACCAACGGCGCGCAGCCGCTGGGCGCCGTGATCGCCAGCAAGGAGATCTACGACACCTTCATGGCCGCGGGCGGCCCCGACTACATGCTCGAGTTCCCGCACGGCTACACCTACTCGGCCCACCCGGTGGCCTGCGCCGCCGGCATCGCCGCGCTCGACGTGCTGCAGAAGGAAGACATGCCCGCGCGCGTGAAGGCGCTGGCGCCGCATTTCGAGAACGCCGTGCACAGCCTCAAGGGCAGCAAGCACGTCACCGACATCCGCAACTTCGGCCTCGCGGCCGGTCTCACGATCGCCGCGCTGCCGGGCGAACCGGCGCGCCGTCCCTACGAGATCGCGATGAACTGCTGGAAGAAGGGCTTCTACGTGCGCTACGGCGGCGACACGATCCAGCTCGCGCCGCCGTTCATCTCGGAGAAGGCCGAGATCGATCGCATGATCAATGCGCTGGGCGACGCGCTGGCGGAAACCAACTGATCAGACTCCGCCCGACATGACCTTGATGTTCGAGGTGCGCACGGCATACACGCCGCCGAAGCTCCTGAACCAGATCAGGTCGCCGGACCGCGCGATGAACCGGCCATTCATCTCGATCTCGATGCGGGGCGTCAGCAGATCCGACTTGTAGCTGAAGTCTTTCTCGGTCCCGCCCTTGGCTTGGCCGTCCTGCTGCGGCGCTTCCTTCGCGATGAAGGCCGCGAGCGCCGAGAAGCCCTGGGCCGCCTCCGTGCCCAGGCGGGCCTGCATCTCGGGCGTGAGGCGGGCCAGGTCGTCCAGCTGGTACGACGAAGGTAGTTGGTACATGTAGACGCCCGACCACTGGTCGGTGCCCTGCCCGTACTCCAGCCGCACCGCCGCCGCGGTCAGCAGGCGGTCGTTGTCGGTCTTGCTCACGAACAGGTAGGGCGTGGCCAGCGTGCGGCCCGGCGCGCCGGCCGCGGCATCGTCCACGACCTCCAGGCCCTGTTGCGTCGCGGCCGCGAGGAACAGTTCCCGTGGCGCCAGCGTCAGCTTGCCCCGCAGGCGCACGGCGTCCGCCTCGGTGTTGCTGTCGATCATGCTGGCGTTGGCTGCTACACCCAATGGGCCGAGCAGCAGGCCGAGGGCCGCGCCGCCGCCGCCGAAGTTCTGGGAGTAGACGATGCTCTTGGCCGCATCCAGATGGCGCACGGCATGGCGCTCGTCCTCGACCGCCTTGGAATGGGCCAGCGAGAAAGTCCCCGGCGACTGCCCGGTGACGGGGCGAAGCTTGTAGGTCGGCGGCGTTCCGCAGCCGACAAGACTCGCGACGGCCAGCAACGCGCCCAGCCAGAACGTGCGGCGGCGCACGGCCTTGAAATATGTCATGCCTTCTCCTCGTCTTCGTGTTGTGATGCCTGCCGCTCCCATGCGGCGCGCGGATCATAGACGGGTGCCATGACGTGCGGGCCCGCCCGGCCCGCCGCCTCGGGTCAGGCCTTGTCGGCCTTGCCCGCTGCGTTGGCGAGCTTGCTGAGCATGCGGTCCACCAGCCACGGCTGGCGGTTCTCGTCCTCGGCGAGCTCCTTGCGGCGGATCGCATTGCGCACCACGATCGACCCCACGTAGCGCACCGGCTCGGGCGGAAAGTAACCGAGCGGCCCCTTCGTGATCGGGCTGCGCGTCCAGGCGTTGTCCTGGTCGAGCACCAGCGACGAGAGGATCTGCCCGCCCATGTAGGTCGGTCCGACACCGTTGCCCGAGTAGCCGAAGCCGTAGTAGATGTGCGGCGCCCCATCGAGCCGGCCGAAGAACGGGAAGCCCGTGACCGAGCGGTCGGACGGGCCGTTCCAGCTCGCGGTGATCGGCGTTTCGCTCAGGGCCGGGAAGAAGGAACGCAGCGCCTGCGTGAGCTCGGCCTCGTAGGGCGAGCGCTCGTCGAACACCTTGGCCATGCGCCCGCCCCAGGCGAAGGTGTTGCCGCCCTTTCCCAGCATGAGGCGGCCATCGGCGGTGCTGCGGTAGTAATAGACGAAGGTGCGCGAATCGAGCACCGACACGCCGTCGGTCAGGCCGCTGCGCGCGAGCAGCTCGGGGCAGCGCTCGGTGATCACCATGTCGCTCGACACGATGGCGATGGTGCGCTCGAACTGTGCGAAGCGGCTGGCCATCCAGGCATTCATTGCGAGAACCAGCTTGTTCGCGCGCACGCTGCCGGCCGGCGTGCGCACCACGACCGGATGGCCGGTGGAGAAGTCGATCATCGGCGTGCGCTCGTGGATGCGGATGCCCATCGACAGCGCCACGCGCCGCAGCCCGCGCACCAGCTTGCCCGGATGCACTGTGGCGGCGATCGGCGAATACACGCCCGCGAGATTGCGCGCCGAGCCCGAGCGCCGCGCCACTTCCTCGGGCGGCAGCGTGCGGTAGGAATGGATGCCGCGCGCCTCGAGCGCGCGCATCATCGGGTCGAGCGTGCCGACCTGGGCCGGCGAGGTGGCGGTGTAGAGCGTGCCGTCCTGGCGCAGCTCGGCGTCGATGCCGTGGGCGGCGCAGAAGTCGGCGATGTGCTGCACCGCTGCCTCCGAGGCCTTGACCAGGCGCACCGCCTCGTCCTCGCCGAACAGCCGGCGCAGGGTCAGGAACTTGGCCGACCAGGTGAGCAGGCAGCCGCCGTTGCGGCCGCTCGCGCCGGCACCGCAGAGGTCGCTCTCGAGGATGACGATGTCGAGCGCGGGCGCCTGCTGCTTGGCCTGGATCGCGGTCCACAGTCCGGTGAAGCCGCCGCCGACGATGCAGAGGTCGGCCTCGCATTCGCCCTGCAGCGCGGGCGCGAGGTCGCCATCGTTGAACAGGGCCTGTTCGATCCAGAAGGGGCGCATGGCGGCTCCGTGAAGGGGTCAGGGCTTGCGCCGCATCTCGTAGGAAAACTCGGACTCGCGCTCGACGACGAAGCCGAAGCGCGCATAGAGCGCGCGGGCCGGATTCGCCTTGAGCACGCTGAGCGTGAGGTCCACGCCGGCGCGCTCGGCCTCGGCGACGACTTCGGCCAGCAGCCCGGTGCCGATGCCGCCGCTCTGGTAGCGCGGCGCGAGCTGGATCTGGATCAGCACCCATTCGTGCGGATCGCGCGACACCTTGAGCAGGCCGACCGGCTCGCCCTCGTGCAGCAGCAGCTCGGCGCATTCGAAGCGGTGCATCAGCCGCGCCATGTGGTGCGCGTCGCTGACCTCGGCGCCCGAAGCCACCACGTGGCCGTTCATCGTGCGCTGCCGCAGCGCGAGCAGGAAGGGAACGTCTTCCTGCGTGGCCGGCCGGCGCGCCAGCACGACCGGTGGCGTAGCGCTCATGCGGCGATGGCGGTGGGCTTCAACGCGGCCTCCAGGTGCCGCACGTAATGCGCGAGGTCCGGCGTCTTCGCGTCGGCGCACTTGGCCGTGTCGTCCCAGCGCCGCAGCCGCACCGCGTCCTTCGCGTAGGGCAGCGCCTCGAAGGCACTGGCCTGCGCCGAGTCGAACACGCCGCCCTGCAGCTGCAGGCTGCGCTGCGAATCGGGCGACAGTGCCTCGAGGTAACCGGGCTCGCGCGCGCACAGGAAGCGCTTGGCATCGACGTGCAGCCGGATCGGCTCCAGCGTGGCCGGGCCGAACAGCGCGCGCAGGAACGGCAGGCAGCGGTACTGGTGCAGGTCGTCGAGCCCCTGCTGCGTCGGTGTGCCGCCGAAGTCGTGCAGCAGGTGGCCCAGGTCGTGCAGCAGCGAGGCGGCGATCAGCGCGCTGTCCGCCCCCTCCTGCTCGGCCAGGTGCGCGGATTGCAGCGCATGCTCGAGCTGGGTGACGGGCTCGCCGTCGTACTGGGCATGGCCCTTGGTTTCGAACAGGCCGACGATGTCGGGAAGGCTCAGGCTCATGGTTACCAGGGCAGCGAGTAGGTCTTGGTGTTGGTGAAGCTCTTCATCGCCTCGAGCACGCCTTCCTTGTAGCCCAGGCCCGAGTCCTTGATGCCGCCGAACGGCGTGAGTTCGAGCCGGTAGCCCGGCACCTCGCGCACGTTGACGCTGCCGACGTTGAGCTCGCGGATGAAGCGCGTGATGTGGTCGAGCCGGTTGGTGCAGATCGACGACGACAGGCCGTAGGCCGTGCCGTTCGAGATGCGGATCGCCTCGTCGATGGTCTTGAAGCGGATCACCGGCGACACGGGCCCGAAGGTTTCGTGCTTGGCCACCGTCATCCCGGGGTCGACGCGGTCGAGCACCGTCGGCGAATACAGCGCGCCGCGGCGCTCGTTGCCATACAGCAGCTTCGCGCCGGCCGCGATGGCTTCGTCGACCACGCCCTCGAACTGCTTCGCGGCCGCCTCGTCGATCACCGTGCCCATGTCGGTGTCGGGATCCATCGGGTCGCCGTACTTCAATGCGCGGGTCTTGGCCACCAGCAGCTCGACGAACTGGTCGGCCACCGATTCGTGCACCAGCATGCGCTTGATCGCGGTGCAGCGCTGGCCCGAGTTCTTGTACGAGCCGCTGGCCGCGAGCGTGGCCGCCTCCTCGACGTCGGCATCGTCCATCACGATGATCGGGTCGTTGCCGCCGAGCTCGAGGATCTGGCGCTTGTAGACCGCCTTGGCCGCGATGTACTTGCCGATCGGCACGCCGCCGGTGAAGGTGACGAGGTCGACATCGGCGTTGGTCAGCAGCTCGTCGGCGATCTCGCGCGGGTCGCCGGTGAGCACCGACAGCATCGGCGGCGGCAGGCCGGCCTCGTAGAGGATGTCGGCCAGCAGGAAGGCCGCCAGCGGCGTCTTCTCGCTGGGCTTGAGCACGATGCGGTTGTTGGTGGCGATGGCCGGCGCCACCTTGTGGATCACCTGGTTGAGCGGATGGTTGAACGGCGTGATGGCCGTGATCGCGCCCTGCAGCGGCTCACGCAGCGTGTAGACCTTGCGGCTCTTGCCGTGGTGCGTGAGGTCGCACGAGAACACCTGGCCGTCGTCGACCAGCGCCTGGTTGGCGGCGAACAGCAGCACGTCGGAGGCGCGGCCCACCTCGTAGAGCGAGTCCTTGCGCGACAGGCCCGATTCGAGCGTGATGGTGCGCGAGATCTCGTCGAGGCGCGAGGCGATGATCTCGCCCGCGCGCATCAGGATCTTGTAGCGCTCGTAGCGCGTGAGCGTGGGCTTGTAGTCGCGCGCGATGCGCAGCGCGTTGCGCACGTCGTCGAGCGTGGCCTTGGGCACGGTGGCGATCACCTCGCCGGTGTAGGGGTAGGTGACCTCGATCGTGCGGTCGCGGTAGACGCGCTCGCCGGCGATGCGCAGGGCTTCGCGGTGGATGGTGCCTGGCTTCAGCGTGGCTTGGCTCATGGGTGCTCCGGCGGTCGGTTACTGGGCGTGGTTCAGCGCGATGTCGAGCGCATCGAAGTTGCGCAGCCGGCGGCCGGCGGCGATGCCCGCCACCGGGCGGTTGCAGATCAGCGGCACGCGCTGCTCCGACACGCCGCCGTGCGAGCGCAGCGGCACCTCGAGCGCCGACAGGTCATGGCGGCTGGCCGCGGTGCCGATCACGGTGTTCTTCTCGCTCACGACCACGATGTCGCCGATGCGGTCGGGCGGCAGCTCGAAGCGCTGCGCCGCTTCCTTGCGCGACAGCACCGACTCCATGCCCGGCACCTGGCGGATGCGCTCGATCCAGCCCGGCACGCTGGCCTCGTCGGGCGCGTAGACCGTGGCGAAGGAGCCGAGCGCACCGTGGTGCACCACGTAGGGATCGGTGATCGGCAGGATCACGCGCGCGGCGCCGGCGCCGTACCAGCCGTCGAGCACGTCCTGCAGGTAGATGACGTTGGGCGAGCCGTCGGCGCCGTGCTTGTCGTTCATGCCGTGGTCGGCGGTCAGCACGATGGTGGCGCGCAGCGCATCGAGCTGCGCGAGGTAGCGGTCCATCATCGCGTAGAAGGCATTGGCCTGTTCGCTGCCCGGTGCGGCCTTGTGCTGCACGTAGTCGGTGGTCGACAGGTACATCAGGTCGGGGCGGCGCGACTCCATCAGCTTCACGCCGGCCGCGAACACGAACTCGGAGAGCTCGGCGCTGTAGACCGAGGGCACCGGCATGCCGACCATGCCGAGCACGTCGTCGATGCCGTTCTCTTCCATCGTCACCTGGTCCGACTTCTCGGACGAGAAGCAGATGCCCTTCATGCGGTGGCCCAGCAGCTTGCGCAGCTTGTCCTTGGCCGTGACCACGGCCAGCTTGGCGCCCGCGTCGGCGAAGGCGGCCAGCACGGTGCCGGCGCGCAGGTACTTGGGGTCGTTCATCATCACTTCCTGGCCCAGCTCGCGGTCGAAGAAGTAGTTGCCGCAGATGCCGTGCACCGCGGGCGGCGCGCCGGTCACGATCGACAGGTTGTTCGGGTTGGTGAAGGACGGCACGACGCAGTCGGCCAGCAGGTCGGCCCCCTCCTTTCTCATGCGCCCGATGTACGGCGCCACGCCCGCGGCGATGGCCGCGTCGAGGTAGTCCGGCTCGCAGCCGTCCACGCACACGACCACGATCGGGCGCGCCATCCAGCGGTAGCTCCTGGCATTGACTTCGAGGGTCTCCGGTGTCATTTCAGACTTCCTTTTGGGGTGGGTTGTTCGTGGTGGCGGCTTCGGCATCGGCGCGGCCGAAGGCCTTGTGCATGCGGGCGCGGCTGCCCGCGACATGCTGGCGCAGCGCGCGGCCCGCGATGTCGGGGTCGCCGCTGGCGATGGCCTCGACGATGTCGCGGTGCTCGTCGGCCGAGACCCGCAGGCCGCCGCCGCTGTCGAGCGCGCG
Source organism: Variovorax sp. GW821-FHT09B01 (assembly GCF_059418345.1). Lineage (NCBI taxonomy): Bacteria > Pseudomonadati > Pseudomonadota > Betaproteobacteria > Burkholderiales > Comamonadaceae > Variovorax > Variovorax sp. GW821-FHT09B01. Next base: position 166,088 of record NZ_JBWKPQ010000003.1, on the reverse strand, counting down.
CATGCGGAACAGGTGCAGTTCCTTCACGAGGCGCTTGTAGGTCTCGGTCAGCTTCTTGCTGCCCGCGGTGTCGAGCAGGATCTCGTGGAACTGCAGGTTGAGCTGCGCGTACTGCTCTACGTCCTGCGCCTGGGCCGCCGAGCGCATGGCGTCGAGCATGGCGCGCAGCCGCTCGACGGCATCGGGCTTGATTGCCAGCGCCACGCGGCGGCCGATGATTTCCTCCAGCGCCTCGCGCAGTTCGTAGATCTCGTCGGCCTCCTCGAACGCGATCTCGCGCACGAAGACGCCGCGGTTCTTCTCGTTGCGCACCAGGCCCGCCTCCTCCAGCGCGCGCAGCGCCTCGCGGATCGGGCCGCGGCTGGTGTTGAAGCGCTGCGAGAGCTCGCTCTCGTTGATGCGGCTGCCCACCGGGAGCTCGCCCGTCATGATCAATCGCTCGATCTCCTCCTGCATCAGCATCGGCAGCGAGCTGGACTGGAGGAACGCGAGGGCGGAGGAGGGATTGCTGGTGACCATGGAACGCATTCTCCAGCCTCGGATTGAAAACTGTCAACAATTTTTTATTGACAGTCTTCAGTCTGCAATCTACATTGCCTCCACCGGATCCGGCCGACCAGACCCCGGACGCCCGCCACTCACCCTTTCGTGACAGCAAGCCCTCTCAGGAGAAACAGATGACGATGAAACCAAGCTCGCGCCGTCTCGCGGCCGTCCTGTGCGCCGCGGCGCTCGGCCTCGCGGCCAGCGGCGCCGCCTGGGCGCAGAAGACCTCGCTCCTGGTCTACACCGCGCTCGAGACCGATGCCATGAAGCTCTACAAGGACGCCTTCGAGAAGGCCAATCCCGACATCGAGGTGAAGTGGGTGCGCGACTCCACCGGCATCGTCACGGCCAAGCTGCTGGCCGAGAAAGCCAATCCGCAGGCCGACGTGGTGGCCGGCCTGGCCGCCAGCAGCCTTGCGCTGCTGCAGCAGGAAGGCATGCTGTTGCCCTACGAGCCCAAGGGCTTCAAGGAACTGAACCCGGCCTACTCCGATGCCGCGCGCCCGCCGGCCTGGGTCGGCATGGACGTCTGGGCCGCCACCATCTGCTTCAACCGGGTCGAGGCCCAGAAGCTGGGCCTGCCCAAGCCCGAGAGCTGGAAGGACCTGGCCAAGCCGGTCTACAAGGGCGCCATCTCGATGCCGCACCCGGCCTCCAGCGGCACCGGCTACCTCGACGTGTCCTCGTGGCTGCAGATGTGGGGCGACGCCGAGGGCTGGAAGTACATGGACGCGCTGCACCAGAACATCGCGCAATACGTGCACTCGGGCTCCAAGCCCTGCAAGCAGGCCGGCGCGGGCGAGTTCCCGATCGGCATCTCGTTCGAGTTCCGCGCCCACCAGGTCAAGAAGTCGGGCGCGCCGGTCGACCTGATCTTCCCGAAGGAAGGCCTGGGCTGGGACATCGAGGCCACCAGCCTCATGAAGACCAGCACCAAGCTCGAGCAGGCCAGGCGCTTCGCCGACTGGATGGCGAGCAAGGAGGCCAACCAGATCAGCGCGCGCTGGTGGGCCGTGGTGGCCTACCCCGGCGTGGTCTCGAAGCTCGAGGGCATTCCCGACAACTACGAGAAGCTGCTCGCGAAGAACGACCTGAACTGGGCCGCCAAGAACCGCGAACGCATCCTGGCCGAGTGGAGCAAGCGCTACGAAGGCAAGGCCGAAGCTAAATAGGCTCGCCCCCAGGCTGCGCGCACTTCGTGTCGCTTCGCCAACCCCCTGCCGGGGGCGACACCGGCGGCCCGGCGGAGCCGGTTCCGCGGTGTCCCGCGAAAAAGTCCGATCGGCCGCTGTCTTTCTGTCCTTCTTCAACCCGCGGACGCGCGTCTCGCGCGTCCGCCAACGACGAGTGCGAACAATGGATACGACCGACACCCCGTTCATGGCCGACCGGCGGCCCGCGAGCGGCGCCGCGGCGCTCGAGGTCATCGGGGTCCGCAAGGACTTCGAGACCTTCAGCGCGCTGCGCGACGTGCACCTGCGCGTCAACCCCGGCGAGATGCTGTGCTTCCTCGGCCCCTCGGGCTGCGGCAAGACCACGCTGCTGCGCATCATCGCGGGGCTGGAGACCCAGACCTCCGGCCAGATCCTGCAGAACGGCAAGGACGTCTCATGGCTGCCGCCCGACCGGCGCGACTACGGCATCGTGTTCCAGTCCTACGCCCTGTTCCCCAACCTCACGATCGCCGAGAACATCGGCTACGGCCTGGTCAACGGCCGCGCCCGGCGCGCCGAGGTCAAGGCGCGCGTCGACGAGCTGCTGACCCTGGTCGGCCTGCCGACCTCGGGCGCCAAGTACCCGAGCCAGCTCTCGGGCGGCCAGCAGCAGCGCGTGGCGCTGGCACGCGCGCTCGCCACCCGGCCCGGCCTGCTGCTGCTCGACGAACCGCTGTCGGCGCTCGACGCGCTCGAGCGCATCCGCCTGCGCGGCGAGATCCGCCGGCTGCAGAAGCAGGTCGGCATCACCACCATCATGGTCACGCACGACCAGGAGGAGGCGCTGTCGATGGCCGATCGCATCGTGGTCATGAACCACGGCGTGATCGAGCAGGTCGGCACGCCGATGGAGGTCTACGAGCAGCCGGCCACGCCCTTCGTGGCGGACTTCGTCGGCAAGGTCAACGTGCTGCGCTCGGTGGCGCTGGGCAACCACCGCTTCCAGGTCGGCGACATGGAGCTGCAGTGCGATGCCTGCGACGGCGCCTTCGAGCCCGGCGAGGCGGTCAATCTCTACCTGCGGCCCGAGGACCGCGCGGTCGAGCACCTGCGCGAGGACACGGCCAACCGGCTGCAGGCCATGGTCACCAAGGTCGAGTTCCTCGGCGGCCTGTGCATCGCCGAGGTGACGGCCGATGCGCTGCACGGCCAGACGCTCGGGCTGCACTTCTCGCTCAACCAGCTGCACGACCTCGGCATCCGCGAGGGCCACACGGTCGACATCGCGCTGCGCGCCAACCGCATCCGCGCCTTCTCCGCAGCACGCGCACCGCAACCATGAACACGCTGGCCCATCCCCTCGCCGCCAAGCCGGCCATGAGCACGCGGCCCGCCCTGCGCTGGAGCCGCGACGAGACCATCGCGCGCGCCGTGCTGTGCGTCGTGATGGCGATGCTGTTCGTGTTCCTGGTCGCGCCGCTGCTCACCATCCTCGCGCACGCGGTGCAGGACAAGGACGGCCGCTTCGTCGGCCTGGCCCACTTCATCACCTACTTCCAGACGCCGAGCCTGCTGCGCGCCGCCTGGAACTCGGTCTGGGTCGCGGCCGCGGTGGTCGCGATCTCGGTGCCCACGGCCTTCGTGTTCGCCTACGCGCTCACGCGCAGCCGCATGCCGGCGCCGCTCAAGGCCGTGTTCCGGCTCATCGCGCTGATCCCGCTGCTCGCGCCCTCGCTGCTGTCGGCGATCTCGTTTGTGCAGTGGTTCGGCAACCAGGGCGCGCTCAAGTTCCTGCTCGGCGGCACCTCGATCTACGGCGCGCCCGGCATCATCCTGGCCGAGGTCTACAACACCTTCCCGCATGCGCTGATGATCCTGGTCACGGCGCTGTCGCTGGCCGATGGCCGGCTCTACGAGGCCGCCACCGCGCTGCGCACGCGGCCGCTGCGGCAGTTCATGACCATCACCCTGCCCTCGTGCAAGTACGGCCTGATCAGCGCGGCCACGGTGGTCTTCACCTACGTGGTCAGCGACTTCGGCGCGCCCAAGGTGATCGGCGGCAACTTCAACGTGCTGTCGGTCGACGTCTTCAAGCAGGTGGTCGGGCAGCACAACTTCTCGATCGGCGCGGTGGTCGGCATGCTGCTGCTGCTGCCGTCGATCGTCTCCTTCGTCATCGACTACGTGGTGCGGCGCAAGCTCAAGGCGCAGCTCACGGCGCGCTCGGTGCCGTACAGCCCGAAGCGCCGGCGCGTGGCCGACACCCTGCTCACGCTGTTCTGCACCGTGGTCTGCGCCTTCCTGCTGGCCACCATCGGCATGGCGGTCTACACCTCGCTGATCGCGCTGTGGCCCTACGACCAGACCTTCACGCTCAAGCACTACCACTTCGTGCTGGTCGAGAGCGACATGGCCGCGGCCTACGGCAACAGCCTGCTGGTGGCCATGGCCACCGCGGTGGCCGGCTCGCTGATCGTGTTCGTGGGCGCCTACCTGATCGAAAAGACGCGCGGACTCGGCCTGATGCGCAAGGGCATGCACCTGATGGCCGTGCTGTCGATGGCGGTGCCGGGCCTGGTGCTGGGCCTGGGCTACGTGATGTTCTTCAACCATCCGGCCAACCCGTTGAACTTCCTCTACCAGACGATGGCGATCCTGATCGTGTCGATGGTGGTGCACTACTACACCTCGAGCCACCTCACGGCCGTCACCGCGCTCAAGCAGATCGACAACGAGTTCGAGGCCGTCTCGGCCTCGCTCAAGGTGCCGTTCTTCAAGACCTTCCTGCGCGTCACGGTGCCGGTGTGCCTGCCGGCCATCCTCGACATCGGGCGCTACTTCTTCGTGGTGTCGATGGCCAGCCTGTCGTGCGCCATCTTCCTCTACACGCCCGAGACCATCCTCGCGTCGGTCGCGATCATGCACATGGACGACGCCGGCGACATCGGCCCGGCCGCCGCGCTGGCCAGCCTGATCGTGGTCACCTCGACGCTGGTGTGCATCGCCTATGCGCTGCTCACGCGCGTGCTGCTCGCGCGCACGCAGGCCTGGCGCAACCTGGGCCGCGGCTGAACAGCCCTTCCTCATTCCCCTTCCCTGCCTGGAGACACCATGAGTCAAGCCCCGCATCCGATCCTGCTCACCCCCGGCCCCCTGACCACGTCCGAGCGCACGCGCCAGGCGATGCTGCGCGACTGGGGATCATGGGACGGCGACTTCAACCAGATCACCGCGCGCATCCGCCGCCAGGTGCTGGAGATCGTGCACGGCACGGGCACGCACGAATGCGTGCCGCTGCAGGGCAGCGGCACCTTCTCGGTCGAGGCCGCCATCGGCACCGTGGTGCCGCGCGACGGCCACGTGCTGGTGCCGAGCAACGGCGCCTACTGCCAGCGTCTCGCGAAGATCTGCAAGGTGCTGGGCCGCAAGCTGACCACCATCGACTACACCGAGGAGAAGCAGATCTCGCCCGCCGACGTGGACCGCGCGCTCGCGGCCGATCCCCGCATCACCCATGTCGCGGTGGTGCACTGCGAGACCGGCGCCGGCGTGCTCAACCCGCTGCACGAGATCGCGCTGGTGGTGGCCAAACACGGGCGCGGCCTGATCGTCGATGCCATGAGCTCCTTCGGCGCGCTCGAGATCGACGCGCGCAAGACCCCATTCGACGCCGTGGTCGCGGCCTCGGGCAAGTGCCTCGAGGGCGTGCCGGGCATGGGCTTCGTGATCGTCAAGCGCAGCACGCTCGAGCAATGCGAGGGCCACAGCCCCTCGCTGAGCCTGGACCTGTACGACCAGTGGGTCTACATGGAGAAGACCACGCAGTGGCGCTTCACGCCGCCCACCCACGTGGTGGCCGCGCTCGACACCGCGATCGCGCAGTACGTGGAGGAAGGCAGCCTGACCGCGCGCGGCGGCCGCTATGCGCGCAACTGCAAGGCACTGGTGAGCGGGCTGGCCGCGCTGGGCCTGCGCGCCTTCCTCGACCCGGCCATCCAGGCGCCGATCATCGTCACCTTCCATGCGCCCGACGATCCGCGCTACGACTTCAAGACCTTCTACAACGAGGTCAAGCGGCGCGGCTACATCCTCTACCCCGGCAAGCTCACGCAGGTGGAGACCTTCCGCGTGGGCTGCATGGGGCACTTCGGCGACGCGGGCATCCCGGGCGCCGTCGCCGCCATCGCCGAGACGCTCGAGGCCATGGGCATCCGGCAGGCATCGGCCGCCGTCGCGGCCTGACCGGGCAGCGCATAGCACCGGCGCATTGCAGCGCCGGTCCTACAAAGCGGGGCACGGCGCGCTTCCCATAATCGTGCGCATGACGGTGCTGCGCAGCGACATCCCCGCCCGCCTCGACCGCCTGCCCTGGTCGCGCTGGCACTGGCGCGTGGTGATCGCCCTCGGCGTGGCCTGGGTGCTCGACGGCCTCGAGGTCACGCTGGTGGGCTCGATCGGCGCCGTGCTCGAGCGGCCCGACACGCTCGGCCTCACGGCCGGCGAGATCGGCCTCTCGGGCTCGATCTACGTGGCCGGCGCCGTGCTCGGCGCGCTGCTGTTCGGCCGGCTCACCGACCGGCTCGGACGCAAGAAGCTGTTCCTGGTCACGCTGGTGGTCTACACGCTGGGCACGCTGGCCACCGCCTTCTCTCCCGACTTCGCCTTCTTCGCGCTGTGCCGCTTCGTCACCGGGCTGGGCATCGGCGGAGAGTACGCGGCCATCAACTCGGCGATCGACGAGCTGATCCCCGCGCGCGTGCGCGGCCGCGTCAACCTCGCGATCAACGGCAGCTTCTGGATCGGTGCCGCGCTCGGCGCCGGGCTGAGCCTGGTGCTGCTCGATGCGCGCGTGATCGGCCCGGTGTGGGGCTGGCGCGCCGGCTTCGGCCTGGGCGCGGTGCTCGCGGTGGCGATCCTGCTGGTGCGCCGCCATGTGCCCGAAAGCCCGCGCTGGCTGATCGCGCATGGCCGCGCCGACGAGGCCAAACGCATCGTCGACGAGATCGAGGCCGAGGTCTCGGCGCAGCACGGCCCGCTGCCCGCGCCGCGCAGTTACGTCGACTACACGGCCGCGCGCCGCGAGAGCCCGCCGATGCGGCAGGTGGCGCGCGTGCTGCTCCAGCACTACCGGCAACGCAGCGTGGTCGCGCTCGCGCTGATGATCGCGCAGGCCTTCTTCTACAACGCGATCTTCTTCACCTATGCGCTGGTGCTGACGCGCTTCTACGCCGTGCCCGAGGCCAGCGTGGCGCTCTACATCTTCCCGTTCGCGCTCGGCAACGTGCTGGGGCCGCTGCTGCTGGGCCCGCTGTTCGACAGCGTGGGCCGGCGCCGCATGATCGCGCTGACCTATGTGCTCGCGGGCGTGGGCCTGGCCTTCACCGGCTGGGCCTTCATGCAGGGCTGGCTCGACGCGCGCAGCCAGGCGCTGTGCTGGTCGGCCGTGTTCTTCCTCGCCTCGGCCGCCGCGAGCTCGGCCTATCTCACGGTCAGCGAGGTGTTCCCGCTCGAGATGCGCGCGATGGCCATCGCGATCTTCTATGCCATCGGCATGGGCGCGGGCGGCTTCGCGGCGCCGGTGCTGTTCGGCCTGCTGATCGAGACCGGCAGCCGCGGCGCGGTGATGGTGGGCTACTGCTTCGCCGCGGTGCTGGTGGTGGTGGCGGGGCTGCTGGCCTTGCGCTACGCGGCCGACGCCGAACGCAAGCCGCTCGAGGAGGTGGCGCCGCCGCTGGCCTCCGCGCACGGCGGCGAGCGCTGAGGCGCGCCAACCGCATCGCCACACGGTTGCACTAGGAAGGTGCCACGCGGGGGCACGTGAATTGCTTGCAGCCCCACGGTCCGCAGCGCGAGACGCAGGACTCTCACAAACGTCGACACCCCGTCTTCGATTCATTGGCTATCGCGATGCCGACATCGCCAGAGGCGAGTTGCGGCCCCGCCGCCCATCGCCTCGATCCTTAAGAAATCTTGGGAGAAAGCAAATGAAAAGAAGGCGTTCCATGCGCATGGCGGCAGCCTGCGCGATCGTTCTTGCACTCGCGCTCGCGAGCGGATGCGGAGGCGGCGACGGCGGCGGCAGCGCGCTGTCGCTCGTGACACCGCCCACCGCACCCACCACGACCGCCGACCCCGCGCCGACGATTCCCGTGACCACCCCGCCCGATCCGCAGGACCCGACGGCGATCACGCGCTTCACGGCGACGGTGCCGTTCGGCGAGAAGGGCGACTACCAGTCCTCGGCGCAGGTGGTCTACGGCTTCGGCACCACCGCGGTGGCCGATGCGCAATACAAGGACGTGATCTACACGGTGCCGCTGCAGGGCACGGTGCGCTATCCGGCGGGGCCCGCCGGCACGCCGAGCCGTTCCAAGGTCCAGCCCTCGGCCAGCGGCGGCCATCCGGTGGTGGTGTTCCTGCATGGCATGCACGACTCCTCCGATCTCAACAATGCCAAGGGCTACGACTACCTGCAGAAGGACCTGGCCGAGCACGGCTATGTCGCCTTCTCCATCGACGCGGGAAAGATCAACGGGCTCAGCAGCTGGAACGCCTCGGACGCCGGCGCGTTCGCGCGCGGCCAGTTGCTCATGACCACGCTCGACCTGCTGCGCGCCGGCAATGCAACGGGCCTCTTCAACGGTGTCGCGATGCCCGAGCTCAAGGGCAAGCTGGACCTCGAGCGCGTGGGCATCGTCGGCCACTCGCGCGGCGCGGAAGCGGTCGCGTACGCGGTGGAACTGAACAAGCAGCGCATCGGCATCAGCTACCAGGACGTCGAGACGGCACGCCGCAGCCGCGAGCTCGTTGCGCTGGCCAAGGCCGAGAAGGAGAAAGCCGAGAAGCGGGTCGATGAAGCCACTGCCGCCGCCACCGACATCACCGTGAAGCTGTTCATGGCCCAGGCGGCGCTGCTGGCCGCGCGCATCCAGTCGCCGCCCGCCTCGCCCGAAAAGATCGACGCTCTGACGCAGGCCCTGCAGCAGTTGCAGCAGCAGGCGGCGCAGGCGAAGGAACGGGTCGCCGCCGAGCAGGCCGCGCTCGAGGAAGTCAACGCCAGGTTCCGTGACGTGAACACGTTCTCGTACGCGATCAACGCGGACAGCGAGAAGTGGCTCGCGCAGATGACCTCGCCCGAGGCCCTGCTGCAATCGGGCGTCGTCCTGCCTTCGGCCACCGAGCCGCCGCACCGCGTCCGCGCCGTGTTCTCGCTGGCGCCGATCAATGCCAGGCAGCTGTCGCGCGTGACCCATGTACCGTTCGCGACCTTGCTGCCCACCTGCGACGGCGATGTCTACAACATGCCCGGCGCGCAGATCTTCGACGACAGCCGCAACACGGCGAGCGACGAGAGCGCGCCCAAGTACCAGGTGGTCGTCAGGGGCGCCAACCACAACTTCTACAACGACCACTGGTCCGAGGACGACGATGCCGAGAAATACGCCCCGCTCTATTGCCAGTCGGGGAAGATCGACACGCTGCGCCTGAGCCCCGACGACCAGCGCCGCAACGGCGCGTTCCTGATGGCCTCGTTCCTGCGCTACTTCGTCGGCGACGAGTTCCAGTTCGCGCCCTACTGGAAAGGCCAGGCCCCGATTCCATCGGCCGGCTGCCCGGCCGGCGAAAGCCGTTGCGACGAACGCGTCGTGCTGACGGTCCACCAGCCCGCCGCCCAGCGCAAGCTGCTGCAGGACTTCCGCAACGTGGATGCCAGCGCGAAGAACGCCAGCGGGCTGTCGACCACCTACGAGCGCTTCAAGACGACCGTTCAATGCCGCTTCCTGGCCATCATCGCCAAGCCGAACGATCGAAAGGCGTCCTGCACCGACCCCGTGAGCCAGCTTCCGGCCGAAGCCCTGTTCAAGGAAGGCGAGCTCTACAACCCCTCCTCGTACGACAGGAAGACCCTGCTGCTCTGGTCGATCACCGACCAGGCCCAACTGCAGTGGGACACGGCCGGCCCCACGGTGGCGATCGACACCGGCGATCTCTCGGCCCAGGGCTTCGACACGCTGAGCGTGCGCGTCGCCGTGCTGGCGCCGATCGGCCAGGAGGTCGAGATCGCGCTGACCGACACGCAGGGCCGCAAGGCGGCGCTCAAGGGCAGCGACTTCAGCGATGCGCTCTATGGCGTCGCGCGCAAGCCCGATGGCGCGATCCCGCTGGTCGACGCGCCCGGGGACGCGATCTATGCCGACACCGGCACCACGCGGCCGCTGCTGAACATGGTGGCGGTTCCGCTCAAGGCCTTCGCGCTGCATGGCGTGGACCTCGCGCACATCCGGCAGGTGACGCTGCGCTTTCCGAAGGCCGCGGGCAGCGTGGCCGTCACCGACGTGCAGCTGCAGCGGATGAACTGAAGGCCGCGCCGGCTACAGCGCGCAGGTCCTGAACCCCAGGAAACCGTCGTCGCGCTGCGGCAGCGCGAAGCCGCGCCGCCGCATCGAACGCAGCCGCGCGCGCGTGGCGAACGAGGCCCCGCGCAGCACGCGCGCGCGGCCGAAGCCCGCGGCGGGATCGAACTCGCCGCCACCGCTCCACGGATCGGCACGGTAGCCGGGCCAGGGCTGCAGCGTGCCCGCGGTCCATTCGTGCACGTCGCCCCAGCGGAAGCCGCGGCGCGCCGCGGTGTGGGCCGCGATCTCCCACTCGACCTCGGTCGCGATACGGCGGCCGGCCCAACGGGCCCAGGCATCGGCCTCCCACCAGCTCAGGTGCACCGCGCTGTGATGGCCGGCGGCGCGCACGGTGGCGCCGAAGCGCTGCTGCAGCACCGAGCCGCCGGTGGCGCTGCGCGCCGCGCCGATCTGCTCCACGTGGCGCGGCCCGCGCCGGCCCTCGGCCTGCGCGGCCAGCCAGCGCCAGCCCTCGCCATGCCACAGCTCCTCGCGGTCGTAGCCGCCGTCGTCGACGAATTCGGTGAACTGGTTCCAGGTGACCGGCTGGGCATCGATCTCGAACTCGGGCACGTCGACGCGGTGCGCGCCGCGCTCCTGCGCGAAGGCGAAGCCGGCCTCGTCGCGGCCCAGGCTCCAGCGCGTGGCCGGCAGCGCCAGCGGTTCGCGCACCACGCTCACGGGCGCCTGCTCGATGCCCAGCGGCAGCCCGAGGGTCTGCGCCATCACCACGAACTGCTCGCCGCGCAGGTCCTCGTGGAACAGCGCGAGACGGTAGAAGTACAGGCCCGCATCGGTCTCGGCCGCATGCTCGAGCAGTTCGAGCGTGCTCTCGAGCGTCTCGAGCAGGTAGGCCTTGGTCTGGGCCAGGTCCGGCAGCTCGGGCGACCAGCGGCGCTCGGGGCCGATCTGGGCCGGGTTCCACCAGTCGTCGGCGCCGGGATCGATGGCCGCGAGTCGCGTCGGCCGCACCGGGCAGTCGGCACCGAAGGCACGCTGGGTGTTGCGCCCGATCCACCATTCGGCGAACCAGCCGATGTGGCCGGCCAGCCAGACCGGCGGCTGCATGCCCTCCTGCGCCTGCAGCTCGCGCGGCACCGGCAGCGCGGCCGAGCCGAGCGCCTGCTCGTAGAGCGACAGCAGGTGCAGCGTGTGGTTGCGTGCGTCGATCAGGGCCAGCGACAGCAACTCGCGGCCGGCGCGGTGCATGTCGGGCGAATCGATGCTGGCGGGCGTGGAGACCGACGAATCGGACGCGGGACGCGGTGTCTGGGCCATGGCTCATTATGGTCATGGCCCCCGGGGTAGCCCCTGAAGGTAATCCCCGGGGTAGTTCATTAGAATTCAGCCCGCTTCCCCGCACCCGACCCGCCGGCGCACAACGTCGGTGCGTCGGGTGCATTCGTATCGGGGCGGCTTCCACTACAAAAATGGAGATGTGATGCAAGGCTTGCTCAAGCTGTCCCGGGCCATCGACTGGCTCAATGCCCAAGTGGGCAAATACGCCATCTGGCTCATCCTGGCGGCCACCGTGATCAGCGCCGTCAACGCGCTCGTCCGGAAGGTCTTCAACACCAGCTCGAACGCGTTCCTCGAGGTCCAGTGGTATCTGTTCGCGTGGTCGTTCCTGATCGCCGCGGGCTTCACGCTGCTGCATCGCGAGCATGTGCGCATCGACGTGGTCAACAGCCGCCTGTCCAAGCGCAAGCAGGTCTGGATCGACATCATCGGCTTCGCCTTCTTCCTCACGCCGCTGTGCCTGGCGGTGCTCTACCTCTCGGTCCCGGTGGTGGTCCAGATGTACCAGTCGGGCGAGGTGTCCGGCAATTCCGGCGGCCTGATCCGCTGGCCGGTGTGGGCGGCGCTGCCGGTGGGCTTCGTGCTGCTGCTGCTGCAGGGCTGGTCCGAGCTGATCAAGCGCATCGCGTTCCTGCGCGGCGAGGGACCCGACCCCATGGGCCGCCTGACCGACAAGACGGCCGAGGCCGAACTCATCGAAGCCCTGCGCGTGCAGGCCGAGGCGGATGCCGCCAAGGCCGCCGCATCGCCCAAGCCGCAGCTCTGAGCGCACCAGACACACATCATGGAATTCATCGTCGCCAACTTCGCCCCGATCATGTTCGCGGGGCTGATCTGCTTCCTCCTGCTCGGCTTTCCCGTCGCCTTCAGCCTCGGCGCCTGCGGCCTGTTCTTCGGCCTGGTCGGCATCGAGCTGGGCGTGTTCCAGTCCTCGGTGATGGCCTGGCTGCCCCAGCGGCTCATCGGCATCATGGCCAACGACACGCTGCTGGCGGTCCCCTTCTTCACGCTCATGGGGCTGATCCTCGAGCGAAGCGGCATGGCCGAGGACCTGCTCGACACCGTCGGCCAGGTGTTCGGCCCGATGCGCGGCGGCCTGGCGCTGGCCGTGATCTTCGTCGGCGCGCTGCTGGCGGCCACCACCGGCGTGGTGGCGGCCTCGGTCATCTCGATGGGCCTGATCTCGCTGCCGATCATGCTGCGCTACGGCTACGACCGGCGGCTCTCCAGCGGCGTCATCGCGGCCTCGGGCACGCTGGCCCAGATCATCCCGCCCTCGCTGGTGCTGATCATCATGGCCGACCAGCTCGGCAAGAGCGTCGGCGACATGTACAAGGGCGCCTTCCTGCCCGGCTTCATGCTGATGGGCCTGTACGTGCTGTACGTGGTCTTCCTCGCGATCTTCAAGCCCGCGCAGGTGCCCGCGCTGCCGCCCGAGGCACGCACCTTCCGCGAACCCAACGGCAGCGGCGGCTATGTCTCGCTGGTGGCGCTCACGGCCCTCTCGGCCGTGGTGGCGGTGGTGCTGGCGCGCAACATGGCGGCCGTGCACACCTGGTTCCAGGGCCAGGAAGTGACCTCGGTCGCCACCGACGAGAAGGTCGTGGTCGCCATGTGCGGCGGCGTGTTCGTCGCGCTGGTGATCGCGCTGGTCAACAAGGGCCTGAAGCTCAACCTGCTGTCGCGGCTGGCCGAGCGCGTCACCTTCGTGCTGATCCCGCCGCTGCTGCTGATCTTCCTGGTGCTGGGCACCATCTTCCTGGGCGTGGCCACGCCGACCGAAGGCGGCGCGATGGGCGCGATGGGCGCGCTGATCATGGCCTGGCTGCGCGGGCGCATGAACATGACCCTGCTCAAGCAGGGCCTGGCCTCGACCACCAAGCTCTCGAGCTTCGTGATGTTCATCCTGATCGGCGCCACGGTCTTCAGCCTGGTGTTCCAGGCCGCCGACGGCCCGATCTGGGTCGAGCACCTGCTGTCGGCGCTGCCCGGCGGTCCGGTGGGCTTCCTGATCGCGGTGAACGTGCTGGTGTTCTTCCTGGCCTTCTTCCTCGACTACTTCGAGCTCTCGTTCATCGTGGTGCCGCTGCTGGCGCCGGTGGCCCACAAGCTGGGCATCGACCTGATCTGGTTCGGCGTGCTGCTGGCGGTGAACATGCAGACCTCGTTCATGCACCCGCCCTTCGGCTTCGCGCTGTTCTTCCTGCGCTCGGTCGCGCCCGAGAAGCAGTACGTGGACCGCGTGACGCAGAAGGTCATGGAGCCCGTGACCACGATGCAGATCTACAAGGGCGCGATCCCCTTCGTGCTGATCCAGCTGACGATGGTGGGCATCCTGATCGCCTTCCCGCAACTGGTGACCGGCAGCCTCGACAAGGAGGTCAACGTCAACCTCGAGGACATCGGCGCGCAGATGCGCGACAGCCTGAAGTCGGAAGACGGCGCCCCGTCCTCCGAGCCCTACGGCAACGACCAGCCGGCCTCGCCCGACGCGGCGCCGGGAAGCACGCCCGATGCCGGCGCGCCGCAGGGCGCGGAAACGCCCACGCCGCCGGCCGAGCCGGCCGAGAGCGATCCGCTCAAGGCGATGGAGGACGCGCTCAAGCAGGGCGACAAGAAGCCCTGACGCGCGGGCGGCGCCCTCCGGGGCGCCCTTCCAAGAAAAAGGCCGGCCACTCTCGCGAGTGGCCGGCCTTTTTCTTGGCCCGGTCCGGAAAGGGCTTGCGCCCTCCCGGCCGTGGAACTCAGATCTTGACCGAGTTCATGTACTGGTTGAACGGGTACTCCGAGAAGCGGTTCCACAGGATCTGGTCGCGCTGGAAGGTGCGCATGTCCTGGTGGATCTTCTTGAACTCGGGCGACTTCGCCTCGTGCTCGGCGAAGGTGTCCATCGAGGCCTTGAAGCCGGCATCCATCACAGCCTTCGGGAACGCCTTGAGCTGGGTCTTGGCGGCCACCAGCTTCTTCAGGGCGATCGGGTTGTAGGCGTCGTACTTGGCGATCATGTCGCGCGCCGCGACCTTGGTGGCCGCGTCGAGGATGGCCTTGTTCTCGTCCGACAGCTTGGCGTAGGCCTTGTTGTTGATGAAGAACTCGAGGTCGGCGCCGCCTTCCCACCAGCCGGGGTAGTAGTAGTAGGGAGCGACCTTGTTGAAGCCCAGCTTCTCGTCGTCGTGCGGGCCGACGAACTCGGCCGCGTCCAGCGTGCCCTTCTCGAGCGCCTGGTACACGTCGCCGGCGGGCATGTTCTGCGACACCACGCCCAGCTTGGCCATTGCCTCGCCGAACACGCCGCCGCCCATGCGCATCTTCAGGCCCTTGAGGTCCTCGACGGTCTTGATTTCCTTGCGGTACCAGCCGCCCATCTGCGTGCCGGTGTTGCCGGCGCTGGCGGTGCGGAAGTTGTAGTTGGCGAAGAAGGCGTCGAGCAGCTTGCGGCCGTTGCCGTACTCTTTCCACGAATCGGTCTGGCGGGCGGTGAGGCCGAAGGGCACCGCGCAGCTGAAGGCGAAGATCGGGTCCTTGCCGGTGAAGTAGTAGGCCGCGGTCTGGGCCATTTCCAGAGTGTCGCCCTGCAGCGCGTCGACCACGCCGAACGCGGGCATCAGTTCGCCCGCGGGGTGCGCGGAGATCTCGAACTTGCCGCCCGACAGGGCCTTGACCGTCTTCGAAAGCATTTCGGCACTGCCGAAGATGGTGTCGAGCGAACGGGGGAAGCTCGACGCCAGGCGCCAGCGCACCGCGGCCTGCGCATGAACGGCAGGCGCGATGCCGGCAGCCAGAACGCCGGCGATGCCGGCGTTTTTGATGAGGGAACGACGATCCATTGATTTCACTCCGAGTGCTTCAAGAAAAACGAAACGCGGCTTGTGACCGCGTTGGGGACTTTTGTAAGTCTTAAGGCCTGTGCATCGACAGGCCTGGACGATTGTAAAAACGCCCTTACACACGGGCGGCGGGGGTTTACCCTGCGACAGCGCCGAAGCGTTGCCGGATCGACTGCTCGATACCGGGCGCATCGAGCCCGATCGAGGCCAGCAGCTTGGCCGGGTCGCCGTGCTCGATGAAGCGGTCGGGCAGGCCCAGCTGCAGCACCGGCACCTGCACGCCCGCGGCCTGCAGCGCCTCGAGCACCGCGCTGCCCGCGCCGCCCATCAACGCGCCTTCCTCGAGCGTGACCAGCGCCTCGTGCGAGCGCGCCACCTCGAGCAGCAGTTCCACGTCGAGCGGCTTGGCCCAGCGCATGTTGGCCACCGTGGCGTCGAGCGCCTCGGCGGCCGTGAGCGCCGGATACAGCAGCGTGCCGAAGGCCAGGATGGCGATGCGCTGGCCCTGCCGGCGCAGCTCGCCCTTGCCGAAGGGCAGGCCGTCGAGCGCGAGGTGCGGCTCGACGCCGGCCCCCGCGCCGCGCGGATAGCGCACGGCCACCGGATGGTCCTGCTCGTAGGCCGTGGTCAGCAGTTGCCGCGTCTCGCGCTCGTCGGCGGGACAGGCGATGCTCATGTTCGGGATGCAGCGCAGGAACGGGATGTCGTAGGCACCCGCGTGCGTGGCGCCGTCGGCGCCCACCAGGCCCGCGCGGTCGAGCGCGAACACCACCGGCAGGTTCTGGATCGCGACGTCGTGCACCAGCTGGTCGTAGCCGCGCTGCAGGAAGGTCGAGTAGATCGCCACCACCGGCTTCAGGCCCTCGCAGGCCAGGCCCGCGGCGAAGGTCACGGCATGCTGCTCGGCGATGCCGACGTCGTAGTAGCGGTCGGGGAAGCGCTGCTCGAACTCGACCAGCCCCGAGCCTTCGCGCATGGCCGGCGTGATGCCGACCAGCCGGCCATCCTTGGCCGCCGTGTCGCACAGCCACTGGCCGAAGATCTGGGTGAAGGTCTTCTTGGGCGCCGACGCGGGCTTGACCAGCCCGACCTGCGGATCGAACTTGCCGGGGCCGTGGTAGGCCACGGGGTCGGCCTCGGCCAGCTTGTAGCCCTGGCCCTTCTTGGTCACCACGTGCAGGAACTGCGGGCCCTCGAGATGCTTGAGGTTCTCGAGCGTGGGCACCAGCGAGTCGATGTCGTGGCCGTCGATCGGGCCCACGTAGTTGAAGCCGAACTGCTCGAACAGCGTGGCCGGCACCACCATGCCCTTGGCATGCTGCTCGAAGCGCTTGGCCAGCTCGAACAGCGGCGGCGCGGCGCGCAGCACGCTCTTGCCCACGTTCTTGGCGGCGGCGTAGAAGTTGCCGCTCATCAGTTGCGCGAGGTAGCGGTTGAGCGCGCCCACCGGCGGGCTGATCGACATGTCGTTGTCGTTGAGGATCACGATCAGCCGGCAGTCGCACACGCCCGCGTTGTTGAGCGCCTCGAAGGCCATGCCGGCCGTGAGCGCGCCGTCGCCGATGATGGCCACGGTGAAGCGGTCCTCGCCCTTCTGCTTGGCGGCCATGGCCATGCCGAGCGCGGCCGAGATGCTGGTCGACGAGTGCGCGGTGCCGAAGGTGTCGTACTCGCTCTCGCTGCGCTGCGGGAAACCCGAGATGCCGCCGAGCTGGCGCAGGGTGGGCATGCGCTCGCGCCGGCCCGTGAGGATCTTGTGCGGATAGGTCTGGTGGCCCACGTCCCACACCAGCCGGTCGTGCGGCGTGTTGAACACGTGGTGCAGCGCGACCGTGAGCTCCACCGTGCCGAGGTTCGAGCTCAGGTGGCCGCCGGTGCGCGAGACGTTGTCGAGCACGCAGGCGCGCACCTCGTCGGACAGCTGCTTGAGCTGGGCCCGGTCGTACTGGCGGATGGGGGACGGATCGTGGAGCGTGGGGAGCAGCGGAGCGGCCATGGATCGTGGTGTTCGTTCTTGTCTAGCGGTCGCGGTCTACGACCATGTGGGCCAGCGCGCGCAGCGCTGCAGTGTCCTGCAGGCCGCTCGCATCGAGCGCGGCGAGCGCATCGTCGAGCAGCTGCGAGGCCTGGGCCCGGGCGCCCTCGAGCCCCAGCAGCGACACATAGGTGGGCTTGTCGGCCGCGGCATCCTTGCCGGCGGTCTTGCCCAGGGTCTGCGAATCGGCCGTGACGTCGAGGATGTCGTCGACCACCTGGAAGGCCAGGCCGATCGCCGCGCCGTAGCCGCGCAGCGCGGTCAGCGCCGCCGCCGAAACGCCGGTGCCGCAGGCCGCGCCCATCTCGACGCTGCCCTGCAGCAGCGCGCCGGTCTTCAGCCGGTGCATCTCGCGCAACTGCGCTTCGTTCAAGGCCACGCCCACGCTCGCGAGGTCGATCGCCTGGCCACCGGCCATGCCCTGGCTGCCGGCGGCACGCGCCAGCATGCGGCACAGCGTGGCCTGCATCGCGGGCGGCACCTCGTCGCCATCGGGCGTGAGCAGCTCGAAGGCCAGCGCCTGCAGCGCATCGCCCGCGAGCAGCGCGTCGGCCTCGCCGAACTTCACGTGCACCGTGGGCTTGCCGCGGCGCAGCACGTCGTTGTCCATGCACGGCAGGTCGTCGTGCACCAGCGAATAGGCGTGGATCAGTTCGGTGGCGCAGGCCGCGCGCAGCGCCGCGGCCGCATTGCCGCCCACCGCCTCGCTGGCCGCGAGCACCAGCAGCGGCCGCAGCCGCTTGCCGCCATCGAGCACCGCATAGCGCATGGCCTCGCCGAGCAGCACCGGCGAATCGACGCCGACCCAGCCCGACAGCGCCTGTTCGACGTGTTCGAGGTGCGGGCGGCTCCAGAGCGCAAGGCGGGCCTGGTCCCAGGCAGGGGAAGTAGTGGCCGCGGTCATTCGGCGGCCCAGGGCTTGAGGCTGCCCGCGTCGAGCACCTTGATCTGGTCTTCCACCGCCTGCAGCCGGTCGCGGCAGAAGGCCAGCAGCGCGGCGCCGCGCTGGTAGCTGCCCAGCAGCTGGTCGAGCGGCAGCTGGCCCGATTCGAGTTCCGCGACCAGTTGCTCCAGTTCCTGGAGTCCCGCTTCGTAGCTGACGGGCATCGGGCCCGTGTCGGGCGTGGGCGCCGGACTGGACGCGGGAGTGGAGGGCACCTTGGGCATGCGGGGGCAACGAGGATGAAACCGCGCATTTTAGGTCGCGGCCGATGGCACATCGGCGGCTTGCGTGACACCGCGGCGCGGCGTCGTGCACGGCCGGACAGGGCGCCGGCCCGACCAGGGTGAAAGCCCCAGGGGCCACAAGGAAGGCCCCCCGGGTACAATCCCCCTCCCCCAGCCGGTCACGCCGGCGCAACTCTCGGGCCGACACGCCTCTCCTGTCGTCGGTACCTTCCGTTTCAATTTTGTTTTCCTCCCTGTGGGGAGCTTGGTCAGGTCCTCCATGTCTGATTTAAGTCTTCAACTGCAGCAGGCCACGAGCCAACTTCCGGTTTCCGCGTATTTCGACGAGGCGCTCTTCGCCCGCGAGATGGAAACGCTCTTTGCCCGTGGCCCACGCTATGTCGGCCACCGCCTTGCCGTGCCGGAGGCCGGCAACTTCCACACGCTGCCCCACGAGCACCAGGGCCGCGCGCTGGTCCACACGCCCAAGGGCGTGGAACTGATCTCCAACGTCTGCCGCCACCGCCAGGCCGTGATCCTGCAGGGCCGCGGCGAACTCGACGCGCGCACCGGCGGCAACATCGTCTGCCCGCTGCACCGCTGGACCTATGCCGCGGCCGACGCGCGCACCACCGGCACGCTGATCGGCGCCCCGCATTTCGCGCAGGACCCCTGCCTGAACCTGCACAACTACCCGCTCACCGAATGGAACGGCCTGCTGTTCGAGGCCAACGGCCGCGACATCGCGGCCGACATGGCCGGCCTGGGCCCGCGCGCCGACCTCTCGTTCGAGGGCTTCGCGCTCGACCACGTCGAACTGCACGAGTGCAACTACAACTGGAAGACCTTCATCGAGGTCTACCTCGAGGACTACCACGTCGGCCCGTTCCACCCGGGCCTGGGCAGCTTCGTCACCTGCGACGACCTGCGCTGGGAGTTCAACCGCAACTACTCGGTGCAGACGGTGGGCGTGGCCAACCGCCTGGGCCGCGCGGGCAGCCCGGTCTACCAGAAATGGCAGGAACAGCTGCTGCAGTACCGCGAGGGCAAGCCGCCCAAGTACGGCGCGATCTGGCTCACCTACTACCCGCACGTGATGATCGAGTGGTATCCGCACGTGCTCACCGTCTCGACGCTGCACCCGGTCAGCCCCACCAAGACGCTCAACATGGTGGAGTTCTTCTACCCCGAGGAAATCGTCGCCTTCGAGCGCGAGTTCGTCGAGGCCCAGCGCGCCGCCTACATGGAGACCTGCGTGGAAGACGACGAGATCGCCGAGCGCATGGACGCCGGCCGCCGCGCGCTGATGCTGCGCGGCGACAACGAGACCGGCCCCTACCAGAGCCCGATGGAAGACGGCATGCAGCAGTTCCACGAGTGGTACCGGCGCGAGCTGCAGGCCGCCGGCTGAGGCGCCGAAGCGCTGCTTCGGCCCTGTTTCCTGCTATTCTCTTGATAGCTGAATGCGCCCGGTTGGCGGGCGTTTCAGCTATTTTTCTTTTGTAAGAAGTCAAGACGATGCAAGCGCTCTGGATGGTGCTCGGCGCCTTTTTGTTCGCCTCCATGGGCGTGGCCGTGAAGATCGCCTCGGCCTGGTTCACCAGCGGCGAGATGGTGCTCTGGCGCGGCGTCATCGGCATCGTCTTCCTGTGGCTGCTGGCGCGCAGCCGCGGCGTCTCGCTCGCCACCCAATACCCGGGCATGCATGCCTGGCGCAGCCTGATCGGCGTGGTGTCGCTGGGCGCTTGGTTCTATGCCATCGCCCACATGCCGCTGGCCACGGCCGTCACCCTCAACTACATGAGCAGCGTGTGGATCGCCGCCTTCCTGGTCGGCGGCGCGCTGCTGGCCTGGATGCCGGTGCCGGGCCGCGACGGCCGCGTCTCGCGCCCGCCGCTGCAGGCGCCGCTGGTGTTGACCGTGCTCACCGGCTTCGCCGGCGTGGTGCTGATGCTCAAGCCCAGCGTCGATTCGAGCCAGGGCTTCGCCGGCCTGCTGGGCCTGCTGTCGGGCCTGACCGCCGCCTTCGCCTACATGCAGGTGGTGGCGCTCTCGCGCATCGGCGAGCCCGAGATGCGCACGGTGTTCTATTTCGCGCTCGGCTCGGCCGTGGCCGGGGCGCTGGCCACGGCCTTCACGGGCTTTTCGGAATGGAACTGGCGCCACGGCCTCTGGCTGCTGCCGATCGGCCTGCTGGCGGCCCTCGGACAGCTTTGCATGACCCGCGCCTACGCCACCGCCAAGACCGAGAGCGGCACCCTGGTGGTGGCCAACCTGCAGTACTCGGGCATCATCTTCGCGGCCTTCTACAGCGTGGTGCTGTTCGACGACCGCATCGACGCCGCCGGCTGGACCGGCATGGCGCTCATCATCGCGAGCGGGGTTGCCGCAACCGTGTTGCGTCAGCGTACAGTGCCACAGGCGCCGGCCGAGGAACATTGAGGCCGGTTCGCAGTCCCCTTCACATCCGCCGCAACTATTGCGCGGCCCATGCGTCCAGGAGTTCTTCGCCATGACCTTCACCACCCTCGTTTCCGCCGATGAGCTGCGCGCCCTGCAGGCCGCCGGCACGCCGCTCATGGTGTTCGACTGCAGCTTCGACCTCATGAAGCCCGAGTCGGGCGCCCAGCAGTACGCGGCCTCGCACATCCCGGGCGCGCTGCATGCCGACCTCGACACCGACCTCAGCGCCAAGCACGGCGTGCCCGGCGCGCACGGCGAGGTGGTGGTGGCGCAGGAGGACGGCGTGCCCGCCTCGGGCGGGCGCCATCCGCTGCCCAGCCGCGAGCGCTTCGCGGCCTGGCTCAGCGGCATCGGCTTCTCGAACGACATGCAGGCCGTGGTCTACGACCGCAACGGCGCCAACTACTGCGGTCGCCTGTGGTGGATGCTCAAGTGGATGGGCCACGACGCCGTGGCCGTGCTCGACGGCGGCCTGCAGGGCTGGCAGGCCACGGGCGGCGAGGTCACCGACCGCGAGGAGCCCGCGCGCTTCCAGTCGAACTTCGTCATGGGCGAGCCGCTGGTGCGCCTCGTCACCACCGACACCGTGGTACGCCGGCTGGGCCAGCCTGACCAGAACCTGATCGACGCGCGGGCCGGTGCACGCTATCGCGGCGAGGTGGAACCTCTGGACCCGATCGCCGGTCACATCCCCGGGGCACTCAACCGCCCCTTCGCCGAGAACCTCGGTCCCGACGGCAAGTTCAAGCCCGCCGCGCAACTGCGCGCCGAGTTCGAAACGCTGCTCGAAGGCCGCGATCCGGCGACGGTCGTCCACCAGTGCGGCAGCGGCGTGAGCGCCGTTCCCAACCTGCTCGCGATGCGCATCGCGGGGCTCGGAACGGCCGCGCTCTATGCCGGCAGCTGGAGCGAATGGAGCAACACCCCGGGGCTGCCGACCCGGCAAGGCGCCCAACCATGACCCTGACCCGATCCAGCACCGACCGACGCGCTCTCCGACGCATCCTCGCTTCCGCCGCCCTCGCGCTGGTGGCCTCGGCCCCGTTCGCCGCCGCGCAGGCCCAGCAGCAGCACGCCCACGTTCACGGCCAGATCAAGCTCGACGTCGCCATCGACGGCCCCACGGTCGTGATCGACATGGAGTCGCCGCTCGACAACATCGTCGGCTTCGAGCGCGCGCCCAGGACCGATGCCGAGAAGAAGACCGTCGAGGATGCCGTGGCCCAGCTGCGCGCGGCCGACAAGCTGTTCGCCATCGATCCCGCCGCGAGCTGCAAGCTCGGCCCGGTCGACCTGCGCTCCAGCGCGCTCGGCCTCGGCAAGCCCGATGCCAGCGAGCCCGAGGGCCATGCCGACCTCGACGCCACCTTCTCGTTCAACTGCGCCAACGCGGCCGCCGCCAAGTACATCGACATCGGCCTGTTCGCCGCCTTCAAGGGCACGCGCCAGATCGATGCGCAGATCGCTTCCACGCAAGGCCAGTTCAAGCGCCAGCTCAAGCGCCCCGCCGGCGCGCAGGCCGCGCAACCGGCCCGCCTGACCTGGGGCAAGTGAGGTCGTGAGCCTTCCTTCGCAGGCCGAATCCACGCCGCTGCGCGTGGTGCTCTCGGCCGAATCGCTGCGCTTCTCCTGGCCCGGCAGCGCCACGCCCTGCATCGACATCGAGGCCTTCCGCATCACGGCCGGCGAATCGGTGTTTTTGCATGGCCCCAGCGGCTGCGGCAAGAGCACCCTGCTGTCGCTGCTGGCCGGCGTGCTGGTGGCCGACGAGGGCCGCGTGTGCCTGCTGGGCCATGACTGGTCCAAGCTTTCGGGCGCCGCGCGCGACCGCTGCCGCGTGGCGCACGTGGGCTACATCTTCCAGCAGTTCAACCTGCTGCCCTATCTGAGCGTGGTCGACAACGTGCTGCTGCCCTGCCGCTTCTCGGCACGGCGCCGCGAGCAGGCCTCGCGCCAGCGCGGCGCGCGCGAGGAGGCCGAGCACCTGCTCGACCAGATGGGCCTGGACCGCAAGCTCTGGCAGCGCCAGGCCATGCAGCTCTCGGTGGGCCAGCAGCAGCGCGTGGCCGCGGCGCGCGCGCTCATCGGCCAGCCCGAGGTGGTGATCGCCGACGAACCCACCTCCGCGCTCGACGAGGACCGGCGCGAAGCCTTCCTCGACGTGCTGCTCACCGCCTGCGCCGAGAACGACAGCGCGCTGGTGTTCGTGAGCCATGACCAGCGCATCGCGCAGCGCTTCGCGCGCCATGTGCTGCTGCCCGAGATCAACCGCGCCTCGAGCGCGACGATGGCGACCGACGCATGAAGGCCCTGTTCTCCATCGCCTGGCGCAGCGCCTGGAACCGCCGCTTCACGCTCGCGCTCACCGTGTTCTCGATCGCGCTGTCGACCTTCCTGCTGCTGGGCGTCGAACGCATCCGCACCGAGCTGCGCGAGAACTTCGCCTCCTCGGTCTCGGGCACCGACCTGATCGTGGGCGCGCGCACCGGCTCCACGCAGCTGCTGCTGTACTCCGTGTTCCGCATCGGCGCGGCCACCAACAACATTTCCTGGAAGAGCGTGCAGGCGCTGCAGGCGCACCCCGGCGTCGACTGGGTGGTGCCGCTGTCGCTCGGCGATTCGCACCGCGGCTTCGCCGTGCTCGCGACCTCGCCCGAGTACTTCACGCGCTTTCGCTATGGCGACCGCCAGTCGCTCGCGCTGCGCGAGGGCAAGCCCTTCAGCGAGCTGTTCGACGCCGTGGTCGGTGCCGAGGTGGCCGACAAGCTCGGCTACCACGTGGGCCAGAAGATCACGCTGGCGCACGGCAGCGGCGAGCTCAACGTGGCCGAGCATGCCGACAAGCCCTTCACCGTGGTGGGTGTGCTCGCGCGCACCGGCACGCCGGTCGACCGCACGGTGCACATCGGCCTCGCGGCCATGGAGGCGATCCACCTCGAATGGGTGGGCGGCGCGCCCATGCCCGGCGTGAAGATCCCGGCCGAGCAGGTGCGCAAGTTCGACCTCACGCCCAAGAACGTGACGGCCGCGCTCGTGGGCCTGAAGAACCGCGCCGCCGTGTTCTCGGTGCAGCGCTGGATCTCCACCTACACCGGCGAGCCGCTGATGGCGATCCTGCCCGGCGTGGCGCTCGACGAGCTCTGGAGCGTGATCGGCGTGGGCGAGAACGCGCTGCTGCTGATGTCGGGCCTGGTCGCGCTCGTGAGCCTCGCGGGCCTGGTGTCGGTGGTGATGGCCGGCCTCAACGAAAGGCGGCGCGAACTGGCCGTGCTGCGCGCCGTGGGCGCGGGCCTGCGCCACGTGCTGGCGCTGCTCGCGCTCGAGGGCGCGCTGGTCACCGTGCTCGGCGTGCTCGTGGGCGTGCTGATGGCGGTGCTGGGCATCGCCGGCCTCGCGCCCTGGCTGCAGTCGCAGTTCGGGCTGACATTGCGGCTTTCCGAACCTACACTGAACGAATGGCTGCTGCTCGCGAGCCTGCTGGCCGCCGGCTGGCTGGCGAGCCTGCTGCCCGGCATTCGCGCCTACCGGCTCTCGCTCGCCGACGGGCTTTCACCGAGGATCTGATCCCATGCGCCACGCAAAGACTCTCCATCCCGCCGTCCAGGCCTCGAAGCGCTTCGCCCTGCTGATGGCCGGCGCCAGCCTCGCGGCCGCAGCCTGGGCCGCCGAGCCCGCGCCCAAGGACACCACCGCCACCAACCCGCTCGGCGGCAAGGCCGCCCCCGCGGCCACCGCCAAGGCCCCGGCCGGCCAGCCGCGCCAGATCACCTGGGAGGAACTCGTGCCCAAGGACTGGGACCCGTCGAAGGAGTTCAAGGGCATGGACCTCAGCGCCCTCGACGACGGCGACCCGCGCGCCAACGAGCTGCTGATGAAGATGCAGGAGGTGTCGAACAACGCGCCGACCAATCCCGCGATGAACGGCGTGGAGGTGAAGATCCCCGGCTTCATCGTGCCGCTCGAGGAAGCCAAGGGCGAGGTCACCGAGTTCCTGCTCGTACCCTACTTCGGCGCCTGCATCCACACCCCGCCGCCGCCGGCCAACCAGATCCTGCACGTGGTGCCGCAGAAGGGCGCCAAGTTCCGCGCCATGGACACCGTGTGGGTCACGGGCAAGCTGCAGACCCTGCGCAACGATTCGATGATGGGCGTGAGCGGCTACCACGTGAGCGCGAGCAGCGTCACCAAGTACACCGGCGGCGCGAAGTAGCAGCGAGCCACGCGCCGCGGCTCTGACCGCGAGCTGACTTGGGAGAAGGGGGCCGGCATTCACCGGCCCTTCACCTTTCTTGACAGGCCTGTTCCTACCCGGCCAGCGCCCGGCAGACGACACAGCCCGTTGCATCCTCGGGCCATGCTTCGTCATCGCTCGAGTTGCGGCACCCGTTCTGTACGAGCGGGTGCTCCAACAGCGCCCCAGGAAGGCCAGGATGATCCCCTCCAATCACACCCCCCTCGCGCGTGCACTCACGCTGTCGCTGTGCACTGCAGCATTGGTGCTCGCGGGCTGCGACAAGTCCGAGACCCCCGCCGCGCAGAACGCCGCCGCACCCGCGCCCCAGGCCGCGGCCTCCGTGCCCGCCGCCGCGGCACCGGCACCCGCGGCGCCCATGCCCGTGGCCTACGTGCCACCCGCGGCCGAGGAGCTCTACCAGATGGTCGCGCCCATCGCGCTGTACCCCGACAAGCTCGTGGCGCAGGTGCTGGCCGGCGCCACCTATCCCGAGCAGATCACCGCCGCGCAGGACTGGCTCAAGCAGAACCCCACGCTCAAGGCCGGCGCGCTGGCCGATGCCGTCAACCAGCAGCCCTGGGACCCGAGCGTCAAGTCGCTGACCGCCTTCCGCAACGTGATGGACCAGATGGCCGGCAACCTGCCCTGGACCGAGGCACTGGGCAAGGCCTACTACAACGACCCGGCCGACGTCATGAACGCGATCCAGGTCATGCGCCAGCGCGCCTCCAAGGCCGGCCGGCTCAAGAACAACGACAAGCTCAAGGTCGCGACAGCCGCGGCGCCGGCCAACTACACGCCCGCGCCCGATCCGCAGGGTGCCTATGCGGGCCCGCTCATCGTCGAGCCGCCGCAGCAGCTCATCACCATCCAGCAGGCGCAGCCCGACGTGGTCTACGTGCCGAGCTACAACCCGCAGCAGATCTACGGCGAGCCCGTGGCCGCCTACCCCGGCTATGCCTACACGCCCCCGCCGCAGCCCGTGTACGTCGACCGCGGCTACAGCGGCGCCCAGGTCGCCACGGCCGGCGTGCTGGCCTTCGGTGCCGGCGTGGTCGTGGCCTCGGCGCTCGAGCGCCATGGCTGGGGCTGGAACTCCTGGAACGTGAACTGGGGCCGTCCGCGCGACCGCGACTATCCGCGCGCCGCGCCGCCGCCGCCGGCCTACCGCCCGGCCGTGGTCTACAACAACAACACCTACGTCTCGCGCTCGACCACCGTCGTCAACAACGTCTACAACAACAACGGCGGTGGCCGCGACCGTGACCGCCCGCGAGGCGACGCGGGCGTGGCCGGCTGGCAGGCCGCGCATCCGGGGCAGGCGCCCAACTTCGCGATGCAGCAGCAGGCCCAGCAACAGCAGGCCGCCGCGCTGCTCGCGCAGCAGCAACAGGCGCGCCAGCTGCAGATGCAGCAACAGCAGCAGCAACACGCGCAGCAGCTGCAGAGCCAGCAGCAGGCGCAGCAACAAGCCCAGCAGCAGGCCCTGGCGCGCCAACAGCAGATGCAGCAGCAGGCGCATCAGCAACAGGCGCAACAGCAGGCACAGCAGGACCAGGCGCGGCGCCAGCAGCTGATGACGCAACAGCAGACGCGCGAGCAGCAAGCCCAGCAGGCCCAGGCCGCGCGCCAGCAGGCGCAGCAGCAGCAAGCGCAGCAGGAGCAGGCTCGTCGCCAGCAACAACTGGCCCAGAACCAGCCCGGCCAGCAACAGGCACAGCAGGAACAGGCGCGCCGCCAACAACAACAGCAGCAGCAACAGGCGCAGGAACAGGCGCGACGCCAGCAACAGCAGGCTCAGCAAGACCAGGGCCGCAGGCAGCAGCAGCAACAGCAGGCGCAGCAGGAACAGGTCCGTCGCCAGCAGGAGCAGCAACAGCAAGCCCAGCAGAACCAGGCCCGCCAACAGCAGCAGGCCCAGCAGGAGCAGGCACGCCGCCAGCAGATGCAACAGCAGCAGGTCGCGCAGAACCAGGCACGGCAGCAACAGCAACAGGCCGCCCAGCAGGCACAGCAGCAAGACCAGGCGCGGCGCCAGCAGATGCAGCAACAACAGCAGCAGCAACAACAGGCCGCGCAACGCCAGCAACAGCAGGCCCAGCAGCAACAGGAGCAGATCCGTCGCCAGCAGCAGCAAGCGCAACAGGCCCAGCAACAAGCCCAGCAGCAGGCCATGCAGCGGCAACAGCAGCAGGCACAGCAGCAAGCCATGCAACGCCAGCAGCAACAGGCCCAACAGGCTCAGCAGCAGGCCGCGCAGCGCCAGCAGCAACAGGCCCAGCAGATGCAGCAACGGCAGGCACAAGCTCAAGCGCAGGCCCAGGCCCAGGCACAAGCCCAGGCCGCCGCGCACCGCAACCGCCCGCCGGGCGACCAGCGACAGCAGTAAGGACCCGGTCGGACGAAGCTGTGGGCGAGTGAGCGTTAGGCATCACAGCGAGAAGCCGCTACCGCATCGTTGGCAACGTCGGCCAGAATAGCGAGCCCAACCTGGGCTTCGCAATGCTGTCGACGCGCATCGCCAACTTCCTCAATGCCGGTGACCAAGTTGCCGCGCGGCTGCCGACAACGGATACCGGCGAAACATGCTTCGTTCGTATCCGGCCCATCCCGAAACCGGGCGTGCCGCGTGAGGAGCGGCGCTACCTGAACTCGACATGGTCGATGTGGGAATACTGGGACTTCGAGTTCCGCCGTTTCGTCCTCCGAGACGGCTGGCAATACGATGAGTGGAACTACGACCGATACATCGTCCAAGACGACCGCAAGACGACGCATGACCCGAAGGCTTTCGAAGACGTGCTCAGAGCCTGGGTGCCAGCCGCCGACACCCTGCAGCACATGACCGATTCGTCTTGCCCCGAGTGACTTGACAGCCACGACCGGGCCTTCACCTCGATGTGGGCCCATCGGCCGCATACCGCCGACCAGGCGCGACCTTCAGCACAACGAAAAAAAGCGCATGCGAAGAGAACCCTTCGCATGCGCCTTCAGCTTTTGGCGCGACCAGTGCGCTGCGCCGCGCCCGCTCAGTTGCCCTTGCCGATCTCCGTCAGCAGCCGCGTCACCAGGTACAGCCGCGGCACGATCGAATCGACCTCGATGTACTCGTCGCGCGCGTGGTAGCCGAAGCCCGCGAGGCCGAAGCTCTCGACCACCGTTGCCTTGCCCGAGCGCCCCGCGTAGCCCGCGTCGGTGCCGCCGCCGGTCATCGGCGTGAGCGCGAGTTCGCGGTCGATCTCCTTGTAGATCGCCTGTGCCTTCTCGGCCAGCGCACGGCCCTTCTCGCCTGCCACGAAGGCTGGGCGGCCCACCTCCACCTTCACCGTGGTCTCGGTGTCGGGAATCAGCTTGCCGCTCGCGATCTTCGCCTGCAGCGCCGCGTCGAGCTTCTTCTCCGCGCCGGGCTCGGTGATGCGCACGTCGCCGAGCGCCTGCGCCTTCTCGGTGATCTGGTTGATCGGGCCCACCGCGCGCGCCACCGTCCAGTTGAGCGTCACGCCCGGGATGTCCTTCGCGAGGTCCTTGGTCTGCAGCATCTGATACGAGAGTTCGTACAGCGCGTTGCGGCCCAGCTCGGGCGCCGCGCCCGCGTGCGAGGCGCGGCCCTTCACCTCGAGCGTGGCCTGCGCGATGCCCGCCGCGCCGAGCAGCAACGATTCGCCCTTCACCACCGACTTCGCCGCCGTCGGCTCGAACGACAGCACCGTGTCGTGCAGGTCGGCCGTGGTCGCGATCAGCTCGCCCGAACCCACCGAGCCCACTTCCTCGTCGGGATTCATCAGCACCGTGAGCGTGTCGTAGTCGCGCCAGCCCGCGTCGGCCAGGATCTTGAGCGAGGCCATCATCACCGCCAGCCCGCCCTTGTCGTCCGCGATGCCGGGCCCGTAGATGCGGTTGCCGTCGACCTTGTAGGGCTGCGAGTTCAGGATGCCGGGCTGGTAGACCGTGTCCATGTGGCCCTGCAGCATGATCTTGCGCTTGCCGTTGCCCTTCATCGTGCCGATCACGATGTCGGCGCCCGCCCCGGCCGTCGCCTTGCGCCGCTCGACCTTGAAGCCGGCCGCCTTGAGCCGGCCCTCCACCACGTCGGCCATCTTCATCAGCCCGTCGACATTGAGGCTGCCCGACTCGATCAGCACCATCTCCTTGAGGTTCTCGATCACGGCCGGCTGCGCCTTCTCGGCCGCGGCGAGCAGCTTGGCGTCGGGGGCGGCATGGGCTGCGGTCGCGGCGCCGAGGGCGAAGGTGCAGGCCAGCGCGATGGAGCGCAGCGAGAAGATGAGTGAGGAAGGTTGAGTCATGAGGATCCCCTTTTCTTGAAGTGAATGGCGAGCGGAAGGATAGCGAGGCGGCGCGGAATGCGGAGCAAATGGGCGACAGGGTCGCCGGTCGGTTCAAGCAATGTTGCGCCGCCGGACACGAAACTTGACGGCCCTCGCCGCGACCACCTACAGTGCCCTCGCCTCGTGTGAACGAGGCCGGGTTTGGCGGCCTGAAGACATCCTGCGATTCACTTTGGAGGCCCACATGGCCAAAGACTTCGATGCAGGCACCGACGCCGGTGATTCGGGGGCACGCCCCGTCTCTCAGTTCAAACCCTTCGAATGGGTTCCTCCTCGGGGACTCGATCCCAGCAGACAGCACCAGGCCGCCTTCTTGAACGATGCGCGCGATGTGGTGCAAGGAGCGCTGTTGCTGGTTCAACTGCTGCAGTGGGACGAAGAGCGGCGCGATGCCGAGTCATCCGATACCGACCCCGCCCCTTTGCTCGACGCGTGCCAGCGCAGTTCGCTGCAGCGGTTCGTTGCGGTGTCGCTGGGCTTGCTTCATGCGCGGATCGAGGCCCAGTGCGAGGCGATGAGGGAATAGCGCGAGGTGCGTCGAACGGCATCGGCAATACTTGGCCGATCGACTGCACGAATCCTCGAGGACTCACAAGACCCATGCGCGCACTCGCCTTGAATCTTCTTCTTGCACTGGCACTGCCCCTCGCACATGCCGCCAACGATGCCGACACGGTCGGCACCTACCTCACCCCGGGCATGGAACGCGAAGAACTCGCGCAGCGGTTCACCGGGCGCAATGCGGTCGTCATCGCCTCCGTGACGACGTACATCGAGCCCATGTGCAACCCCGACAGCCTGCCACCCAAGGGCTCGCGCATTCAGGAACTCACCTTCCTTGACGATCAAGGGAAAACGTTGCGCATCCGCATTCCCAGGACCGATGCCGAATGGGCCGCCAAAGCGGCGGCCCAACCGACGATACCCAAGCAGACTGCATATGCGCATTTGCCGGTCGCCTACGTCATTCCCAGCGGCCGCTATACCCTGCAGAGCCACACCATCGAAGCCGGCATGAGCGCTCACCGCGCACCGGCGAGCGGCTGGAGCGATGGCTACCCGGAAGTCGTGCCTGCGGATGGATTGCTGGAGAACAGAGTCTTCGTGGCGGAAGCTGGCAAGCCCGTCTATATCGGGCACTTCCATCAGGCCTGTGGCATCGGGTCCAAATCAGTGCCACCCATGTATGCCGATGGGATGTATGAGAAAAGCGGCACCACGGGAGTTGTGGATCCGCGCTACCCGAGCCTGGAGGAAGTCGTGAATCAGCGCTACCCGAGCCTGGATCTGGCGCAGCTGGTTCGTCGTCCCATTCGGCAGGGGCCGTCTCTGGGGATGGAGCCGCGTCGTGGGAAGTGAGTGGCCTGGGTCCCCGCATCCCATGCGGCCGACATCGCACCTGGCGTCATGAAGCTCGTTCACATCGACGGGCCTGCCGCCTTCGGCAAGCCAAGGATCGCGCGAGAGCTTGGCCGCACCCCTGCTGCGGTTCTCGGGCCTTCGGCGGCCGCGCACGATATCTTCGAAACGTCGGGCTTTCCTGCTTCCGGTGTGGGCAGGAGTTTCGCGGCATGACCACCTCGACCCATCCGCTCATCCGTCCGGCGACCATCGCCGATGTAGACGCCATGTTCAACGTCAGAACGGCGGTGCGAGAGAACGCGATGACCATCGAGGAACTCGCCGGGATTGGCGTGACACCGGAAGCCATTGCCCTGGCCGTCGAAAGCGCGGCTTGCGCCTGGGTCGGCGAAGTTCAGGGCGATGTCGTCGGCTTCGCGATGGTGGATCTCGAAACGGCCTGCCTGTTCGCCGTGTTCGTGTTGCCGGAGTTCGAAGGCCAAGGCGTCGGAAAGCGCCTCATCCAGGTCTGCGAAGCTGCCTTGTTCGACCTGCATCCTGTCGTTTGGCTCGAGACGGCAAGAAGCAGCCGTGCTGCCTGCGTCTATCGGCATCTCGGCTGGGGACGCGAGCAAGACCTGGGGGATGGTGACGTTCGGCTGGAGAAACGACGCTCGGGCGAACCCAATCCGAAGATCACTCTTTCCGGATGACTGCTTTCGACAAGAAGCGAATATCTCCGCGCCCCTCGGGATTGCCGCCATATCGGCCGCTTGAATCCTCCGTCCAGCCTCACGAACCACTATCGCTTGGTTGCGCTCGTCATCAACCCACCGATCGACCTCTGCCGGCGCGCGGCGCCCGCCGCCAAGCTCCACGGCCTCAGCCCTGGTTGTATTCCTTGAGCCTCCGCCCCGCCGCCAACGGCAACCCCCGCAACCTCCGCCCCGTAGCATCCGCAATCGCATTCCCCAACGCCGCAGGCGCCGGCCCCTGCGATGCTTCGCCGGTCCCCAGAAACGGCGCCCCGGGCCGATCGATGATGTGCACCTCCACCTTCCGCGGCACATCCGAGAACCGCATGATCGGATAGCGGCTCCAGTCGTAGCTGCGGATGCGCTGGGCGTCGTACTGCACCTGCTCGTACAGGGTCCAGCTGGCCGACTGCAGGATGCCGCCCTCGACCTGGTTGCGCACGCCGTCGGGGTTGACGACCTGGCCGCAGTCGATGGCCGCGATGGCGCGCTCGATGCGGATCTCGCCGGTCTCCGGCATGATCGACACCTCGACCGCGAGCGCGAGGTAGCTCATCAGGTTCTTGTACTGGGCGAATGAGAAGCCCACGCCGCGGTTCGGTACGCGCTTGCGCCTGGGGTCCCAGCCGAACTTCTTCGCCGCGAGCTGCACCACGTCGCGCCCGCGCGGGTCGTCGAGGTGGCGCAGCCGGAACTCGACCGGATCGGCCCCCGCGGCGGCGGCCAGCTCGTCCATGAAGCTCTCGATGGTGAAGACGTTCATGTACGCGCCGAGGCCGCGCATGGCCGACACACGCACCGGCATATCGGGCAGGAAGTGGTGGTCGACGTTGTAGTTGGCGAAGTTGTACAGCGGCAGGCTGTTGCGGTCGCCGCCGCCCTCGGGCATGGGAATGGGCTTGGGCGGCGCCGGCGTGAAAGGCTTCGCGAGGTACTGCGCGGAGATGAAGCGCCCGGCGTTGTCCAGGCGCTGGTTGTGCGAGTTGCTCCAGATCTCGTATTGCCAGTCGACCACGCGGCCGCTGGCGTCGAGCGAGGCCTTCACGTCGGTGACCATCGCGGGCCCGAAGGGCTCCCAGGTGAACTCGTGCTCGCGCATCCATTGCAGCCGCACCGGCCGACCCGGCACGGCGCGCGCGATCAGCGCGGCCTCGGCGCCTGCATCGTCGGCGGCGTTGTGGCCGTAGCAGCCCGAGCCCTCCACATGCACGCAGCGGATGTCCTCGGGCTTCATCGAGAGCAGTTCCGACAGCGCGCCGCGCATCGGGAACACGCCCTGCGAATGGGTCCACACGGTGAGCTTGCCCTGCGCGTCGAACTGCGCGACGGCGCACGAGGGGCCGATCGACGCATGCGCGAGGTAGGGCTTGGTGAAACGCGCATGCAGGGTCTTGGCCGCGGGCACGGTCTCGCCATGGCGGTCGCCGACGTGGATCTCCTGCCGGGGCAGCTTCATCAACGTGTCGTAAATGGTGGACGGCGTGGGCAGCGAAGCGCTCTCCTGCCAGCGCGCGGCCTCGGTGAGCGCGCGCATGGCCTGGATGGCCTGCCACTCGTCCTGCGCCACCACGGCCAGGAAGCTGCCGTCGCGCACCACCTTGACGACGCCCGGCATCTTCTCGACGGCCGCGCTGTCGATGCCGGTCAGCACGGCGCCGTACGACGGCGGCCGCACCATGCGCGCATGCACCATGCCCGGCAGGCGCATGTCCTGCACGTAGCTCGCGCCGCCCGTGACCTTGCCCGGGATGTCGAGCCGCCGGTGCGACTGGCCGATGACGCGGTGCTGCTTCGGATCGACCAGTTCGGAGCGCGGCTCGGCGCGCCGGTGCAGGTCGAGCCCGCTCACGGCCTGGCCGTAGCTCAGGGTGCGCCCGTCGGGGGCGGAGATGACGCCATCGCGCAACCTGAGGGTGTCGGCCGCCACGCCGAGCTTGCCGGCGGCCGAGCCCACCAGCAGCACGCGCACCTGCGCCGCCGCGTTGAGGATGGCGGTGCCGCTGTCGGCCGTGGAATGGCTGCCGGCCGTGTAGCCCTCGTTGGGCGTGACGGCGGTGTCGGCCGTCACCAGGTGCACCGCCTCGAAGGCCACGCCCAGCTCTTCTGCGGCGATCTGCGTGAAGGCGGTGCGGATGCCGGTGCCGAGCTCGGCCTTGCCGGTCCACACGGTGATGCGGCTCTGCTCGTCGATGCGGATCCAGGCATCGAGCATGGGCGTGCCGGTGAGGTCGCCCGGCAGCTTGGCGGTGCCGGCATCGAGCGCGCTGGGCGCGCCCGCCTCGGTGGCCTGCTTGCCCTGCTGGGCCAGCGCGGCGGCGCCGGGCCACAGCGAGAAGCTCACGGTGAGCGAGCCCGCGGCCAGGAAGTGGCGCCGGCTCGGGTTGCGCAGCGCGGCGTCATGCCACTGTGCGGGGCGACTCATCGCGATGCTCCTTGCCGCGCGGTGCCGGCCAGCGTCTTCGATGCCTCGACGATCGCGGCCACGATGCGCATATGGGTACCGCAGCGGCAGAGGTTGGGCTGCATGTGCTGGCGGATCTCTTCCTCGTCGGCGCCCGGGCGCTCGTCGAGCAGCGCCTGCGCGCGCATCACCATGCCGGCGATGCAGTAGCCGCACTGGGCCGACTGCTGCTCGATGAAGGCCTGCTGGATCGGCGCCGGCTTGTCGGCACTGCCAAGGCCCTCGATGGTGCGCACCGCGCGCTTGCCCACCGCCGACACCGGCATCAGGCACGAGAACACGGGGCGCTTGTCGACGATCACGGTGCAGGCGCCGCACTGGCCGAGGCCGCAGCCGTACTTGGCGCCGTTGAGCTTGAGGTGGTTGCGCAGTGCGTACAGCAGCGGCATGGAGGGATCGATGTCGAGCGCGTGGTCGACGCCGTTGACGGTGAGCGTGATCATTTCGGCAGTGCCTCCTTCTCCTTGCGAACCTTCGCAACCTCGTTCTGCAGGTCGGGCCAGGCCGGACGCTGCGTGGCGCTGGCGCGCACGTAGCGCAGCACCTCGGCGATCTGCTCGTCGCTCAGCACATCCGCGAACGGCGGCATGTAGTGCGCCGATGCCGAACCGCCCCACGGGTTGCCGCCCAGCACCAGGTTGATGGCGTTGCGTGCGCTGTCGGCATTGACCGCCGTGCTCAGGCCGAGCGCGGGCCGGTCGCCGATGGTGCGCATGGGCGCCGCGGCGCCGTGGCAGCCGGCGCACGAGCCGTTGAACAGCGCGGCACCGGCATCGACGCGCTGGCCCGCGGGCATTGCCGCGGCGGCGACCGAAGCCGACGCAGCCGCCTTGGCCGGCTCGGCCTGCGCCGCGGCGGGGGCCGCGGGCTGCAGGCCCATGATGTAGGTCGCGATCGCGCGCACGTCCGACTCGGGCACGTCGGCCAGGTGCTGCGTCACCGGCAGCATCGGCCCCGCGGCCGCGCCGTGTTCGCTCGCGAGGCCGGTGCGCAGGTAGGACACGAGCTGCTCCTTCGTCCACGGCCTGGGCGCGCTGGCCAGCGCATTCAGCGGCGGCGCTTCCCAGCCGTCGATCAGGTTGCCCGCGAAGGGCTGGCTGCCTTTCTCGGCGCCGAGCAGGTTCATCGGCGTGTGGCAGGCCGCGCAGTGCGCCGCGCCCTCCACCAGATAGCGGCCGCGCAGCCATTCGTCGGACTGCGCCGTGGCGGACGCGGGCAGCGGGCCCTTCTGCAGGAACAGCAGGTTCCAGCCCGCGACCAGCGGCCTAAAGCCGAGCGGGAACGTGAGCTGATTGGCCTTGGCCGGCGCATGCACCGGCGTGCGCGCCATCAGGTACGCATAGAGCGCGCCGATGTCCTCGTCCGACATCCGCGTGAAGTGCGGATAGGGAAAGGCCGGGTACAGCAGGTGCCCGTCGCGCGACACGCCGGCGCGCATGGCGCGCGTGAAGGCCTCGAGCGACCAGGTGCCGATGCCGGTCTCGGCATCGGGCGTGATGTTGGTGCTGTAGATCGTGCCGAAGGGCGTGTTGAGCGGCAGGCCGCCCGCGAAGGGTTTGCCGTTGGCGGCCGTGTGGCACACCATGCAGTCGCCTGTGCTGGCCACGTGCGAACCTCGCACCAGCAGCGCCTGGTCGCCGCTTGGCGGCGGTGGCGCGGGCAAGGCCGCGATGGCCGGCTCCCACGCATAGGCAAAGGCCGCGCCAACGGCAGCAGCCGCGACGACCAGCAGCGTCGCGATCTTGTTTCTCGTGTTCATTCGTCCATCCTGCCCGGCCGGGTTTGCGTACGGCGCATCGCTTCATCGTGGGCGGCGCGGATGCTACGCGGCGAGAATTAGATGGGAGTTCGGGCCCGGATAGACCCGGGCCGCCGGTCGGCATTGCGCCGCCGTCAAGCTTTGCTGGCGCGGCCCTTCTTCTTCTTCGCCACCGCCTCCACGGCTTCCACCTCCGGCGCCTCCCGCGCCGACTTCATGTGCCCGCTCTCCCCGATCGTCATCCCCACGATCTTCGCCAGCTGCCGGCTCACGCTGATGTACGCATGCCCGAGCCGGCTGTCGAAATAGAGCGAATCCCCGCGCCCCAGCCGCACCACCTCGCCGTTGTCGAAGTGCACCTCGATCTCGCCCGAGAGCACATAGGCGAACTCCTCGCCCGAGTGGCGCACGAAGTCCTCGGGGCCGTGGATGCGCCGCGCGTGCACCACGCCGACGATGGGGCTCATCTGCTTGCCGGCAGCCGTGGTGCCGAGGAACTCGTAGGCGATCGATAGGCCGCGGTACACCACGCCCTTGCCGGCGCGCGTGACGACGGGGCCGTCGAACTGCGCGGGCTTGACGCCGGCGCCCGCGAACATGGCGTTCATGTCCATGTCGAGCGCGCGGCCCAGGGCGGTGAAGTTCTCGTAGCCCAGCGCAAGCTGGCCGCGCTCGGCGCGCGAGATGGTGGTGATCGACACGCCCGAACGCTCGGCCAGTTGCGCCAGCGTCCAGCCGAAACGCTTGCGCGCGGTGCGCAGGCGATAACCGAAAGTGGTGCGGTCCAGCGTGGGCGCGGCCTCCTTCGGCTTCGCCGCCTGCTTGGTCCCTGTATGTGGATTCACGCTTGGCTCTCTCTTGTGATGCGCAGGATTCTGCCAGTCCATCCGCCGCCCCTCCACCGCCGGGCCGCCGCGGCCGGGCCCGGAATTTGCGTATGCGCAAATTGCAAGTACGCAAATTTCACCGCCATGGTGCAACGAGCGTCCTGGGCCTCTCGCCGCGTCCTCACTCTGCACGAGACGACGTCAAAGGAACTCAGGGCTTTCGATAATTTGCGGATACGCAAATTTGTTCCTACACTCCGCCGCGATGACAACGACCGAACACACCACCGCCACCGCCGACTTCCTCGTGATCGGCGGCGGCATCGCCGGCGCCTCGGTGGCGCACTGGCTCGCGCCGCATGCCCGCGTGATCCTGCTCGAACGCGAGAACCAGCCCGGCTACCACTCCACGGGCCGCTCGGCCGCGCTGTTCATGGAGAGCTACGGCACGCCGCAGGTGCGCGCGCTCACGATGGCCAGCCGCGCCTTTCTCGAGAACCCGCCGCCGGGCTTCGCCGAGCATCCGCTGCTCACGCCGCGCGGCGCGATGATGATCGCGGGCCCGGGGCAGGAGGCGCAGCTCGAAGAGCACTGGCAGGTGCTGCAGGGCATGCCCGGCGATCCGCGCCGGCTCAGTGCCGACGAAGCGCGCGCGATGGTGTCGGCGCTGCGGCCCGAGCAGGTGATCGGCGCGGTCTACGAACCCGACGCGGCCGACATGGACGTGCATGCGATCCACCAGGGCTACCTGCGCGGCATGCGGCGCGCGGGCGGGCAGCTGGTGTGCGACGCGGGCGTGACGGCCATCGAGCGCGTGGGCGACATCTGGCGCGTGCAGGCCGGCGGGCGCAGCTACGAGGCACCGGTGCTGCTCAATGCGGCGGGCGCCTGGGTCGATACCGTGGCTCGGCTCGCGGGCGTGCCCCCCATCGGCATCGAGCCGCGCCGGCGCTCGGCCTTCATCTTCGCGCCGCCCGAGGGCGAGGCCGCGACGGCCGCGCGCTGGCCCATGGTGTTCGGCGCCGACGAGGACTGGTACATCAAGCCCGACGCCGGCATGCTGCTCGGTTCGCCGGCCAATGCCGACCCGGTGGAACCGCAGGACATCCAGCCCGAAGAGCTCGACATCGCGATCGCTATCGACCGCATCGAGCAGGTGACCACGCTCTCGATCCGCCGCCCCACGCGCACCTGGGCCGGCCTGCGTTCCTTCGTGGCCGACGGCGACCTGGTCGGCGGCTTCGATCCTGAGGCGCCGGGCTTCTTCTGGGTCGCGGCGCAGGGCGGCTACGGCATCCAGACCTCGGCCGCGATGGGCGAGGCCTGCGCGGCGCTGGCACGCGGGCTGCCGCTGCCCGAGCGCATCGCGGGCTTCGGGCTCACGGCCGAGATGCTCGGGCCGCAGCGGCTGCGCAGCAAGGTCGCGGCCTGAGGCGGCAACGCCCCATCTTTCCTCCTTCTTCCCTCCACCCCGAGAACAAGAGAAACCCCATGCGTGTCTTCAGTGCCTCCCTCGCCACCGAAACCAACACCTTCGCGCCCATGCCCACGGGCCTGGCCTCGTTCAAGGACCGCGGCTACTTCCCCGCCGGCCAGCATCCCGAAGCGATGACGCTGTTCTCGGGCCCGCTGTGGGCCGCGCGCATCCGCGGCAAGGAGCGCGGCTGGACGCTGTTCGAAGGCATGGTGGCCGGCGCGCAGCCCAGCGGCACGACCACGCGCCATGCCTACGAGACGCTGCGCGACGAGCTGCTGGCCGACCTGCGCGCGGTGCTGCCGGTCGACATGGTGCTGCTGGGCCTGCACGGCGCGATGGTGGCCGACGGCTACGACGACTGCGAAGGCGACCTGCTGAAGCGGGTGCGCGAGATCGTGGGCCCGAAGGTGGTGATCGGCGCCGAGCTCGATCCGCACAACCACCTCACGCCCGAGATGGTGGCCAACGCCGACCTGATGATCTCGTTCAAGGAGTACCCGCACACCGACGTGCTCGAACGCGGCATGGAGCTGGTCGACATCTGCGCGGCGCAGGTCGAGGGCAAGGTGAAGCCGGTGGCCGCGATGGTCGACTGCGACATGATCGTGACGGTCCACACCTCGCGCCAGCCGGCGCGCGGCTTCGTCGAGCGCATGCAGTCGCTCGAGGGCAAGGACGGCGTGCTCTCGGTCTCGCTCACGCACGGCTTCTCCTGGGGCGACGTGCCCGAGATGGGCACCAAGCTGCTGGTCTACACCGACGGCGACGCGGCCAAGGCGCAGGCCCTGGCGCGCCAGCTGGCCGACGAGGTGATCGCGATGCGCGACGAGCTCACGGTCCCCTACCCCGGCATCGACGCCTCGCTCGACGCGGCGCTGGCCTTCGACGGCGGCCCGGTGGTGCTGGCCGATGGCGCCGACAACCCCGGCGGCGGCGCGGCCAGCGATTCGACCTTCATCCTGCGCCGCATGGTCGAGCGCGGCATCACGAATGCGGCGCTGGGCCCGATGTGGGACCCGATCGCGGTGCGCATCGCCTTCGACGCGGGCGTGGGCGCCAAGCTCACGATGCGCATCGGCGGCAAGATCAGCCCGCTCTCGGGCGACCCGATCGACCTCGAGTGCACGGTGAAGGCGCTGCAGCGCGACCTGGTGATGACCGGCCTGGCGGGCACGCCGGTGCTGATGGGCGACAGCGCGCTGGTGGAAGCCAACGGCATCGAGATCGTGCTGATCACGCTGCGCAACCAGGCGATGGGCACCGACCTCTTCACGCAACTGGGCTGCGATCTCGCGGCCAAGAAGATCGTGGTGGTGAAGTCCTCGCAGCACTTCTATGCCTCGTACTCGAAGGTCGCCAGGCATGTGATCTACGCGGGTGCGCCGGGCGCGGTCACGCTCGACCTCAGCACCCTGCCCTACCGCAAGGCGCGGCTGCCCAAGTGGCCGATCGGCGCCACGGCCTGACGCCTCGTTTTTTCTTTCTCCCTCGTTCCCTTCCCTTTTCCTCAGCCCACGGAGTTCCGCGATGACTTCACCACGCCGCCTTCTCGCCGCCTGTCTCGGCGGACTCGCCCTCGCCACGGCGAGCCTGCACGCGCCGGCCCAGCAGCAGCCCAAGACGCTGCGCGTGGTCGCGCATGCCGACCTGAAGATCCTCGACCCGACCTTCACCACGGCCTACATCTCGCGCAACTTCGGCTACATGGTCTACGACACGCTGTTCGCGCAGGACGCGAACGGCAAGCCGCAGCCGCAGATGGTCGAGAAGTACAGCACCTCGAAGGACGGCAAGCAGTGGAGCTTCACGCTGCGCCCGGGCCTGAAGTTCTCGGACGGCAGCGCCGTGACCTCGGCCGACGCCATCGCGTCGCTGCAGCGCTGGGCCGCGCGCGACAGCCTGGGCCGCGCGATGGTGGCCAGCGGCGCGGAATGGAAGGCGGTCGACGCCCACAGCTTCACGCTCACGCTGACCGAGCCCTTCGGCATGGTGCTCGACGGGCTGGCCAAGCCCTCGGGCTTTCCGCCGGTGATCCTGCCCGAGCGCATCGCGAAGATGCCGGCCACGGCGCCTTTGACCGAGGTCGTGGGCTCGGGCCCCTTCGTCTTCAAGCGCGACGAATGGGTGCCGGGCAACAAGGCGGTGTTCGTGCGCAACACCAACTACGTGGCGCGCAGCGAACCGCCGAGCGGGCTCTCGGGCAGCAAGAAGACCAGCTTCGACCGCGTGGAGTGGCTCTACCTGCCCGACGCCAACAGCGCGGTCGCGGCGCTCAAGCGCGGCGAGGTCGACCTGGTCGAGCAGCTGCCGCCCGACTACATCGCGCCGCTGCGCACCGACAGCAACGTCAAGATCGGCTCGGGCGGCGCCTACCAGGCCTTCCTGGTGATGAACCAGCTGCACGCGCCCTTCAACGACCCGAAGGTGCGCCAGGCGCTGCTGCAGGCCGTGAGCCAGGAGCGCTTCGTCGCGGCCATGGGCTATCCGCTGGACATGCGCATGAGCTACTGCGCCACCTACTTCATCTGCGGCAGCCCGAACGAGACCGCGGCCGGCGCCGAGCCCTTCCGCAAGGCCGACGTGGCCAAGGCCAAGAAGATGCTGGCCGACGCCGGCTACAAGGGCGAGAAGGTGGTGCTGCTGGTGCCCAGCGACGTGCCCTACCTCAACGCCGAGGCGCTGATGGCCGCGCAGACCATGCGCAGCATCGGCCTGAACGTCGACGCGCAGACCATGGACTGGGCCTCGATCGGCGCGCGCCGCGCCAAGCGCGATGCGCCCGAGGCCGGCGGCTGGAACATGTACGTGACGGTGGCCGGCGAGTTCGACGCCAACTCGCCGATCGCCAACGCCTACCTGAGCGCGGCCTGCGGCAACAGCCTGCCGGGCTGGCCCTGCGACAAGAAGCTCGACGAGCTGCGCACGGCCTGGCTCAAGGAGACGGTGCCGGCCAAGCGCAAGGAACTGCTCGACGCCTTTCAGTCGCGCGCCTACGAGGCCGTGCCCTACATCAACGCGGGCCAGTACTCGGCCGCGTTCGCCGCGCGCTCCAGCCTCAAGGGCGTGGACAAGCTCTGGGCCGGCATGCCGACGGTCTGGATGCTCGACAAGTAAGCCCTTCTCCCCAGCCACGAGAACCTCGAAGCCATGGGCTACATCCTCCGTCGGTTCCTCTCGACGCTCCCGGTCATGGCGGTGGTCGCCGTGGTGGTGTTCCTGCTGATCCACCTGTCGCCAGGCGACCCGGCCGCGCTGATCGCGGGCGACCTCGCCACCGGCGAGGACATCGAGAAGCTGCGCGCCGCGCTCGGCCTCAACCTGCCGCTGTGGCAGCAGTTCGCGCTGTGGCTCGGCCGGCTCGCCACCGGCGACCTCGGCACCTCGATCTTCACGCAGGTGCCGGTGTCGCAGTTGCTCGGGCAGCGGCTCGAGCCCACGGTGTCGATCTCGGTGCTCACCATGGCGATCACGCTGGTGGTGGCGGTGCCGCTGGGCACGCTCGCGGCCTACCGCGCCGGCACCTGGATCGACCGGCTGGTGATGCTGTTCGCGGTGCTGGCCTTCTCGGTGCCGGTGTTCCTGGTCGGCTACCTGCTGATCTACGCCTTCGCGATCCAGCTGCCGTGGTTTCCGGTGCAGGGCTACGTGCGCTTCGGCCAGAGCCCGGCCGACTGGCTGCTCGGGCTGGTGCTGCCCTGTGTGAACCTGGCGCTGGTCTACATCGCGCTGGTGACGCGCATGACGCGCGCCACCGTGCTCGAGGTGCTGCACGAGGACTACATCCGCACCGCGCGCGCCAAGGGCCTGGGCGTGCTGCCGGTGCTGGGCCATGCGCTGCGCAACGCGGCGATCCCGATCGCCACCACGGTGGGCGTGGGCATCGCGCTGCTGATCGGCGGCGTGGTGGTCACCGAGACCGTGTTCGCGATCCCCGGCGTGGGCCGGCTGGTCATCGATTCGGTGCAGCGCCACGACTATCCCGTGATCCAGAGCGTGCTGCTGCTGTCGGCCGGCGTGTACGTGCTGATCAACCTGCTGATCGACCTGAGCTACCGCTTCTTCGATCCGCGCATCCAGTACTGAACCGCGCCATGTCCACCGTACTCCCCATGAGCGACAGCGACACGCCCCCAACTTCGGCCAGCACCGAGGCCGACATCGCGCCCTTCGTCCCGCCGCGCTTCCGCTGGCTGCGCAAGCACCCCACGCTGATCGTCGGCCTGCTGCTGCTGCTCGCGGTGGCGGCGCTGTCGATCGCCGCGCCCTGGATCGCCACCCACGACCCGCAGGACATCGACCCGCTGGCGCGCATGCAGCCGCCCTCGGCCGAGCACTGGTTCGGCACCGACGCACTGGGCCGCGACGTGTTCAGCCGCGCCGTGTGGGGCGGCCAGGTGTCGATGATCGTCGGCGCCTCGGTCGCCGTGCTGGCCACCGTCTTCGGCATCGTGCTGGGGCTGCTGGCGGGCTTCGTGCGCCGCATCGACGGCTTCGTGATGCGCGTGATGGACGGGCTGATGGCGATCCCCGGCATCCTGCTGGCGATCGCGCTGATGGCGGTCACGCGCGCCAGCCTCACGACCGTGATCGTGGCCATCACCGTTCCCGAGATACCGCGCGTGGTGCGGCTGGTGCGCTCGCTGGCGCTCACCTTGCGCGAGCAGCTGTTCGTGGAGGCCGCGCATGCGGTGGGCACGCGGCTGCCGACGATCCTGTGGCGCCACGTGCTGCCCAACATGGTGGCGCCGCTGATCGTGCAGTCGACCTTCGTCGCGGCGGCCGCGGTGCTGACCGAGGCGGCGCTGTCCTTCCTCGGCGTGGGCGTGCCCGCGCAGACGCCGAGCTGGGGCAACATGATGGCCGAGGGGCGCAACTTCGTCGCCGTGGCCTTCCACATCATCCTGTACCCGGGCCTCTTGCTCGCGGCCACGGTGCTCGCGATCAACCTCGTGGGCGACGGGCTGCGCGATGCGCTCGATCCGCGCCTGGCGCGCCAACTCTGAGGGACGACGCCCCATGACCACTCCCCTGTCCCGCGTCGCGCTCGCGACCGGCGAGCCGCTGCTCGAGGTCGACGAGCTGCGCACCCACTTCCACACGCTGGCCGGCGTGGTGCGCTCGGTCGACGGCGTGTCCTACACCGTGCGCGCCGGCCGCACGCTCGGCGTGGTCGGCGAATCGGGCTGCGGCAAGAGCGTGACTGCGCTGTCGATCCTGCGGCTGGTGCCCACGCCGCCGGGCCACCACGCGGGCGCGGTGCGGCTGCGCGGCACCGACCTGATGCGGCTGAGCGAGCGCGAGATGCGCCAGATCCGCGGCAACCGCATCTCGATGATCTTCCAGGAGCCGATGACCTCGCTGAACCCGGTGCTGACCGTGGGCCGGCAGATCGCCGAGACGGTGCAGCTGCACCAGAAGGCCAGCCGCGCCGAGGCGCTGCAGCGCGCGGTCGAGATGCTGCGGCTGGTGCAGATCCCCGAGCCAGAGCGGCGCGTGAACGAGTACCCGCACCAGCTCTCGGGCGGCATGCGCCAGCGCGTGATGATCGCGCTGGCCCTGGCCTGCAACCCCGAGGTGCTGATCGCCGACGAGCCCACGACGGCGCTCGACGTGACGATCCAGGCGCAGATCCTCGACCTCATCAAGCGGCTGCAGAAGGAGCTGGGCATGGGCGTGGTGATGATCACGCACGACCTCGGCGTGGTGGCCGAGAGCTGCGACCGCGTGGTCGTGATGTACGCGGGCAAGAAGGTCGAAGAGGCCGAGGTGGTCGAGTTGTTCGACCGGCCGCTGCATCCCTACACGCGCGCGCTGATGGCCTCGATGCCCGCGATGAATACCGCGAGCACGCGGCTCATCGAGATCCCGGGGCTGGTGCCGGCCGCGCACGAGCTGGGCCGCGGCTGCGCCTTCGCGGCGCGCTGCGCCTCGGCGCGCGAACGCTGCCGGCACGAGACGCCGCGGCTCACGCGCCAGGGCGATGCGAACGACGCCGACGGCGGCCACGTGGTGGCCTGCTTCGCGGTGCAGGAAGGCTGGGCCACGGCTTCGGTCGAACAGGAGGTGGCGGCATGAGCACGACAACAACGACGACAACGACGACGACAACCAATGCCGCGCCGCTGCTGCGCGTGCACGAGCTGCGCAAGCACTATGTTTCGCCCAAGCGCTGGCTGCGGCCGGCGCGGCCGCCGATCCAGGCGGTCGATGACGTCTCGTTCTCGGTGGCGCGCGGCGAGACGCTCGCGCTGGTCGGCGAATCGGGCTGCGGCAAGACGACCACCGCGAAGTCGGTGCTGCGGCTGGTGGAGCCGAGCGCGGGCTCGGTGCAGCTCGACGGCGAGGAGCTGGTGGGACTGTCGCCCTCGCAGATGCGCCAGCGCCGGCGCGACCTGCAGATCATCTTCCAGGACCCCTACGCCTCGCTCAACCCGCGCCTGACCGCGGGCGAGATCGTGGCCGAGCCGCTGCGCAACTTCGGCGGCGCCGACGCGGCCGCGCGCGAGGAGCGCGTGCGCTGGCTGTTCTCGCGCGTGGGCCTGCGGCCCGAGGCGGCGAAGAAGTACCCGCACGAATTCTCGGGCGGGCAGCGCCAGCGGCTGGGCATCGCGCGCGCCCTGGCCCTGCAGCCCAAGCTGATCGTCTGCGACGAGCCGGTGTCGGCGCTCGACGTGTCGGTGCAGGCGCAGGTGGTGAACCTGCTGATGGACCTGCAGGCCGAGTTCGGCATCGCCTACCTGTTCGTCGCGCACGACCTCGC
Source organism: Variovorax sp. GW821-FHT09B01 (assembly GCF_059418345.1). Taxonomy (NCBI): domain Bacteria; kingdom Pseudomonadati; phylum Pseudomonadota; class Betaproteobacteria; order Burkholderiales; family Comamonadaceae; genus Variovorax; species Variovorax sp. GW821-FHT09B01. The sequence continues at coordinate 121,241 of NZ_JBWKPQ010000003.1, read as the reverse complement.
GGTGGTGCGCCACATCAGCCACCGCGTGGCCGTGATGTACCTGGGCCACATCGTCGAGATCGCGGACCGCGACACGCTGTTCTCGGCGCCGCGCCATCCGTACACCGAGATCCTGCTGTCGGCGGTGCCCGTGCCCAATCCGCGCACGCCCGCCAAGCGCATGCTGCTGCAGGGCGATCCGCCGAGCCCCGCGAACCCGCCCTCGGGCTGCCGCTTCCACACCCGCTGCCCGATGGCGCAGGCCGTGTGCAAGGAGCAGCAGCCCGTGCTCACGCCGCGCAAGGCCGACGGCCACCTGGTCGCCTGCCATTTCCGCTGAACCCGAACACCCCCACACGAAGAAGGAAGACGCGATGTCGAACCCCACCCACCACGACCTGCTGATCCGCGGCGGCACCGTGATCGACGGCACCAAGGCGCCGCGCTTCGAGGCCGACGTGGCCATCTCGGGCGGGCGCATCGCCGCCATCGGCAAGCTCGAGGGCCATACGGCCGACCAGGTGCTCGACGCCACGGGCCGCATCGTGGCGCCGGGCTTCATCGACTCGCACACGCACGACGACCAGGCGGTGCTGTCGCAGGCGCAGATGCCGTTCAAGGTGTCCCAAGGCGTAACCACGGTGATCGCGGGCAACTGCGGCATCAGCGCCGCGCCGCTGCGCGAGGACATGGACCTGCCGATGCCGCTGAGCCTGCTCGACTCGCCGGTCGAGGGCCGCTTCACCACCTTCGCCGCCTACCTCGACGCGCTGCGCGCCACGCCCTCCTCGGTCAACGTGGCGGCGATGGTGGGCCATTCGACGCTGCGCGCCGTGACCATGGCCGACCTCGACCGCCCCGCCACCGCGAGCGAGATCGCGGCCATGCAGGCGCTGGTCGAGGAAGCGATGCAGGCCGGTGCCATCGGCCTGTCGACCGGCACCTTCTACCCGCCCGCGGTGAAGGCCACGACCGAGGAGATCATCGAGGTGGGTCGCCCGCTCACGTCGCGCAAGGCGCTCTACGTGACCCACATGCGCGACGAGGCCGACCGCGTGATGGAATCGCTCGAGGAGACCTTCGCCATCGGCCGCGCGCTCGACATCCCGGTGGTGGTGTCGCACCACAAGGTGCAGAACGTGCAGAACCACGGCAAGACCAAGGTCACGCTGCCCTTCATCCAGGAGGCGATGAAGCACCAGTGCATCGGCCTCGACTGCTATCCCTACACGGCCGGCTCGACCATGATCCGCACCGACCGCGGCATGATGGACGGCCGCGTGCTGATCGCATCGAGCGTGCCGCATCCCGAATGCGCGGGCCGCGACCTCAAGGACATCGCGGCCGACTGGGGCGTGTCGGGCGAGGAGGCCGCCAGGCGGCTGCAGCCCGGCAGCGCGATCTATTTCATGATGGACGAGGACGACGTGCAGCGCATCCTCGCCTTCGACGAAACCATGATCGGCTCCGACGGCATTCCACTCGGCGAGAAGCCGCATCCGCGGCTGTGGGGCACCTTCCCGCGCGTGCTGGGCCACTACAGCCGCGACGTCGGCCTGTTCCCGCTCGAGACCGCGGTGTGGAAGATGACCGGCCTCACGGCGCGCAACTTCGGCCTGCACGAGCGCGGCACGCTCAAGCCCGGCCACCACGCGGACGTGGTGGTGTTCGATGCGAAGACCGTGCGCGACACCGCGAACTACCAGGAGCCGACGCAGGCGGCCGAAGGCATCGAGGCGGTGATCGTGAATGGCGCGCTGACCTGGCGCGATGGCGCGCACAGCGGGGCGCGAAATGGGCAGGTGATCGTGCGGCGCGACGCGGCCTGATCCGATACGCCTGCGGGTGCACCGGGCGCTGCGCCGGTGCGTCCGGCGCACCGGATCGGTGATGCCCGGGCGCGGGCGCGACGGTCCGCCGCCTCCCTTTTCCACGGATTTCCCTCGGAAGTCCCCGTCCTAGGGGATTTCCCTCGCCATCTGGCCCGGAGCTTGCGTAGGTCGCCTAGATAGTTGAACATTTCAACTATTGAAGATTTCTCCTACAAGCTCATGCACGCCCCGCTGCAACTCAAGACCGACTACCTCAACGTCCTGATGGACATCGCCTCGGAGCGCACGCGCGACCGCGGCTCACGGGTCTACGAGATCGAGCTCGGGATCTCGATCCGCGACGTGCGCCTGCTGCGCATGATCGGCGGCGCGCCCGGCATCACCATCGGCCAGCTGGTGCAGACCTGCGGCATCGAGAAAACGCTGGTCTCCAAGCTGGTGAGCTCGCTGGTGCAGCGCCAACTGGTGGAGCGCCACGTCGGCACCGAGGACGCGCGCCAGATCTGCCTGTGCCTGAGCGAGACCGGCCTCGACATGGTGCTGCGTGCCGAGCCCCTCGGCCACGAGATGGAGTTGCGCTTCCTCGACACGCTGAGCGCCGCGGAGGTCGACAGCCTGCACCGCATCCTGCGCAAGCTCATCGACTCCGAGGAGCGCACGCGCGACATCTTCGAATTCCTGCTGCAGCAACTGCGCGAGAGCAAGGAATCGTTGCCCGCCCCCGTTCCTCCGTCCTCCGCTCCCTCCCGAAAGAAGTAAGGCTCCATGGCACTCCATCTCTCGCCGCGCCACGCCGCGGCAGCCGCCCTGTCGGCACTGGCCCTGACCTTCGGCGCCGGCGCCGGCGCCGAGACGGTGCTTCGCACCGTGCCCTCGTCCGACCTCAAGATCCTCGACCCGATCTGGACCACGGCGAACATCACGCGCAACCACGGCCTGATGATCTACGACACCCTGTTCGCGATGGACGAGAAGGGTGCGATCAAGCCGCAGATGGTCGACAAGTACAGCGCGAGCGCCGACAACAAGGTCTGGACCTTCACGCTGCGCCCGGGCCTGAAGTTCCACGATGGCGCGCCGGTCACCTCGCAGGACGTGATCGCCTCGCTCGCGCGCTGGGCCAAGCGCGACACGCTGGGCCAGAAGATGTACGAGGCCATGGACAGCATCGCGGCCGAGGGCCCGAACGGCTTTCGCATGAGCTTCAAGCAGCCCTTCGGCGTGGTGCTCGACGCGCTCGGCAAGCCCAATCCGCTGGTGCCCTTCATCATGCCCAAGCGCGTGGCCGAGACGCCGGCCGACCGGCAGATCGAGGAGATGATCGGCTCGGGCCCCTTCACGCTCGCCAAGGAGGACTTCCGCCCCGGCGACCGCATCGTCTACCGCAAGAACACGGCCTACGTGCCGCGCAAGGAACCGGCCTCGGGCCTGGCCGGCGGCAAGGTGGTGCACGTGGACCGCGTCGAATGGGTGCTGCTGCGCGATCCGCAGACGCAGGCCAACGCGCTGCTCAACGGCGAGGTCGACATGCTCGAGACCGTGCCCAGCTCGGGCTATGCCGGCATGCGCACCAACGAGAAGATCGAGCTGGTCGACGTGATGCCCGCGGGCCCCTACACGGTGGTCTACAACCACAAGGTGCCGCCCTTCGACAACCCGAAGGCGCTGCGCGCCGCGATGCTCGCCATCAACCAGGAGGCACTGCTGCGCGCCCAGGCCACCTTCCGCGACTTCTACAAGCCCTGCATCTCGATCTACCTCTGCGGCTCGACCTATGCGAGCGACAAGACCGGCTTCTACACCGGCAAGCCGCAGTTCGAGGAAGCGCGCAAGCTGCTCAAGGAATCGGGCTACGACGGCAAGCCCGTGGTCATCCTGCTGCCGGGCGACTCGCCCGCGCTGAACAAGCTGCCGGCGGTGTATGGCCAGCTGCTCAAGCAGGTCGGCTTCAACGTCGACGTGCAGACCACCGACTGGGCCACGCTGGTGACCCGGCGCACCAAGAAGGACCTGCCCGAGAACGGCGGCTGGAACGCCTTCATCACCTTCTGGGGCGGCGTGGATGCAAGCAGCCCGATCGGCTACAGCCCGCTGACCGGCAACGGCGACCAGGGCTACTTCGGCTGGCCCACGGTGCCCGAGCTCGAGACGCTGAAGTCGAAGTTCATCGCCACCACCGACCTCGCGCAGCGCAAGGAGATCGCGACGCGGATCCAGCAGCTGGTGCTCGACAACGGCGTGCTCGCGCCGCTGGGCGAAGTCAGGGCGCCCACGGCCGTGCGCCGCGGCGTGATCACCGGCCTGCTGCCCTCGCCGGGGGTGCTGTACTGGAACGTGCAGAAGAAGCAGCCGCCGCAGTAAGCGCCGCCTCCCCGTCCCTTCGTCGCTCCTGACCGGCTGCGCCCCCGCGGCAGCCGGGCGGGCCCTGTCACGCCAGCGCCGGGTGCCCGGCGCTCATTCACCGGAGCTCTCCATGCTCAACTTCCTGCTGCGCCGCGGACTGGCCACTGCGCCCGTGCTCCTGATCGTGGCCGTCATCGTCTTCCTGCTGCTGCGCATGACGCCCGGCGACCCGGCCGCCGCCATCGCGGGCGACGCGGCCAGCGCGCAGGACATCGCGCGCATCCGCATGCAGCTCGGGCTCGACGAATCGATCCTGGTCCAGTTCGCCCGCTGGCTCGGCCAGGTGCTGCGCGGCGACCTCGGCCATTCCTTCTTCTACCGCATGAGCGTGACCGACCTGATCGGCCAGCGGCTCGAACCCACGCTGTCGATCGCGGCCGTGACGGTGGTGCTCACCGTGCTGATCGCGCTGCCGCTCGGCGTGCTGGCCGCATCGCGGCGCGGCGGCCGGCTCGACCGCTTCATCATGGGCGCATCGGTGCTCGGCTTCTCGGTGCCGGTGTTCGTGGCCGGCTACGCGATGATCTGGCTGTTCTCGATGCAGCTCGGCTGGCTGCCCTCGCAGGGCTACAGCCGCATCGCCGATGGCGTCGGCCCCTGGCTGCGCAACCTGGTGCTGCCCTGCATCACGCTGGCCGTGATGTATGCGGCGCTGATCGCGCGGGTCACGCGTGCCTCGGTGTCGGAAGCGCTGACCGAGGACTATGTGCGCACCGCGCGCGCCAAGGGCATTGCCGAATGGCGCATGCTGCTGCGCCACGCACTCGCCAACGCGGCGGTGCCGATCGCCACCGTCATCGGCCTGAGCGTGGCCGGCCTGATCGGCGGCGTGGTTGTCACCGAGACCATCTACGCGATTCCCGGCCTGGGCCAGCTCACGGTCGACGCCGTGCTCTCGCGCGACTACCCGCTGATCCAGGGCATCACCCTGTTCTTCTCGCTGGTCTACGTGGTGGTGAACCTGCTGGTGGACCTGAGCTACCTGCTGCTCGATCCGCGCATCCGCTACTGACGACCTCCCGCCCTCTCATCGAAAGCCTCGCCATGACTTCGATCTCCCTGCCCGACGACGCCATCGGGCCCGACACCGCCGCGCCCCCACCGCGCCCGCGCTCCGCATCGCGCCGCCTGCTCGCCAACGGCGCGGTGCGCATCGGCGGCGCGCTGCTGCTCGCGATGCTGCTGCTGGCCGTGGCCGCGCCCTGGCTGCACACCATCGATCCCAATGCGATGGACCCCGCGAGCTCGCACCTGCCGCCGGGCGCGCGCGCCGAGTTCGTGACGCTCGCGGGCGACAGCTTCGTGCGCTTCTTCCCGCTGGGCACCGACAGCATGGGCCGCGACCTCTGGAGCCGCACGGCCTACGGCGCGCGGATCTCGCTGTCGGTGGGCGTGGCGGTGGCGCTGGGCTCGGTCGCGCTCGGCCTGGTGGTCGGCATGGTCGCGGGCTACTTCCGCCGGCTCGACGGTTTCATCATGCGCGTGATGGACGGGATGATGGCCATCCCCGGCATCCTGTTCGCGATCGTGCTGGTGGCCGTGTGGCGGCCCAGCCTGCTGACCGTGATCCTGGCCATCGTGGTGCCCGAGACGCCGCGCGTGGCACGGCTGGTGCGCTCGGTGGTGCTGTCGGTGCGCGAGGAGCCCTATGTCGAGGCCGCGGTCGCGCTCGACACGCCGACCTGGAAGCTGATGCTGCGCCACATCCTGCCGAACACGGTGGCACCGCTGATCGTGCAGGGCACCTTCATCTGCGCGGCCGCGATGCTGGTGGAGGCCGTGATGTCCTTCCTCGGCATCGGCCTGCCTTCGGACGTGCCGACCTGGGGCAACATCATGTCCGAGGGCCGCACGCACTTCACCTCGCATCCCTCGACCGTGCTGCTGCCGGGCGCCTTCCTCGCGCTCACGGTGCTGGCCGTGAACATGCTCGGCGACGGCCTGCGCGACGCGCTCGATCCCAAGTTCAACCAGCGCGGAGGCCGGGCATGACATCCAGCGTCGCTCCCTCTTCCGTCGCGCCCTGCCTCTCGGTGCGCGACCTCGCCATCGACCTGCCGGCCGGTGCCGACCGCGCGCATGCGGTGCACGGCATCTCCTTCGACGTGATGCCGGGCCAGGTCGTGTGCCTGCTCGGCGAATCGGGTTCCGGCAAGTCGGTGATCGCGCAGGCCGCGATGGGCCTGCTGCCGGCCTCGCTGCGGCCCTCGGCCGGCTGCATCGAGGTGCAGGGCGAGAACGTGCTGGCGGCCGACGCGAAGCGGCTGCGCGCACTGCGCGGCGCGCGCATGGCGATGGTGTTCCAGGAGCCGATGACCGCGCTCAACCCGGTGATGCGCTGCGGCGCGCAGGTCGACGAGATCCTGGCCGAGCACACGGCACTGAAGGCCGCCGAGCGGCGTCGGCGTGTGCTCGAGATCTTCGAGCGCGTGCGGCTGCCCGAGCCGCAGCGCATCTATGACGCCTATCCGCACCAGCTCTCGGGCGGGCAGCGCCAGCGCATCGTGATCGCCATCGCGCTGATCCTGCGCCCGGCGCTGCTGATCTGCGACGAACCCACTACCGCGCTCGACGTGACCACGCAGGCCGAGATCCTCGCGCTGATTCGCGAGATGCAGCAGGAGAACGGCACCGCGGTGCTGTTCATCACGCACGACTTCGGCGTGGTGGCGGACATCGCCGACCGCGTGGTGGTGCTGCAGCTCGGCCGGCAGGTCGAGAGCGGGCCGAAGGACGAGGTGCTGCGGCGCCCGAAGGAGGCCTACACGCGCATGCTGCTCGCGGCGGTGCCGCAGCTCGCGCCGGTGCAGCGCCCGCCGGTCGACCGGCAGGCGCCGCTGCTCGATGCGCGCGGCGTCGGCAAGGTCTACCGCAGCGGCTCGTGGCCCGGCAAGCGCCGCGCGGTGCATGCGGCGGCCGACGTGTCGCTGCGGCTGCATGCGGGCGAGACCGTGGGCATCGTGGGCGAATCGGGCTCGGGCAAGTCGACCGTGGCGCGCTGCATCGCGCGCCTGATCGAACCCACCGACGGCGACATCCGCGTGCCCGGCATCGCGCAGCACGGCGGCCGTGCGGAGCGCTCGGCCTTCCGCCGCCTGGTGCAGGTGGTGTTCCAGGATCCGAACCGCTCGCTCAATCCGCGCCGCACCGTGGGCCAGTCGATCGTCGAGGGGCCGGTGAATTTCGGCGTGCCGCACGACCAGGCCTGGCAGCGCGCCGAGGCGCTGATGGCGCTGGTGCGGCTCAGGCCCGAGGTACTGCATCGGTACCCGAGCGAGTTCTCGGGCGGCCAGCGCCAGCGCCTGTGCATCGCGCGCGCGCTGGCCTGCGAGCCGCGCGTGCTGATCGCCGACGAGGCCGTGTCGGCGCTCGACGTGTCGGTGCAGGACCAGATCCTCAAGCTGCTGGCCGAGATCCAGCAGCGGCTGTCGATCGGCATCCTGTTCATCACCCACGACCTGCGCGTGGCCAGCCAGATCTGCGACCGCCTGATCGTGATGCACAAGGGCCGCATCGTCGAACAGGGCACGGCGCGGGAGGTGCTGCTGTCGCCGCAGGAAGCCTACACGCGCACGCTGCTGGCCGCCGCGCCGGGCCAGGGCTACGCCTTCGGGCGCGGCTGAGCGCCGTCACGCATGACCACCCCGCCCCATTCATCCATCCACAAGGAGACCGAAGACATGACCACACCGCTGCACGAGATGAGCGCCCTCCAGTTGCTCGAACACTACCGCGACCGCGTGCTGTCGCCCGTCGAAGTGACGCAGGCCGTGCTCGCGCGCATCGAGCGCTGGGAGCCGAGCATCCGCGCCACCTACGCGCTCGACGCCGAGGCCGCGCTCGCGGCGGCCCGCGCTTCCGAGGCGCGCTGGGCCCAGGGCCGGCCGCAGGGCGCGCTCGACGGCGTGCCGATCACGCTGAAGGAGAACATCGGCACGCGCGGCACGCCCAAGCCGGTGGGCAGCGCCGCGACCGTGCTCGCGCCCGAGCCCTCGGACGCCCCCGCGGCCGCGCGCGTGCGCGAAGCGGGCGCGGTCATCGTCACCAAGACCACGATGCCCGACTTCGGCTTCCTGGGCGCGGCGCCCTCGAGCTTCCATGCGCTCACGCGCAATCCGTGGAACCTGGCGCACAACACGGGCGGCTCGAGCTCGGGCGCCGGTGCCGCGGCGGCGGCCGGCTACGGCCCGCTGCACCTGGGCACCGACATCGGCGGCTCGGTGCGCATCCCCGCGAGCTTCTGCGGCGTGTTCGGCCTCAAGCCCAGCCATGGCCGCATTCCCGTCGACCCGCCCGCGGCCGCGCGCGTGATCGGCCCGATGACGCGCACCGTGGCCGATGCCGCGCTGCTGATGCAGGTGGTGTCGCAGCCCGACGCGCGCGACTACATGAGCCTGCCGCCGAACGACATCGCGTGGCACCAGCTCGAGCGCAGCGTGAAGGGCCTGCGCATCGGCCTGTGGACCGAGACCATGGGCGGCTGGCCGATCGATGCGGAAGTGAAGGCGGCGGTGCTGGCGGCCGCGCGCCTGTTCGAGCAGGCCGGCGCCATCGTCGAGCCGCTGGCCGACTGGACCACGCCCGAGTTGCGCCTGGGCATGGCGCATTTCTTCACCATGCGCTGCCGCGTCGACCTGGCCGCGATGGCACCCGAGCGCGCGAAGCTGGCGGCCGACTACATCCACCATGCCGCCGAGTTCGCGGCCTCGCTGACGCCCGAGGACGTGTTCCTGTCCTTCACGCGCATGCAGGCGCTGCACGCGGCCACCGTGGCGGCCACGCAGCCTTTCGATTTCGTGCTGTCGCCGGTGTCGCCAGGGCTGCCGTTCGCGGCCGAGGCCATCAACAGCGGCTCGCAGAACCTGCTCAAGGATTCGCACTTCACGTCGGTGTTCAACCAGTCGGAACAACCGGCCGCATCGATCAACTGCGGCCATTCGAAGAGCGGCCTGCCGATCGGCCTGCAGATCGCGGGGCGGCGCTTCGACGATCTGGGGGTGCTGCAGATGGCGCGGTTCTACGAGTCGGTGCGCCCGCAGCAGGCGGCCTGGCCGGAGCCGGCCTGACCGGGGCCCGGTTCAGTCGGGCGCGTTCATCACTCGGTCGAACTCCTCGTCGGCCGGCACGTTGTCGGCATCGAGCTCGCTGGCATCGGTGAGGTCGATGCCGGTTTCCTCGGACAGGGAATCGGCGGCCTCCGCGTCGATGGCATCGAAGTCGTCCTCGGGCAGGCCGTCGGCATCGAGGTCCTCGTCGACTTCCTCGGGGATCGGCGCGGGGCGCGCGCTGGTGACGGCGGCTCGGGTGGTCATGGTCTTTTCCTCACGGATGGCTGGGCGAAGCAGGCCCCTATGTTGCGCCGATTTCGCGTCATCCGGAAGACGGTGCGGGTGACGGGACGTATCGCCGCAACCGCACCTGTGCAAACGATCAGTTCTTGTTCGCCCCGGGCTTGGCCTCGCCTTCGTGCGCATGGTCGTGGTCATGCCCTTCCTCATGCGCATGCGCGGCGTGGTTGTGCCCGTGGTCGTGGCCATGCTCGCCGCTGTGCGCAAGCCGGCTCACGCCGGTGACCAGCACGATGCCCGCGATCAGCCAGGCGATCTGCCCGAGGGTCTGGCGCATCGGCAGGCGCTTTTGCAGTTGCGGGATCAGGTCGGCCAGCGCGACGTAGACGAAGCTGCTGCCGGCCAGCACGAGGAAGTAAGGCAGCCAGCCATGCAGCTGGTCGACCAGCCACCAGCCGGCGATGCCGCCGAGCATGGTCATGGTGCCGGCCAGCGACACCTTCACGAGCGCGGCGCGCTGGTTGGCCGAGCTCTGGCGCAGCACCACGAGGTCGCCGATGTGGTGCGGCACCTCGTGCGCGAGCACGGCGAGGGCGGCGACCAGGCCCAGGCGCAGGTCGGCGATGAAGGCCGAAGCAATGAGGATGCCGTCGCCGAAGCAGTGCACGCTGTCGCCGGTGAGCACGGCCCAGCCGCCGGCGCGCGGGCCGTGGTCGTGGCCGTGGTGCGCATGGCCATGGCCGTGCGCGTGATCGTGGTGGCCGTGGTTGTCGTAGATGGGGCCGAGCTGCGCCGGCTGCTCGGGCGTGTCGCCGCCGTGATGGTGCTCGTGCCCGTGGTGCCACAGCTCGGCCTTGTCGAGCAGGAAGAAGAACACCACGCCGAACAGCAGCACCGCGAACAGCAGCGCGGGCTCGATGCGGCTTTCGAAGGCCTCGGGCAACAGGTGCATGAAGGCGGTGGCGAGCAGCGCGCCCGCCGCCAGGCTCAGCAGGTGCTGCGGATTCACGCCGCCCGAGCCGCTGCGCACGCCCACGCGCAGCAGCAGCGCCGCGAGCCACACGCTGCCGATGCCGGCGACCAGGGTCGCCAAGATGATCACTATCAAGTTCATAGCTGCTTACGCAATAAGGACGCCCGATGCGCCCAGTTCCATTCATTAAAAGCAAAAAGGCCGCCCCTTGCGGGGACGGCCTTCGGCGGAAGCTGGCTCTGGGGTCGTCCTGGGCGCTGATCGCTCAGGCGACGCCGTTGGCTTTGAACCAGGCGGTGGCTCGCTGCCATCCGTCGTCGGCCGCGCTCTTGACGTAGCTGGGACGGTAGTCGGCATGGAACGCATGGCCTGCTTCGGGATACACGACGAAGCTCGATGCCTTGGCAGCCGGAGAGCCATTTGCCAGGGCCGATTTCATCTTATCAACGGTGTCAAGGGGGATGCCCTGGTCTTTTCCGCCGTACAGGCCGAGCACCGGCGCCTGCAGGTTGGCGGCGATGTCGACCGGGTGCTTCGGGTTCAGGTCGCTGGCCTGGCCGACCAGCCGGCCGTACCAGGCGACGCCGGCCTTGACCTTGCCGGTGGCGGCGTAGAGCCAGGTGATGCGGCCGCCCCAGCAGAAGCCGGTGATGCCGGCCTTGGAGGTGTCGCCGCCGTTGGCCGCGGCGTACTGCAGCGCGCCGTCGAGGTCGGCCAGCACCTGCGCGTCGGGCACCTTGCTCACGATGTCGGCCTGCAGCTTGGGAATGTCGGTGTAGCCGCGCGGATCGCCCTGGCGCGCATAGAGCTCGGGCGCGATGGCGAGGTAGCCGAGCTTGGCGAAGCGGCGGCAGGTGTCGGCGATGTATTCGTGCACGCCGAAGATCTCCTGCACCACCAGGATCACCGGCAGGCCGGTCTTGTTGGCCGGCGCGGCGGCGTAGGCCGGCACCTCGAAGCCGTTGACCGTGTACTTGATCGGGCCGGCCTTGAGGCCGTCGGCCGGGGTGCTGATGGCAGTCTGCGCCATCACCGGCATCACGGCGGCGGCATAGCCCACGCCGATGGCGGCCTTGAGCGCGGTGCGCCGCGTCGCGCCCTGTTCGGTGCTGTCGCCGGGGCGCAGCGAATCGAAGTCGGATTGCAGGTCGGAACGGCGGTCGTCGAGTTGGGGCATGAGGAGGGCTCCAGGTGAGGGATCGTCGGACAAGGGGCAGATGCGGAAAAACGCACGCCGCAATGTAGGCGATAACGGCCCGTCCTCCCTGTTCGCGGGGTTGATGACCCCGCGCGGACGCCCTTTTGCCGCTCAGCGCGGTTCGTAGGCCCGGCGCGCCAGCGCCGCCGCCAGCACCTGCGCCGGATCGACCAGCCGCAGCCCCGCCACCGCGCTCGAGCCCGCGAGCCCCAGCGGCACCTCGGTGCAGCCCATGATGATCGTGACCGGCCCGTGGCGCTCGGCCAGCCGCAGCGCGACCTCGGAGAAGCAGCGCTCGGCCAGCGCCATGTCGCCGGCCTTCACGCCCTCGAAGATGCCGCGCGCGATGGTGCGGCGCTCGACCTCGCTCGGCACGTGGCAGCCCAGGCCGGCCTCGGCCAGCGCCTGCTCGTAGAGGCCGATGCGATAGGTGCCCTCGGTGGCCATCAGCGCCACCTCGCCCGCGCCCTGCGCCGCCAGGTGCTGCGCGGTCTCGCGCGCCATGTGCAGCAGCTCGACCTGCGGGAAGCGTTCCTGCAGCCGCGCATGCCAGGCATGGGCGGTGTTGCAGGCGATCGCCACCGTGCGGCTGCCGAGCGCCGCCAGCCGGCCCAGCGCCTGCAGCATCGGCTCGAGCGGCTGGTGCGCGCCGTTCTCGGCGCTCGACAGCAGCGCGCCGGTGCGGTCGGGCACCGGCACCTGCGCGAGCCAGTGCTCGGGAAAGGACTGGTCGCGCACCGGCTCGCCGCGCGCGCGCATCTGCTGCGCGCAGGCCTGCACGAACAGCCGCACGAAGTCGGCGCCCGCGGCCGGGCCCATGCCGCCCAGGATGCCTACGACCTGCGTGGAGACCATGTCCTCGTTTCCGCTCGAAGTCCGGCTCAGGTCGCCGGCTTGTCGCTGAATTCCTTGAGGTTGTCCTTGAGCTGCGGGCTCATCGGCAGGTTCAGCGGCAGGTTCTTCGGCGGGATCGGCGACATGAACCACTTGGTGTAGAGCTTCTCGAACTCGCCGCTCTTCATCATGCCGATGAAGGTGTCGTCGACCAGCTTCTTGAAGGCCGGATCGTCCTTGGGCAGCATGCAGGCATAGGGCTCGACCTGCAGCGACTCGCCCACCACCTCGTAGTCGGCCGGGCTCTTCGAGTTGGCGATCAGGCCGAACAGCAGGATGTCGTCCATCGCGAAGGCGACGGCACGGTCGCTCTCCACCAGCAGGAAGGCGTCGGCGTGGTCCTTGCCGAGCACGATGTTCATGTCGAGGTTCTTCTCGGTGTTGTACTTGCGCATGACCAGCGCGTTGGTGGTGCCGGTGGTGCTGGCCACGGTCTTCTTCGCGAGGTCGGCGTAGTCCTTGATCTTCGAGGACTTCTTCACCAGCAGGCGCGTGCCCGTGTAGAAGTGGTTGACCGCGAAGGACACGTCCTTGCCGCGCGCGGTGTTGTTGGTGGTGGAGCCGCACTCGAGGTCGATGGTGCCGTTGGTGATCAGCGGGATGCGGTTCTGCGAGGTCACGGCCATCAGCTGCACCTGCAGGTTCGGCTTGTTGAGCTTCTTCTTCACCGCCTCGACCACCGCGTTCGACATCTCGACCGCGAAGCCGATCGGCTTGTTGGGGCCGTCGAGGTAGCTGAACGGCACCGACGACTCGCGGTAGGCCAGCGTGATCTTGCCGGACTCGGCGATCTTGGCCAGCGTGTCGGCGGCCTGGGCGCCGGTGGCAGCGAGCAGGACCGTGGCGGCGGCGGCCATCAATGCGGAGAGTTTCATGCGAGCCTTCTTCGAGGGAGGTTGAACAGGAGGACCAGTGTAAGAAAGAGTGACTCAGGACGGCAATTCCAATAGCGGGCTGGGCCATACCCAAAGGTTATGGGCAGGGAAAACCCGGGCGCCCCCCGATTTCGAAGCGCCGCGGCGGGGCATGCCCTTTGGCTATGGGCCACGCCTCTTTTTGCATTTCCGCGCCGGCGGCGGCACGCCTACAGTCGAGGCTCACCCCTTCTCTCTTCGTTCCCGAAAGTTGCCTCTCATGCATGTGTGCGTGCTCGGCGCCGGCATCGTGGGCCTGGCCACCGCCTGGCAACTCGAACGCCAGGGCCACCAGGTCAGCGTCGTCGATCGCGCGGCGCCCGGCGCGGGCGCGAGCGGCGGCAATGGCGCGCAGCTCAGCTACTCGTACGTGCAGCCGCTGGCCGATCCCGCGATCTGGCGGCAGCTGCCGAAGCTGCTGCTCTCGCCCAACTCGCCGCTCAAGCTGCGCCCGCAGCTCGATCCACTGCAATGGCGCTGGGGCCTGGCCTTCCTCGCGGCCTGCAATGCGCGCACCTCGCGCGACACCACCGAAAAACTGCTGGCGCTCGCGGCCGAGAGCCGCGCCGGCTTCGAGGCCATGCAGGCCGATGCCGCGCCCGACTGCGACTTCTCGGCCACCGGCAAGCTGGTGCTGTATGCGAGCGAGGCCGCGCTGGCCGGCGCGCGCGCCCAGCTCGAGCTGCAGCGCACCATGGGCAGCGAACAGCGCATCGTGCGCCCCGACGAATGCGTGGCGATCGAGCCCGCGCTCGCCGACTACGCGCGCGGCATCGCGGGCGCGGTCTACACGCCCAGCGAATGCGCGGCCGACTGCCTCAAGGTCTGCGCCGAGCTGATGCGGGTGCTGCGCGCGCGCGGCGTGCGCTTCGAACTCGGCACCGAGGCGCGCGGCTTCGCGCAGGCCGGAGGTCGCATCGCCGCGGTACGTACGGCCGCGGGCGACATCGAGGCCGATGCCTTCGTGATGGCACTCGGCACCGCTTCGCACAAGCTCGGTCGCGCGCTCGGCGCCTACCTGCCGGTCTATCCGCTCAAGGGCTACAGCATCACGCTCGACGTCGATCCGGCGCCCGGTGCGGCGCCCACAGTGAACGTGACCGACAGCGCGCGCAAGGTGGTGTTCGCGCGCATCGGCTCGCGCCTGCGCGTGGCAGGCATGGCCGAGCTCGTGGGGCACGACGCGAGCATTCCCGCGACCCGCATCCAGACCCTGGCCGAGGCCACGCGCGCCGTGTTCCCGCACGCGAGCCGGCTGGCCGAGCTGCATCCCTGGACCGGCATGCGCCCGGCCACGCCCACGGGCCTGCCGATCGTCGGTCGGCTCGAGGGCGCGCCTTCGAACATGCTGTTCAACACCGGCCACGGTGCGCTGGGCTTCACGCTGGCCTTCGGGTCGGCGCGGCGCGTCGCGGCCGCGCTGGCTGCCTGAGAGCTAAACCCCCGCCTCCACGATCGCCTGCTGCATGCAGCGCGTGATGCCGCGCACCGCGACCGAATCGGGCCGGCCCGTGAAGCGCAGCGCGCGGATCGGCACCGGGATGTGCGGCTCGAGCGTGAGCACGTCGACCTTGGAGGTGTCGGCCGAGCGCGCGGTGCAGCCGTCGACCAGCGCCACGCCCAGGCCGTGGTGCGCCATCGCCAGCGCCGCGTGGTAGGTCTGCACCGTGACCACCGCCTGGTGGAAGCCCACGCCGGCCTGGCGGCAGGCCTGGCTCAGGCTGGTGCCCACCGGGTCGCGGCTGTCGAGGCCGATCACCGGCCGCTCGGCCAGGTCGTGCAGCGCCACCGAGCCGTTGCGCACCAGCAGGCGCGGCAGCATGCCCTTGGGCGCGATGCAGACCATGCGGCTGTCGGCCACCGTTTCCTGCGTGAGCGAGGGATGCACGGCCGGGCTGAACGCGAAGCCGACGTCGGCCTCCTGCAGCAGCAGCGCCGACATGATCTGCGGCGAATGCAGCGACTCCACGCTGATCGCGTAGCCCGGGTGCTTCTCGCGGAAGGCCTTGAGCGCGCGCGGCAGGATCTCGTAGCTCAGCGCCAGCACGCTGAGGATGCGCAGCTCGCCGGTGTCGGCGCCCGCGCGCAGGTTGGCCGCGAGCCGCTGCACCTCGTCGAGTTGCGCGAACAGCCGCTCGATGTGCGGGTACAGCGTGAGCGCCTCGGTAGTGGGCGCGAGCCGCCCCTTGGCGCGCTGGAACAGCGGGAAGCCCAGCTGCAGCTCGGCATGCTGCAGCGTGCGGCTGACGGCCGGCTGCGTGATGTTGATGAGCCGCGCCGCCGCGCTCACGCTGCCCGTGAGCATGATGGCGTTGAAGACCTCGATGTGGCGCAGCCGCATGGCAGCGTCAGCGCACGTTGGTCTTGCCGCGCGCGATGTCCATCACCATGCGCGTGGCCAGGTACAGCCGCGGCTCGATGGAATCGATCAGCACGTACTCGGCATCGGCCGAGTGCGCGCCGAAGCCCTGCAGGCCGAAGCGCTCGATCACCGGCGCCTTGGTCTTGAGCGAGGCGAAGGCCGCGTCGGTGCCGCCGCCGGCGGCCTTGTCGTCGGCGCCCAGCGGGCGGCCCAGTTCGTCCTTGTAGATTGCCTGCGCATGCTGGGCGAGCGCGCGCGAGGCATCGGTGGCCTCGAGCGGCGGACGGCGGCGCTCGAACTTGAGCTCGACCTTGGCCTCCGGGATCAGTTGCTTCTTCACGCGCTCGTTGACCTGCTGCTCGATGCGGTCGTAGTCGGCGACCTTGAGCACGCGCACGTCGGCGCCCGCGGTGGCCGAGGCCGGGATCACGTTGCGGTTGCTGCCCGACTTCGAGATGGTCCAGTTCATCTTGAGGCCGGTGGCCGGATCGGACAGGTCGCGCATCTGCAGGATCTGGTGCGACAGCTCGTAGAGCGCGTTCACGCCGAGTTCGGGCGCCGAACCGGCGTGCGAGGCCTTCCCGCTCACGTTGAGCGTGACCGAGGCGATGCCGGCGGTGGCCAGCGAGAGCTTGTCGTCCTTGACCGAGGCGCCCTCGAAGGACAGCACCGCGTCGTGCTCGCCGCCCAGGCGCGTGAGCAGCGCGCGCGAGCCGGGCGAGCTGATCTCCTCGTCGCCGTTGATCAGCACCGTGAGCGTGCCGTACTCCTTGAACTTGAGCGCCTGCAGCATCGCCACCGCATGGAGGATGACGGCCACGCCCTGCTTGTCGTCGGCGATGCCCAGGCCGTAGGCCTTGTCGCCCTCGACGCGGAACGGCTGCCTGTTGAGCATGCCGATGGTGTAGACCGTGTCCATGTGGGCGATCAGCATGATCTTCTTCGTGCCCGTGCCCTTGAAGGTGGCGCGCACCACGCGGCCGATCTTCTCGGGCGTGTCCTCCATGCGGTAGGCCTCGGCGCTCGGGTCGATCAGCTCGACCTCGCCGCCGAGCGCCTTGAGCTTCGACGCGATCAGGTCGGAGATCTTTTCCAGGCCCTCGAGGTCGCGGCTGCCGGACTCGATGGCCACCAGTTGCGAGAGCGAATCGAGCAGCGGCTGCTTCTGCGCGGCGGCCAGTTCGGCGATGCGCGCGTCGGGCGCTGCGGCGGCCGTGGCGGCGGCACCGGCCAACAGCATCGGCAGCAGTGCGCGCGCGAAGAAGCGGGAGGGGTGGAAGTGCATGTTCTGGTCTCCTGACGATGATGGCGTTCGAATGGCGGATTCAAGCACGGGCGCCGTCGCGATGCGACCCTCTCATTCGCGCACGAGCCGGACGCCGAGATGCATGATGCGTGCCTCGCAGTAGATGGCGCCCTCGCGGCTCAGCACCCAGGCACTGATCGATGCGCGGGCCGTCGATGTCTCCGGGCTGGAGTTGCAGACGGTGGAAGACCACTGGCCCGCGCGCGACGCCTCCTTGCCCTGCGCTGGAAAGTCCGACGGCGGCATCTCGAAGCGATCGGTCTCTCGCCGCGCGAGGCTGTTGACTTCCTTGATGGTGGGCAGGCGCCAGCCGGCCTGCTCGCTGGCGCGCTGCAGGGCCTGCACGTAGTCGTAGCGCTTCGCGCTCCAGGTGCAGCGCTTGCCGTTCCAGGTCTGCGGCTCCTCGCAGCGGCGCCACACCAGGCCGGTGTGGCGATCCTCGACCGCACCGCCGGGCACACCGCGCTCGTCGGGCAGTTCGCGCCAGCGCCCGGCCTTCGGCGCCTCGGGGCCGCGCACCAGGCGCACGAAGAGCGGCGGCTCGCGCGACATGTCGGGATCGCAGTCGTAGACGAAGCCGTTCGCGAAGTTCACGCACCACGGGCTCGTGGGATCGCGCATGTCGGACGTCAGGTAGAGGGCCGGCACGGTGTTCGGAAACCAGCGCGCATCGATGACCGACTGCTCGGCCAGCGGCCGGTCGGGGCGCACTTCGGGCACGCGTTCCTTGCCCAGGTCGACCAGGCCATGCAGCTCGGCCACGGTGGGCAGGCGCCAGTCGGCGTAGCCGCACAGCCGGCTCGCATTGACCTGCGCCACGTAGGCCACGGCATCGGCGGGCCGGCCGTTGTCGCGCTTGCCCTCCCAGACCAGGCCCGACACGCGGTCGCGCACGCAGGCTGTTCTCGGCTGGCCCGGCACGGCCTCGTAGGCCAGCGGACCCGCGCCCTGCCGGCCGTCCTGCTTGGGAACCAGGGCCAGCGGCCCCGCATCGGTGCAGGCCTGGGGCGTGGGCCAGCCCTCCTTCGTCAAGCCCAGGCAGATGCGCACGCCGGTGGGCGGCACCTTGGACGGCACGGGCTGCGCGGCCGCGGGCGACGCGATGCACCCGATGAGAACGGCCGCCGCGACGAGGGCCCGCGCCAGGCTCAATGCGCCTTGTCCCAGTTCGGTCCCACGCCGATCTCGGCCAGCAGCGGCACCTTGAGATCGGCCACGCTGGCCATGATGCGCGGAATCTCGGTGCGCACCCATTCGACCTCGGCCTCGGGCACCTCGAACACCAGTTCGTCGTGCACCTGCATGATCATCTTCGTGCCGCGCTTCTCGGCATCGAGCACGTCCTGCACCTTGACCATGCTGAGCTTGATCAGGTCGGCCGCCGTGCCCTGCATCGGCGCGTTGATGGCCGCGCGCTCGGCGCCGCCGCGGCGCGGGCCGTTGGGCGAGTTGATCTCGGGCAGGTACAGGCGCCGGCCGAACACGGTCTCGACGTAGCCCTGCTCCTTGGCCGAGGCCTTGGTCTCGTCCATGTAGGCCTTCACGCCCGGATAGCGCGCGAAGTAGCGCTCGATGTAGGAGGCCGCGGCCTTGGTCTCGATGCCGAGGTTCTTCGCCAGGCCGAAGCTGCTCATGCCGTAGATCAGGCCGAAGTTGATGACCTTGGCATAGCGGCGCTGCTCGCTCGACACCTGGTCGGGCGTGGAGCCGAAGACCTCGGCCGCGGTGGCGCGGTGCACGTCGATGCCTTCGGTGAAGGCGCGCAGTAGCGATGCGTCGCCGCTGATGTGGGCCATGATGCGCAGCTCGATCTGCGAGTAGTCGGCGCTCGCGATCACTCTACCCGCGGGCGCCACGAAGGCCTCGCGCACGCGCCGGCCTTCGGGCGTGCGGATCGGGATGTTCTGCAGATTGGGGTCGTTGCTCGACAGGCGCCCGGTGACGGCCACGGCCTGCGCGTAGTGCGTGTGCACGCGGCCGGTGCGCGGATTGGCGAGCTGGCCGAGCTTGTCGGTGTAGGTGCCCTTGAGCTTCGACAGGCCGCGGTGCTCGAGGATCTTGGCGGGCAGCGGATAGTCCTCGGCCAGCTTCTCGAGCACTTCCTCGTCGGTGCTCGGCGCGCCGCTCGGCGTCTTCTTGACCACCGGCAGGCCGAGCTTGGTGAAGAAGATCTCGCCGATCTGCTTGGGCGAACCGAGGTTGAAGGGCTGGCCCGCGATGTCGTAGGCCTCCTGCTCGAGCGCCATGATGCGCGTGCCGAGTTCGTGGCTCTGCGCGGCCAGCGTGGCGCTGTCGATCAGCACGCCGTTGCGCTCGATGCGGTAGAGCGCCTCGCTCGAATCCATCTCGAGCTGGTAGATGAAGCGCAGCTTCTCGTTCGTTTCGAGCTGCGGCCACAGCGTGGCGTGCACGTCGAGCGTCTGGTCGCTGTCCTCGCACGAATACTCTGCCGCCTTGGCGATGTCGACCTGGCTGAACGAAATCTGGTGCACGCCCTTGCCGCAGAGGTCCTCGTACGAAATGCCGCTGCGGCCCAGGTGGCGCTCGGCCAGGCTGGCCAGGCCGTGCGGCCGGTGCACCTCGAGCACGTAGCTCTGCAGCATGGTGTCGTGCGCGTAGCCCTGCACCTCGATGCCGTGGTTGGCGAAGACGTGGCGGTCGTACTTGATGTGCTGGCCGAGCTTCTTCTTCGCGCCGTTCTCGAGCCAGGGCTTGAGCTTCGCGAGCACCTCGTCGATCGGCAATTGCGCGGGTGCGTCGGGGTAGTTGTGCGTGAGCGGGATGTAGGCCGCCTCGCCGGGCTTCACGCTGAAGCTGATGCCGACGATCTGCGCCACCATCTCGTCGAGCGAGGTGGTCTCGGTATCGATGGCCGCGAGCTCGGCGGCCTCGAGGCGCGCGAGCCAGCTGTCGAACTGCTCCCAGGTGAAGATGGTGTCGTATTGCAGGTTGCTCGCGGGCGCGGCGGCCTCCATGGCGGCGCCCTCCTCCGACGGCTCGTCGAACAGGCCGCTCTGGTCGTCGTTGGCCTTGGCCGCCTTCGAGGCCTTCTTCTTGATGTTCTCCTCGATCAGCTCGGGCGGCACTTCCTGCGCCTCGAGCGACTTCACCAGGCTCTTGAAGCCGAACTTCTCGTAGAAGGGCTTGAGCTCGCCGGTCTGCGGCGCGCCCACGGGCAGGCCTTCGAGCGAGGGCAGGCCATCGACGTGGCCGGCCAGGTCGCAGTCGGTGCGGATCGTCACGAGCCTGCGGCTCAGCGGCAGCTTGTCGAGCGCCTTGCGCAGGTTCTCGCCGGCCGCGCCCTTGACCTCGGCCGCGCGCTCGACCAGGGCGTCGAGCGAGCCGTATTCGAGCAGCCACTTGGCAGCAGTCTTCGGGCCGACCTTCTCGACGCCGGGCACGTTATCGACCGAGTCGCCCACCAGCGTCTGGTAGTCCACCATGAGGTTCGGCGGCACGCCGAATTCGGCCGTGACGCCGGCCACGTCGCGCTTCTTGCCGTTCATCGTGTCGATGATGGTGATGTGCTCGTCGACCAGCTGGCTCAGGTCCTTGTCGCCGCTGGAGACGATCACCTCGATGCCCTGCGCGGCCGCCACCTTGGCGAGGGTGCCGATCACGTCGTCGGCCTCCACGTCGGGCACGCTGAGCACCGGCCAGCCCAGCAGCTTGACCACCTCGTGGATGGGGTCGATCTGGCTGCGCAGGTCGTCGGGCATCGGCGAGCGGTTGGCCTTGTACTCGGGATACCAGTCGTCGCGGAAGGTCTTGCCGGGGGCATCGAAGATGCAGGCCGCGTAGTCGGCGCGCACCTCGCGCCGCAGCGCCGTCATCATGTTGATCATTCCCCGGATCGCGCCCGTGGCCGGGCTCTTCGGATCGCCGGGCACGGCCCGCAGGTCGGGCATGGCGTGGAAGGCGCGATAGAGGTAGCTCGATCCATCGACGAGCAGCAGCGTTTTCTTGTCGGTCATCGGGGCATTTTGCCTGCCTCCACGACCGCCCGAATGTCCTTGCGGACCACGCCGCCACGGGCCCTGCGACGACAACCCCGATACGGCGCGCCGCCTACAATCCGTGCATGCCCGACTCCACACTCCTGGTTGCCCGCCGCCTCCTGCTGGCGCTGGCCCTCGCCACCCCCTTTGCCGCCGTGCAAGCGCAGAACGCGCCTGCGGCGGCACCGGCTGCAGCGGATCCCTCGCTACAGAATCAGGAGCAGCAGGCCGACGGTCGGCGCAACCAGAAGATCGAGCACCTGCACACCGAGGACAGCGGCGCCTCGGTCGACGAGGTCCGCTACGGCGGCCGCACCCAGAGCATCAACGTGACGCCCAAGGCCAACATGCCCGGCTACCAGGTGCTGCCGAACGATCCGTCCGGCGCGCGTCCCAACGCGGCCGACGGCCCCGCGGGCACCTCGCCCCGGGTCTGGAACGTCATGAAGTTCTGACCGTGCGACGCATCGCAGCGGCAGCCGCATCCCAACCGCGCTGAGGGCGCTTTCCATGGCAGTCTTTACCGAAGTCGAATTCGGCGAGGCCGACGCGCTCGTGCAGCGCCTCGGCCTGGGCCCCCTGCGCGAGCTGCGCGGCATCGAGGGCGGCATCGAGAACACCAACTACTTCGCCACCACCGAGTCGGGCGAGTACGTTCTCACGCTGTTCGAGCGCCTGAGCGCCGAGCAGCTCCCCTACTACCTTTGCCTGATGAAGCACCTGGCCGCGCGCGGCCTGCCGGTGCCCGAGCCGGTGGCCGACCCGGCCGTGCAGGCGATCGACGCCCAGAACACGCATCCGCTGTCGGTGCCGGCCAACGCGCCCTGCGAGCTGCTGCTCAAGGTGGCGGGCAAGCCGGCCGCGGTGGTGCGCAAGCTGGCGGGCCGCAGCGAGCTCGCGCCGGGTGCCGCGCACTGCGCCGAACTCGGCGCGCTGCTGGCGCGTATGCACCTGGCGGGTCGCGACTTTCCGCGCATCCAGCCCAACCTGCGCGGCCTGCCGTGGTGGAACGACACCGTGCCGGTGGTGCTGCCCCACATCGACGAGGCCCAGTCGGCGCTGCTGCGCGGCGAGCTCGCCTACCAGAACCACGTGGCCGAGTCCTCGGCCTATGCCGCCCTGCCGCGCGGGCCGGTGCATGCCGACCTGTTCCGCGACAATGCGATGTTCGAGACCGGCCACGAAGAAGGCGCCGCGCCGCGCCTGACCGGCGTGTTCGACTTCTACTTCGCCGGCACCGACACCTGGCTGTTCGACCTGGCCGTGTGCCTGAACGACTGGGCCATCGACCTGCCGACCGGCCGCCACGACGAGGAGCGCGCCGACGCGCTGCTCGCCGCCTACGAGAGCGTGCGCGCGCTCAACGCCTCGGAGCGCGCCCTGCTGCCCGCCATGCTGCGCGCCGCGGCGCTGCGCTTCTGGATCTCCCGCCTCTGGGACTTCCACCTGCCGCGCGAGGCCAGCATGCTCAAGCCCCACGATCCGACGCACTTCGAGCGCGTGCTGCGCGAGCGCGTGCGGCACCCGCACGTCATGGCCCGCGCCCTCGAGCCCGTGGCCGCCTGACCCGTACCCCATGAAACTCCACCTCGTGCCGGCCAAGACCGGCGCCCAATGGGTCCGCCTCGGACTCAAGACCTTCTGGCGACAGCCGCTGGCCTTCGTGTCGCTGTTCTTCCTGCTGATGGCGCTGATCTCGACCTTGTCGGTGGTGCCGCTGCTGGGCAGCGTGCTGGCGCCGGTGCTGCTGCCGTTCATGACGCTGGGGCTGATGGTCGCCACCTCGGTGGCCTACGCCGACGAGCAGGCCGGCGGCAACGGGCAGGCCGGCGCGCGCCGGCCCACGGGCTCGGCGATGTTCGTCGAGGTCTTCGCCGCGCTGCGCGCCGAATGGCGTCCGCTGGTGGTGCTGGGCCTGATCTCGGCCGTGTACTTCGTGCTCGCGGTGCTGGCCACCGCGCTGGTCGACGGCGGCCAGCTCGCGCGCGCCTACCTGCTCGACGAGGCGCTGTCGCCCGAGGTGCTGGCCAGCAGCGAGTTCCAGGTCGCGCGCATGGTCCACCTGTGCCTGAACCTGCCGCTGTCGCTCGCGATGTGGCATGCGCCCGCGCTGGTGCACTGGCACCGCGTGGAGCCCGTGAAGAGCATCTTCTTCAGCATCGTGGCGCTGTTCCGCAACTTCGGCGCCTATGCGCTGTTCGGGATCGCCTGGTTCGGCGTGTTCCTGCTGGCCGGCATCGCGGTCGGCCTGATCGCCACCGTGCTGGTGGGCGTCGGCGCCGTGGGCGCGGGCTCGGGCGCCACCGCGATCGGCACCGTGCTGATCGTGGGCACGGCGCTGGTTCTGGCGGCGATGTCGCTGGCCTCGACCTGGTTCACCTTCCGCGACAGCTTCGACCCGAACTGAGCCGGGCGGCCCCGCGGGCCGCGCCCCGGCTCAGACCGGCGTGAGCTTGGCGACCGACAGCGCCAGCCACTTCACGCCGTGGCGCGTGAACTTGACCTGCGCGCGCGCATCGTCGCCGGTGCCCTCGAGCGCGGTCACCGTGCCTTCGCCGAACTTGTTGTGGAACACCTGCATGCCCGAGCGCAGGCCATGCGAGGGCGCGCTCTTTTGCGGCGGCACCGGCGGGCTCGCGAAGGTTTCCTTGGCGGCACCGCCGCCATAGGCCTTGCCGCCGCCATAGCCACCACCGCCACCCGCACCGCGCGTGCTGCCGTAGCCGTTGCCATAGCCGAAGGCGGAGTTGCCGAAGGCCTGGTTCTTGGGCGTGAGCCACTTGAGCGCGCCTTCGGGCAGCTCGTCGAAGAAGCGGCTCTTGACGTTGTAGCGGGTCTGGCCGTGCAGCATGCGGGTCTGCGAGTGGCTCAGGTACAACCGCTTGCGCGCGCGCGTGATCGCGACATACATCAGGCGGCGCTCTTCCTCGAGGCTCTCGTAGTCGCTCATCGAGTTCTCGTGCGGGAACAGGCCCTCCTCCATGCCGGTGATGAACACGCAGTCGAACTCGAGGCCCTTGGCAGCGTGGACAGTCATCAGTTGCACCGCGTCCTGGCCGGCCTGGGCCTGGTTGTCGCCCGACTCGAGCGCCGCGTGCGTGAGGAAGGCCGCGAGCGGGCTCAGCGTTTCGCCGGTCTCGGCGTCGGGTGCCAGTGGCTCGTCGAGCAGCGGGCGGCCCGGGTCGATGCCCTGGCTCGCGGGCGACTGGCGCAGCTCGTCGACCGGCAGTGCCACCGCGTCGCGGCCGAAGCCTTCCTGCGTGACGAAGCTCTCGGCCGCATTCACCAGTTCCTCCAGATTCTCGATGCGGTCGGCGCCTTCGCGGTCGGCACGGTAGTGCTCGACCAGGCCGCTGTGGTCGAGCACCAGCTCGATGATCTCGCGCAGGCTCGCGCCTTGCGTCTGTTCGCGCAGCACGTCGATCTTGGCGACGAAGGCCGTGAGGTTGGAGCCGGCCTTGCCGCCGACCGCGTGCACCGCGTCGTGCAGCGAACGGCCCGCGGCGCGCGCGGCGTCCTGCAGCTGCTCGAGCGTGCGCGCGCCGATGCCGCGCGGCGGAAAGTTGACGACGCGCAGGAAGCTGGTGTCGTCGTCCTTGTTCTCGAGCAGGCGCAGGTAGGCCAGCGCATGCTTGATTTCGGCGCGCTCGAAGAAGCGCAGGCCGCCGTACACGCGGTACGGCACCGAGGCATTGAACAGCGCGGTTTCGATCACCCGGCTCTGCGCGTTGCTGCGGTAGAGCACGGCCATCTCCTTGCGGTCGATGCCGTCGCGCACCAGCTGGCGCATCTCCTCGACCATCCACTGCGCCTCGGCGAGGTCGCTCGAGGACTCGTAGACGCGCACCGGCTCGCCGGGACCCTGGTCGGTGCGCAGGTTCTTGCCCAGGCGCTTCTTGTTGTGGCTGATGAGCTCGTTGGCCGAGTCGAGGATGTTGCTGTAGCTGCGGTAGTTCTGCTCGAGCTTGATCTGGTGCGTGACGTCGAACTCGCGCACGAAGTCGGCCATGTTGCCCACGCGCGCGCCGCGGAAGGCATAGATGCTCTGGTCGTCGTCGCCCACGGCCACGACGCTGTTCTCGCCCGGCACGAACTGGCCCGCGACGGTGTTGCCCGAGAGCATCTTGATCCAGGCGTACTGCAGCCGATTGGTGTCCTGGAACTCGTCGATCAGGATGTGGCGGAAGCGTCGCTGATAGTGCTCGCGCACCGGTTCGTTGTCGCGCAGCAGTTCGTAGCTGCGCAGCATCAGCTCGCCGAAGTCGACCACGCCCTCGCGCTGGCACTGCTCCTCGTAGAGACGGTAGAGCTCGACCTTCTTGCGGTCGTCCTCGCTGCGGATCTCGACCGCGTCGGGGCGCAGGCCATCTTCCTTGGCGCCGGCGATGAACCACTGCGTCTGCTTGGCCGGAAAGCGCTCGTCGTCGACGTTGAACTGCTTCATCAGCCGCTTGATGGCCGAGAGCTGGTCCTGCGTGTCGAGGATCTGGAAGGTCGACGGCAGGTTGGCCAGCTTCCAGTGCGCGCGCAGGAAGCGGTTGCACAGGCCGTGGAAGGTGCCGATCCACATGCCGCGCACGTTGACCGGCAGCATCGCCGTGAGCCGCGTCATCATCTCCTTGGCGGCCTTGTTGGTGAAGGTCACGGCGAGGATGCCGCCGGCGGACACCTGGCGCGTCTGCAGCAGCCAGGCGATGCGGGTGGTGAGCACGCGGGTCTTGCCCGAGCCGGCGCCCGCGAGGATCAGCGCGTTGCCGGCCGGCAGCGTGACCGCTGCGAGCTGCTCGGCGTTGAGGTTGTGCAGCAGCGGCAGGTCGACCGGCGGCGGGGTGCGGTCATCGGCCGCGAATTCTTCAAACATCCGTCGATTGTAGAAACCACGGCGTATGCGGGTTATATGAAGTTCCGGAAGACCTCCCCACGGGAGGCTGCGTAGAATCAATCACCGGGCCCAAGTTTTTGTGCCCGGTTTTTTGTGCGCGTCGCCCGCCCCCGCAGGGGCTTTCGCAGCGACGCCGCCGAAGCCGGCCAGACCAAGCGCTCACTCGTTTTCAACGACTTCCTCCAGGAGCTTGGTTTCATGCAAATCTTCGATTACGACAACATCCTGCTGCTGCCGCGCAAGTGCCGCGTGGAGAGCCGCTCCGAGTGCGACACCAGCGTCACGCTCGGCGGCCGCAGCTTCCGCCTGCCGGTGGTACCCGCCAACATGAAGACGGTGGTGGACGAGTCCATCTGCCTGTGGCTGGCGCAGAACGGCTACTTCTACGTCATGCACCGCTTCGACCTCGACAACGTCGCGCTCGTCAAGCGCATGCAGGGCCATGGCGTGTTCGCCTCGATCTCGCTGGGCGTGAAGAAGGCCGACTACGACACGGTCGACCAGCTCGTCGCGCAGGGCCTGGTGCCAGAGTACGTGACGATCGACATCGCGCACGGCCACGCCGACAGCGTGAAGAACATGATCGGCTACCTCAAGCAGAAGCTGCCCGCGACCTTCGTGATCGCCGGCAACGTCGGCACGCCCGAGGCGGTGATCGATCTCGAGAACTGGGGCGCGGACGCGACCAAGGTCGGCATCGGCCCGGGCAAGGTCTGCATCACCAAGCTCAAGACCGGCTTCGGCACCGGCGGCTGGCAGCTCAGCGCGCTCAAGTGGTGCTCGCGCGTGGCGACCAAGCCGATCATTGCCGACGGCGGCATCCGCGACCACGGCGACATCGCCAAGAGCGTGCGCTTCGGCGCCTCGATGGTGATGATCGGCTCGCTGTTCGCGGGCCACGAGGAATCGCCGGGCCAGACGGTCGAGGTCGACGGCGCGCTGTTCAAGGAGTACTACGGCTCGGCCAGCGACTTCAACAAGGGCGAGTACAAGCACGTCGAAGGCAAGCGCATCCTCGAGCCCATCAAGGGCAAGCTGGCCGACACGCTGGTCGAGATGGAGCAGGACGTGCAGAGCTCGATCAGCTACGCGGGCGGCCGCACGCTGATGGACATTCGCAAGGTCAACTACGTCACGCTGGGCGGCGACAACGCAGGCGAACACCTGCTGATGTAGGTCTTCAAGCCTCGAGCAGTTGCACCGCGAGCCGGTGCAATCGGTGCGAGGAATCGGCCAGGGCATCGACCACGCCGAAGTGATCGAGGCCCGCGAGCACCTCGCAGACCGGCACGGTGTGCGGGCCCCAGGCCTCGCGGATCATCGCGTTGTGGCGGATGAATTCCTCGCTCTCGTTGCCGCCCGCCACCGCATAGAGCTGCCCACGCCTCGGCGCCGGCCAGTGCGCGGGGCTCGCGCGGCGCACGTCGTCGTCGCTCAGCCGCAGCACCTGCTCGAGGAAGGGCGTGCGCTGCAGCGGTGCGAGGTCGTACAGGCCCGAGATCGACAGCGCATTGCGCACGAGGTGGTCGGGCAGGTCCGGCGCCACGGCCTTCCAGTCGCAGGCCAGCAGCGCCGCCGCCATGTGGCCGCCGGCCGAATGCCCCGCCACCGTGATCCGCGCGGGATCGCCGCCATGCGCCGCCACGTTGCGCCAGGTCCAGGCGAGCGCACGAACCATCTGCAGCAGGATGCCCGGCACCGTCACGGGTTGCTCGGGCGTGCCCGGGCACAGCGCGTAGTTCGGCTGCACCACGCAGATGCCGCGGTCGTTGAAGGCGGGCGCGATGAAGGAATGGTCCTTCTTGTCCATCGCGCGCCAGTAGCCGCCGTGGATGAAGACCAGCACGGGCGCGTCGGGCACCGGCGCCGGGAACACGTCGAGCGTCTCGTTGACGCCCTCGCCGTAGCGCAGGTCGATCCGGCTCGGCAGCGTGTCGCGCGCCGCGGCGGATTCGCGCGCCCAGCGCGCGAAGTACGCCGGGTGTTCCTTCACCCGCGCGAGGTTGTTGTACATGCCTTCGAGCCAGGCGGGATCGCGTGTGGGGGCCATGGTGGTGCCGGGAGCCGGTGCTGTTCCTGAAAGGCGCGCATCTTGGCATGCGGCGAGCACGCCATCACGGGTTCCGGCTAAAATTCGCGTCGCGTTGGGGGGGTAGCTCAGCTGGGAGAGCGCCGCGTTCGCAATGCGGAGGTCGTGAGTTCGATCCTCATCCTCTCCACCAACCGACAAAAAAGGGCCTTGGCATCCGCCAAGGCCCTTTTGCTTGGGGCGCTGTGCCTCGCTGTGCGTCAGTCGAGCGCCAGGTGCTGGCCGTGCAGCGCCGCCGCGCCGGGCGACGCGAGAAAGCCGATGGTCTGCGCGGCGACCGCGGTCGACACCCATTCGGCCGGGTTCGCATCGGGCATCGCCTGCCGGTTGGCCGGCGTGTCGAGCACGCTGGGCGCCACGCTGTTGATGTTGACGCCATGCGGCGCCGCCTCGGCCGCCATCGCCTCCACCAGCCGCTGCAGAGCGCTCTTCGACGCGATGTACGACGCCATGGCGGGCAGGCCGCGCGCCGCGACCTTCGCGGTCACCGCGACGATGCGGCCGGCGCGGCGTTCGATCATCGAGGGCAGCAATGCCTGCGTCACGGCCACGAAGGACCATGCGTTGAGGTTCATCATCCGGTCCCAGCTCTCGCGCGTGAGCGCGTGCGTCGCCTCGCCCATCTCGAAGCCGCCGGCGATGTGCACCAGCGCGTCGACGCGACCGAAGGCCTTGAGGATCTGCTCGGACAGGCCGGCCATGGACGAGGCCGAGGTCACGTCGCCGGCCAGCAGCAGGTGCTGCGAGTTGTCGAGGCCCGGGAACACCTCGGCCAGGCGCCCGGCGTGGTGGTCGATCAGCGCGGCGCGCGCGCCCTGCGCGAGGAAGTGTTGTGCAACGGCGCGTCCGAGTGCGCCCGCGGCGCCCGTGATCACGACATGCGGCGCGGTGTTTGCATCGCTCATGGAAGTTCTCCTGAATGGGAAAGAGAGGGGGCGAACCCCTTCGTCGGTGCCGAATGCTAATCCGCCACACACGTTCCACTCAAAAATTTTGAGAAACCTGAATTTCTACGCTATACTCGCAGACTTGCCTGAAAACGAATATGTTTTCAACGCAAGGGCTCTTAGCTCAGTTGGTAGAGCAGCGGACTCTTAATCCGTAGGTCGAGTGTTCGAGTCACTCAGGGCCCACCACCAACACTGAAAACGGTCGAAATCCTTCTGGGTTTCGGCCGTTTTTCTTTGTGCGTCCGTACTGCTTGCCTTGGCGCGGGTGGCAGGCCCGCCGGACCTGCCACGATCGATGCTCAATCCACCGGCGTTACTTGGGCGAGTACGTCATCTTGGTCGCGACCATCGGCGACTTCGGATCGACACCCTTGAGCAACTGGCCGCGATAAGGTCCTTCGGCGGCCAGCCAGAACTCCTTGGTGGCCGATGGGCCGACCAGCGAACCCAGCGTCAGCTTCAGCGTGAACTTGCAGGTGCTGAACGTGCCCAGCGGCGTCTCCAGCTTTTCTCGGCCGCTGTAGCTGAGCTCGCCCTTCGCGGGCAGCGTACGCGTCGAGACCACGCTGCCATTGGAAGTCTCGGTCTTGGTCACGGAAGACTCCTTGCTCACGACCTGCCCGGGCTTCATGTCGATCGGGAACGAGAACGGGGGCTCGAACACCTGCGACGCGTAGCCTGTGTACTCCCGGGGCACGATGGCGGGAAGCTTCATGTCGTCGGCGAACTTGTCATCGATCTTGCTGTGGTACGAAGTCGACTTTCCATAGAGGAAGAGATTGCCGCCGACCAGGTCCTTGTATTCCTTCTTGACGATGCGCTGCTCGAAGGCTGGAGAGGCACTGACCTCCGTGCCGACGTTGAAGGCCACAGGCGTGGCACCGGCAAAGGCCTCGCGCCCTTCGGTCACGCTCTTCCGGCGGAAGGAATCGGCCGCGGGGTCCTTGCCGGGCGCGACCGCCTCGAACTCGAGCAGCGTGCCTTCGCGGAAATCGGCTTCGTTGAAGCAAGGCGCGGAACTCTCGGCCTGCGGGTCCGGTGCGGGCGCTGGTGCCGGCGCGGGTGCCGACGCGATGGGCAGCAACGGAAAGCCTCCGCCCCCTCCCCCGCCGCCCCCACAGGCCGACATTGCCGCAGCCGCGGCTGCGATGGAAAGCAGGCGCGCACCCGACATCCTGCTGAAATCTGCGCTTCTCATGACTTCTCCCTTGTGTGACAACAACCGACAAAGAAACTTGCAGTTGTCACGGAAGAATACGTTTGACTCTCGCGGGCGCACACCTCCTTACGGAGGAATAAGTCACGTGGCCCAAATCAAGGTGCTGAACGATCGTGAACCACGTCGCAGCGATTCGGCGTCGTCACACAGCACGCGCATTCGCGCGAAGGCCTCAACCCGCAGACCGCCGCGCCAGCCAGTCGGAGGCATAGGCCGCCAGCAACGCCTGCCTGTCGACCACCTCCGCCTCGAGGTACTGCCGCGCATGCGCCTGCGCGACCTCGCTCGCGAGGAACCAGCGCTCGCGCTCGCCGCTGCCCAGCGGCGGCGGCGTGCCCCACGTGGCGCCGTCCTCGCCGCGGAAGGCTTCGGTGATGGGCAGCCGGCCGCCCGTCATGCCGATCTCCGACAACATGCTGCGCGGGCCATCGAGCTCGATGCGCACCCGCAGGTCGTCGCCGTCGACCTCGATGACCGCTCCGAGTCCACCCACCTGATGCACCCGCCACAGCTGCGCCGGCGAGGCACTGCGGATCCAGTTCTGCAGCGCGGCCTTCAGCGCCTTCAGGATGATTTCCTTGTTCATTTCCGCACTATTTCACATTTTTGGATGACAGCTGCATTGCCGATCCTGCCCCTGCAGTGGCGGCTCCCGTGCCGCATGGCATCTTGCTGTTGCTGTCACACAGCGCCCTACAACAATGACCACAGGGACCAGAAACCGAAGCCAGAAAGCTCGTTGCCACACCCGCCTCGGCGGGTATTTTTTTTGTCCGCGCACGAGCCGGCGGACCCCCCTCCGATGAGCCGCCACCCGGGTGGCTTTTCGGGCCTACGCTATATTTCCGCCCCATGGAAAAGGCTCCCGACATCGGCAAACCCACCGTGCCCATCGACCTGATCGGGCCGGAGCACTGGCAGCGCTCCAGGCGCAGCAACGGGCGCACCGCCAAGGTCCTCTTCGCGATCGTCGGCGGCCTCGCGGCAGCCGGTGCGATCGCCTACCGTTATTTCGGACTCGGCCGCTGAACGGCGCGCATGAAAAAGGCCCGCTGTCCGCGAGGACAGCGGGCCTTTGCATTGGCGCCGGTTCATTGCAGCCGCGACCCCTTCGGCAACCGCCTGGCCAGCCATTCGTGCACGTCGGCGCGGATGTTGCGGCCCTCGAGCAGGAAGTTCTCGAAACGGCTCGGCACGTACGGCAGGTACACGAGCGGCATGCCGGCCTCCTCGGGCGTGCGCGCGGCCTTGCGGCCGTTGCACACGGCACAGGCTGTCACGAGATTGGTCCAGCTCCAGGCACCGCCGCGCGATGCCGGCAGCACGTGCTCGCACTGCAGCACCTGTTCCGGGAACACGCCCGCGCAGTAGGCGCAGGTATGGCGATCGCGGCGCAGCAGCTTGCGCTTGGTGAGGCCGGGAATGACGTCGAAGAGGTTGATCTTCGAGGCACCGCGCAGCGCGATGATCGGCGCCACCTCGATGCGCGACTGCACGCCGCGCGCCACGTTGAAGCCGCCGCGCATGGTGGCCAGCGGCGCGTCGCCGTCTTCCCAGGCCACGTCGTCGCAGGCGTAGTGCAGCACCGCCTGCTCCAGCGAGACCCAGGCTTGCGGCGTGCCCTGGATGTCGAGTTGCAGGACGTGTGAATGCATGGCTCGCCTCCTTTCGCGGCGATGTCGAACGATGGTCGAAAAGTCTGGGGTACACGAACGGAATCGAACCGTCGTCAGCGGGATCACAACCCGCGGCTCTGCCATTGAGCTACGCGCACCATGGAAAAACGAAAGAAAGATCCGCTACCACTCACCGACTTCGCGCACGCGCTGGTCGAGGTCGAGCTGATCGAGCCGCAGCTCGCGCAGCGAACCCGACTCGCGCAGGACATCGGTCTTGCGACCGAAGCCCAGGCGCCGCGCCAGCGCGGACACGAAGGGCTTGCGCGCCGGCGCGGGATGCACGGCGATCATGCGGATGGGGCTGTTGCGCTTGCGCATGCGATGACTCCTTGTTGTATGGGTTGAGCGATGTGGTGACAGCATTGGCGTTCCGCAGGGGAGTCGAACCCCTGACTTCCTCCTAGACAGGGAGGCACTCTGGCCGCTGAGTTAGCGGAACGTGATCGAGGAAAAGGCGCTTTCCATTTCGGTTGTGTCCTCACGCGACAGGCCTCGCGCTCTCGCTCGAGGCCCCGTGCGACATCGCTGCACAGGAGTGGTCCACGCTCCTGCACATCCCGCCAGACCGTCCACGCGGCTGATCCTGGCGGTGTGGTGAAGGCACACCCGAAATGGCGAAGCTGCGCGCCGATCCAGTGACGGCTGCGCCTCGCGGCAAGTTGTGGAAGAACATCGACGGCATCCGGAGACACCACCGCCACGGCACGATCGCCGCGAACGCGAACCGCATCGGGATGCGGCGACGAAAAACAAAAAGGCCCGGAACCTTTCGGTGTCCGGGCCTCTGGTGAGAGAGCTGAGGAGGGCAAGCGCCTAAGCGCAACCTCCACCCGGTGGCAGTCGATCCTCGAATGCATCAACGCGCGCTTTCGCGTGGTTCGGCGAATGCATGGCGTACGAGCGACCCAGGTTCGTGGCGGGCGACGGCAGGTCGAATCCTTTGCTGAAACCCGCGCGCACGAGCGCCCGGCCCGAGACGGGTCGAATGCTGGAGAGTTGGCGTGCGGTGTTCACGATGGGACCTTGGTTGAAGCTGTCGCGCTTTGAAAAAGGGTGGAGGGATCGGGCCTCTCGCGGCCTGGGCCTGCGATTGCCTTGCACTGTAAATAGTCTTTACGAGGGCGTCAACAACCGGGACAATCTTTTTTTGTCTTGTTGTTGTTTTTGAACAGTGCCCAATCTCACCGTCGCACGCCGCCGCAATGTGCTCGCGCTGCATCGCCGCTTTCTCGAAGCGTCCGTGGCCGCCGGCCTGCCCGCCAAGGGGCTCGACCAGGCCTTCGCCCGGAAGATCGAGGTGTCGCCGAGCATGTGGAGCCAGATCAAGAGCGCGCGGCCGATCGGCGACAACCTCGCGCGGCAGATCGAGCGGCACTGCGAGGTCGAGGCCGGCTGGCTCGACCGGGAAGACCGCCCTTCGGAAGTGCCCGACGAGGCCGAGGAGCGCTTCGTCGCGCTGGCGCGCGAGGCCTGGCGCGCCGCCAATGCCAAGGGCAAGCGCGAACTCGCGGGCTGGCTCAAGAAGAAGATCGCCGAAGCTGCTGCACCCGTCGCTGCGGACAAGAAGTAACCCCGGAAGCTCAGGCCGCAAGCGCCGTCTCCATCGACTCCGCGTCGCCGTACTCCGCGGGGTACATCCCCCGCAACCACCACTCGACCCCGCTCAGCTGAGCCTCGAGCGACAGGCCATCGAGCGCCAGGGCCCGCAGCGCCCGCATCGAGCGGAAGCCGATCAGGCCATCGATGCCGCCGATGTCGTGCCCCAGGCGGATCAGGCCGCTCTGCAGGCGCGCCTCGTCGGCGTTGTGGATGAACAGGTCGTGCGGCAGGCCGGCCGCGAGGGTCGCGCTGGCGGCCATCGCGAGGTACGGCGTCCTGAACAGGCCCGCGGGCTTCGACGCATGCTGGTCGTACACGCGCTGATGGCTGCCGCGGCATTCGAAATGCCAGGCCTCGCTGAGCGCCGGGTCGGGCGTGCGATGGATCGGCACCACGCCGAAGCCGCGCGCCAGCGCCCAGAACTCGGCCAGCGGCAGGCGCAGCGCGCCGAGGTCCACGTCGAACGCGCGACCGGCCTCGTGCATGCCGTCGCCCGTGCAGGCACCGAAGGACGATGGCCGGCCGGACTCGGCGGTCCGGTCATGGAACAGGTCGGACAGCAGCAGGCGGCCGCCGCGGCGCTCGACCTCCTTGCGGATGCCGGCGAGCGCACGCCGCGTGTCGGGCGTGCACCAGGCCATGGGCCGCGGCAGCGCGAGCCACTGGCCTGCCACCTTGTAGATCGAGGGCACATCGATCGAAACCAACCGTCCCGGCATGAGCGCTTTCTTTTTGGAAGACTGCAACGCGCCGTACGCGGGCCCCACGAGTCCTGCTGAACGGCATGCGGGGATTGGAGTTCATCGCCGCGCCGCGCGCATGCCCCAATTGGGGGAGAACGCCGCGCGGCGCTACCGGAGGTCGACGCTCGGCCAGTCGAAGCGCTGCCGGGTCGTGCCCTCCTCGAGCACCAGCAGGTCGGTCGACAGCGCGGTCGTCCATCCCCCGGCGTGCCGCTCGAAGCGCAGCAGGCCGTAGCCCGATCCGCGCTGCGGCAGTTCGCCATCGATCGCCTCGAGGCGCAACGTGCGGCCGCCCGGCAATGGCAGGGCCTCGTCGAGCCAGAGATCGCCGGGCGAGCAGTTGGCATAGGGCAAGGGCGCGTAGAAGGCCGGCGCGAGCATCACCGCGCCGACGCGCTTGCCATCCACCGTGACCGCGCCCGAGAAGCTCAGGTGGTAGTCGCCCGAGATGCAGGCGAAGCGCCCCGGCACCGCATCGGCCAGTTGGCCCAGCAGGTCGGCGCGTTCGGCCGGCGCGGCCTGCATCGAGTCGGGCGGGCCGGGGTTCGCGGGATCGCAGCCCGGCACCAGCCCGGGCAGCAACACGCTGCCCGTGAGCAGGCAATGGAAGGCGTCGCTGTGACGGCCCTCCTCCACCCAGGCATGGAAGGCCGCGCGCGCTTCGTCCGACACCGTGCGCGCCGCGACCGGCTTGCCCGGCTCGCTGTGCTCCGCCGCCTTGCGCCAGCGCCGCGTGTCGGCCACGAAGAAGCGCACGCCGCCGCGCTCGTAGCGCGCGAAACCGAAGCGACGCATGCTCTCGGTGCCGTGCATCAGCTGGTAGGCGGTCAGCGCGCTCTTCGCGGCCCGCAGTGCATGTTCCTCGCGCAACTGGCTGTAGCCGCAACGCGAGAGATGCGGCTTGAACAGCGAGCGGGCCAGCGGGTAGTTGTCGGTGAACTCGTGGTCGTCCACCGTGCACACCGACGGCACCCGCGCCAGCAGCTTCTGCAGCGCGGGCCGCGCGAAGGCCCGCTGGTGGCGGTCGGTGTAGCGCTCGACCGGGTTGGTCGAATCGATGATGCCGCCGGTCGCATCGGCATAGATCTGGTCGCCCAGCATGAACAGCATCTCGGGGCCGCCCGGTCCCAGCCTGCGCACCGTCTTCAACAGCCGCTCGAACGAGGCCGAGGCCGGCTCGCTGTCGAAGGAGAAGCCCGGGTAGCTGCAGCTCCCGATGGCGATGCAGAGCGCGCCGTCGCGCTCGGCCAGCATGCGTTGCCTGAGGCGGATCCAGCGATGCTCCGCCAGCGGCGCATTGCGGCGCTGGTGCGACAGCGAGACGGGAAAGGGCCCGCGACCCACCTCGCGTTCGCGCAGCGCCGCTTCGGCCGCGAAGCGGATCGAGCCCTGCAGCGCCATCAGCTCCGCCGCCTCCGCGGCGGCCGAGAACGCCACCGGCGGCCCCTCCGCGACCTCGTCGGGCAATCGCTGCAGCGGCCGGCTGGCGGTCCGTGCATCGAGCGCGGGTGCGTGCGAGACGCACTCGATGCGCGCCCGCTCCCACGCCCCGCCCTCGGGTAGCGGAATGCTGCCGCAGGCCACGCGGATCGCGCTGCTGCCGTCGGTGCGGCCCTGGGCGCTGCCGAGCACCCAGGGGCGCCGCGACGGCGGCAGCAGGAAGCCGTCGCGCGCCACCATCGGCGCGGGAAAGTCGACGATCTCCAGCGGCACCCGGTAGACGCGCTGCGCCAGGTGCACGATGGCGCTGGCCGCCAGCCCGCGGCTCAGCAGCGCATCGGCGGCGGTGTCGTCGACCACGAAGGCCACGCGCACGCTGCGCGCCGGGCCCGGCGGCATGGCGCAATACAGGGCCAGTTGCGGATCGACCTCCATCGGCTCGATCGGCCCGACCCAGGGGCCGGCGCGCGGAAAGCGCACCTCGTGGTTCGGATGTGGGCTCGCCGGCGGGAGCGCCTCATCGCTCTCCGACGGAGAGAGGGCCGGGCCGTGCGCCTGCGCCTCCCAGGCCTGGTTCAGCAAGGCGGCCAGCCGCTCGTAGGGACTGGCCTCGCCGCCGACGCGATCCATCGCCGCCTGGCCGATCAGCGGATCGAGGTGGCCATAGCCCACGAGCAGGTCGCACATGTGCGGCGGCTGCCCGTCGGCCGCCTTGCCGAACAGCGGCACCCATTCGGGATGGATCTGCGCGAACTGCAGCGACGAGCGCAGCGCCCCTTCCTTGTCGAACAGCTCGTTCTCGCAGCCGTGCACGAAGCGCACCGGCAGCGCCATGTGGCGCGCGATCGCGCTGTCGTTGGCGTAGACGTTGAAACCGTCCTCGCTGACCAGCCGCTCGTACTCCACGAAGCGCGCCGCATGGGCGAACACGCGCACCGAGGCATTGCCGAACAGCTTGGGCAGTTCGCGGTGGGTCTTGGCGTTGAGGTTGCGGTGCTTGAACAGCTCGGCGTCGAGGAAGCGCACGCGCCTGCAGGTCGCGCAGTCGTCGTCGTGCGGCCGGCCCAGCGTGCCTTCGCCCGGGCAGTGCTCGCCGGGCGGCACCGGCAACGCCGCGAACAGGCGATCGACCAGCGATTCGACCAGCGACTCGACCGGCCCGCGCACCGCCAGCGGCACCGTGGTGCGGCCCGCCAGGTTGCGGATGAAGGCCGGCAGCCAGGTCTTGCCCTGCGAGGAGCGCGAGCCCACCGTGAACAGGTGCGTCTGCGCGCTCACCAGGCCCGCGAGTTTCGGCAGCAGCGGGCGCACGCCCGTGGCCGACACGTAGCCGGCGCTCTCGATGGGATAGGACAGCCGCCCCGCCAGCAGCGCCATCTGGAAGGCCGCCGCGCCGAGGCACTGGCCGAAGGCATGGATCTGCAGCGGCAGCCCGGCCTCGGGTCCGACGACCCGGTCGCGCTCGCTGCGCAGCAGGTCGAGCACGAAATCGACCGCCTGCGGAATGTCGATCATCGCGACCTGGTCCGCGGTGCCCGGCTCCTGCGAGGCCCGCGAGCGCGGGCTCAGCCGGGTGTCGAGCACCCAGACCTCCCAGCCGAGGCTGTAGAGATACTCGGCGAAGTTCTGCGTCGTGCCCTTGAAGGTGAAGGTGTGGCCCGACATGCCGAAGGCATGGGTCAGCAGCACCGAACGCGCGCGCCGCACGGGCACGCCGCACCACGTTCCGCCCACGAATTCCGGCAGCCCGTCGGCGGCCGGCCGCCGGTAGCGCCACAGCCGGAGCTGCACGTTCTCCACTGCCTCGGTGCCGTCGTCGCTCGACGAGCGGCCGCGCCGCACCCACAGCGAATGCGCCTGCGGATGGACGTCGCCCTGCGTGCTGCCGCAGGCCTCGCCGCGCAGCTTCAGGTCCTCGGGGCTGGCGATGTCGACCAGCGGGCTGTCGCTGTAGTCGGGCAGCCGGAAGTCGAGCATGCGCGTCTGCAGCGCGAAGCGCGCGAGCAGCGCTGGATAGGCCACCAGCGTGCCCATCGCCGAGCTGGCGTCGGCGCCGCCGAGCAGCTCGATCGGCGTGTCGCGCACCGCGCGCGCCACGTCGAAGGCGAAGTGCGCTTTCGCAGCGCGGTTGCGCCGCGGCGACCACCAAGGCGCGGGTCGGTCGTCGGCATCGAGCGTGATGACCGGGCAGGTGAGCTGGGTGAACAGGTCGGGCCGCAGGTCGGCCGGCGTGACCTTGCCCGGCCGGTCGGCCGCCCACCCCCACTGCCACAGCCGCTGCGCGCCATGCACCACGAGCTGCCCCCAGCTCGCGGCATAGACAACCTCCTTGGTGCCGCGCAGCCGCAGGCGCCGGACCGGATCGGGCCGGGGCATGCCGCCCGGGCGCAGCGTCAGCTTGAGGTCGTATTCCACGTGCCGGATCTCGGTGGCGGCCCACCAGGCCCAGAACATGTTGCGGCTGCGCTCGAGCGTGATCTCGGTGTCGCCGCGCCGCCAGTCGAGGTAGCCGCGCAAGGTGAACCAGGTCAGCACCGTGCGCGGCAGGCTGGCGATGCGCCGCAGGGTCGCGAGCGGACCGCCAGGCTCCACCGCGAGGATGGAGACCGCGCCGCCGCGGATCTTGTAGTTGACGAAGCGCTCGCTGGCGGGCCTGGCATCGAGGGCCGCGCCCTCGACCAGGGGTTCGAAGCGCAGCAGCCCGCGCACGCCCGTGAAGCGGTGCCGCGCGTCGTTCCACAGCTGCTGCCAGTCGAAGGTGTGCATGCTGACCACCATGTCGCAGTCGGCCGTCGGCGTGCCCAGCATGCGGCGCAGCGGCCCCTGCAGCGGCAGCGCGCGGCACTCCAGCCGCTCGCGCGCGCGGGCCTCGACGCGCATCGGCCCGGGCCGCGACCAGCCCGCGGTGGAGCGCGGCAGGCCGCGCTGCGGCACGGGCGTCGGCGTGGCGGTCGGGCCCGCGACCCGCAGTCCGGGTGCCAGGTGCGCCATCGCGCGTTCCGCCAGCGCGGTGATGGTCCACAGCGGATTGCAGCCCAGCGAGGTCGGAACGATCGAGCCGTCGAGCACGTGGAGGCCGTGCCAAAGCTCGTTGTCGCCGCGCCAGACCCGCCCCAGGTGGTCGACCACGCCCGAGTCGTGGTTGTCGCCCATCGGGCAGCCGCCGAGCGGATGCACCGTCATCGCGAACGGGTCGGGCTTCGGCCCCGACAGCAAGGTGGCGGCACCCGGCGGCAGCGCCTGCCAGGTCGGCAGGTGCATGTGCACGCCATCGCGCTTCGTGCCCGCGTCGAAGAAGCGCTGTTGCGCGGCGTAGGTGCGCGCCTCCTGCGGCCGCGGCCAGTAGGGCGCGATGCCGTCCATCTCGGGCACCC
This sequence comes from Variovorax sp. GW821-FHT09B01, assembly GCF_059418345.1. Lineage (NCBI taxonomy): Bacteria > Pseudomonadati > Pseudomonadota > Betaproteobacteria > Burkholderiales > Comamonadaceae > Variovorax > Variovorax sp. GW821-FHT09B01. The sequence goes on along the minus strand of NZ_JBWKPQ010000003.1, from coordinate 82,119 downwards.
AGACCGCCCGCCCCTGTGAGCTGTCGTGGCCCATCGCCAGCAGCAGCTGGCTGTGGGCGGCGAGCTCGGGCGAGGCGGCCAGCGGATCGATGCCGTTGCCATGCGCGCGCGGCGCCGGTGCCCGCGCGCCGATGTGGCGCAGGGTCCAGGCGATGGCCAGCATCTCCTCGTACAGGCGCGACAGCGGGCCGGGCACCGCGCCGTCCTGCAGCATCACGCGGTCCTGCAGCGGCGGCCGGTCGTCGCCGCTGCCGCGCAGGTCGAGCAGCGTGGTGATCGTCGGCCCCACGGGCGGGCCGGCCTTGGCCTCGGGGATCGCGCCGCGGCCCACGTTGTTCACCGGCGTCTCGAGGTCGGCGATCACGCTCACGCTGTCGCCGTTCGCGCTCACCCGCGTGCCCAGCGTGGGCGACAGCGTGAAGTGCTCGTGCACCTTCTGCGAACGCATCAGCAGCTCGGTGCTGCCGAAGGTGCCGGCCGCGACCACCACCAGCGCGGCCTCGAAGGTACGGCCGTGCTGCTCCACCAGGTCGCCCATGTTGCGCAGGTCGCGGCTGCGTTCGGTCTCCACCGCGGTGAAGCGCCAGCGGCCGGTGTTGCGCTGCGGCTCGAGCGCGTAGACCGTGCAGCGGCTGACGAACTGCACGCCCCGCTCGCCCGCCTGCTTCAGGTAGGTGGTGGGCAGGGTGTGCTTGGCGCCGGGCGTGTTGCAGCCGGTGAAGCAGTCGCCGCAGTGGCTGCAATGTGCCGGATCGATGGTCAGTTCCGCCGTGTGCACCCGTGGCGCGTGCTTGCGCAGCGTCTTGTCGCGCTGCAGCGTCTCGCAGAGCTTCACCAGGGCCTGCGACTTGGGCAGCGGCTCGGCCTCGGCGCCGCTCGCGCTGCGGATCGAGAAGCGCGTGCCCTGCAGCTGCTCCTTGGCGCGCGCGAAGGCCGACGGCAGGCGCAGGCCGGGCTTGTCGTCGTCGAGCGCATGGCGGATCTGAGCCGGCCAGGCGGGCTGGGCGAAGACGTCGTCGTCGGGCTGCACCAGCACGCCGGCATTGATCAGGCTGCCGCCGCCGAAGCCGTTGGCCACCAGCGAGACCATGCCCGGTCCGGCGCGCCATTCGAACAGGCCGCAGGGGCTGCCCATCGGCCCTTGCGGGCCCTGGAAGCGCAGGTACTTGGGCAGCTGGCCCACGTCGTTGGCGAATTCGCCCGGCAGGAACTCCGAGCCGCGCTCGAGCAGCACCACGCGCCGCCCGGCCTGCGCGAGCCGCAGCGCGGCCACGCTGCCGCCATAGCCCGAGCCGATCACGACGGCATCGAGCTGCAGCGGCTCGGGAGGCTTCCATTCGTCGAAGGGAATGGACAGCGGCTGCGCGGTGGGCGAGAACATGGGACGGCGGGAGCGAGAGAAAGGAAATCGTGGCCCGCCGACGGTGAGCCTGGGCGGTCGGGCTCAGAGCAAGGCGCGCACCTGTCTTGCCAGCTGGAGTTCGTCCACCGGTTTGTGCATCAGCGGCCGGCCGGTGCGGGTCGCCTGCTCGATGCGCCCGGGGGCCGTGTCGCCCGTGATGAAGACGATCGGCAGGTCGGGGGCATCGCGGCTGAGCCGCGCCGCCGTGGAGATGCCGTCCTCGCCGCCGCGCAGGCGCAGGTCGCACAGGCACAGCTGCCAGTTGCCGGGCGGCCCAAGGGCGAGCGCGGCATGCAGGCCGTCGGCGGTGTCGACGTCGGCACCCCAGGTCTGGAGCAGCGCGCTCAGGCTGTTGCTCACCATCTGTTCGTCGTCGATCACCAGCACGCGCCGGCCGCGCAGGTCGGGCATCGGCACCGAGGGGCGCGGCCGCAGGTCGGACTCGTCGGGCGCGCGCGTGAACAGCGCGGGAATGGTCAGCGTGAACTTCGAGCCCTTGCCGGCCGCCGACTCCACCTTCACCTCGCCGCCGAGCATGTGGATCAGCCGGCGCACGATCGACAGCCCGAGCCCGAGGCCGCGGGCCCGGTCGCGCTCCTTGTTGTCGACCTGGAAGAACTCCTCGAAGATCAGCGTCTGGTGCTCGCTCGCGATGCCCTGGCCCGTGTCTTCGACCTCGAAGCGGATCACCGGGCCGACGATGTGGGCACGGATGGCGATCAGTCCCGAGGCGGTGAACTTCACCGCGTTGCCGACGATGTTGCGCAGCGCGCGCTCGAGCAGCACCGGGTCGGTCTGGGCCACGAAGGCACCGCCCTCGACCTCCACCCGCACGTTGCGCCCGGCCAGCATGGCGCGTGCCTCGGTGCCCTGGCGCGCCAGCATCTGGCCGATGTCAACCGCCTGCGCGCGCGGCTGCACCGCGCCGGCGTCGAGGCGCGACATGTCGAGCAGGTTGTCGAGCAGGTCGCCCAGCACGCGGCTGGCCTCGGCGATGCTGCGCGCGATCTGGCGCTGCTCGTCGGTCTCGGCGTTGTGCGTCAGCACCGCCGTGTAGAGCGCGAGCGCCTGCGCCGGCTGGCGCAGGTCGTGGCTGGCATTGGCCAGGAAACGCGACTTCGACAGGCTCGCCTCCTCGGCCGCGTGGCGCGCCTCCACCGCCTTGCCGCGCTCCTCCTCGGCGATCACGCGCATCCGCTCGGCCTGCTCGCGCTGCGCGTCGGCCTCGAAGCGGATCAGCACCGAGCGCTCGAACACGCTCGCGAGGTAGGTCGAGAAGCGCGCCATCACCACCGCGTACATCAGCAGCGACAGCACCACCGCCCAGGCGCGCGGGCCGCCGTGCAGCCCCCAGCCCAGCGCCACCAGCGGCACCCCGACCAGCAGGAAGCACAGGTAGCCGCGCGCGAACGAGGCATAGGTGGCGGCGCCGCCGGCCGCCGCGAGCAGCACGATCACGGTCAGCGCGAGCCGCGACTCGTCGGGCAGCACGCCGAAGAACATCACGGGCAGCAGGCCGATCCAGATGCCATTGATCAGCGCGATGTAGAAGAACTTGCTCAGCGCCGCGGCATCGCGCGGCTCGCGGTCGCTCAGCAGGCGCGCGCCCAGCCGCATGCGGTAGGCATTGGCGCCGATGAACAGCGCCAGCCAGGCGCCGATCAGCACCCACGAGACGTGCCGCGCCAGGATCGCGGAAACGAAGGAGCAGCCGACCAGCAAGCCGAGGACGGCGTTGCGCGACTGGGTCGCGAGCAACCCGACCTGCTCGGCGACCAGCGCCGCGGCCCGGTTCCTCATCCGGCTTCCATCGCGCGCCAGCCGAGGCGGGAGAGCTCGTACATGGCCTGGGTACGGCTGTGGACGTCGAGGATCTCGAACACCACCTTCAGGTGCGACTTCACGGTGGTGTCGGAGATGTTGAGCTCGCGCGCGATCGCCTTGTTCGACTTGCCGTGGGCCAGGCGCAGCAGCACTTCCTCCTGGCGCGGCGACAGCCGCAGGCTCGCGAGCCGGTCGGCCGGCGAGGGCTCGTCGGTGCGCGGCGGCTCGAGGCAGACCGGCGGCACGTAGATGCCGTCGTCGAGCACCACGCGCAGCGCCTGCATCATGGTCGCCGGGTCGAGCGACTTCTTGACGTAGCCCATGGCGCCGTCGTCGATCGCGCGGCGCACCGTGTTGGGGTCTTCGTTGGCCGACAGCACGACCACCGCCTGCTCGGGGAACTGGCCGCGGAACAGGTGCAGCGAGTCGAGCTCGCGCATGCCGGGCATCTCGAGGTCGAGCAGCACGATGTCGAACGGGCCGTGCGTGCGCATGGCCGCGATCGCATCGTGGATGTCGGCGGTCTGGTGCACGCCGATCTTGGGATCGAGCGAGCGCAAAAGAAGTGCCACGCCCTCGCGCACGAGGCCGTGATCGTCAACCAGCAGAATTCTCATCAACCGTTCCCATTCATCTCCGCCTTATTTTCCCAGGCCCGGAATTGTGGGAGCAGTACGCTGGTAGTACAAGCAGGGGGAACTCCTCCTTTAGAGGGATCGACATTCCCCGGGGCTTAAGAAGGCAGCGCGCCCTTCAGGATCGCAGCGCGCAGGTCGGGCGGAATCTCGATCGCCTTGTGGGTTTCCAGCGAAGTGGTCACCAGCACCTGGCTGACCTGCATACGCACTTCGCCCGACACCGGCTCGAAGCAGCGCAACCGCAGCGTCAGGGAGCGCGAACCGAGCCGCTCGACCGAAAGCCCCAGCGCCACCCGGTCGCCCATGCGGCTCACGGCGCGGAAATCGGCCTCCAGCTTGACGGTCGGCAGCCCGACGCGGCGGCCGGTGACCAGCGCGTCGTAGCCGATGCCCAGTTCCTCGTTGACCCAGTCCTCGACCAGCCCGTTGAGCATCACGAAGTACTGCGGGTAGAAGACGATGCCGGCCGGATCGCAGTCCGAGAAGCGGATCAGCCGCGGCCGGCTGAATTCGGCGAAGCCCGCGGGCGTCTCGGCCATGGCTCAGCCCTCCTCGCCCGCGGGCTCGCTGCGCATCACGTGCACGCGCAGCTCGCCGAGCTGGGCATGCATCTGCTTGATGGTCTTCATATCCAGGCCCGAGAACATCTCGAGGATCCACTGCTCGTGCTCGCTGGCCATCGCCTCGAAGCTGGTCCGGCCCTTGGGCGTGAGGCTCACGATCCAGGCCCGGCGGTCCTCGGGGCTGGGCGCGCGTGCCACCACGCCCTCGCGCTCCAGCTCGTCGGTGAGGCCGGTGACGTTGCCGCCGGTCACCATCAGGTAGCGCGAGAGCACGCGCATCTTCAGCCCTTCCTTGTGGCGGTAGAGCTGCGCCATGTAGTCGAAGCGCGCCAGCGAGATGCCGAAGCGCTCGCGCAGCCGGCGCCGGATCTCGGCCTCGATCTGGGTGGTGCTGGCCAGCATGCGCAGCCACAGCTTGAGGGCCGCATGGTCCTCGGTGCGCGCGCGCGCCTCGTGGCCCAGTTCCTCGGCGTCGCTCAGCGCGGCATGCGAGGCATCGTTGTGCTTCATGTGACCTCCCCGCCCGAGACCGAGATCGACTGCCCGTTGACCGAGGCGGCGCCCTCGCCGCACAGCCAGCGCACCGCGTCGGCCACCTCCGAGGGCTGCACGATGCGGCGCTGCGGATTCACGCTCGAGAACTCCGCCAGCGCATCGGCCTCGCTGCGGCCGGTCTTGCCGACCACGTTGGCGACGCTGTTGCGCAGGATGTCGGTGTCGGTGTAGCCCGGGCAGACCGCGTTCACCGTCACGCCCTTGCGCGCCATCTCGAGCGCCAGCGAGCGCGTCAGCCCGATCACGCCGTGCTTGGCCGCGGTGTAGGCGGCGACGTAGGCATAGCCCTTCTGCCCCGCGGTGCTCGCGATGTTGACGATGCGGCCCCAGCCGGCCTCGAGCATGTCGGGCAGCGCCGCCTGGGTGCACAGGAAGCTGCCCGTGAGGTTGACCGACAGCATGCGCTGCCAGAGCTCGACCGAGGTCTTGAGGAAGGGCGCGCTCTCGGCCGCGCCGGCGTTGTTGACCAGGATCGCGAGCGGCCCGAGCGCGGCGCGCGCCTGCGCGAAGGCCTGCTGCACCGCCGCCGGGTCGGCCACGTCGGCCGCCACCACGCGGTGCGAGGCGGCGGCGGGCAGCGCGTCGGCCACGCGCTGCAGCGCCTCGCGGTCGCGCCCCAGCAGCGTGAGCACCGCGCCCTCGGCCGCGAGGGTGCGTGCGATCTCGGCGCCGATGCCGCGCGCGGCACCGGTGACCAGGGCGTGGCGGCCGGAAAGAGAATTTGCTTGCATGGCAATAATATTTAGTCCTAAACCATTCTAGCGTTTTGCGGCCCTGGAGCGCGCCCGCCGACTCAGGTGCGCCGCGCCGGCTGCCGATCCCAGGTGCCGGGCGTCACGCCGCGCTCGCGCAGCTTGTACTTCTGGACCTTGCCGTTCTCGGTGCGCGGCAGGTCCTCGAGGATGTCGATGTAGCGCGGCACCGCGAAGTACGGCAACCGCGCTTCGCAGAAGGCCGCGAGCTCAGCGGGTTCCACCGCCGTGCCGGGTCGCGCGATCAGCGCCGCCATCACCTCGTCCTCGGCCAGCTCCGAGCGCACCGGGTAGACCGCCACCGCCGCCACGCCCGGATGGCTCAGCAGCACCTGCTCGACCTCGAAGGAGGAGATGTTCTCGCCGCGCCGGCGGATCGCGTCCTTGAGCCGGTCGACGAAACGGAAGGCGCCGTCGGCATCGCGGACCACGCGGTCGCCGGTGTGGAACCACAGGTTGCGCCAGGCCTCGACGGTCTTGGCCGGCATGTTGAAGTAGCCGCTCGCGAAGGCATGGGGCTCGCTCGCGCGCAGCAGCAGCTCGCCGGCCTCGCCATCTGGCAGCTCGACGTCGTGCGCGTCGGCCACGCGCGCCTCGAAGCCCGGGCGCACCCAGCCCATCACGCCGCCGCGCGGCGAATCGGGCGCGGTGCTGATGACGAAGTTGGTCTCGGTCGAGCCGTAGCCCTCGAGCAGCCGCACGCCCGTGCGCTCCAGGAAGCTCTGCATCGCATGCGCCGGCACGCCCGGCCCCAGGCCCACGCGCACCCGGTGCGCGCGCTCGCCCGGCCCCTCGGGCTGGGCCAGCAAGATCGGCACCATCGCGCCCAGCAGGTAGACCACCGTGGCCTCGTGCGCGCGCATCGCCTCCCAGAAGCCCGAGGCCGAGAAGCGCGCCTCGAACACCACGCGGCAGCCGGTGATCGCGGCCTGCGCGAAGGTGTTGAGCGCATTGATGTGGAACAGCGGCAAGGTGGTGCACAGCACGTCGTCGGCGCCCACGCCGAGCACGGCCGCGCTGTTCACGCCCCACCAGTAGTACTGCGCATGCGGGCAGGTCACGCCCTTGGCCGGGCCGGTGGTGCCCGAGGTGTAGAGGATCGCGAGCGTGTCGCCCGGCTGCACCTCGGCCGCGGCGATCGCCTCGCCATCGGTCGGCCAGGCCTGCACCGCCACGCCCTCGAGCGCGATCTCGCCCTCGCCGATCACCCACACCATGCGCAGCGCGGTGCGCGCGAGGTCGACGCCGGCCAGCCGGTCGAGGAAGGCGCTCTCGATCACCAGCAGCCGCGCCGCGCTGTCGGCCAGGAAGTACTCGATCTGCGGCGCCATCGAGGCGGTGTTGATCGGCACCATCGCCGCGCCGAGCCAGCCGCAGCCGCCGAGCGTCTCGAGCACCTCGAGCCGGTTGCCGCTCATCAGCGCGACGCGGTCGCCACGTTCCACGCCCGCCGCGGCCAGCGCGCCGGCGCGCGATGCGGCGGCCGCGCGCGCATCGGCATGCGCCCATTGCCGTCCCGCGATCGCGAGCAGCGGCTTGTCGCCGAACAGCGCCGCCTGCCGCTCGAGCATCGCCGGCAGCGTGCGTCGCGCGGGCGGCAGCGCGTGCGGCTCAGTCTTCATCGTGCGTGCCCCCGCCGAGGTAGGTGGCCTGCACGCGCGGATCGCAGGCCAGGTCCTGCGAGGCGCCATCGAGCGCGATCTCGCCCGTTTCCAGCACGTAGCCGTGGTCGGAGGATTCGAGCGCGGCGCGCGCGTTCTGCTCCACCAGCAGGATCGACACGCCGTCCTCGCGCAGCTTGCGCACGATCGCGAGGATGTCGCGCACGATCAGCGGCGCCAGCCCGAGGCTGGGCTCGTCGAGCATCAGCAGGCGCGGCGAGGACATCAGCGCGCGCCCCACGGCCAGCATCTGGCGCTCGCCGCCCGACAGCGTGTCGGCGCGCTGCGCGCGGCGCTCGGCCAGCCGCGGGAAGCGGTCGTACACGCCCTGCAGCCGGCTCTTGAGCACGCTGCCGCGCAGCCGGCGCGAGAACGCGCCGAGCTGCAGGTTGTCGAGCACCGAGAGTTCGCCGAACAGCTCGCGCTTCTCGGGCACCAGGCACAGACCGCGCTCCACGCGCGCCTCCACGTCGAGGCCGTGCAGGTCCTCGCCCTCGAAGCGCAGCACGCCCTTCGACGGCAGCAGGCCCATCGCGGCCGCGAGCAGCGTGGTCTTGCCGGCGCCGTTGGGGCCGATCACAGAGACGATCTGCCCCGGCCGCATCGCGAGCGACACGCCGCGCACCGCGTCGACCTGCCCATAGGAAACGTGCAGGTCGCCGATCTCCAGCATCGGGGTCGTCGTACTCATGCCACGCTCCCCAGGTAGGCCGCCTGCACCCGCTCGTCGGCACGCACCGCGGCCGGCGCGCCCTCCACCAGCTTGGCGCCGAAGTTCATCACCACCAGACGGTCCACGAGTTTCATCACGAAGTCCATGTCGTGTTCGACGATCAGAATGGTCACGCCCTCGTCGCGCAGCTTGCGCAGCAACTCGCCCAGGGCCATCTTCTCCTTGCGGCGCAGGCCGGCCGCGGGCTCGTCGAGCACCAGCAGCACCGGGTCGGCCGCGAGCGCACGCGCGATCTCGAGGATGCGCTGCGTGCCCAGCGGCAGGCTGCCCGCGAGCTCGTGCGCGCGGTCGCCCAGGCCGATGCGCTCGAGCTGGCGCTGCGCCTCCTGCAGGATCTGCCGCTCCTCCGCGCGATCGAGCCGCAGCCCCGCGCGCAGCACGCCCGAGCGCGTGCGCGAATGCGCGCCCAGCGCCACGTTGTCGAGCAGGCTCATCTGCGGGCGCAGCTTCACGTGCTGGAAGGTGCGCGCCAGTCCGAGCCGCGCCACCTCGCGCTGCGGCATGCCGGCGATGTCTTGGCCCAGGAAGCGCACGCTGCCCGAGGTCATCGGCAGGGTGCAGGTCAGCAGGTTGAACATGGTCGACTTGCCGGCACCGTTGGGCCCGATCAGGCCCACGATCTCGCCGGCGGCCACGTCGAAGCTCACCTCGTTGACCGCCACCAGCCCGCCGAAGCGCTTGACCGCGCCCTGCACCGAGAGGATCGGCGTGCCGCGTGCCGGCAGCGCGCGATGCGGCAGCGGTTCGACCGCCGCCAGCGGCGCCGCGGGTGGGCGCGCCGCGCCCGAGCCCTTGCGCCCGCGCAGCCGCCGCACGAAGCCCATCAACCCGCCGCGCGCGAAGTGCAGCAGCGCGATGAACAAGACCGCGAAGGCCACCGCCTCGAGCTGGCCGGCGCGCTGGGTGATCAGCGGCAGCACGTCCTGCAGCCCGTTCTTGAGCACCAGCACCAGGCCCGCGCCCACCAGCGCGCCGACCAGGCTGCCGAGCCCGCCGGCCACCGCCATCAGCAGGTACTCGATGCTCGCGCGCACGTCGAAGGGCGAGGGGCTCACGAAGCGGTTCATGTGCGCATAGAGCCAGCCCGCGAGCCCGGCGAACAGCGCCGCCGTCACGAACAGCGACAGCCGCACGCGGTAGGCATCGGCACCCACGCTCGCCAGCAGGGTCGCGCCGCCGCGCAGGCTGCGGATCGCGCGGCCGGGGCGCGAGCGCAGCAGGTTGTGGCTGAACAGGAAGGCCAGCCCGACGATCGCCCAGATCAGGTAGTACATGGCGCGCGGATCGGCCAGCGACCAGCCGCCGATGAACAGCGGCGGGATGTTCGACAGCCCGGTGTGGCGGCCCAGCGCATCGACGTTGCCGAACAGCATAGCGATCGACAGGCCCCAGGCGATGGTCGACAGCGGCAGGAAGTGCCCGCCCAGGCGCAGCGTGAGCAGCCCGATGGCCAGCGCCGAGAGGCCGGTCAGCAGCAGCGCGAACAAGAGGCCGATCCAGGGCGAATAGCCCTGGGTGGTGCTGAGCCAGGCCGTGGCGTAGGCCGCGATGCCGACGAAGGCCGCCTGCCCGAAGGAGGTGGCGCCGCCCACGCCCGTGAGCAGCACCAGCCCCAGCGCGACCAGCGCGCCGATGCCGATGTCGTTGAGCAGCGAGACCGTGAAGCTGCCGAACAGCGCCGGCACCACGGCCAGCGCGGCGATCACCACCGCGCAGAGGATCAGGGGGCGGCGGTTCATTGGTCCACCTCCTCTTCTTCCTCTTCCACGTGCCGCGCCATGAACGAGCGCAGCATCAGCACCGGGATCAGCAGGCTGAACACGATCACGTCCTTGAGCGCGCCGCTCCAGAACGAGGCGAAGCTCTCGACCACGCCGACGGCCAGCGCGCCGATGGCGGTCATCGGGTAGCTCACGAGCCCGCCGATGATGGCCGCCACGAAGGCCTTGAGGCCGATGATGAAGCCCGAGTCGTAGTACATGGTGGTCACCGGCGCGATCAGCACGCCGATCAGCCCCGCCAGCAGCGAGGCGCAGCCGTAGGCCAAGAGCGCGGTGCGCGCGGGCCGGATGCCGACCAGCCGCGCGCCGACGCGATTGACCGCGGTGGCGCGCAGCGCCTTGCCCATCACGGTGCGTTCGAACACCAGGAAGAACAGGCCGCTGAGCACGATCGCCGAGCTCACCATCAGGATCACTTGGCCGCTGACGGTGAAGCCGTCGCCCAGCGTGAGCGTGCCCGAGGCCAGCGGGCTGGTGCGCGAGCCTTCCGGCCCGAAGAACAGCAGGCCCAGGCCCGACAGCAGGAAGTGCAGCGCCAGCGAGACGATCAGCAGCACCAGCACCGAGGCATCGGCGATCGGCTGGAACACCACGCGCGCCAGCAGCGGTGCCACCGGCACCACCAGCAGCACCGACACCGCGAGCTGCACCGGCGCCGGCACGCCCGCGCTCGCCGCGGCCCAGGCGATGGCGCAGGGCACCAGCGGCAGCACGCCCCAGGCCAGCACGGCCTTCGGAATGCGCCGCGCCTCGCCGCGCCGCACCAGGCTGCCGACCTCGGTCAGCACGGCCAGCGCCGCGAGCACGGCCACCAGGCCGATGGTCGGCGGCAGCTTGCCGGTCTCGAAGGCCGCCAGCGTCAGCGCGGCGAAGGCCGCGATGTCGCCGAAGGGCACGAAGACCACCCGGGTCACCGAGAAGATCAACACCAGGCCGAGCCCGGCCAGCAGGTAGATGGCCCCGTTGGCCAGCCCGTCGATGCCCAGGATGAGGGCCACGTCCCAGGTCATTGCACAGTCCTTCGCTTCGTCATCGCTCTCGCTTCTTGCTTGCTTTGGGTGGATGGAGGATGGAGGACGCCGCGCTCAAGGCGCCAGCTTCCATTGACCCTTGTCGAGCTTCACGATCACGCGCGCGCGCTGGTCCACGCCGTAGAGATCGCCGGGCTTGAAGTTGTAGACGCCGTGCGTACCCACGACCTCCCTGGTGCTGAAGATCGCGTCGCGCAGCGCGACCCGGAACTCGGGCGTGCCGGCCTCGGCCTTCGTGAGCGCGCGCGCCGCCGCATCGGCGAACACCAGGTAGCCGTCGAAGGAATAGGCCGAGAAGGCGTCGCTGGTGGGCGCGTTGTTGACCTTCTGGAAGATGCTGCGGAACTCGAGGCCGATCTTGCGCGTGGGATGGTCGGCCGGCAGCTGCTCGGCGACGATGATCGGGCCCGTGGGCATCAGCGCGTCCTGGCCGGCGGCCCCGACCACGCGCACGAAGTCGGGGTTGATCAGCCCGTGCTGGCCGTACACCTTGCCCTTGAAGCCGCGCTCCTGCAGCGCAAGGAAGGGCAGCGCGCCCGGCGTGCCGGCGCCGCCGGTCATCACGGCCTCGGGCTTCATCGCGAGCAGCTTCAGCACCTGGCCCGTGACCGAGGCGTCGGCGCGCGCATAGCGCTCGTTGCCCAGCACCTGGATGCCGGCGGCCGGCGCGGCCTTCATCAGCGCGGTGTAGACCAGGTCGCCCCAGGCGTCGGAGAAGCCGATGTAGCCGACCGACTTCACGCCGTCCTTCTTCATGCGCTCGACCACCGCGTCGATCATCAGCTGCGTGGGCTGCGCCACCGTCATCACCCAGCCGTTCTCGGCCGGGTCGAGCAGGATCGGCGTGAGCCCGATCATCGGCACCTTGGCATCGCGCCCGACCTGCGCCATCGCGATCGCGGCCGGCACGCCCGAGGTGCCCATCAGCACGTCGACCTTCTCCTCGTCCACCAGCTTGCGCGCATTGCGGCCCGCGGTGGTGGGGTCGGAGCCGTCGTCGAGCACGATCAGCTGCACCTTGCGGCCGCTGATCTCGCCCTTGTAGGCCAGCGCGGCCTGCATGCCCTTGGCATAGGGCACGCCCAGCGAGGAGTTCGGACCCGACAGCGACACGCTCAGGCCGACCTTGAGGTCGGCCGCGAAGGCGGCGGCGCCGAGGCCGGCGGCCAGCGCGAGCACGGCGGCGTGACGAAGGGACTGCATCAAGCGGGTCATGTCGAAGCTCCTGGAGGAAAGGGGGGGAGTGGAACGAGGGAGGGAACTAGATGAAAAGCTGGATGGCCGGCAGGGCCTGGCCCGGGTTGAGCAGGTCGACGCGCTTCTCGCGGATGCGCCAGCCGTCTTCGATGCGAACCAGTCGATGGCGGTAGCTGCCCGCGAGCAGCACCTGCGACTCGCCACGCGCCTCGATGTAGATGAACGGAGTTCGCAGCACGGCCTCGCCGCCTTCGTCGGCCTCCGGCACCGAGCGCTGCAGCACATGCTGGCAATGGCTCGCGGGATGCTGCGAATGCGCGCGCGGGTTCTTCAGCCGGTCGACGCGCAGCTGCAGCAGCAGCCGGTCCTCGCAGGCGATCGCGTTGTGGCTGCTCGCATCGGCCTGCGCCGCACCGAGCAGCGGCACCCAGTAGAGGCATTCGGCGTCGTACAGCGCGAGCCAGTCGTCGAAGCGGCGCGCGTCGAGCAGCGCGGCCTCCCGCACCACGAGGTCGATGGCATCGTTCATGCCCCCTCCCCCTGCTCGCCCATGAACTTCGCCCAGGCGCGGAACTGGTTGCGCATCAGCAGCTCGTTGGTGCCGTTGGTCTCGGCCGTTCCCTGCGCCAGTTCGGCCGGATCGAAGTCGCGGTGCAGGCTCACCCATTCGTTGCCCTCGCCGCGCAGGCCCTTCTGCATGCTCTCGAACAGGTGCACGTCGTCGTGCGCCACCACCGACATCGGCGAGAACACGAGCCGGTTGTAGTTCATCGAGCGCTCCAGCAGCAGCTCGGGCGCGCCCTCGGCGCGGAAGCTCCAGGCCTCGATCAGCGTGCGGTCGGCCGCGAGCGGGCGGATCACGCGGATCGCCTGCGGCGAGCCCTTGACCGAGAGGCTCGGGAACAGCACCGAGTTCTGCGGCGAGCGCTGCAGGATCTCGGTGGCGCGCTCCTCGCCGTGCGCGGCGCGCATCGCGGCCTCGTAGCCCGGCAGCTGCGCATAGTTCGAATGGATGCTGAAGTGGATGCCCAGCACGCTGTGGCCGTTGGGATAGACGCGCCCGCCCATGCGGTCGAAGAAGTCGTAACCCGCGCCGAAGGGCAGGATCTGCTCCATCGCCATCGGCTTGGCCGCCTCGGGCTCGGCCGCCGTGATGCCGGCCCACAGGCCCTCGGCCGCGGCGGTGGCCGACTCGTGCGTCGACATCGGATGCACCGTGTCGTTGATGTTCTCGAGGTACATCTTCCAGTTGCAGTGGACGATGTTGCACAACACGCCGCCGGCCACCGTGAGCCGGCCCTCGGGCGAGCGGTCGACCATGTTGTCGATGGCATGCAGCACGCCGCCGAAGTAGTCCTCGAAGCTCGGTCCCTGCGGCGACAGGCGCACGAACACGAAGTCGCGGTAGACCGCGAGGCCCGCCACGGGCGAGAGCCCGCGCCCCGACTCGCACTGCGCGAGCCCGGTGTTCTCGTAGCCCGACTTCAGCGGCAGTGCGAGCGGCGCGCCGTCGAGCTTGTAGGTCCAGGCGTGGTAGGGGCAGCGAAAGAACTTGCCCGCGTTGCCGCGCTCGTCGCTCACCAGCTGGCTGCCCTTGTGGGCGCAGCGGTTGTAGAACACCCGCAGCGCGCCGTCGGCCTGCCGCACCATCACCAGCGGCCGGCCCGCGAGCTCGAGCGTGCGGTAGTCGCCGGCCTTGGGCACCTCGCTCGCATGGCCCGCGAACAGCCAGGTGCGCGCGAAGAAGCGCTCCTGCTCGAGCGCGAACAGCTCCTCGCTCAGGTAGACGTCGCGGTGCACGCGCCGGTCCTCGACCAGCGCGCGGATCGCCTCGGGGTGTTCTCGGTAGCGGCTCATGGCGGTGCGGTGTGGCGGGTGCCGGCGCTCAGGGCACCAGCTTCCACTGGCCCTTTTCCATGCGCACGATCACCACCGCGCGCTCGTCCGAGCCGTAGCGGTTGTCGGGCTTGAAGTTGTAGATGCCGTGCGTGCCGACCAGCTCCTTGGTGCTGTTGATCGCATCGCGCAACGAGCTGCGATAGGCCGGCGTGCCCGGCTCGCCCTTGGCGCGCGCCGCGGCGTTGGCCAGCAGCAGGTAGGCGTCGTAGGTGTACGACGAGAAGGCATCGACCGGCGCCGCGCCGTGTGCCTTCTGGTAGGCCGCGCGGAAGTCCATCGACACCTTGCGGATCGGGTTCGCCGCATCGAGCTGCTCGGCCACCAGCACCGGGCCGCTGGGCACCTGCAGGCCTTCGATGGACTTGCCGCCCACGCGCACGAAGTCGGCATTGATCAGGCCGTGCGTGCCGTAGATCTGGCCCTTGTAGCCGCGCTCGGCCAGCGCCAGGTAGGGCAACGCGCCGGGCGTGCCCGAGTTGCCCGCGAACACCGCATCGGGCTTGGCCGCCACGATCTTCAGGACCTGCCCGGCCACCGAGGAGTCGCTGCGCGCATAGCGCTCGTTCGCCACCACCTTGATGCCGGCCGCGGCCGCGCTCTTCATCAGCGAGTCGTAGGCGAGGTCGCCGAGCGCGTCGGAGAAGCCGATGAAGGCCACCGACTTCACGCCGGCCTGCTGCATGCGCTTGACCACCGCCGCCACCATCAGCTCGAAGGGCTGCGAGACCGAGACGGTCCACACGTTCTCCGGCCCCGGCAGCGACACCGGCGTGGGCGAGATCAGCGGCGTGCCGAGCTCGCGCGCCACCGCCGCGATCGCCATCGCGCCAGGCACGCCCGAAGTGCCGATCAGCACGTCGACCTTGTCCTCGGTCACCAGCTTGCGCGCGTTGCGCCCGGCGGTGGTGGGATCGGATGCGTCGTCGAGCACGATCAGCTCGACCTTGTGGCCGGCGATGGTCGGCTGCTGCGCGAGCGCGGCACGGATGCCCTTCTCGTAGGGAATGCCGAGCGCCGAGACCGGGCCCGAGAGCGAGCTGATGACGCCGACCTTGAGGTCGGCGGCGAAAGCCTGGGCCGCGGCGAGCGAGACGGCCGCGAGCGCGGCGATGCGAGCGAATTTCATGGGTGGGTGGTGTCTTGGGAAGAAAGGAAGGAATGCGCCGCGCGAAGGTCCGTGCTCAGGGCACCAGCTTCCACTGGCCCTTGTCGAGCCGCACCACCACGCGCGAGCGGTCGTCGGAGCCGTAGCGGTTGTCGGGCTTGAAGTTGTAGACCGAGTGCGTGCCCACCAGCTCCTTGGTGCTCACGATGGCGTCGCGCAGCGCGAGGCGGAACTGCGGCGTGCCGGGCTCGGCCTTGGTGGCGAGCGCGCGCTGCGCGGCGTCGAGGTAGATCAGCCAGGCATCGAAGCTGTAGGCCGAGAAGGTGTCGGTGGGCGGCGCGCCGTTGGCCTTCTGGAAGGCGGCGCGGAAGTCGAGCGCGATCTTCTTCATCGGGTTGGTGTCGGGCAGCTGCTCGGCCACCACCACCGGGCCCGTGGGCGCGAGCAGGCCATCGACCGAGGGGCCGCCGACGCGGATGAAGTCGGGGTTGATCAGCGAGTGCATGCCGTAGATCTTTCCCTTGTAGCCGCGCTCGGTCAGCGCGAGATAGGGCAGCGCGCCGGGCGTGCCCGAGGCGCCGGTGATGACGGCGTCGGGGCGCAGCGCGACGATCTTCAGCACCTGGCCGGCGACCGAGGAGTCGCTGCGCGCATAGCGCTCGTTGCTCACCACCTTGATGCCGGCCGCGGGCGCGGCCTTGCTGAGCGCGTCGTAGACCAGGTCGCCCCAGGCGTCGGAATAGCCGATGTAGGCCACGCTCTTCACGCCCGCCTGCTTCATCTTCTCGACCATCGCGCCCATCATCAGCGGCGCGGGCTGCGGCAGCGTCACCATCCACGCGCCCTCCTCGCCCGGCAGGTCGGCATTGGCGATCGAGATCAGCGGGGTCCTGGTCTCGCGCGCCACGCCGGCGATGGCCAGCGAGCCCGGCGCGCCGGCGGTGCCGATGATGACGTCGACCTTGTCTTCCTCGATCAGCTTGCGCGCGTTGCGCGCGGCGGTCGAGGGATCGGAGGCATCGTCGAGCGCGATCAGCTGCACCTTGCGCCCGCCGACCTCGGACTTGTAGGCCTGCGCGGCCTTGATGCCCTTGTCGTAGGGAATGCCGAGCGAGGACACCGGTCCCGACAGCGAGGTGATGAAACCGACCTTGAGGTCTGCCGCCCAGGCGTTCGATACCGCGAGCGCACCCGCGGCCACGGCGAGGCCCGCGAGGGCACGGATTCGGGTCATGACTGTCATGCTTCTTCTCCTGGAGTGAGGGGGGTGGGTGACGGGAACTCGGTGGTGGGGATTCAGAGCGCCAGGCTGCCGACGCTGGTGCCGCCGCAGACGTAGAGCACCTGGCCGGTGACGAAGCTGTTGGCGGGGTCGGCGAAGAAGCGCACGGCGCGCGCCACGTCGGCCGATTCGCCGAGGCGGCGCACCGGCACGCTGGCGGCCAGCGCGCGTTCCTTCTCGCTGCCGGCCTCGACCACGTCGTAGAACATGTCGGTGCGGATCGGCCCGGGCGCGACCACGTTGACGGTGATGCCCTCGGGCGCGAGCTCGAGTGCCCAGGTGCGCGCCATGCCCAGCATGCCGGCCTTGGTGGCCGAATAGCTGGTGCGCGTGGCCAGGCCCAGCGCGGCGCGCGACGAGAGCAGCACCACGCGGCCGAAGCGGCGCGCGCGCATCGCGGGCAGCGCGGCCTGCACGAGCTGGATCGCGCAGCCCAGGTGCAGGTCGACCAGCACGTCGAGGTCGGACAGCTGGACCTCGGGCAGCAGCGCGGCGCGGATCACGCCGGCGTTGTGGACCACGGTGGTCACCTCGAAGCGCGACACCAGCTCCTTCGCGGCCTCGGCCGTGGCCGCGCGGTCGGCTAGGTCGACCTCGATGCTGTGCAGCTTCGGATGATCGATCTCGGCCTTGCGGCGCGCGAGCGAGACGACCTCGTAGCCCTGTTCGAGCAGATCGAGGCAGATGGCCTTGCCGATGCCGGCGCTGCCGCCGGTGACGACGGCGGTCTTCGGTGCGTCGCTCATGGGTTCGCTCCCACTAGCGCGAGCACCCGCAGCGGACTGCCGCTGCCCTTCTCGATCTTCAGCGGCGGGCAGATCAGCATCGCGCCCGCGGGCGGCAGCAGGTCGAGGTTGCTCAGGCACTGCAGGCCGTAGCGGCCCGCGCCGTGCATGTAGTAGTGGCAGGGGTACGGCGGGCGCAGGTGGTAGCCCTGGCCGGCATCGGTGCCGATGGCCTCGGAGCCGAAGCCCAGCACGTCGCGCTGCTCGACCAGGAAGCGCACGGCCTCGGTGCTCGGGCCCGGGGTGTGCTGGCCGGTCTCGTCGAAGTTCTGGTAGGCCTCGGGGTCGTGGCGCTTCGACCAGTCGGTGCGCATCAGCACCCAGGCGCCGGCCGGGATGCGGCCGTGCTTCGCCTCGTAGTCCTCGATGTCCGCGGGCGTGAGCAGGTAGTCGGGATCGTCCTTGACCTGCGGCGAACAGTCGATGACGCAGGCCGGCGCCACGAAGTGCTGCACGGGGATGGTGTCGACCGAGTTGTTCGGCAGGTCGCGGCCCGAGATCCAGTGGATCGGCGCATCGAAGTGAGTGCCGGTGTGTTCGCCGCAGGAGAAGTTGTTCCAGTACCAGCCGGGCCCGCGCTCGTCGTACTTCGAGACCTCCTCGATGCGGAACGGCCAGCACTGGCCCATCTCGGGCGGCAGCGCGATCTGCGGGAACTCGGGCGTCAGGGTCTGGGTGAGGTCGATCACGCGGATGCCGCCGCCGGCCAGGGCGCCGGCCAGGCCCGCGAGGATCTGCGCCGGGGTGAGCGTGGGGTTGCTGGTGGTCATCGAGGAGCGCTCCTGTCTCTGTCTGTCTGTCTTCAGCTGCCGCCGGCCGCGAGTTCGCGTTCCAGCACCTTGGGGTTGTCGCGCCAGCGCTCGAGCCATTCCTGCGCCACGTCGCCGGGGTAGACGTCTTCCACGCCGTCGCGCAGCGCCTTCACGATCGCGCTCGCGAGCGCCGGGGCGCCGAGCTTGGGCGGCGGCATGTGCTGGTTCCACTCGTCGTCGATCGGGCCCGGGAACACGTTGACGACCCGGATGCCGGCCGGCCGCATCTCGGCGCGCAGGCACTGGGCGAGCGAATAGGCCGCGGCCTTCGAGGCGCTGAAGGTGCCGTGCGCCGGGTAGTTGCTCAGCGCATAGATCGACAGCAGGTTGACCCAGGCGGTGGCACCGGTGGCGCCATCGGCCGAGCGGCCCTTGAGCGCGGGACCGAACTCCTGCGCCAGCCGCAGCGCGCCGAAGTAGTTGATGTCCATCTCGGCCTTGGCGACGTCGGTGCCGCGCCGCGAGGCGATGCCGAAGGTGCGGTGCACCTCGGCGTTGTTGATGACGATGTCGACCTTGCCGCCGATGGAGCCCGCGAGCTCGGTCACCTGCCGGCCGTTGGTGAGGTCGAGCGGCACCAGCGTGACCTGCGGCAGCGCGCCGATGTCGTCGAGGCCGTCGCCGAGCTTCTTCCAGGGTTCGGCATGGCCGACCCAGACGATGTCGGCACCGGCCTTCACCAGCGCGCGCACGATCGCCTGCCCGACCTCGGTCTTGCCGTCGGTCACCAGCACCTTGCGGAACTTGGGGTCGCTGGTCATTTCTCTGAGCATCCTGTCGTCGGCCATGTGTGCACTTCCTTCCTTCGGGAATCCGATCAGTACCGCCTGTCCCGCGCGGTCGAGCCGCGCGCCCACCTTGACGCGCGAGGGCGCCTCGCCGACCTCGCCGTGCAGGTGCACCATCAGCGTCGGGCCGGCATCGAGGTGCACCAGGCCCAGCCGCCAGGGCAGGCGTTCGCGGAAGAACAGGTCGTTGCTGTGATGCAGCGTGGTGCTGCTCAGCAGTTCGCCCTCGCCGTCCTGCTCGCGCCAGGCGAGGTGCGGCGACAGGCACTTGTGGCAGGCCGCGCGCGGCGGGTACTGCACAGTGCCGCAGTCCTCGCAGGTCTGCAGCTCGAAGCGGCCCTCGGCCGCGGCGGCGGTGATGCCCAGCGCGATGCGGCCGCGCTGCCAGGGCGGCAGGTTCATCTGCCGCGTGCGCAGCACGGGGTTCTTGCGCGGGGGACGCATGAGGGGCATGGTCATTGGCTTCTCCCCAGGAGGACGGCGCCGGTGCACAGGCAGCGGTCGTAGGTGACCATGCCGAAGCCGGCCACGAGGCCCAGCTTGGCGTCGGGCACGCGGCGCGCGCCCGCGGTGTCGGTGAGCTGGCGGATGGTCTCGGTCATGCCGAGGAAGCCGCCCGCGGCACCGGCCTGGCCCGCGGACAGCTGGCCACCGCTGGTGTTGTTGGGAAAGCTGCCTTCGCAGGTCATGGTGTGCGAGCGCACGAAGGCCGGGCCCTCGCCCTTCTCGCAGAAGCCCAGGTCCTCGAACTGCATCATGGCGATCACGGGGTAGTCGTCGTAGGTCTGGATGAAGTCGACCTGCGCGGGCGCGGCGCCGGCCTGGGCATAGAGGTCGTCGCGGTCGCGGCGCCAGCCGCCCTGCACCATCACCGGGTCTTCCGAATAGGCGTTGTGGCGCTCGATGGCGCCACGGATCGCGACGTGGGCCAGCCCGAGATCGCGCGCACGCTCCTCGCTCATCACGAGGAAGGCCTCGGCTCCCGCGCAGGGCATGACGCAGTCGAACAGGTGCAAGGGCTCGGCGATGGGCCGCGCGTCCATGTATTCGTCGAGCGTGAGCGGCTTCTTGAACATGGCGTTGGGATTGCGCAGCGCATTGGCGCGCTGGTCCACCGCGATGCGGCCGAAGTCCTCGCGCCTCGCACCGAAGCGGCGCATGTAGTGCGCGGTGATCATCGCGAAGATCGAATTGGGCCCGCCCGATCCATAGGGATAGGTGGCATCGCGCGCGAAGTTGCTGAAGCTGCCGAGGGTCTGGCGGAAGGAGTCGACATGGTTGGTGTCGGCCGCCACGCAGGCCACGACATCGGCATCGCCGCTCTGCACCGCGCGCGCGGCACGGCGCAGGCACATCACGCCCGAGGCGCCACCCGTCGGTACGTGGTCGAGCCAGCGTGGCGAGAGGCCTAGGTGCTGGGTGACGCCTACTGCGGTGTCTGGGGCGAGCGAGAAGCTGCTGATGCAGAGGCCGTCGATTGCTTCCTTATCTATCCCGCTGTCTTTCACCAACGCCTCGATCGCCTGGCCGAGGAACCAATGGGCGGTGAGCGTCGAGTAGCGTTGGTAGGGCACCGTGACGGGGACCGCTACGGCTACGCCTTCGTAGGATTGGCGGCGGGTCATTGGTTGGACTCCACTTTGTTCGGACTGGGGTGCGTGCGGAGGACACCGGGTACTCCCCTCCGCGAATGTCCCCCGCCTTCGGCTCCTCCTTTATTTCGCTGCGGGGAGCACCCGATGCCCTCCGCACGAGAAGCGCAGTCGTTGTGCGGCCGGTTCGACCGGCGCGTCCCAGGCTCACGCCGATGGGGTACTCCCCGCAGCGAAATAAAGGAGGAGGCCGCAGGCCGGGGGACATTCGCGGAGGGGAGTACCCCGTCGGCGTGAACCCGTCGCGAACGAACAACGCAAAGGATTTCCATAGTCACCCCTGCCTCTTCTTCAGCCCACGCGTATCGATGCAATGCACCTGCCCAGGCAACCCCTGGGCCAGCACACGCAACTCCCCGCGTTGAATTTTTTGAGAAGCCGTGAGCGGCAGTGCATCGACGAACGCCACATAGCCAGGCGCCTTGTAATAGGCGAGCTGGTCGAGCGCATGCGCCACGATGCTCAGCGCCATGGCGGAACGGGCATCCTCATTCACCGCCTCGTGCAGCACGATGCAGGCCAGCACCTCGTCGCCACGCACCGCATCGGGTGTCGCGGCCACGGCCGAGCTCTTCACCGCCGGGTGCTGGTTCAGCACGCTCTCGACCTCCACCGCCGAGATGTTCTCGCCGCTGCGGCGGATCACGTTCTTCTTGCGGTCGACGAAGCACAGGCTGCCGTCGGCTTCGCGGCGCACCATGTCGCCCGTGTGGAACCAGCCATCGGCCCAGGCCTCCTGGGTCGCAGCTTCGTCCTTGAGATAGCCCGAGAAGAAATAGCGGCGCGGATCGGGGCCCGCGCTGCGCACCAGCAGTTCGCCCGGCGTGCCCACCGGCACATCGGCACCGGCCTCGTCGACCAGCCGCAGCTCGACGAAATCCTCGGGCCGGCCGAAGCAGCTCGTGCCGATGTGGCGCGGCTCGTGGTTCGCCATCACGCAGGCGGCGGCACCGGTCTCGGTCATGGCCCAGGCCTCGACCAGCGGGAAGCCGAAGCGCTCCTCGAACACGCCATGGTTGCGCCGGTCCACGCCGGCACCAAAGGCCCAGCGCACCGCATGCTCGCGGTCGGAGGGCGACGCGGGCGCGGCCAGCAGCATCGCGGGCATCACGCCGAGGTAGTGGACGATGGTCGCGCCGGTCTCGCGCACGCTGTGCAGCCAGCTCTTCGGATGGAAGCGGTCGAGCTGGATCAGGCAGCCGCCGGCCACCAGGATCACCATGGTCGAGAAGGCCATCGCGTTCACGTGGTTGAGCGGCAGCGGCGTGATGATCCGATCGCGGTCGCGCCGCACCTCGCACACGCCGTCGAGCCCCGCATACCACTCGCCCGCGCGGATGAAGTACTCGTTGCCCAGCATGCAGCCCTTGGGACGCCCGGTGGTGCCCGAGGTGTAGAGCAGTGCGCATTCGGTTTGGGGGCCGACGG
This sequence comes from Variovorax sp. GW821-FHT09B01, assembly GCF_059418345.1. NCBI lineage: Bacteria > Pseudomonadati > Pseudomonadota > Betaproteobacteria > Burkholderiales > Comamonadaceae > Variovorax > Variovorax sp. GW821-FHT09B01. Next base: position 60,231 of record NZ_JBWKPQ010000003.1, on the reverse strand, counting down.
GTTCGTCCGCGCGCGGTGCGCGGCCGCGGGCCGGCGGCACTTCGGGGTCCGAGGCCTGCATCACGTCGAGCGTGGCACCTTCGCGCTGCGCCGCTGCGCGCAGGTCGTCGGCGCGCTGCGGCAGGCTCACCGCGAGCTCGATCCCGCTGTGGCCGATCAGGTAGGCCAGCTCGGCCGCGCGCATCTCGGCATTGATCGGCACCACGCTCACGCCGAGCGCATTGAGCGCGAACCAGTGGTACAGGAAGGCCGGCCGGTTCTCGAGCAGCAGCCCGACGCGGTGGCCATGGCCGTAGCCCGCGCGTGCATAGGCCTCGCGCAGCCGGTCGACCTCGGCCACGGCCTCGCGCCAGCGGATGCTGCCGGCCTCGATGCCATAGCTCGCGGCCGTGACCGGCTCGACGCACAGGAATTCGGCCTCGGGCGTGCGCGCCGCCGAGGCGGCGAAGGCGGCGTGGACGGTGGGATGCGTCATCGCGGTCGTCCGTTCAGATGAAGAGCTGCACCGCGGGCAGCGCCGCGTCGCAGTTCAGCAGGTTCACGCGCTTGAGCGTCATGCGCAGCGCGCCGTCCTGCCACAGCAGGTGGTGGAAGAAGGTACCGACGTAGAACTGCAGCTCGTCGCCCTGGCATTCGGTGTAGTGGAACTCCGTGCGCACCACGTAGCGGTTGGCGGCCTCGTCGAATTCCTCGACCGTGGGCGCCTGCAGCAGGTGGTGGCAGCGGCTCGGCGGCTGCTGCGAGAAGGCGCGCGGGCTCTTCAGGCGCTCGATGCGCAGCTCGCGCAGCAGCTTGTCCTCGTACATGTGCGAGGTGTGGTTGATGCCGTCCTCCTGGTCGGGAATCAGCGGCACCCAGTAGAAAGCCTCGTCGGTGAAGAGCGCATTCCACTCCTCGTAGCGCTTGGCGTCGAGCAGGCGGCACTCGCGCACCACGAAGTCGGCCAATTGCTGGTGCGTGACGGCGGCGCTCATCACATCGTCTCCGTCATGTAGCGTGCCCAGCTGCGGTACTGGTTGCGCATCGGCAGCTCGCTGGTGCCGACGGTGGTGGCCTCGCCGCTGCGACCTTCCTCGCCGTCCTCGAAGTTGCGGTGCAGGCTCACCCACTCGTTGCCGCTGGCATGCAACCCGGCCTGCATGCCGCGGTAGGCCTGCAGGTCGTCGTGCCCCACCACCGAGAACGGCGAGTTGATGAGCCGGCTGTACATGGTGGTGCGCTGCAGCAGCTCGGGCGGCGCGCCCTTGAGGCGGAAGGTCCAGCTCTCGACGATCGACATGCCGGCCGAGACCGGCTTGACCACGCGGATCGCCTGGATCGCGCCCTTGATCGTGAGGTTCGGGTAGTAGACCGTGTTGTGGCGCGCCATGCCGAGGATCTGCGCGGTGCGCTCCTCGCCGTAGCGGGCCTTCATCGCATCGTCGTACGCGGGGATCGCCTTGTACTTGCTGTGGATGCTGAAGTTGACGCCCGTGAAGCTGTGACCATTGTCGTAGGTGCGAACGCCCATGTCCTCGAAGAACTTGTAGTCCGACATGAAGGGCACGAACTGCTCGATCGCCATCGGCTTGGGCTCGTCGGCGGGCTTGCCGGCCCACATGGTCTTGGCGGTGCCGGCCGAGGACTCGTGCGCCACCATCGGATGCATGGTGTCGTTGAGGTTCTCGACGAACATCTTCCAGTTGCACTGGTGCGTGAAGCGCAGGCAGCCGCCGGCGATCTCGAGCTCGCCCTCGGGCGAGCGGTCGGCCATGTTGTCGATCGAGCTCAGCGAGTCGCCGAAGTACTCCTCGAACGAGGGGCCGACATCGTTGATCTTCACGAAGACGAAGCCGCGGTAGCTGCGCACGCCGGCCACCGGCACCAGCCCCTTCGAGGCCTCGCAGTCGTGCAGCTGCGTGCCCTCGTAGCCGTTCTTCAGCGGGATCGACAGCAGCGAGCCGTCGGTCTTGAAGGTCCAGGCGTGGTAGGGGCAGCGGAAGAACTTGCCGGTGTTGCCGCAGGGCGCGCTCACCAGCCGCGAACCCTTGTGGGCGCAGCGGTTCATCAGCACGCGCACGCTGCCGTCGGCATGGCGCACCACGATCAACGGCCGGCCCGCGATCTCGTTGGTGATGTAGTCGCCGGGCTTGGGCAACTGGCTCTCGTGGCCGACGTAGTTCCAGGTGTTGGCGAAGAAGTGCTCCTGCTCGAGCGCGAAGATCTCCTCGCTGATGTAGAGGTCGCGGTGCACGCGGTCGGGCCGCACCAGCGCGCGGACCGCGTCGGGATTGCCTCGGTAGCTGGTCATGCGTGGACTCCTTCAGAGGTCGAGCACCAGCCGCTGGCCCTTGGCGCGGGAGATGCAGATCTGGATCACGTTGCCCGCGGCCTTCTCGCGTGCCGTGAGCACGTAGTCGCGGTGGTCGATCTCGCCGTCGATCACGGGCACGGCGCACACGCCGCATTCGCCGCGCTTGCAGTCGAACATCGGGTCGCAGCCGTGCTCGATCAGGCAGTCGAGGATGCTCTGGTCGGCCGGCACTGTGAAGCGCTGGCCCGACATGGCGAGCTCGACCTCGAAGGCATGGTCGCCTTCCTCCACCACCGGCGCGGTGAAGAGCTCGAAGTGCACGCGGTCGCTGTTCCAGCCGCGCGCCTGGGTCTGGGCCAACACGGCGTCGAGCATGGGCTTGGGGCCGCAGACATAGAGCTGGTCGGCCGGGTCGCAACGCGCGAGCAGCGCGCCCACGTCGAAGGGTGCGCCCTTGGCTTCGTCGTCGTGCAGCAGCAGGTCGGTGCCCAGCAGCTCGCCGAGCTCGGGCAGGAAGGCCATCAGCGCGCGGCTGCGGCCCGCGTAGTGCAGCTCCACCGGCAGGCCCTGCGTGCGGCGGTGCGCGGCCATGCTCGCGAGCGGCGTGATGCCGATGCCGCCGGCCAGCAGCACCGCGCGGCCCGCGCCGACGTGCAGCAGAAAGTCGTTCTTCGGCGGCTCGGCCTCGATGGTGTCGCCCTCGCGCAGCCGTTCGTGCATGAAGCGCGAGCCGCCACGGCCCGCGGCCTCCTTGCGCACCGCGATCAAGTACTCGGCCGGTGCCGGCTGGCCGCCCGCGGCGAAGTCGATCAGCGAATAGTGGCGCCAGTCCGACTGGCCATTGCCCAGGTCGACGCGCACGCGGATGTGGGCGCCGGCCTCGAAGCCCGGCAGCGCGGCGCCATCGTCGGCGCGCAGGCGGAACAGCCGGACCAGCGGATTGAGTTCGCGCGCCTCGGCGACGCGCAGGCGAAGGGTCGTGGGATCGGAGGCCATGGTGTCGTCTCTTCTTCGTCGTTCAGGCCAGCGCGTGGCGCACCAGCGCCGCCTGCAGCTGGTGGCCGTGCTCGTCGGCCAGCGCGGCATTGCGCAGCTCGCGCAAGGTGGCCGGCGCGAGCGCATCGCCGGCGCGGTGCAGGGCCGCCATCACGGTGTCGTAGTTGCGCAGGCCGCGTTCGTGCGTGTCGCTGTAGCCCTTGACCAGCCGCTGGCACTGCGCCACTTCGATCGCGAGCTCGGTGTTGCGCGCGGCGGTGGCGGCGATCTCCGCCAGCCAGGCTTCGATGCGCCGGTTCTCGTCCGCATAGCGCAGCGTGGAACGGCGCCAGCGGCCCATGCCGGCCACGGTGGACAGCAGCAGGTAGCCATGCAGCGAACTGGTCTGCACCACGCGGCCCTTGCGCGTGAAGCGCTCGACCAGGCCGCGCGCCCAGCCGGTGCGCATCAACCAGCGGCCCAGGCCCGCGGGCAGGGTCTCGCAGATCTCCTGCAGCCGCGGATGCATGTACTCGTGGATCGCGAGCAGCTGGTCGGCCTGGACGCGCGACTCGTCGCGCACGCGGTCGAAGCGGGTCGCGCGGATCTTGAGCGAGGCCACGCGCGCCGTGTCTTCGTAGGACATCCACAGCGCCAGGTGGCGCGCCGCGACCTCGAGCAGCGCCGGGCTGCCGAGCGACCGCAGCGCGGCGGCGCGGTCGAGGTAGAGACCCGCATAGGCCGGGTCCTGGTAGTCGATGAGGCGGCGCACGCCCTCGAGCAGCAGCGCATGCTGCGCGGGCGCGAAATCCTTCTGCACCCGCTCGACCAGCGCGCACACCGCGGGATGGCGCGGCCGCGGCGGCGCGGCCGGCGGCAGGGCCGGCGCGGGCGCTTCGCCCTCCTCGGCCTGGGCGCGCGCAAAGGCGGCACCGAAGGCGCGCAGGCTGGGCTTCACGCCGACGCCGCCGCGCTCGATGGTGGCCTCGAACTGGGCGCGGCCGAAGGGCAGCACGCCCGAGCCCGCGAGTGCGCCGAACAGCACGGCGCTGATCACGCTGCCCGCGTCTTCCGCGGCCTGCGCCATGTCGAAGCGGATGAAGCGGTGCGCGGCGCGGCCCGCATGCGCGAGCAGTTCGCGGCTGTCGACACGGCCGTCGCCCATCGCGCTCTTCTCGGCGATCGAATAAACGCGGTGCGTCGAGGCGATCAGCGTGGTGCGGTCTGGCGTGACCAGCCCGCGCTGCACCGCGCGGCCGGCTTCCATCAGCTCGGAGGCCAGCACCAGGTCGACGTCGCCCGGCAGCGGCATCAGCGCCAGCACCGGCTGGCCGCCGTCGGCGCGCGCGGCGGCCTCGGGGAACAGCTCCACGTAGTAGATGGTGGCGCCGGTGCGCTGCGCCACGCCGGGCACGGAGGTGGTCTGGGCGACCCAGCCGTTGGCCTCGCCCATGTCGACGATCCAGTCGGCCAGCACGCCGCCGCCCTCGCCGCCCATGGCGAGGATCGCGATCTTGATCGGTTGTTGCGTGGTCATCGGCGCGCTCAGAACGAATAGGCCTCGCGCCGGCGCGCAGCGCCGCGCTGCAGCCAGCCGATGACGGCGCCGCGCACGCGCTCGCGCAGGCGGTCCCAGCCGGTGGGATTGCTGACGATGCGCGCCTTGTAGAACGAGGGGCAGAGCACGGCCGCGTGCGAAACGTCGCCGCAGTTGCCGCAGCCCACGCAGCTCTCGAGCACGGTGGCGACCGGGTCGGTGCGCAGCGGATCGGGATTGGTCTTGATCGACAGCGAAGGGCAGCCCGAGAGCCGGATGCAGGAGTGGTCGCCGGTGCAGGTGTCGGCATCGACGCCGAACTTCTCGCGCACCATGCGCTTGCCGTCGGCGATGGCCTTGCGCACCAGCGGCTTCTCGCGCCGCTGCTTGTTGAGCATGCACTCGGACTGCGCGATCAGGACCTTCGGGCCCTTCTCCTTGGTGGTCAGCGCCTCCTTGAGTGCATCGCGCATGCCGGCCACGTCGTAGGTGCGGCGGATGGTGCGCACCCAGTTCACGCCCACGCCGCGCACCGCGCGCTCGATCGCATGGCCGGTGCTGCGGGTGGCGTTGACAGCCTTCGACGACAGGATGTCCTGCCCGCCGGTGGCCGAGGTGTAGTTGTTGTCGACGACGATCGTGAGGTTGTCGCTCTGGTTGAACACCGCGTTGGCGACGCCGCTCGTGAGGCCGTTGTGCCAGAAGCCGCCGTCGCCCATCATCGCGATCGCGCGCTTGCCGCGCGGCGCGCCCATGGCGGCCGCGCCCGCGCCGCCGAGGCCATAGCCCATGGTGGTGTTGCCGATGTGGAACGGCGGCAGGATCGAGAACAGGTGGCAGCCGATGTCGGCGCTCACGTGGTGCGGACCGAGCTCGCGCTCGACCAGCTTCATCGCGCTGAAGATCGGGCGCTCGGGGCAGCCGGTGCAGAAGCCCGGCGGGCGCGCGTGCACGCTGTCGGCCAGCGGCGCGGCCGGCTCGCTCGGCAGTTCGATCAGCGGGATCACCTTGCGCACCGGGGCCGGTGCCGGCGCCGCGGCCTGCGGCGCGAGGCGGCCGTAGCGCTCGCAGAAGACGCGCGCGCCCTGCAGCAGCTCGGCGGCCGTGTACTCGCCGGCCACCGGCAGCATGTCCTTGCCGTGCAGCGCGGTGGTCACGCCGCGCTGGCGCAGGATGGTCGCGATGTTCTGCTCGATGAAGTTGGGCTGGCCCTCCTCCACCATCAGCACCGCGCGCTTGCCTTCGCAGAAGCGCACCACCTCGCTGTCGATCACCGGGTAGGCGACGTTCATCACGTACAGCGGGATGCGGCTGTTGCCGTAGACGTCGGCCAGGCCCAGGCGCTCGAGCGCGCGCACCAGCGTGTTGTAGCTGCCACCCTGCACCACGATGCCGATGTCGTCGGCGCCGTCGGCGAAGAACTCGTTGAGGCCGCGTTCCTCGATGAAGCGCACGGCCGCGGGCCAGCGCTCCTTCACCTTCTCCTGTTCGTGCACGAAGCTCGCGGGCGGCAGCACGATGCGGCTCACGTCGCGCTGCGGGTTCTCGGCCGCTTCCTGCACCGAGTAGGCGGCGCGGCGGTTGTCGGCGGCGACGAACTGGCCGTGCACGTGGCAGGCGCGGATGCGCAGCTGCAGCATCACGGGCGTGTGGCTGGCCTCGGAGAGCTCGAAGCCCTGCTTCACGGCCTCGACGATGCTCGGCAGGTTGGGCCGCGGATCGAGCAGCCAGATCTGCGACTTCATCGCGAAGGCGTGGCTGCGCTCCTGCATGATCGAGGAGCCTTCGCCGTAGTCCTCGCCCACGATCACCAGCGCGCCGCCGGTCACGCCGCCCGAGGCGAGGTTGGCCAGCGCATCGGATGCGACGTTGGTGCCGACCGTGGCCTTGAAGGTCACGGCGCCGCGCAGCGGATAGTTGACCGAGGCCGCGAGCGTGGCGGCAGCCGTGGCCTCGCTCGCGCTGTTCTCGAAACGGATGCCCTGGTCGGCGAGGATGTCCTGCGCATCGGCCAGCACGTCCATCAGGTGCGAGATCGGCGCGCCCTGGTAGCCCGCGACGTACGACACGCCCGATTCGAGCAGCGCCTTGGTGACGGCGAGGATGCCTTCGCCGCGGAACACTTCACCGGCGGACAGCCGCAGTTTCTTCACTTCTTCGACAAACGAACGCTCGGCCATGGCTTGCTCTTTTCCTGGATCGACGTCACCGTGTGGGCGGTGGCCCGTTCATGCATCACCTGCAGAAAAGCGATGAGTGCTTGTACGGGCCTTGGTACGTATACTGTTTAGAAATGAATCTATCCACAATCATGAATAACCCTAGACACGCAAGCCGCGTGCCACTTTCGGGTCGTTCGATGTGCATCGGGAGAACGCATGGGAAGCACTGAAAAGAAGCCGCAGCGCTTCGTCGACAACTACCTGCCCGCGCTGCTCGCGCAGGCCAGCCAGCTGATCTCCTCGGAGTTCCACGAGGTGGCGCGGCAGGAGGGTTTTTCGGTGTCGGAGTGGCGCGTGATGGCTTCGCTCGCGGGCGGCGATGCGGTGAGCATCGGCCGGCTCGCGCAGATCACCGTGACCAAGCAGCCGACCGTGACGCGGCTGCTCGACCGCATGGAGACGCAGGGCCAGGTCGAGCGCATTCCCCATGAGAGCGATCGCCGCATCACGCTGGTGCGCATCACCCGCAAGGGTGCGGCCAAGGTGGAGCATCTGATGCAGCTCGCGAGCGAACACGAGCGCCGCGTGCTCGAGCCCTTCGGTCTCACGCGCGCGGAGGAACTCAAGAACACGCTGCGGCTGATGATCCAGCTGCATGCGCATGCGCCGTCGGAAGCGGCGCAGGAAGAGGACGACGAGTAGCGCTGAAGCTCAGTCCGCGACGAGCACCGCGCGGCCTCGATGGCCGCGCTGCGCGATCCACGCCAGCGCCCGTGCCGCTTCGTCGAACGCGAAGCGTTGCACCGCGAGCCGCAGCCTTCCGTCGGCCAATCGCTCGAGCAATCGAGGCACGGCCGCGCGGCCTTGCGCCTCGCGCCGGAACATGTTGAGCGGCAGCAGGCTCACGTCGCGCTGCATGAAGGCCGGCAGCGAGAGCGACAGGGTCTCGCCCGCCGTGTAGCCGATCAGCACCGCGCGGCCGCCGGGGAGCACGCGGCCCAGCAGCGTGGCGAGCACATCGCCGCCGACGGTGTCGATCAGCACCTCGGCCTCTTGCGACGGCGCTTCGACGCCGGGCCGCCACTCGACGATGTCGACGCCCGAAGGCAAGCCATGGTCGACGGACGCATCGGCCACCACCGCGCAGACCTTCGCACCGATCTCGAGCGCGAGCTGCACCGCGAGCGAGCCGACCGCACCGCTCGCGCCCGTGACCATCACGCGCTCGCCTTCGCGCACGCGCGCCACCTCGTGCAACGCGACCCAGGCCGAGGTGCAGGGTGAGAAGAAGGCCGAGCCCAGTGCCATGTCGAGGCCCTCGGGCAGTTCGCCGAGCGCGGCATCGGGCGCGTCGGCGATCTCGCACCAGGTGCCGTCGAACTGCGTGCCGAGGCCGCTGCCGCGCAGCCACACGCGCTGGCCCGGCGCGAAGCGTTCGCTGTGGATCACGATGCCCGCGCCCTCGACACCGGGCGTGTACGGCAAGGGCGGCGGGCGCAGGAAACCGCCGCGCCACACGGTGCGATCGATGTGGCCGACGGTCGCGGCCTGCATGCGCACCAGGCTGCGGCCCGGCGCGGGCACGGGATCGGGCCGCTCCTCGATGCGCGGCGGCGCGCCCCATTGCGCGATGCGCACGGCCTTCATGCGAGGCCCGCGAGGTAGTCGTCCACGCAGCGCGCGAAGGCTTCGGGCAACTGGTCGGGCAGCGGCACCATGCCGCCTTCGATGTCGGCGATGCGCACGCTGGCCGCGTGGCGCAGATGCTGCGCGAGTTCCTGCGCATGCGGCGAAGCGAACGGATCCTCGGGCGCGCGCACGATCAGCACGGGCTGCGTGACGCGATCGATGCGCTCTTCCATGCGGTACGAGGCCACGGCGCGATGGCCTTCCTCGAGCCGCCGGCCGACCTTGAGCGCATCGAGCACGAAGGCCTCGAGCAGCTCGGGCCGGTGGGGTGGATAGAAACCCTGCCGCTTGCCCCACAGCGCCGCGAGGTGGCTGCCGTCTTCGCTGGGCTCGACCTCGTCGATCGGCGGACGCTCGGCGCGCGCGCGGCGAAAGGCCGCGTCGGTGTAGGGCGTCGAGGACAGCACCAGCGCGCGTACGCGCTCGCCGAGCGCGGCCGCGAGTTCGATCGCGATCACGCCGCCCGTGTGATGGCCGACCACGGCGACGCGTTCGATGCGCAGCGCATCGAGCAGCTCGGCCGCGACGCGGGCCCAGTGCGCGATCGAGGCGGGCTCGCTGCCCGCGGCCGAATCGCCGAAGCCCACGGTGTCCATCGCGATCGCGCGATGCCGCTCGCCGAGCAGCGGCAGCACCGCTTCGTACTCGCGCCAGCTGCGCGGCGACTGGTGCAGCAGCAGCACCGGCGGCGCATCGACGTCGCCGCAGCTCGCGTAGTGCACCTGCCCGACCGACAGATCGGCGAAGGCGCGGCGGATCGGCGGCGTCATGGCAGCGTGCGTTCGGCCGCGGGCCGCCAGAGGCCCGCATGGCGCAGCATGCCGAGCGTGCGCGAGAGCACGTCGCGGCGATAGGCGGCGGTGTCGGTGCCTTCGTAGGCATAGAAGCCGCTGCCGCTCTTGAGGCCGAGCCGCCCTTCCTCCACCATGCGGTCGACGATGGCCGGCGCGGTGTAGCGCCCCTTGTCGATCGAGGCCGACATCTCGCGGCTCGCGTGGTGCAGGATGTCGCAGCCACCGAAGTCGATGAACTCGACCACGCCGAGCGCCGCGAAGCGCAGGCCCAGGCCGTGGCGCGTGGCCTTGTCGATCTCCTCGGCGGTGGCGGCGCCCTCCTCGATCATGCGCGCGGCCTCGTTCATGATCAGCGCCTGCAGCCGCGGCACGATGTAGCCGGGCGTGGGCCCGCACACCACGGGCAGCTTGCCGATCGCTTCCATGATCTCGCGCGTGCGCGCCAGCACGGCGGGGTCGGTGCCCGGGTGGCAGCTCAGTTCGACCACCGGGATCACGTAGGCCGGATTGAGCCAGTGCATGTTGAGGAAACGCTCGGGCCTGCGCACCAGCGCCGCGAGCTGCGTGACCAGGATGCTGCTGGTGGTCGAGGTCAGGATCGCGTCGTCGCGGCAATGGGCGTTGATCTGTTCGAAGGCCTCGCGCTTGGCCTCGAGCGTTTCGGGCACGCCCTCGAACACCAGCTCGGCTTGCGCAAGCGCCGCCGGTGCCTGTGCCGCGCGCACGTACTGCACGCGCGCCGCGATGGCCTCGGCCTGCGCCGCATCGATCACGCCGAGTTGCGCCAGGCCCGCGAGGCTGGCCGCGATCTCCTGCCGTGCCTCGTCGTGCAACTTGTTCCAGGCCTCCTCGCTGCGCACGCGCAAATCGACCAGCGCGATGCGGTGGCCCGCGTAGGCGAAGGCGATCGCGATGCCGCGGCCCATGCGCCCCGCGCCGACCGCGGCGAAGCGGACCGGCTCATTCGCCATCGTGCAGCCTCTGGCGCAGCGCGTCGGCCGACAGCTCCGCGAGGCCCAGGGCCTCGAAGCTGCGCGGCCCCTGGCGCAGGTCGCGGCCGAGGAAGCCGCCGACGATCGCGAGCAGACCGTGGGCGATCGGCGCATCGACGCCCGCATGCCTTGCGGCCGAGGCGAGAAAGGCCAGGCCGAGCTCGGTGTCCTCGGTGATGTAGCGGTGGCCATGCAGGTCGATGTTCTCGCGCCAGTCGCCCGACTTCACGAGCTGCTTGTGGGCATCGCCGTACATCCAGCGGTCGTTGTCGTAGTGGTCGGCCAGCGGATAGTGCGGGCCGCCGTGGCCGAAGGCCTCGCGCACCGCGATGCGCTCGCGGTCGAGCCGGTCGGTCACGGCGCGCACCGCGGGCTGCGTGCCTTCGTTGTGGATGTCCCAGCGCTCGAAGTGCTGCAACGGCGCGGCATTCATCACCATCAGCGGCGGATGGATCACCGGGCCGGCATTCATCAGCGCGCCCGAGAGCGCGTCGCCGCAGCCGTGCACGCTCGGGTAGGCCACGCGGATGGTGTCGATCGCCTGCGCGGCCTTGCGCGCCGGGTAGACGCCGGTGGGCAGGCGGATCGCGCGGATGGTGACGTTGACCTCGCGCTCGCCATGCTTGCGCGCCAGGTAGGGCAAGGTGCCGGTCTCGGCCCAGGCCACGTCGGCGCGGTTGCCGGCCTCGCGCACGGTGCGCGCCATCACGTAGCTGCCGAAGGTGCCGGGCGGCAGGAACACCACCTGGCCGTCGACCAGGTGCGGCGCCATGGCGCGCGCGATGAAGTCCTGCGCGATGGCGGGGGTCGGCAGCACGATGAGTTCCGCATCGCGCAGCGCCGCGCCGATGTCGGCGGTGGGCAGCGCAATGGGCACCTCGCGCACGCCGCGCGCATCCTTGAGCACGATGCTGCCGCTGTCGATGACCGGCTGCAGCGCGGCCGCGTCGCGGCGCCACAGCCGCACTTCATGCCCGGCTTCGGACAGATCGGCGGCGGCCGCATAGGCCCCATGGCCGCCACCCAGGATCGCGATTTTCATGGTCGAAGGGTCGAAAAGCTGAGGTTGATGAACCGGCCACCGACGATGCGGAACCGGAATGCAGGACTGCGCGCGTCAAATACATTACTTTTCATCAATTCAGACGTCAACCAAAATCGGCGCCTTCGACTGCTCGCAAACCCCCAATGCAAAAAGCCCGCGTTCCGGAGAAACGCGGGCTTTGCGAAGGGAAGGAAGCGATCAGCGGCTGGGCTTGAACGCGCGCTTCTGTGCGTCGCGCGGCACGAACACCTTGCCGGGGCCGCCGGCGTGGCCCGGGCCCTTGCGGGGCGCGAAGCCGTCGTTGCGCGGCGCGAAGCCGCCTTCGTTGCGCGGGCCGCCGCTGCGGGCGCCGAAGCCTTCGTTGCGGCTGCCGCCGGCATTGCCGCGCGGTGCGCTGTCGCCCCAGCCCGGCTTGCGGCCGAAGCCGGCCGACTCGTCACGGTCGCGGCCGCCGCCGAAACCGGCGTTCTGGCCACCGCCATGGAAGCTGCCACCGCGCGGAGCGCCGGCACCCGGGCCGGGACCGCGTGCGCCGCGGTCGTTGAAGCCGCTGGCATTGGCGTAGCCGTTGCCACCGCCATTGCCGCCGCGGTAGCCACCGCCGCCGTTGCCCTGGCGACGATCGCCGCCACGGCCGCGGCCGCCGAAGTCGCCCTGCGGGCGCGATTGCGGCATGCGCTGCTGCGGTTCCATGCCGGGGATCACCTCGGCCTTGAACTGCTGGCGGCTGTACTGCTCGATGTCCATGATCCGGCGGCGGTCGCGGAACTCGGCGAAGGTGATCGCCAGGCCGTCGCGGCCGGCACGGCCGGTGCGGCCGATGCGGTGGGTGTAGTCCTCGGCCTTCATCGGCAGGCCGAAGTTGAAGACGTGGGTGATGGTCGGCACGTCGATGCCGCGCGCGGCCACGTCGGTCGCCACCAGGATCTGCACCTGGCCCTGGCGCAGCGCCATCAGGCGGCGGTTGCGCAGGCCCTGGCTCAGCGCGCCGTGCAGCGCCACGGCGCTGAAGCCGTCCTGCTGCAGGTCGTTGGCGAGGCCGTCGCACTCGACCTGGGTGCTGGCGAACACGATCGCCTGGTTGATGCTGGTGTCGCGCAGCCAGTGGTCGAGCAGCTTGCGCTTGTGGGCGGCGTTGTCGGCCCAGAACAGCGACTGCTTGATGTTGGCGTGCTTTTCCTGCGGGCTGTCGATCGTCACGCGCTGCGGCTCGCGCATCACGCGCTGGGCCAGCTGCTGGATGCGCGGCGCGAAGGTGGCGCTGAACATCATGGTCTGCTGGCGCTCGATGGTGAGCTGGTTGACTTCGGCCAGGTCGTCGGCGAAGCCCAGGTCGAGCATGCGGTCGGCCTCGTCGACCACCAGGAACTTGACCTTGTCGAGCTTGATCTGCATCGAGCGCTGCAGGTCGAGCAGGCGGCCCGGCGTGGCGACCACGAGGTCGGCGTTCTGCAGGCGCGCGATCTGCAGCTGGTAGGGCATGCCGCCCACCACGTTGGCGATGCGCAGGCCGCGGCAGTGGCGCACCAGCTCGATGGCGTCGTGCGCGACCTGCTGCGCGAGTTCGCGCGTCGGGCACAGCACCAGGGCGCCGGGGGTGGCGGCCTTGAAGTTGCGGTTGCTGGTCGGGTTGACGCGCTTGGGCCGCTTGGGCGGCGCTTCGCCGCGTTCGGCGGCTTCGGCCGCGAGGCGGTCGAATTCGGCGCGCTCGGCGGCGGCCGCCTCGGCCTGGCGGCGGATCAGCGTGTGCAGCACGGGCAGCAGGAAGGCCGCGGTCTTGCCGCTGCCGGTCTGGCTCGAGACCATCAGGTCGACGAAACGGGCCGATTCGTCGCCACGGGCCAGCGGGATCACCTTTTCCTGCACGGTCGTGGGCTGGTGGAAGCCCAGGTCTTCGACGGCGGCGATCAGTTCGGGTGCGAGGCCCAGCGGAATGAATCCGTTGGGGCCGCGCGGTGCCTCGGGTGCGTCGGACGTCTGCGCGTCCTGATCGGCAACCTCGAGGACTTCGTTGGCCTCGGTGCTGGCGGCGTCGAGCGCCTCGAGCACGGGCACTTCGGAGGTGACAGCGGAAAATTCGTTGTTGTGAATCGATTGCACAGGCGCGAGCTCGCCCTGCGCTTCAAAAGCGTCGGTCATGAATGTCAAATTTCAAACGCGAGCGCAGCCGTGGGCGGCGCCCCGTTGGTGGTTAAAAACATCAACCATCCAACGACATTCAGCTTCCGGTTCTGAAACCCGAGGCTGCGGCCCTTTTTGATCGATCCATGCGATCGGGCGCGGTGTGCAAGATAGGGAGATGCGGGATATGCCGGCGGGGAACCGATTCTGCTCATGCACGCGCCATCCTTTTTGAAGAATGGCCGGGCACCCCGGTCAGCGAAGCCCACGATTATGACATGCATCGGGGTTTTTACCTAATCCCCGCATGCAATGGGATTTTTGGCCGTTGTTCCGGCCCACCGGACCTCAGTCGGTCAGGCGCAGGAAGGTCTCGCGGTAGTGCGCCAGTTCCTCGATCGATTCGTGCACGTCGGCCAGCGCCGTGTGGGCCTGCTGCTTCTTGAAGGCGTTGTAGGCCGCGGGCTTCCAGCGCTTGGCAAGCTCCTTGAGCGTGCTGACGTCGAGGTTGCGGTAGTGGAAGTAGGCCTCGAGCTTGGGCATGTACTTGACCAGGAAGCGCCGGTCCTGGCCGATGGTGTTGCCGCACATCGGCGAGCCGCTCCTGGGCACGTAGCGCGCGATGAATTCGATCAGCTGCTGCTCGGCCGTGGCCTCGTCGACGGTGGAGGCCTTGACCTTGTCGATCAGGCCGCTGCGGCCGTGCGTGCCCTTGTTCCAGGCATCCATGCCGTCGAGCACGGCGTCGCTCTGGTGGATGACCAGCACCGGGCCGTCGATGCGCGGCGTGAGGTCGGGGCCGGTGATGACCACGGCGATCTCGAGCAGGCGTTCCTTCTCGGGGTCGAGCCCGCTCATCTCGCAATCGAGCCAGACCAGGTTCTGGTCGCTTTTCTTCAGGGTGGGGACCGCTGCGGCGGCCGTGGAGGCGGAGGATTCGGGCATCGCGGGATTGTCGCCGATGGCCCTGGGGCCTTGGATGCGAGGACTAAACTCCGCCCCCTATGTCCTATTCGCTTCTCTTCACCATCGCCTTTGCCGCCGCGCTGGTGGCCGGCATGATCGTGGAATTCTGGCTTGCCTCCAGGCAGATCCGGCATGTGGCGAGGCACCGAAACACCGTTCCCCCCGCGTACGCGGAAAGCATCACGCTGCAGGGGCACCAGCGGGCCGCGGACTACACCATCGCGAAGACCCGGTTCAGCATCCTCGAGACGGCCTGCAGCACCGCGTTCCTCCTGGGCTGGACCCTGCTCGGCGGCCTCGACCTCCTCAACAAGTTGCTGCTCGCCTGGCTCGGTGGCGGGATGTTGCAGCAGCTGACGCTCATCGCCGCCTTTGCCGCCATCGGCGGACTGCTCGGCTTGCCGTTTTCCATCTATCGGATCTTCGTGCTCGAGGAGCGTTTCGGCTTCAACAAGATGAAGTGGAAGCTGTGGGTCCTCGACAACGCCAAGTGGATGGTCGTCGGCGCGGGATTGGGCCTGCCGCTCGCGGCGTTGATCCTGTGGCTGATGGCCGCGGCTGGATCGCTGTGGTGGCTCTGGGCCTGGGCGGCTTTCTCGTTCTTCCTTCTGCTGCTGCAGGTGATCTTTCCACTGTTCATCGCGCCGTGGTTCAACAAGTTCACGCCACTCGCCGATGCAGCGCTGGAAACCCGCGTCACCGCCCTGCTGAAACGCTGCGGTTTCGCGGTCAGCGGCCTGTTCGTGATGGACGGCAGCACCCGCAGTGCGCACGCCAACGCCTACTTCACGGGCTTCGGCGTCAGCAAGCGGGTGGTCTTCTACGACACGCTGCTCGAGCAGCTGGATGCGAGCGAGATGGAAGCGGTGCTGGCGCACGAACTCGGCCATCTCAAGCACAAGCACCTGCGCAACCATCTCGTCATGACCTGCCTGCTGAACCTGCCCGCCTTCGCGTTGCTCGGCTGGGTCTCGACCCAGACCTGGTTCTACGCCGGACTCGGGGTGCAGCCCAACATGGCGGCGCCCAACAACGCACTGGCACTGCTGCTGTTCATGATCGCCGTGCCGGTCTTCACCTTCTTCGTCGCGCCACTGTTCTCGCAGCTGTCGCGCAAGAACGAGTTCGAGGCCGATGCCTATGCCATCTCCCAGACGAGCCGCGACGCCCTCTCGGCCGCGCTGCTCAAGCTCTACCGCGACAACGCCTCGACCCTCACCCCCGACCCGGTGTTCGTCAAGTTCTACTACTCCCACCCGCCCGCCTCCGAGCGCCTCGCGCGCATGCTGGCGACCGCCTGAGCTCTTTTCCGTCTCCCCGCACCCCTTTTCGAAAGCCGCGCCATGAGCACCGCCAGCATGTTGAAGATCAAGGACTGGAAGTCCATCCCCCGCAAGGCGCTGAGCGCGACCGAGATCGTCTCGGCGCTGGCGCGGCTCGAAGGCTGGAAGCTCAGCGGCGACGGCGCGAACGTCGCGATCGAGAAGACCTACAGCTTCACGAACTACTTCGAGACCATCGCCTTCGTGAATGCCCTGGCCATGGTGGCCCATACGCAGGACCACCACCCCGACCTGTCGGTGCACTACAACCGCTGCGTGGTGCGCTTCAACACGCACGATGTCGGTGGCATCTCGGTCACCGACTTCGATTGCGCACGCCAGGCCGATGCGCTGCTGGCGGCCGCCGCGCCCGCCGCATGACCGGAGCGATCGCCTTTGGCTAAGCCGGGCCGCGAGCGCCAGCAGGGCCGTGCCTCGGCCGACGCGCTGAACGACGGCCTCGTGGTGGCCAGCCACGGCCGCCACTGCCTGGTCGAGACGCCCGAAGGCGAACGGCGCATCTGCCATCCGCGCGGCAAGAAGAGCCAGGCCGTGGTCGGCGACCGCGTGCGCTGGCAGGCCAGCGAGGACGAAGGCACGATCGAGCAGGTGGTGCCGCGGCGCAACCTGTTCTACCGCCAGGACGACATCCGTACCAAGTCCTTCGCGGCCAATCTCGATCACGTGCTGATCCTGATCGCGGCCGAGCCCGAGTTCTCCGAACACCAGCTCGCCCGCGCCCTGATCGCGGCCGAAGCCGAGCGCATCACGCCGATCATCGCGCTCAACAAGAGCGACCTGGTCGAGCCCTTCGAGCGCGCCTGGCGCAAGCTCGCGCCCTACCGGCGCATGCACCACGGCGTGCTGCCGCTGTCGCTCAAGGCCTCGGGCGAAGTCGACCACGCCTCGCTCACGCAGCGCCTCGCGGGCAAGACCACGCTGGTGCTCGGCCCCTCGGGCGCGGGCAAGAGCACGCTGATCAACCTGCTGGTGCCGGGCGCCACCGCGCTCACCGGCGAGATCTCGCAGGCGCTCAATTCGGGCAAGCACACCACCACCAGCACCACCTGGTACTGGGTCGACGCGGCACGCAGCACCGCGCTGATCGACTCGCCGGGCTTCCAGGAATTCGGCCTGAACCACATCGCGCCGATGCAGCTCGCGGGCCTGATGCCCGACATCGCCGAGCATGCGGGCGAGTGCAAGTTCTACAACTGCACCCACCTGCACGAACCGGGCTGCGGCGTGATCGCGCACGTGGAGTCGGCCGCCAACGACGGGCCGATCAGCGCCTCGCGCTACAAGATCTACGGCGATCTGTTCGCGGAGCTCAGCGAGACGCGCTACTGAGCCTGCAGGATCTCGCGCAACCGCTCCACCAGCACGCTGCACTGCGCCCGCGTGCCGATGCTGATGCGCAGGTACTGCGCGATGCGCGGCTGGCGAAAGTGCCGCACCAGCACCGCGCGCTCGCGCAATGCGGCGGCCAGTTCGGCGGCGTCGCGCGACGGATGCCGCGCGAACACGAAATTGGTCTGCGAGGGCAGCACCTCGAAGCCCAGGTCCTCGAGTTGCAGCACCAGCCCCTCGCGGGTATCGACCACGTCGTCGCGCGTCCGGCGGAACCAGTCCTCGTCCTCGAGCGCCGCCACGGCGCCGGCGCTCGCGAGCCGGTCGAGCGGGTAGGAGTTGAAGCTGTCCTTCACGCGCACAAGCGCATCGATCAGGTGCGCCTGTCCGCAGGCGAAGCCGACGCGCAGGCCGGCCAGCGAACGCGACTTCGAGAGCGTCTGCACCACCAGCAGGTTGGGATGGTGCGCAATCAGCGAGAGCGCGCTCTCGGCGCCGAAATCGACATAGGCCTCGTCCACCAGCACCACGCGCTCGGGACAGGCGCGCAGCAGCTCCTCGATGCGCGCCAGCGGCAGGCCGATGCCGGTGGGGGCATTCGGGTTGGCGACCACGACGCCCGCGCAGCCTTCGCGCGCGCGATCGGCCATGGCATCGACGTCGATGCGCAGGTCCTCGTCGACCGGCAACTGCTCGCAGGCGATGCCGTAGAGCTGCGCATAGACGCGGTAGAAGCTGTAGCTGATGTCGGGCATCAGCAGCGGCTCGCGCTGCTGGAAGAAGGCGAAGAAGGCGTGGGCCAGCACCTCGTCGGAACCGTTGCCCGCGAAGACCTGCTCGACCGCGAGCCCGTGGCGGCGCGCGACGGCTTCACGCAATGCGAGCGAGGTGGGGTCGGGGTAGAGCTCGAGGCCGTTCTCGGCCGCCTCGCGGATCGCCTGGATGGCGCGCGGCGATGGCGGGTACGGGTTCTCGTTGGTGTTGAGCTTCACGAGGTCCCGGATACGCGGCTGCTCGCCGGGCACGTAGGGCTCGAGGTCCGCGATGCGCGGGCTCCAGAACGAAGGCGCGCGCCTGGCCGCCGGATCGATCGAGTCGGCCATGGGCTCAGCCCAGCAGCCGCGCGAGCGTCAGCAGCGCGAGCAGCACCATCCACATCACGACCGAGCGCCAGACCAGGCCCACCACGCTGCGCAGGTGGCCAGGCTCGGGCTCGCGGCCCGGCGTGCTGCCGCTGTCGGGACGCCGGGTGTCGGCGAAGGATTCACCGGCCTGCGCGCGCGGCAGCGGGTCGACGCTGGGAATCGGCCGCAGCCGGCCGCCACCCAGGCGCACGTTGACCGCGCCCGAGGTGGCCGCGAGGATCACGCCGTCGTTCTCGCTCGGAAAGCGGCGCGCGTCGTTGCGCCAGCAGTCGATGGCTTCCTCGAAGCTGCCCACCACCGCGAAGCCCAGCGCCGTGATGCGCGCGGGCAGCCAGTCGATCGCATGCCAGGCGCCGTCGGCGGCCTGCTGCACCGATTCGCTCGAGGGCTGCACGGCGGCGCCGTTCTTGTGCAGCCAGTAGCGCGCGACGAATTCGCTCATGCGGTAGAAGACCGCGCCGGCCGGCCCCAGGCCGACCGCGGCGAGCACCGAGAACCAGGCCAGCACGCCGAACACGTGGCGATGCGCGGCGATCACCGAATGCTCGATCACGTGGCGCACGATCTCGCTGCGTGGCAGCTCGGCGGCGTCCACGCCCTGCCAGTGCGCGAGCAGCGAGCGCGCCAGCGGCTCGTCGCCTTCGTCGAGCGCGTCGCGGATGTCAGTGAAGTGATGGCTGAACTGGCGAAAGCCCAGGGTGACATAGAGCACCGCGATGCTCCAGAGCACCGCGAACGGCAGCCCCAGCGTGAGCACCAGCAGCCAGTGGATGCCGAGCGCGAGCAGTGTCGGCACGAAGACAGCAAGGCCCCAGGCGATCCATCCATGGTGCGGCTTGCCCGCGTCGAAGTTGCGGCTGGTCCAGCGCGTCCATGCGAGCACGCCGCCATACACGGGGTTGTGCGGGGCCAGCGGCCGCACCTGCTCGATCAGCAACGCACACAGGATGGCGAAGAAGCTCATCCAGAGATGATAGCGAGACAGCCCCGTCGTTCGGGGCTTGCGGACCTATGAGGCCGACAGAACTCGCCGTTTCTTCAGGCGGCTCAGGCGCTCAGGAAGCGGTAGAGATTGCGCAGCATGCCGGCCGTGGCGCCCCAGACGAAGCGCTCCTCGCTGCCGTCCTGGTAGGGCATCGAGTACCAGTGACGCTGCGTGCCGTCGCCCGCGGGCACGGCATGGCGGCGATGGTTGGCCGGGTCCATGAGCCAGCCCAGCGGCACCTCGAAGGCCTGCGCGACCTCGTAGGGATTGATCGTGAGCTCGAAGCCGGGCTCGACCAGCGACACCACCGGCGTGACGATGAACGAGGTCACCGTGGTGTAGGTCGGCAGGCTGCCGAGCACTTCGATGTAGCTGGCCGACAGGCCGACCTCTTCCCAGGCCTCGCGCAGCGCGGCGGCCGCGATGTTGGCGTCTTCGGGATCGACGCGGCCGCCCGGGAACGCGACCTGGCCCGAATGGGTCGACAGGTTCGCGGTGCGCTCGGTGAGCAGCACGGTCGGGCCCTGCGGGCGCTGCACGATCGGCACCAGCACGGCAGCCTGCGCGGGCTCGCGGCCGGTCATGCGCGGCTCGCGGCGCAGTTCGGGCGCCCAGGCCGGCGGCGCAGCGAAGCGCGCGCGCAGCGCCTGCGCCGTCAGCTGCTCCAGCGCCACCGCGGGCAGCCCGTCGGCCGTGCCGCCGCCCACCACCGGGACCTTGCGCGGGTCGAATGGCGGCAGCATCGTGGGCACGACGGCATTGACGGGTTCGGTGGGAATGGAGGACATGGACGGGGCGGCGATGGTGGCGGTCAAGTGTGGATCGTGAAGAAGCGAAAGGAAGTCGTGATGAAAGCAGGACCCGGGCCCGGAAGAACGCGCGAAGGGCCTGCCGGATCGGCCGCTGCCAGAACGCAAAAAGCCGCCAGAGCGGCGGCTTTTTCGCAACAGGCAAGCCTGCAGGCAGCTTACGCGGCCGCGGCGCCCGACGACTTGCCCGGCAGCTTTTCCTTGATGCGAGCCGAACGGCCGCTGCGATCGCGCAGGTAGTACAGCTTGGCGCGGCGCACGTCGCCGCGGCGCTTGACTTCGATGTTGGCGATCAGCGGGCTGTAGGTCTGGAAGGTACGTTCCACGCCTTCGCCGCTGGAGATCTTGCGCACGGTGAAGCCGCTGTTGAGGCCACGGTTGCGCTTGGCGATCACGACGCCTTCGTAGGCCTGCACGCGCTTGCGGGTGCCTTCGACGACGTTCACGCTGACGATGACCGTGTCACCGGGCATGAAATCGGGGATGGTCTTGCCGAGACGGGAAATTTCTTCCTGCTCGAGGGTCTGGATGAGGTTCATGATTTCCTGAAATCGATCGTGTCCGCGCTGCACAAAAGGCGTCGTTGGCAGGGGTCTGGGGCTCTATGAAGAGTAGACGCCTGCACCGGACGCGGCCGGCCAGAGGATCGGGGAGCCCGCTATTATAGCTTTTTTTTGAGCACCGCCTCATCGGCGGCGTTCAGGCGGCCGGCAGAGCGGGCCGCGTCTATCAATTCGGGGCGTTCCCGGGCGGTGATCGCCAGCCGCTGGTCGCGGCGCCAGCGCTCGATCTGCGCATGGTGGCCCGACATCAGCGGCGCCGGCACGCCCTGCCCGTTCCACTGCTCGGGCCGCGTGTAGTGCGGGCAGTCGAGCAGGCCGTCGAGCGCGGGATTGAAGCTGTCCTGCACATGGCTGGCCTCGTCGCCGAGCACGCCGGGCTGCAGCCGCGCCACCGCGTCGAGCAGCGCCATCGCGGGGATCTCGCCGCCCGACAGCACGAAGTCGCCGAGGCTGATCTGGTGCGTGACATGGGCGTCGATGAAGCGCTGGTCGATGCCTTCGTAGCGACCGCAGACCAGCACCGCGCCCTCGCTGGCCGACCAGCGCTCGACCGCCTCGTGGCGCAGGGCCTCGCCGATCGGCGAGAACAGCACCACCGGGGCCGGCGTACCGCGCGCGGCCTGCGCCGCGGCCAGGCAGGCCGACAGCGGCTCGGCCATCATCACCATGCCGGGGCCGCCGCCGAACGGGCGGTCGTCCACGCGCTTGTAGTTGCCAGGCGCGTAGTCGCGCGGATTCCACAGCACCACCTCGACCTGCTTCGATTCGTAGGCACGGCGCGTCACGCCGCTGGCCATGAAGGGCGCGAACAGTTCGGGAAACAGCGTGAGGATGTCGAAGCGCATGCGCGCGGACCGCGGCGGCGGGGCCGGGGTCAGTAGTCGGGCTGCCAGTCGACCGTGATGCGCCGGCACGCGAGGTCGACGCCGTCGACGAAGGCGGAGACGAAGGGCACCATGCGCTCGATGGCCTTGCCGTCCTGCTCGGCCGCGATCACCAGCGTGGTCTGCGGGCCGGGGGCGAGCAGCTCGCGCACCGTGCCGAGCACGATGCCTTCGCGATTGACGACCTCGAGGCCGATCAGGTCGACCCAGTAGTACTCGTCGTCGCCGGTGCTCGGAAAGCTCGAGCGTGGCACGAACACCCGCGCGCCACGCAGCGCCTCGGCCGCATTGCGGTCGGGCACGTCACGCGACGAGGCGACGATGCAGTCGGAGTGTTCCTTGGCTTCGCTGATCGCGAGCCGGAAGGCGGTGGTCGCCGAAGCCCCGGGGGCCTGCAGGAACCAGCGCTTGGAAGAAAAAAGCGCCTCGGGCTGGGCGCTGTGGGGCAGGACCTTGAACCAGCCCTTGATGCCCCAGGCATCGGCGATGCGTCCTACTTCGATCGCATCCGCCGGCAATTCGGCGGCTTCGAGCGCGGGCAGCATCGCCGGTGGCCGCGCTGCTTAGGCAGCAGCCTTGGGAGCGGCAGCGGCGGCTTGACGGATCAGGCGCGCGACGGTGGGCGACGGCTGGGCGCCGACGCTCTTCCAGTAGGTCAGGCGGTCCTGAGCGATGCGGATGCTTTCTTCGTTTTCCTTGGCGGTCGGGTTGTAGAAACCCAGGCGCTCGATGAAGCGACCATCGCGGCGAACGCGCTTGTCCGACACGACGATGTTGAAGAACGGACGGCCTTTGGCACCGCCACGGGAGAGTCGAATGACGACCATGATTTATCCTTGGGTGGGTCGCAGGCCTTCGTGTTTGAAGATGAAAACCTGCTCACGATGTTCTTCCAGCGTCGAGACACGCGACATGGCCACCCGGCCAGCGACACGCTGAAAAGCCTGCGATTATAGCCCGCGCCGCGTTCCGGCCGAGAATTCCTGCCTGTACTGGCCAGTTTCGGCCCATTTCCGGCCATTCCGCCTCCCCAATTTCCCCTCATGACAACGATCCGCCCCAGCCGCGAAGACGACATTCCGGCGATCGCCGCCATCTACGCGCACCACGTGCTGCACGGCACCGGCACCTTCGAGACCGAGCCGCCCTCGCCCACCGAGATGGCCAGCCGGCGCGCCGACGTGCTGGGCAAGGGGCTGCCCTACCTGGTCGCCGAGCGCGACGGCGAGCTGCTCGGCTTCGCCTACTGCAACTGGTTCAAGCCGCGTCCGGCCTACCGCTACTCGGCCGAGGATTCGATCTACCTGGCCGAGGCCGCGCGCGGCCAGGGCCTGGGCGCTCGGCTGCTGGCCGCCCTGTCCGAGGCGGCCGAGGCCGCCGGCGTGCGCAAGCTGATCGCGGTGATCGGCGACTCGGCCAATGCCGGCTCGATCGGCGTGCACCGCGGCCAGGGCTTCACCCAGGTCGGCGTGCTCAAGGACTGCGGCTGGAAGTTCGGCCAGTGGCGCGACGTCGTGCTGATGGAAAAGACCATCGGCGAAGGCAGCAGCACCCATCCCGAATGAACGAAGCAACGAAACAACGAAACAAGGATCGAGCACCGCATGAAAAGCAAGACGACCACGGCCTGGCTGGCCTTCCTCGGCGGCCCGCTGGGCCTGCACCGCTTCTACCTGCGCGGACTCGGCGACTGGCTCGGCTGGCTGCTGCCGATCCCGACCGCGCTCGGCCTCTACGGCGTCGAGCGCGTGCGCATGTACGGCGTCGACGACGGCTGGAGCTGGGTGCTGATCCCCCTCCTCGGCTTCACCATCGCCGGCTGCGCGCTCACGGCCATCGTCTACGGCCTGATGACGCCCGAGAAGTGGAATGCGCGCTACAACGCCGGCGCCGCGCTCGACGCCGAACCCGGCCGCACGAGCTGGGCCACCATCGGCGCGGTGGTGCTCGCGCTGTTCTTCGGCAGCACCATCCTCATGGCCAGCATCGTGTTCAGCTTCCAGCGCTATTTCGAGCACCAGGTCGAAGAGGGCCGGAAGATCTCGCAGTAGCCCGCGCGCCGCGGCCGGTCGATGCGCCCCGCGGAGATCGGGCGCAACCACCGGTTTCCATGATTGACGGCCGCTCCCTCCCGGTTATGGTGTGCCCATAAATCACGACGGGCCGAGGGAGCATTGCCATGCTGGAGGACCCCGTGCTGCGTCGCGCGCTCGACGCGGTACATCATCTGACCGATCCCGAGCCACCCTGGCTCGGCGTGCTCGAAGGCGCGTGCGGCCTGATCGGCGGCGAGAGCGCGACCTTCATCATGGTCGATGCCGGCGGCCAGCTGCTGTCGGCCCAGCAATGGAACGTCGACCCCGAGGCGGAGCGCGCCTACCGCGAGCACTACGTCCAGCAGGACATCATCACGCCGAAGGCCCTCGGCGCGGCGCCCGGCACCTGGCTCGACACGGCGGAGTTCTTCAGCGCGGGCGATCTGTCGGGCAATGCCTACTACGCCGACTACATGCTGCGCTACGGCATGCGCCAGATGCTCAGCTACCAGATCGAGGACGGCCCGCATCGCCGCGGCGGCCTGACCCTGCAGCGCAGCCGGCCGCTGCAGCGCACGCGCAGCCATCTCGATTCCGAGCGGGTGCGCCGCTTCACTCACGCGCTGCAGTCGGCGCTCGCGCGTCGCCGCGAATACGCCGAAGGCTGGCTCGCCACGGCCGAAGCGGCCTTCGAGGCCTTCGGCGAGGCCATGCTGCTTGTCAATGCCACGGGCACGGTGCAGCACGTGTCGGCCCACGCGGCCGAGTTGCTGTCGCACCGCAGCGCGCTGCGCGTGCACCAGGGCCGGCTCTGGCATCCCGCCGCGCGGGCGCGCGATGCGCTGGCGGCGACCCTCGCGCGCGCCTCGGCGCCCGGCGGCGCGCCCACGCGGCTGCTGATGCCCGCCGACCGCGACAGCCTGGCCTGCGGCCTGCAGTTCACGAAGGCACAGGCGCATCTGCGCGTGGCGAACGAGCCGTTGCTGCTCGTGCGCCTGCATCTGCCCGATCGGGTGCAGCCGCTCGATGCCGAACTGCTGCGCGGCGCCTTCGGCCTCACGCCGGCCGAGGCGCGGGTGCTGGTCGCGCTGGTCGAGGGACAGACGCTCAAGCA
Source organism: Variovorax sp. GW821-FHT09B01 (assembly GCF_059418345.1). Classification (NCBI taxonomy): domain Bacteria; kingdom Pseudomonadati; phylum Pseudomonadota; class Betaproteobacteria; order Burkholderiales; family Comamonadaceae; genus Variovorax; species Variovorax sp. GW821-FHT09B01. Next base: position 35,449 of record NZ_JBWKPQ010000003.1, on the reverse strand, counting down.
GCATGCGGCGGCGCAGGCGGTCTCCATCAACACGGTGCGCACGCAACTCGCGGCGCTGATGGACAAGATGGGTTGCCAGCGGCAGATCGACCTGGTGCGCATGGCACTGTCGGTGGCGTAGCGTCCGGCGGCGAACGCCCATGCGGCGGCGCGGCGCGAGGCCGTCCACTGCGAAGAAAAAAAGGAAATCAGGCGGGAAGGACCCGGCGCCCCGAGGGCTCGCGCATCCGGTGGGCCTGCGCGGTCGGTCGTGCCGACACCGGGTACCAACCAAAAAAACCACCCGACCAGAGCCGGGTGGCAAACCTTGGAGACAAAAAAGACGCGGAAATCAGAAGCTGTGACGCAGACCGAAGTCGTAGCCCGTCGACGAGCGCGGTGCCCAGCCAGCGGTGGCCAGGTAGGCCGGGGCGCCACCGGTGGTCACGCGACCGAAGACGGTCGGGTTGTTCTGACCGTCCTTGATGCGCACGCGAGCGAGCGTGGCATACAGCGCGGTGCGCTTCGACAGGTTGTGCACGTAGCCGATCGCGAACTGGTTGGCCTTGGTCGACAGTTCGGGGTTGCCGAACAGCGCGAGGGCCGGGTTCACGACGGGGTTCTGACCAGCCTTGTACTTCAGGTAGCCGTACGAAGCCTTGATCTGGCCCGGGCCCACCGGCACGCTGACGCCGAGCAGGAAACCGTCGTACTTGTCGGTCACGCTGTTGACGTAGTTCAGAGCACCCAGGGTGGTGACGTTGTCGAACTTGTTGCGGGCCGACGAGTACTCGCCGAACAGCTTCGCAGCACCGAGGTCGTAGCTCGCACCGAGGTTGAAGGTGTTGATGCGGTTCTTGAACGCTTGCGAAGCCAGCGCCGGGGTCAGGACCGTGGTCGCGGTCAGCGGCGTGGAGTCCTTGTTGTCCTGGCCGTAGGAAACAGCCACGTCGAGCGGGCCGTTGGCATAGCCGACGCGACCGCCGAAGTACGAACCGCGCTTGGACGGCGACTCGATCACGTTCTCGTCGAACTTCACGTTCTCGTGCAGCGCGTACTGGAACTGGCCGTAGAAACCACCGAGGTTCGGCGGCAGGAAGTAGCCGATGCTGTTGCTGGCGCGCGCGTAGTTGTCGCTGGCCGAAGCGCCGTTGGGAGCGGTGCCGCCCTTGCGCGACAGCGAATCGCCGACGCGGCTGATCAGGCTCGTGCCCACGCCACGCAGACCGAAGGGATCGAACACGTTGTCGTTCCAGTAGGTGGGCGTGTAGTCGCGGCCGAGGCGGATTTCGCCGAAGCCACCCGACAGGCTCACGGTGGAGCGACGGTCGAACGCGGCCACGCCGGTCTTGCCGTCATCGTTGGTGATGCCCGATTCGAGCCAGAAGCTCGCTGCCAGGCCACCGCCCAGATCTTCCGTGCCGCGGAAGCCGAGGCGGCTGGAGCTGCTGCTGCCGTTCGCCAGGGCCGTTTGGCTCTGCTTGCGCGAAGCGCCGATCAGCAGCGGGTTCGTGCCACGGTACTCGCTCTTGGTCGAGTAGTTGCTCACGCTCGCATCGACCACGCCGAACAGCGTCACCGACGATTGAGCAGCCGCTCCGCCGGCCGCCAGCACGGCGGCCAATGCCACCAGGGATTTTTTCATTTCAGCTTCCTCTTTCTTAAGCACAACAAGCGTCCTGGGCGGTCCTTCGAGGAACCACCCCGGAACGGGGGGGACACCGGGGATTCCGCGGCGGCTCGCCGCGGTTTCTCGTGCGCATCGGATCGCGTTTCTTTCGGCACCGGCGTGGGACCGGCTCCGAGCGACGCTGCACACGATGCATCTGCAATCGGGTGCAGTGATGGTCTCGTGTGCGAGTGAAGAGTCCGTGACAACCCTTAGAGCCCATCGATGGAATCGGGACTCTTTGGCGCGATAACAACAGGCTCAGAAAGTTGTGCTGAAACGCACTGCGCTGCACGCATCGACGACGGGCTCGCGCTACAACGACGGCTTGTTCGTCCGATGTCGATCCAGGCCCCAAGGAGTTGCACATGATCGAATGGCCCGAGAGAAACCGCCCCGGCTTCGTCGCGTTCCACCATGACTACCGCGAAAACGGGTGGGGCCTCGGGAAGCCGGAGGACGAGTCCTACTTCGACTTCGAGCAGATCAGGGAGTACATGCGCGGCGTACTCGTCCACCCCGGGAATTTCTTCGGCCTCATCGACCAGTTCGGCGAGACGCTTCAGTTCTACGTGAACGACGACCGCACGGTCCAGATCGATTTCATCGTCGAGGCACGGCGAGGCTCGATGGTGAAGATGGCGCCCTTAGACGAGTGCATCGCGCTGGTCGAGAGCGCGGGACCGTCGCTGGCGGCGCTCGTCATTGCGGGCGCGGTGTTTCAGGCGTGGTAGCTACACAGAGACCGCATGGCAGGGATCCGCGGCCGCACGCTCGGGAGTTCTCGCAACTACGGCAGCAAACGCATCGAGCCAAACACCCTAGAACGGCCTCATATTGAGCTTGATCTCCATTGGATCCATTTGGCTGAGCACACCGGGTGACAAATCAAGCATCAAGGACAGCTCCTTGCGAATGAGCTCCTGCAACATCTTCTGGGCGATCTGCACCACCTGCAACTCATGGGGTGGCAATCGATGCCTTCGCGCGTGAACGAGATCCCCTCTCTTCGCGAACACGAGTCGAAACTGATCCCGTAGCGCGCTCCGATTTTCTGCACTGGTCCCCATCAGGTACGCGAATCGCTCCGAGAGACGTGCAGTGATTCCCAGCTCATACGCTCCTGGCGTGCTGTCACCAAGAATGGCTTCGATACCAATACAGCTTTGTACCAGCGAGAGTGTCTGATTCGTTGTTATCAGCGAGTCGATCAGCCATTCAATGCCGGCGGCGATCCGCTGAGCGTGCGGGTCGAAATGCAGGGTGGATAGAAAGTGAACAATTGGATGGAGGTCCGGCGCCATATTGCGACGCTGATAAGGCTCGACCTCCTTCTCATCCAAATGGTCAAAGGTCACGCCACGCACGAAGTTCTCAAGATCGCGCGGCATCTGTTCAGGTCGCTGCTCATCGCCCTGCACCGCATGAATGGCGATATGCGCAATGGTCCGCCGCCCGGAATCCAAGTGCCTACTCCGGAAAACCTCACGCCGAACAAACAAGCCGATCTCCAGCCCGTAGAACACAACGATCTTTACAACCGTGAGCGCTCGCGGGAGCAGCGCCGGCTCCTCTCCAAAGAGAAGGTCTGGCAACCCACCAGACTCTGTGATTCGCAAGTAGACGGAGTCTTGTTCCAGAAGGAAGCTGCTGATGGGACGAAGCGCTTCGCGCGCCTCGTCCGTCGAACTGACGTTTGCCAGTAGGTCGCTGGCACCCACAGGGTAGTTTGGGCGCACCAGTCTTTCGATTCTGTCGAAAGGTGCACTGGTTCTGACCAAGGCAATCTGATCAGAGAGGATGGCAAGTTCGTCCACAAGGCAACCAGGGCTCAAGCCTGGAAGCTCGACATAGACAAAGTAGTCCCTCGGATAGGACTCAAGCTCCGCTTGCAGGCTGCCCTCAAGCTCCTCGCACAACATGGCCGGGACCGCCAGGCCTTGCTCGCTCCCGGTGCGAAGCACCTTCTCCCGCACGCGCTCGATCAGGTCCCTGACATCGCCAACCGACCACATTTCGTTCCACGGCTGCCCTCGAAGAAGCAGTTCGCAGAACCGATCGGTTGCGCTATCGGGTATCTCGACGCATGCACCTGGCACTATTTTCCAAGTACGCAGATAGCTTGTCAGCGCCCCTCTCTGCTGAGCTGTCAGCGCAACCATAGGACGATCCTCGATCGATGTCGTGCGTGCAGCTCCCATCCGAGCAACTTCGAGGCGGTACCTCGAAGGACCACCCTTAGAAGATCTGCCAGCTCACCCAATAAGCAATCGCCGCCACGAACGCCGACGCCGGGATCGTGAAGATCCACGCCCACACGATGTTGCCCGCCACGCCCCAGCGCACCGCGCTCGCGCGTTGCGCCGAGCCCACGCCGACGATGGCGCCGGTGATGGTGTGGGTGGTCGACACGGGGATGCCCAGCGCAGTGGCCAGGAACAGGGTGAGCGCGCCGCCGGTCTCGGCGCAGAAGCCACCCACGGGCTTGAGCTTGGTGATCTTCTGGCCCATGGTCTTGACGATGCGCCAGCCACCGAACATGGTGCCCAGCGCGATCGCGGCATAGCAGCTCACGATGACCCAGGTCGGCGGTTCGGCCTCGCCGGCCGAGGCGTAGCCGGTGGCGATCAGCAGCATCCAGATGATGCCGATGGTCTTCTGCGCGTCGTTGCCGCCGTGGCCCAGGCTGTAGGCGCCGGCGGAGACCAGCTGCAGCCGCCGGAACCAGCGGTCGATGCGCGAAGGCGTGGCGCGGCGGAAGGTCCAGGCCACGATCACCATCATCAGCGAGCCGAGCAGGAAGCCCAGCACCGGCGAGACGAAGATGAAGGCCACGGTCTTCCAGATGCCCGAGGCGACGAGGCCGCTGGTGCCGGTCTTGGCGATCACGGCGCCGACGATGCCGCCGATCAGCGCATGCGAGGAACTGCTGGGGATGCCGTAGTACCAGGTGACGAGGTTCCAGCTGATGGCGCCGATCAGCGCGCCGAACACCACGTGCACGTCGACCACGCCGGGCTGGGCGATGCCCTTGCCCACGGTGGCCGCCACGCTCAGGTGGAAGACGAAGATCGCGATCAGGTTGAAGAAGGCGGCGAACACCACGGCCTGGCCGGGCCGCAGCACGCCCGTGGACACCACGGTCGCGATCGAGTTGGCGGCATCGTGGAAGCCGTTCATGAAGTCGAACAGGATCGCGAGCGCGACCAGCACCATCACCACCCAGAGGGCGACCTGCACCGTTGCCATCGGTCGTGCCCGCTCAGGAGTTCTCGAGGACGATGCCCTCGATCACGTTGGCCACGTCCTCGCACTTGTCGGTGATCGTCTCGAGCAGCTCGTAGATCGCCTTGAGCTTGATGACCTCGCGCACGTCGGGCTCCTCGCGGAACAGCTTGCTCATGGCGCTGCGCATCACGCGGTCGGCGTCGGACTCGAGGCGGTCGATCTCCTCGCAGGTCTTCAGGGTGGCCTCGGCCACGGCCGGGTCGGCGATCTTGCCGAGGTACTTCACGGCGTCCTTGAGGCGGTCGCAGCACTTCACGCTCAGCGTGGTGAGGCGCACGATCTCGTCGGTCATGTGGCGCACGTCGTACAGCGCCATGGTCTCGGCCGAATCCTGGATCAGGTCGGCCACGTCGTCCATGGTGTTGATGAGCTTGTGGATCTGCTCGCGGTCGATCGGCGTGATGAAGGTCTTGTGGATCAGCCGGTTGACGTCGTGCGTGACGCGGTCGGCCGCGCGCTCGGCGTTGTCGACGTCGCGGTTGTACTGCTCGCGCAGGTGCACGTCGTTGTAGTTGGTGACGAGTTGCTCGAAGGCCCGGGCCGCCTCGACGATGCGCTCGGCGTGCTGGTTGAACATCTCGAAGAAATTGCCCTCGCGGGGCAGCAGCTTGCCGAACATGGCGACTCCTGGAGGACGTCAATCACAACTTGATGACGCCTTGATGAAAAAACCCGCGAAGTTTAAACGGGCGGATCGTGCGATCCGGACCTTGGGGGGTTGATCTTTTCGTTGTATATGCGCGAGGCACGGCGGCCGCGGCCGCCTTCCGGCCCGAAAACGACTCAGGCCGCGAGCTTCAGCACGGGCAGCTGCCATCCGCCGTAGATGCCGCCGAGCCGCAGCGCCACGACCAGCGCGATGCCGGCATGGAAGGCCCAGCGCCGCGGCAGGCCCGCCGCCTGCAGCAGCAGGTAGGCGACGATGCCCGCGATGGCGGCCGAGCCGTAGAAGCCGCCGCTCAGCAGCAGCGGCACGTGGCCCGTGAGCACGTCGCGCAGCAGGCCGCCGGCGGCACCGGTCATGGTGCCGGTCAGCACCACGATCAGCGCGCCGCGGCGCTGCTCCTCGGCCACCTGCGCGCCCATGACGGCGAACAGCCCGAGGCCCAGCGCATCGGCCACCGCGAGCGCGTGCTGCGGCACCGGCAACGCGTGCAGCCAGGCGATGGCCAGCGCCGAGACGGCGAGGATCACCCAGGCATAGCGGGTGTCGCGGATCCAGAACACGGGATGGCGGTCGAGCAACAGGTCGCGCAGGGTGCCGCCGCCGACCGCGGTGACCGAGGCGATCACGACCACGCCGAGCCAGTCGAGCCCCGCATGGGCCGCGGCCAGCACGCCGCTGACGGCGAACACCGCGACGCCGGCGAGATCGAGGACGTACAGCAGCACGGCGCCCGCCCTCCCCCGAAACCTTCGCTCAGGCCTTGGCGTCGGTGTCGCGCAGCCGCTCGATGACCTGCTTCGACACGCGCGCCAGCGCGGCGCGCGGCACCTTGTCGGGCGCGATCTCGGCCAGCGGCTTGAGCACGAAGGCGCGCTCGCGCATGCGCGGATGCGGCAGCGTGAGCGCGGGCGTGTCCTTGACCGTGTTGCCGTGCGTCAGCAGGTCGAGGTCGAGGGTGCGCGGCGCGTTCGGGAACGGCCGCTCGCGCCCGGCTTCGAGCTCGAGCAGTTGCAGGTCGGCCAGCAGCGCCTCGGCCGTGAGGCCGGTGCGCACCGCGACCACGGCATTGATGAAGTCGGGGCCGGTGGCATCGACCGGCGCGCTGCGGTAGAGCGAGGAACTCGCCGTCACGGTGGTGCGCTCGATCGCGCCGATGGCGAGGATCGCGGCGCGCACCGCCGCGGCGGCATCGCCGAGATTGGCGCCGATCGCGATGAAGGCCTGGACCGTGGGGTACTCGTCGCGAGACCGGCTCGGGGGACGAGCCGGGCCGGAGCCGCCCGAGCGGCCGGCCGGCTTGCGCGCCGGCGCCGCGCCCTTGCGGGCCGGACCGGCGGAACTGACGCCGCGGCCGGGCGCGCGGCCGGGCTTGCCATCGCCATCGCGGGCATCGCGCGGTGCCTGGCGGCGGCCCTCGCCGCCCCCCGCGGGCTTGCGCCCCGGCGCAGCCTTGCCGCCCGGCGGGCGCTTGGCGGTACTCATTCGGATGCGGCTGGCGCGCCGCCCTCACCACCGGTGCGCGGCTTGCGGCGGCGCCGGCGCTTGCGCGGCGCGGCCGGCTCGCCATCGGGCGGCACGGCGCCGCCCTCGCCTTCGGTCGTCTCGTCGTCCTCGCGCTCGTCGTTGCGCGCAGCGGCGCTCCTGGGCGCTGCGCCCCCGGGCGCGGCCGCCACGGGCGCGGTGTTGCGCACCCGCACGCGCTGGCGCGTCTTCTGTTCGTCGCGCACCTGGTCCAGCAGGTCCTGGCGCCGCGTGTCGTCCGAGGTGCTGAACTCCTGCCACCACTCGGCGATGGCCTCGCTGACCTCGCCCACGTCGGCGCGCAGGCGCATGAAGTCGAAGGCGGCACGGAAGCGCGCCTGCTCGACCAGGCTGTAGGGCGTGGAGCCGGTGCGCTTGTCGAAGCGCGGCTGCATCATCCAGATCTCGCGCATGTCGGCGGCCAGCTTGCCGCGGCCCGAGACATCGCCGATGCGCGCGTTGAACACGTCGTCGATCGCGTCCTGCAGCGCCGGGAACGGCGGCTGCGCGCGCTGGCCGTTGCGGCCTTCCTGGCGCTGGGCCCAGCCGTCGCGCACGTCGGCCCACAGCACGCAGGCCAGCAGGAAGCTCGGCGCCACCGGCTTGCCCTCGCCGACGCGGCGGTCGGTGTCCTGCAGCGCGGCCTTCACGAACGGCAGGTCGGCACGCTCCACCACCACGTCGAGCAGCGGATAGATGCCCTTGGCGAGCCCCAGCTTGCGCAGCTGCTCGACGGTGGCGATCGCGTGGCCGGTCTGCAGCAGCTTGAGCATCTCGTCGAACAGGCGGCTCTGCGGCACGTCGGCCAGCAGCTTGCTCGACTCGACCAGCGGCGCGCCGGTCTTGGGCTCGAGCTTGAAGCCCAGGGCCGCGAGCTTGGCCGAGAAGCGGATGGCGCGGATGATGCGCACCGGGTCCTCGCGGTAGCGCACGGCCGGGTCGCCGATCATGCGCAGCACCAGCTTCTGGGCATCGCGGATGCCGTGGTGGTAGTCGATCACCACCTGCCGCGCCGGGTCGTAGTACATCGCGTTGACGGTGAAGTCACGGCGCGCGGCGTCTTCCTCCTGCGGGCCCCAGACGTTGTCGCGCAGCACGCGGCCGCTGGCGTCCACGGCATGGGTCATGCCCGCGAGCTCGCCCTTGCTGGTGCGCTCGTTGCCGCTGACCTGGCCGGCGGCGGCGGCATCCATGTAGGCGCGGAAGGTCGAGACCTCGATCACCTCGTGCTCGCGGCCGCGCCCGTACACCACGTGCACGATGCGGAAGCGCCGCCCGATGATGAAGGCGCGGCGGAACAGCCCCTTGACCTGCTCGGGCGTGGCGTTGGTCGCCACGTCGAAGTCCTTGGGCCGCAGGCCCAGCAGCAGGTCGCGCACCGCGCCGCCCACCACGTAGGCCTCGAAGCCGGCCTGCTGCAGGGTGGTGACCACGTTCTTCGCGCGTTCGTCGACCAGGGCCGGATCGATCCGGTGAACCTCCGCCGGCACTTCCTCGCGCTTGCCGAAGCGGCTCTTTCCCTGTGCGCCGCCGGCGGATTTGCCGAGCAGCTTGTCGATGAATTTCTTGATCATTGGTTGAGAAGGGTTCTTCTTATTCGTTTTCGAGCATGGAGCGGATCAACGGGATGGTGATCGCGCGTTGCGTCTGCAGCGCATAGCCGTCGAGCTGCGTGAGCAGCTCCATCAGGCTGCCGAGGTCGCGGCTGAAGCGGTGCAGCATGTAGTCGAGGACATCGTCGGACAGCATCACGCCGCGCGCATCGGCGGCCTGGCGCAGGACGGCGCGTCGTTCGCTCTCGCCGAGCACCTGCAGATGGAACACGTGGCCCCAGCCGAGGCGGGTGCGCAGGTCCTCGCGCAGCGGCAGGTCGGCCGGCGGCAGCGCGCCCGCGGCCACCACGCCACGCTGCAGGCTCTGCGCGTTGACGAACCAGTTGAAGGCCGCGTGCTGCTGCACGGCGGTGTAGAGGTGCACGTCGTCGAGCAGCACGGCGACCCAGCGCTCGTCGAACTCGGGCGGCTCCAGCAGGCCGGCGTGCAGCCAGCCCACGCTGGCGCCCTGCTCGCGCAGCGCCACGCGCACCGATTCGAGCAGGTGGGTCTTGCCGCTGCCGCTTTCGCCCCACAGGTAGGTGGGCACGGGCGAGTGGAGCGCCGGACTGCCGGCGCCGCCCACCCACAGTTGCAGGTGCCGCAGCGCCGCCTCGTTCGGGCCGGCAAAGAAGGCGTCGAAGCTGGGGCCCGTCGCGATGCCGATATCGAGCGCGAGCTGTTTCATCCCGGGAAGGTTCATGGAGGGGGCGGTCAACGCCCGTAAAATCGTCCGGAATTCTATCGGCCCGGCCGTTTCGCCCTTTGACCCTCCCCCCGGGGTGCCATCGCGGCCGGTGCGCTTTCCATTCCTCTCGCTCCCAACCAGCCATGACCTCCCCTCTGCCCACTCCGCTCAGCTACAAGGACGCCGGCGTCGACATCGATGCCGGCGACGCGCTGGTCGACCGCATCAAGCCGCTCGCGAAGAAAACCATGCGCGAAGGCGTGCTGGCCGGCATCGGCGGTTTCGGCGCGCTGTTCGAGGTGCCCAAGCGCTACAAGGAACCGGTGCTGGTGAGCGGCACCGACGGCGTGGGCACCAAGCTCAAGCTGGCCTTCGAGTGGAACATGCACGACACGGTCGGCATCGACCTGGTGGCCATGAGCGTCAACGACGTGCTGGTGCAGGGCGCCGAGCCGCTGTTCTTCCTCGACTACTTCGCCTGCGGCAAGCTCGACGTCGACACCGCCGCGGCGGTGGTGGGCGGCATCGCGCGCGGCTGCGAGCTCTCGGGCTGCGCGCTGATCGGCGGCGAAACCGCCGAAATGCCCGGCATGTACCCGGCCGGCGAGTACGACCTGGCGGGCTTCGCGGTCGGCGCGGTCGAGAAATCGAAGATCCTGACCGGCCAGGACGTCAAGCCCGGCGACGTGGTGCTGGGCCTGGCCTCGGCCGGCGTGCATTCCAACGGTTTCAGCCTGGTGCGCAAGGTGATCGAGCGCGCTGGCGCAGACCTGCCCGCCACCCTCGACGGCAAGCCCTTCCGCGAAGCTGTGATGGAGCCCACGCACCTCTACGTGAAGCCGGTGCTCGAGGCGCTCGGCAAGCACCCGATCAAGGCGCTGGCCCACATCACCGGCGGCGGCCTGCTCGAGAACATCCCGCGCGTGCTGCCCGAAGGCACGGCCGCCCACCTGAAGAAGGGCAGCTGGCCGCAGACCGAGCTGTTCGCCTGGCTGCAGAAGGTGGCCGGCATCGACGACATCGAGATGAACCGCACCTTCAACAACGGCATCGGCATGGTGGTGGTGATCGACGCGGCCGAGGCCGCCGCCTGCGCCGCCACGCTGCGCGCCGCCGGCGAGACGGTGCACGAGATCGGCGTCATCGCCGAGCGCGGCGAGGGCGCGGCCGTGGTCGTCGCCTGAACAAACCGGGTTTCGACGCGCGAGCGCCCTCCCGGATGACCAAGCCCCTGCCCACCGCCCCCATCGCTCCCGTGCCGCCACGCAGCGGCAGCGCGCCGCGCAACGTGGTGATCGCCAGCTACCTGCTGATGCTCGCGGGCCTGATGCTCGTGATGTGGCAGCACCTGCTGCCGGGCCTGCTGTGCGCCTGCATCGGCTTTCTGGCCACGCGCTTCTTCGCGCGGCTGATCGGGCGCGGCCTGGCGCGCGTCGCGCCGCTGCGCGCGCGCGGCGACGGCATCGCGCGCGTGGTCGCGGTCACGCTGGTGCTGCTGGCGCCGATCGCGCTGATCACGCTGGGGCTCTCGCAGGCGCGGGAATACATCATCGACGCGCCCGACCAGTACCGCGAGCTGCTCGACTACACGGCGCGTACGGTGCTCGAACTGCGGCTGAAGCTGCCGCCCGAGATCGCGGTCTACCTGCCCGAGGGCGCGGCCGAGATCCAGCGCATGGTGGCGAACTACATGCGCGCCCAGGCCGGCATGCTGGCGCTCACCGGCCGGGCCTGGCTCGGGGCGCTGCTGTTCGCCTACGTGGGGCTGATCATCGGCGGGCTGGCCGCGGTGGCGCATGCGCGCGGACCGCGCCGGCCGCTGTCGGAGGAACTGCACCAGCGCATCACGATGTTCGGTCGGGCCTTCGGCCAGATCGTCGCGGCGCAGTTCTGGATCGCCGCCTTCAACACGCTGCTGACCGCCATCTTCCTGCTGGTGCTGATGCCGCTGTGGGGCCCGCACCTGCCCTACACGCCCGCGCTGATCACGCTGACCTTCGTGGCCGGGCTGGTGCCGATCGTGGGCAACCTGGTGTGCAACGCGGTGATCACGCTGGTGGCGCTGTCGGTGTCGCCGGTGACCGCGGCGGCCTGCCTGGCCTTCCTGATCCTGATCCACAAGGCCGAGTACGTGATCAACGCCAAGGTGGTGGGCAGCCGCACGCAGATGAGCGTGTGGGAGCTGCTGGCGGTGATGTTCGTGGCCGAGGCGGTGTTCGGCCCGGCCGGGCTGGTGGCGGCGCCGCTGTTCTACGCCTACCTCAAGAAAGAGCTGCAGGCCGGCGGCCTGGTCTGAGGCGGCGGCGCCTTGCGCGCCGGGCGATGTCCTGATCTGATCGATTCTGGTCCGCTCCCGAGCGGCCGGTGCGGCTCGATCGCTGAAGAATCGGGGGCATCATCCACTTTGCCCTATCGGAATCCGCCATGAAGACCTGTCTGATTGTGATCGACGCCCAGGAATCGTTCCGCCAGCGCCCGTACTGGAACGAAGGCGTCGCGGCTCCCTACTTCGCGGCGCAGAACGCGCTGATCGCCGGCGCGGCCGAAGCCGGCCTGCCGATCGTGCGCATCTACCACGTCGACGGCCCGAGCACCGCCGCCAACCCCTTCGCGGTCGAATCGGGCTTCGTGCGGCCGATCGAGGGCGTGGCCGGCTTCGAGGCCGCCGCCACCTTCACCAAGCACCGCCACAGCGCGCTGGTCAACAGCGGGCTCGACATCTGGCTCACCCAGCAGGGCATCGGCCGGCTGATCGTGAGCGGCATCCGCACCGAGCAGTGCTGCGAGACCACCACCCGCCACGCCTCCGACCTGGGCTGGGAGGTCGACTACGTGACCAACGCCACGCTGACCTTCGACATGGTGCAGCCCGACGGCACGCCGCTCTCGGCCGCCGACATCAAGGCCCGCACCGCGACCGTGCTGGCGGGGCGCTTCGCGACCATCTGCGGCGTGGCGCAGGCGCTGGAACGCGCGGCATGAGTTCTTCACCGGGCGCCGCGCTGCGCGTGCTGATCCTGGCCTTCGACGGCATCGAGGCCCTGGACTTCGCGGGCCCGTTCGAGGTGTTCACCACCGCGAGCCGCGTGCACCGGCGGCTGCGGCCGGACGAACCGGCGCCCTTCGAGGTCGCGGCCGTGGCCGAGGGCGCGCCCGCGCGGCCGGTGCAGGCGCGCGCCGGGCTGCAGCTGCTGGCCGCGCACGACCTGGCCGACGCGCCGCAGGCCGACCTGCTGCTCGTGCCCGGCGGCGTGGTCGACGCGCCGCTCGCGAGCGCCGCCACGCTGCAGTGGATCGCGCGGCAGGCCGCGGGTGCGCGGCTGGTGGCCTCGGTCTGCACCGGCGTCTTCCTGCTCGCGGCCAGCGGCGTGGTCACCGACCAGGCCGTCACCACGCACTGGGAGGACCTGGCCGATCTGCGCGAACGCTTCCCCGCGCTCGAGGTGCGCGAAGGCGTGCGCTGGGTCGACGGCGGCCGGATCCTGAGCTCGGCCGGCATCAGTGCCGGCATCGACATGAGCCTGCATCTGGTCGAGCGCCTGGCCGGCCGCGAACTGGCCGAGCGCACCGCGCGCCAGATGGACTACGCATGGACGCACAACCCACCCTGATCCGCGTCGTCTTCGTGCTGCTGCCCGGCAGCCTGGTGCTCGACTGGGCCGGGCCGGCCGAGGCGCTGCGCATCGCCAACCAGCGGCTGCGCGCCACCGGGGCGGCGCCGCGCTTCGCGATCGAGTTCGCGAGCCCGCGGCCCGACACGGTCGGCTCGGTCGGCATCGCGCTGACCGGGCTGGCGCCGCTGCCGGACCTGCCCGCCGCCGATGGTGCCGATACCGCCGCCTGGGTGGTGCTGGTCGGCATGCCGGGCGACACGATCCCGATCGACACGCCCGAGACGCAGGACCTGCTGCACTGGCTGCGCGGCCTGCGGCTGGAGGCGGGCCGGCTCGAGCTGCTGACCATCTGCGCCGGCAGCCTGCTGGCCGCGCATGCCGGCGCGCTGGCCGGGCGGCGCGCCACCACGCACCACCATCACCTCGACGAGCTGCGCGCCGTGGAGCCGCGCTGCGAGGTGGTGGGCAACCGGGTGTTCGTGCTCGACCCGCCGGTCTACAGCAGCGCCGGCGTCACCACCGGCATCGACCTGCTGCTGCACCGCATCGCCGACACCTGCGGCGAAGCGCTGGCGGCGCAGGTCGCGCAGACCATGGTGGTGGCGCTGCGGCGCGGCCCGCACGACCCCGAGCTCTCGCCCTTCCTGGCCTACCGCAACCATCTGCATGCCGCGCTGCACCGCGTGCAGGACGCGGTCAGCGAACGGCCGCAGGCCGACTGGAACGTGCCGCGCATGGCCGAGGTGGCCCACACCTCGGCGCGCCACCTCACGCGGCTGTTCGTCGAGCATGCGGGCGTGGCGCCGCTGGCCTACCTGCGCCGACTGCGGCTGGCGGCCGCGCAACTGGCGCTGGCCTCGGGCGTCAGCGTGACGCGGGCGGCCGAGCTGTCGGGCTTCGGTTCCGACACCCAGTTGCGCCGCGCCTGGCACCAGTTCGGGCTGCCGGGCTCGCCGTCGGACGCGGCCGGGCTGGCGCGCGGCTGAGTCAGCCCAGGCAGGCGCGCGCCCGCGCCGCCAGCAGCGCCTTCTCGCGGCCGTTGCGCGTCAGGCCGGCCGCGCGCTCGAACTCGCGCCGCGCCTCGTCGAGCCGGCCCAGCTTGAACAGCAGGTCGCCGCGCACCGTCGGCAGCAGGTGGTAGCCCTGCAGCGCGGGCTCGGCCAGCAGCGCATCGGCCACCTCGAGCCCCGCGGCCGGGCCGAAGGCCATCGACAGCGCGACCGCGCGGTTGAGCTCGACGATCGGCGAAGGCGCGAGCTGGGCCAGCGCGTCGTAGAGCGCGGCGATGCGGCCCCAGTCGGTCTGCTCGGCCGTGCGTGCCCGCGCATGGCAGGCGGCGATGGCGGCCTGCAGCGCATAGGGGCCGAGCGCGCCGCCGAGCGCCTCGGCACGCGCCAGCGCGGCCAGGCCGCGGCGGATCAGCACGTGGTCCCAGCGCGCGCGGTTCTGTTCGAGCAGCAGCACCGGCTCGCCCGAGGGCCCGACGCGCGCGGCGGTGCGCGAGGCCTGGATCTCCATCAGCGCGACCAGCCCGTGCACCTCCGACGCCGTGGGCATCAGCTCGGCCACGATGCGGCCCAGGCGCAACGCCTCCTCGCACAGCGCGGGACGCATCCAGTCGTCGCCCGCGGTGGCCGCATAGCCCTCGTTGAAGATCAGGTAGAGCACCTCGAGCACCGAGGCCAGCCGCGGCTCGAACTCGGCGCGGCGCGGCACCTCGAAGGGCACGCGCGCCTCGGCCAGGGTGCGCTTGGCGCGCACGATGCGCTGCGCGACGGTGGGCTCGGTGACCAGGAAGGCGCGCGCGATCTCGTCGGTGGCGAGGCCGCCGAGCAGGCGCAGCGTGAGCGCCACGCGCGCCTCGGTCGACAGCACCGGGTGGCAGGCGGTGAAGACCAGCCGCAGCAGGTCGTCGCCGATGTCGTCGTCGAGCGCGGTGTCGACCGCCTCGGCGAAATCGGCCTGCGCGATCTCGTGCCGCGCATCGAGCTCGCGGCCGATCTCGCCGGCCTTGTGCTCGGCCAGCTGCAGGTGGCGCAGGCGGTCGAGCGCGCGGCGCTTGGCCACGGCGGTGAGCCAGGCCGCGGGGTTGTCGGGCACGCCCGATTCGCTCCACTGCTCGAGCGCCGAGACCAGCGCGTCCTGGGCCAGCTCCTCGGCCAGGCCCACGTCGCGCACCATGCGCGCGACGGTGGCGATGATCTTGGCCGACTCCATGCGCCACACCGCCTCGACGGTGCGATGGATCGCGGCGGTGCCCGGGTTCTGGCTCACCGGCTCAGTCGGCGGGCTTCTTGAGGGTCTGCATCGAGGGAAAGGCCTCGGCGGTCAGCGCCTGCACCTCGGCCGGATAGTCCTCGACCTCCTGGATCTGGCGCACCTCGATGACCTCGTTCTCGCCGCCGGGGCAGCGCGTGGCCCATTCGATGGCGGCGGCGCGCGAGGGCACGTCGATGATCCAGAAGCCGCCGAGCACCTCCTTGGCCTCGGCGAAGGGACCGTCGACCACCGTGGGCTTGCGGCCCGGGAAGCTCACGCGCGCGCCCATCGAGGGTGGATGCAGGCCGTCGCAACTGATCAGGATGCCGGCCTCCTGCATCGATGCGTTGTAGGCCATCATGGCCGACACCGCGTCGACGTCGTCGGGGATGGTGCCGGGCGCGGCGTTCTCGTAGCCGTGGGGGATCATCAGCAGCATGAATCGCATGGCGGTTCTCCTGGCGGTTTGCGCGCGGCGCTCAGCGGCCGCCCTGGGTGCGGGCCTCGGTCTCGGCGCGCAGGCGATCTTCCTGCGCGAGCAGCTCGGGCGTCATCGAATCGCCGAAGTCGGCAGCCTCGAAGACCTGGCGGATCTCGATCTCGCCCTCCTGGAACGGGCTGCGCTTGATCCACTCGATGGCCTCTTCCTTCGACTTCACCTGGAACAGCCAGAAGCCGGCCAGCAGCTCCTTGGTTTCGGCGAAGGGACCGTCGATGACGGTGCGCTTGGTCGGGCCCTCGCAGCGCACGCGCACGCCCTTCGAGCTGGGATGCAGGCCCTCGCCGGCCAGCAGCACGCCGGCCTTCACCAGTTCCTCGTTGTACTTGCCCATCGCGGTGAGGATCTCGGTGCTGGGCATCACGCCGGCTTCGGAATCCGCATTGGCCTTGACCAGAATCATGAATCGCATGTCGTTGCTCCTAGAGGGGGTTGGAAGTGGAAATCGGGAACGGCGTCGAAGTCTCGAATCTGCCTGCTCCTGTTGACACGTCGAGCGACGGCCGGCCGGATCGACAGGAATCGGCCGGCCCAGTTGTAAAAAATCGTTTCAATTCCGGCGAGCCGGCCGCTACGGGCGGCCGCAGAAGCGCAGCACATGCCCGTCGGGCTCGCGGATCGCGAACTCGCGCGTGCCCCAGGGCTGCGACACCGGCGCCTCGATGACCGTGACGCCGCGCTTGAGGTAGGCCGCATGCAGGCCGTCGATGTCGTGGCCGACCTGGATCACGAACTCGCCGCGCCAGGGACGGGGCTCGCGCGCGCCGGTCTGCCACAGGCGCAGGTAGATCGGCTGGCCGGCGCCGGCCGGCAACTGCCTGACGCGGCCGTAGCTCGGCGGCTCGCCCGCGATGAAGTCGAGCTCGAAGCCCAGCACCTCGCAGAACCAGCGCGCGGCGCGGCCGACGTCGGCCACCGGCAGCACCGGCTCCATGCCATGGAAGCCGTGCACGGCGCCGAGGGCGGGCGCGCCGGTGGGGCCCGCCCGGGTGGCCATCAGCTGGCCGCGCGCCGCAGCGCGGCCACGCGCTCCGCGATGGCGTCGATGTCGAGTGCGTCCTCGGCGTGGGCCAGGTAGGCCTCGAGGTCGCGCACCGCGGCGGCCGTGCTGCCCTGCTCGGCATGGGCGATGCCGCGGTCGCGGTACTCGCCCCAGGCCTCGGGCAGCAGCGCGATGATGCGGTCGAGCACGGCGATCAGCCGCTGCCAATCCTCCTGCGCGCGGTGCACTTCCTTGAGGTTGCGCAGCATGCGGCCGATGATCTCGCGCGAGCTCGCGGGCTGCAGGTACAGGCCCAGCGGCACGTCGAATTCGCCGACCAGGCCGTTGCCGCGCTTGTAGGGCTCGAGCCGCTCGCTGAGTTCCTCGCGCGAGAGCGACTTGCCGGTGAAGGGATCGATCACCACCTGCCCCTTGGGCAGCGTCACCTTGAGCATGAAGTGCCCCGGGAAACCGATGCCGCGCGCCTGCAGCCCCAGCCCCTGCGCCAGCTCCATCCACAGCACCGCGAGCGAGATCGGGATGCCGCGGCGCGTGCGCAGCACCGCGTTGAGGTAGCTGTTGTCGGGGTCGTAGTAGTCGTTGACGTTGCCGCCGAAGTTCAGGTCGTTGAAGAAGAACTGGTTGAGCGCGCGCAGCCGTGCGAGCGGCGCGGCGTCGGACGGCAGGCGGCGCTTGAGGCGGGCCAGCAGCTGGTCGACGTCGCCGAGCACCTGCTGGACGTCGAGGTCGGGGTATTCGTCCTGCGCGATGCTGGCGGCGGCTTCGAGCAGCGGGAACTGGTCGTCGCTCTGCACGAGCGACTCGAAATACTCGAGTGCGGTGGGGACCTGGAAGCTGAACGTCGTCATGTGGCTTTGTAGAGGAGCGGGGCCGGCAGCGTCAAGGCGGGGGACATGCGGATTGCCAAGGCGGCTCGTACTGCCGATCGTCAGGGGCTCAGCGGCGCATGAAGCTGCGCAGCCGCACGCCGGCGGCGGCCAGCACCGCGAAATAGAGCAGCGCGGCGCCGGTCACCAGCATCGCCAGCAGGCCGATGCGCCAGAAGCGCTGCTCGCGCAGGCCGATCCAGTCGAAATGCCCCGAGGCCCAGGCCAGCAGCGCGGCCAGCACCAGCGAGCCCGCGAGCACCTGCAGCGCGAAGCGGCCCCAGCCGGGCTCGGGCTTGTAGCTGCCGCGGCGGATCAGTCCCGCCAGCAGCCAGCTCGCGTTGACCAGTGCGCCGATGCCGATGGTCAGGGTCAGCGCCGCGTGCTGCAGCACCGGCACCAGGAACAGGTTGAGCACCTGGGTCAGGATCAGCACGCCGACCGCGATCAGCATCGGCGTGCGCGTGTCGTGCTTGGCGTAGTAGCCGGGAGCGAGCACCTTGATGGCCACGATGCCGACCAGGCCGACGCCGTAGCCCATCAGCGCGACGGTGGTGCGGCGCACGTCCTCGCCGCCATAGGCGCCGTTGTGGAACAGCACCGCCACCAGCGGCTGCGAGAACAACAGGAGCGCCACCGCGCACGGCGCCGCGAGCAGCAGCACCAGGCGCAGGCCCCAGTCGAGCAGCGACGAATAGCGCGCGTCGTCCTTGGCCGCGCGCGCGCCGGCCAGCTGCGGCATCAGCACCACGCCCAGCGCCACGCCGAGCATGGCGGTCGGGAACTCCATCAGCCGGTCGGCATTGGTGACCCAGGTCACGCTGCCGGTGGCAAGGTGCGAGGCGATCTGCGTGTTGATCAGCAGCGAGATCTGCGCCACGCTCACGCCGAGCAGCGCGGGCAGCATGAGGCGCGCGATCTTGCGCGTGTCGGGGTCGGCCCAGGCGGTGCGCAGCGCCTTGAAGCTCGCGCCGATGCGCGGCAGCAGCCCGAGCTTGCGCAGCGCGGGCAGTTGCAGCGCCAGCTGCAGCACCCCGCCCACCATCACGCCCACGCACTGGGCATAGATCGGCTCGATGCCCCAGCGCCGGAACAGCGGGGCGCCGAACAGGATCGACAGGATCAGCGCGATGTTGAGCAGCACCGGCGAGGCCGCCGGCACCGCGAACTTGCGCCACGTATTGAGAATGCCGCCGGCCAGCGCCACCAGCGACATGAAGCCGATGTAGGGGAACATCCAGCGCGTCATGACCACCGCGGCATCGAAGCCCGCGAGGCCGCTGGCCATGGCCCAGACCAGCCACGGCGCGCCGACCACGCCGGCCACGCACACCAGCACCAGCATCCAGGTCAACAGCGTGGCGACATGGTCGACCAGTTCCTTGGCGCCAGCATCGCCGCGCTCGGTGCGGGTGGCCGCCAGCACCGGCACGAAGGCCTGGCTGAACGCCCCCTCGCCGAAAACCCGACGGAACAGGTTCGGAATGCGGAAGGCGACGTTGAAGGCGTCGGTCAGCGCGCTGACGCCGAACACCGAGGCGAACAGCACGTCGCGCACGAGGCCGGTGATGCGCGAGGCGAGGGTCAGCAGGGAGACGGTGGAGGCGGATTTGAGCAGCGACACGGGGGGAGTGTAGGCCCCGCAAAGCCCGTGAAATGGCGGTTCTGGCCAGATTTCCGCACCCGGCCTATAATGGAGGGCTTTGCTGCATCATCCTCAGACACTGAGAGAACACTACCATGGCATCTACCAAGCCCAAGAAGAAGAACCCGCGCCTGGCGTCGGGCCGCAAGCGCGTCCGCCAGGACACCAAGCTGAACGCAGCGAACACCTCGCTGCGCTCGAAGTACCGCACCGCCGTCAAGAACGTCGAAAAGGCTGTTCTGGCCGGCGACAAGACCAAGGCGACCGAGCTGTTCGCCAAGGCCCAGAGCATCGTCGACACGGTCGCCGACAAGGGCATCTTCCACAAGAACAAGGCTGCTCGCGACAAGAGCCGCCTGTCGGCCAAGGTCAAGGCCCTGGCCCTCGCGCCTGAAAAGGCCGCCGCCTGACACCTGTCAGGCAAGCCCGGACCGGTTCGCACCGGTCCGCCGTTTGATCGGGGTGCGCTGCAGCAAAGTGAAAAACCGCCTTCGGGCGGTTTTTTCATTTCACCATGACTCCAGCACCGAACTTCGCTGGACTACGCCGAAGCCCGATACAGCAGGTTTATCAATAACTTAGGCGAGTTCAACATATGCCGGTGCTTTCCGAAACCTGACCCGGCTTCCCCTCTGCTGGCCCCTATGAGGCTCCTGGGAAACGGGTCTTTCCGAGGAGTCATCATGGCGAAAACCAAGCTCACCAAGACCGCTGTTGAGGCGGCGCAACCCCAGGCTCAGGCCGTCGAACTCCGGGACACGCTGGTGCCCGGCTTCCTGTGCAAGATTACACCAGCCGGCCGCAAGGTGTTCATGCTCCAGTACCGCACGAACGCCGGTGAGCGGCGCAAGCCCGCCCTGGGCCTGTTCGGGGAACTGACCGTCGAGCAAGCCCGCTCGCTGGCGCAGGAGTGGCTGGCGCAGGTGCGCCGGGGCAGCGACCCGGCCGCCGACAAGGCAGCGGCGCGCAAGGCCCCCACGGTCAAGGAGTTGTGCGAGAAGTTCATGGAGGATCACTCCAAGCAGCGCAACAAGCCCAGCACGCAGGACGGCTACCAAGGCGTCATCGACCGCAACATCATCCCGATGCTGGGTCGCATGAAGGTGCAGGACGTGAAGCGCCCGGATGTGGCCGGAACGATGAAGAAGATGGCGCACAAGCCGGCCGAGGCGAACCGCACATTCAGCGTGATGCGCAAGATGTTCAACTTGGCCGAGGTGTGGGGCTACCGGCCTGACGGCACCAATCCGTGCCGCCATGTCCCGACCTACCCCGATGGCAAGGCCACGCACCTCATCAGCGATGAGGAAATGGGCAAGCTGTTCCGGCATCTCGATTTTCTGGAAACCGACGGGCTGGGCCTAGACCATGCGGTTCTTCCGCTGGCGATCCGGCTGCAATTCGAGTTTGCGGCCCGCCGCTCGGAGATCGTCACGCTGCAGTGGGATTGGGTGGACTTGGAGAACAGGCGTGTGGTCTGGCCCGACAGCAAGACTGGCGGCATGTCCAAGCCCTTGAGCGATGAAGCCTGCCGGCTGCTGTCCACCGCACCGCGCCAGGATGGCTGCCCGCATGTGTTCCCGTCCCCCAACCATCCGGGACAGCATATGACCACGGGCGAGTATTACGGTGGCTGGACGCGCATCCTCAAGCGCGCTGGCGTGACCCATGTGGGTACGCACGGCGTTCGGCACCGCTCGGCCACCGACATTGCTAACTCGGGCATCCCGGTCAAGGTGGGAATGGCGCTGACGGCGCACAAGACCGTGGCCATGTTCATGCGCTACGTCCACACCGAGGATGCGCCGGTGCGCGCAGCGGCCGAGCTGGTGGCAAACCGGCGCCAGGCCATCGCAGGAACTCGACGCAGCGCGCCGGCCGAGGCAGCGACCGCCTGAACAGCTAGCCCGAATTGTTGTACCGCTGAAACGACAATTCGGGCTCTTGCGATCTATACCTGAACGGATATAATCATGGAGCAGAAACGAAAGCTGCTGTACTGGGAAGGCTCCTCGAAAAAGGACTTCAAGGACTTTCCCATCGACGTGCAGAAGGACATGGGCGTGGCGCTGTTCATCGTCCAGTTGGGCAGTACGCCGGATTCGGCCAAGCCTTGGAAGGGGCTGGGCTCTGGCGTGTACGAACTTGTGGAAGACCACCGGGGCGATACCTTCCGGGCGGTTTACACCGTGAAGGTGGGCGATGCGGTGCATGTGCTGCATGCGTTCCAGAAGAAGTCCAAGTCCGGCATCGCCACGCCGCAGCCGGACGTGGAGTTGATCGAGAAGCGGCTGAAAGCAGTGCTCGCCCGTCACGGGGCGAGCGGGAGAAAGTGATGATTCGCAATGAGCATCCCCAAGGCACCGACAACGTGCTGATGGATCTAGGCTTTGACGATGCCGAGGAACTGACGGCCAAGGCCGCGCTTGCGCTCAAGCTCAATACCTTGATCGACCAGCGCGGTCTGAGCCAGACCGAGGCGGCGGCGATCACGGGCATGACCCAGCCCAAGGTGTCGCAGGTGCGCCGCTACAAGCTCCAGAACATCTCGCTGGAGCGGCTGATGCAGGCGCTGGTGTCGCTGGATCAGCAGGTCAAGATCGTGGTGCAGCCTGCACGGCGGGCGCATGCGCCGGGGATTCTGGTGGCGGGCTGAGATTCATTTTTTGAGTTGGCCAACTTCCCCAACATTGAGTGGAGCCTGTGCGGCGATGCAGTCAAGCCGGGCCAATGGAGCGCAGATGAGAAGAAGCAGGCCCCATGGTGAAGCAATGGCCGAGCTGTACCGCAGCGATCCGGCTCTGGCGCTGGAGGTCATCCAAGGCATCGAAGCGGACAGCGATCACGCCGAACTGCCAAGCGTGCTGCAGCAGGTAGCGCAAGCTCTCGGTGGAATGGAGAGCAGCCCGATCATTGAATCCCTGCGGGGTGAACTGGTTGCGCTGTGCGCGGGAGGCGCTGTCAGCCGGGAGGTGGTGCAGGCATTTGATGCGCTGCTGGCGCAGGATGGAGTTGGAGATTGTCGTATCGCTGATACGACAATTGCTCACGCCCCTTGAGTCCATTCGCCAGACACTGTCTGGCGAATTTCCTTCCAGGTCTTCGGGGCTGGCAACCACATCCCCGGCGTTGGCAATTTCCCAGACAGTGTCTCGGAAATTCGATCTGTTCCTGCCAAGCGGAGTCAGAAAACAGTGATGACTGAATGAGCCTCAGGGCGTGCCGGCACGCAGTGCCGCCAGACGCTAATTGCCTTGAAGCCCATCCGCCTGGTCATGTTTTGACCAAACCCCGTCTCAGCGGTGAGCATGGTCAATGTAATATAGCCCCCTAGGCTATATTGACTGACCTCGCCATGTCCCACACTTCCCGAGAAAAAGCCAAGCTGATCGCGCGCGTGCGCCGCATCAAGGGTCAGCTTGAAGGCATCGAGCGCGCCCTGGAAGCAGATGCAGCCTGTGTCGAGGTGCTGCGCCAGATCGCGTCCGTGCGTGGCGCGGTCAACGGCCTGACTGCGGAGGTGATGGAAGACCATCTGCGCGAGCACGTCATCGCGCCATCGACCGACAAGGAACGCCACCAGGGCGGCGAGGAAATGATCGAAGTCATTCGGGCCTACATGAAATGACCTTGTTGCCCGCGCCTCTCATTGCAGAAATTCAGCCATGAATCTCCACGCCCCCACCACGCCCGCACACGACCATTTCTTCCTCGGCGCTAACCACCAGCGCAACGAGAGCAAGGTATGGCTGGTGATTGCGCTCACGGCCAGCATGATGCTGGTAGAAATCGTTGCGGGCACCGTCTATGGCTCGATGGCGTTGGTGGCGGACGGCTGGCACATGTCCACCCATGCGGGTGCGATGCTGATCACCGCGCTGGCCTACCGTTTCGCGCGCCGGCATGCCGGCAATCCGCGTTTCACCTTCGGCACGGGCAAGCTCGGAGACTTGGCGGGATTTGCCAGCGCGGTGGTGCTGGCCCTGATCGCCTTGCTGATTGGCTGGGAAAGCCTGGTGCGCCTGACCCAGCCAATCCAGATCGACTTCAACCAGGCGATCGCCGTGGCCGTCGTGGGGCTGCTCATCAACCTGGTCTGCGCCTGGCTGCTGAAGGATGACCACGCGCACCATGCCCATCACGGTCATGCGCATGGGCATGGGCATGGGCATGGGCATCACCACGATCACGACGACGATCACCATGCGCCGGGCAAGGGACGGGACAACAACCTGCGTGCGGCCTATGTGCATGTGCTGGCCGATGCCCTGACCTCCATCCTGGCCATCGTCGCGCTGCTGCTGGGCCGCAGCTATGGCTGGCTCTGGGCCGATCCGCTCATGGGCGTGATTGGCGCGCTGGTGATTGCCCGCTGGTCATGGGGGCTGATCCAGGACTCCGGCAGCGTGCTGCTGGACGCCGCCGCCGAGGGGCAGGAAGTGCGGCAGGAGATTCGGGAGGCGATGGAGCCCACCGGAAGCCATGTCACCGATCTGCATGTCTGGCAGGTGGGGCCGGGACATTTCGCGGCCATCGTTTCGTTGATGGCCAGGGAACCGAAGGAGCCCGTGCACTACAAGGCGCTGCTGGCGCATATCCACGAGCTGTCGCATGTCACGGTCGAGGTGCAGCGGGCCACCACATGACGATGCACCTCCCCCTCAATCATTCTGGCATTCATTGGCAAACTAGAATCGCATGATGCGCCGCAAGTTCGCCCTTGCCCTGATGTTGCTCTCCATGCTGTGGCAGTCTCTTGCCATAGGAGGGCAAGCTGCGGCATTCGCGGATGTTCACGAAGTGGCGCATATGGCGATGCACTCGCTGAGCGAGGCGCACCACCACCATGACGATGGCTCGGTCGTCCAGGACGACTCCGACGAGTCCCGGCAGCATGTCGTTGCCGATGGCGGCGTGAGCAGCCCCTTCCTATGGGCTGTCACATCCTTCTCGCTCATTCCCACCGGTTCCGCGCGTCCGCCCATGATGGACGAATGGCCACTGCCGCCGCCTGTGCTCGACGGCCTGCGAAGACCCCCCCGGCTGTCCTGACCTTCTGAAAACTCCTCCCCCCGCTGCGCTCCCCGCGCGGCCGGGCTGTTTTCAAGCCGGCGATTCCCTCATCTCTTTGCCCGCCCGCGCATGTCCATGTGGGCAGGCATCGCGTGCCTGTGGATCGCCATCGAATGAGTCAGGACTTTCGTGAAACCCGTTCCTTGGTTCGTGGCCTGCGCCATCGCAGGCTGTGCGGCTGTGGGGGGCGCCTTGCCCGCCGCCGCGCAAACCCCTTCGCCAACTCTCCCAGCCCCTCCGGCTGACAACCTCCGAGTCACCCTGGCCGAAGCCGTGGAGGCCGCATGGCAGCGCGCCGTGCAGGCACGCGAAGTTCAGGCCCAGGGCCGGCGCGCCCAGGCCGAGCAGACCGCCGCCTCCAGCCTCTGGGCCGCGCCACCGGCGCTCGAACTCAACCACCGCAATGACCGCTGGCAAACCAACGTCGGGCGGCGCGAGAACGAGATCGGCGTCGCATTGCCGCTGTGGTTGCCTGGTCAGCGCGACGCACGTTCCGCTGCGGCTGGCGCCGAACTCCAGCTTGCCGATGCGCAAACCCAGGCCGCGCGCCTGCGGGTGGCGGGCCTGGTGCGCGAGGCGGCCTGGCGCTGGTCGGCGGCCCAGGCCGAAGCCGATGCGGCCGAAGCCCAGGTGCAATACCTGCAGCGCCTGTCCGACGACGTGCAGCGCCGTGTCCGCGCCGGCGACCTGGCGCGCGCCGATGCCCTGGCGGCGCGGGCCGAGCTGCTGGATGCCCAATCCCTGGCGGGCGAGGTGCGCCAGAAGCGCCAGGGTGCGCAGGCGCAGTGGCGCAATCTGACCGGCCTGGAGGCCATGCCGGAGATGGCACCTCCATCCACGCCATCGGCGGGACTCGACGTTGCGACCAGTGACGTGCACCCCGAACTGCGACTGGCCGCGCAGGCCGTGGAACGGGCGCGCAAGCGGGTGGGCGTGGTCAACACATCCCGGCGTGATCCGCCCGAGCTGCTGCTGCGCTACCGTGAAGAATCGCCGGGCACCGGCCAGACGACTCAGCGCAGCATCGGCATTGGCGTGCGCATCCCCTTTGGCACCGATGGCCGCAATGCGCCGCTGCAAGCCGCTGCCCTGGGCGAACTGGATGTCGCTGAAACCACCGAACTGCGACTGCGCGAGCGCCAGGAAGCCGACCTCGGCCTGGCCCGCTCGGCCATGCGCAACGCTGCCCGCCAACTCGAAGACGCCCGCGACCGCGCCGCGCTGCTGCGCGAGCGCACCCAGCTCATCGACAAATCGTTCCAGGCTGGAGAAACACCGCTGCCCGAGCTGCTGCGCGCAGCCAATGCCGCCGCACAGGCGGATGCCGCCCTGGCCCGCCAACAAGCGGCGCTGGGCCTGAGCCAGGCCCAACTGCAACAAACCCTCGGACTCCTTCCATGAATTCCCTATCCCTTTCCCGACGTGGCTCGTGGTCCGGTGGCTGGCAGCAATGGCTGTCCGGCGCCGCGGTGGCCTTCCTGCTGATTCTTTCCAGCGCGGGTACCTGGGCTGCGCCCGGCGCCCATGGCCCCAATGGCGAACACCTGGACACTCCCACGGCGGCGGCAGGCAGCGCCAGCACCGCGCCGCGCATGGAGGCCCGCTCCGAGAGTTTCGAGCTGGTCGCCCACCTCCGGGGCGATGAGCTGTCGATGCTCATCAACCGCTTCGAGACCAACGAGCCGGTGCTCAAAGCCCAGGTCGAGGTTGAATCCGGCACGGCGAAGGCGACCGCCAAGTTCCACGAGGACATGGGCGACTACGCCGTCGATGACCCGGCTTTCCTCAAGGCGCTGAAGGCCCCGGGGCCGCATCCGCTGGTGGTCACGATCCTGGCCGGCGAGGAGTCGGACCTGCTGGAAGGGACGCTGCAAACAGGCCCGGCAACCACGGCCAGTGGCGATGACCACGGACATGCACACGATGGCGCTGGACACAGCGACGGGCACGGCATCTCCAACGTGGTTTGGGTCGTGCTCGTGATGCTGTTGTTGGCAGCGGCCAGCGCCTGGAGGACCCGCCGTTCCCGCAAAGCCCAAGGAGGCGCCCAATGAACACCCGTCTGATTTCTGTGTCGATTCTTGTGACGGCCATCCACATGCTGGCGGCTGGGAATGCCTGGTCGGCCCCTGGCGCGCATGGCCCCAACGGCGAACACCTCGATGCGCCGCAGGCTGTGAATGTCAACGGGCTGATGCGCCTGCCCGACGGCAGCGTCAACGTGCCGATGCTCGCGCAGCGGCGCATGGGCATCCGTACGCAGATCGTGGCCGCTTCGCAGGCACAGGCCACGGTGGAGCTGGCGGGCCGCGTGGTGATGGACCCGAATGCCGGTGGTCGCGTGCAGGCGGTGCATGGCGGCCGCGTCGAGGCCGGCCCACATGGCCTGCCCGTCGCCGGACAGGCAGTGCGAAAAGGCGAGGTGCTGGCCTATGTTCGCCACCATGCCGAACCCTATGCCCAGGCCAACCAGGAAGCGCAACTGGCCGAACTGCGCAGCAGCCGCCAGCTTGCCGCCCAGCGCGTTGAACGCCTGCAGTCGCTGGAAGGCACGGTGCCGCGCAAGGACATCGAGGCCGCGAAAGCCGAGTTGCAAAGCCTGTCCGCACGAGAAAAAAGCATTGGCGCCAGCCTGGGCGCACGCGAAGCACTGGTGGCCCCGGTCTCGGGCGTGATCGCCCGTGCGCAGGCGGTGGCCGGCCAGGTGGCCGATGACCGCGAACTGTTGTTCGAGATTGTCGATCCCTCCCGGCTGATGGTCGAGGCCTCGACCGCGGACGCGGCGCTGCCGGCCCGCATGGCCGGCGCTTCGCTGCGCGAGGCGCCCGGCGCACGCCTGCAACTGGTGGGTGCGGGTGGCGCGCTGCGCGACGGCGTGATGCCGGTCAACTTCCGCCTGCAAGCCGCTGGCGCAGGGCAAGCCCTGCCGCTCGCGGTGGGCCAGCCCGTGACGCTGATTGCCCAGCTTGCCGAGCGCATCGAAGGCTTCACGCTGCCCGCTCAGGCCGTGGTGCGCAATGCCGCCAACGAGCAGGTGGTGTGGATCAAGTCGGGCGCGGAGCGCTACATCCCGCAGCCGGTGCGCGTGCGCACGCTGGACGCGGCCACGGTGGTCGTGGTGCAAGGGCTGGGCGCGGACAACCGCGTCGTGGTCGAAGGCACCGCGCTGCTGGCGCAGATCCGCTGAGGAGCACGCCATGTTCAACTGGATCGTGCGCAGCAGCCTGCGCAATCGCCTGTTCGTGCTCGCCGTCGCGGCTTTTCTGCTGGTGTGGGGCGCCGTCAGCGCTTGGCGCACCCCCGTGGACGTGTTCCCCAACCTGGACAAGCCCCTGGTCACCGTGCTGACGGAGGCCGGCGGCATGGCGCCGCAGGAGGTGGAGCAGCTCGTCACCTTCCCGCTGGAGACCGCGCTCAACGGCATGCCGGGCGTCACCCGCGTGCGCTCGATGTCCGGCGTGGGCCTGTCCATCGTCTATGCCGAGTTCGACTGGGGCACCGACATCTACCGCAACCGTCAGCTCGTCGCCGAGCGCCTGGCGCTGGCGCGCGCGCAGTTGCCCGCCGGCATCGAGCCGTCGATGGGACCCGTGTCCTCGATCATGGGCGAGATCATGCTGATCGCGCTGCCGATCACCGCGCAGGCCCAGGACGGCGCTTCGCCCATGCAGGCGCGCGAGTACGCGGACTTCGTGCTGCGCCCGCGCCTGCTGTCCATTCCCGGTGTGTCGCAGGTGATTCCGATCGGCGGTGACGTGCGCACGCTGCGCGTCGCACCGGACACGGCGCGCATGGCGCAGTTCGGCGTCTCGCTCAACCAGGTGGAGCAGGCCATGAAGGGTTATGCCTCCAATGCGGGTGGCGGCTTCATCGACCTGAACGGGCGCGAGTACCTGATCCGCCACGTCGGCCGCACGGCCGACCGTGATGCGCTGGGCGGTGACCTGGCCGGCGTGGCCGTCGCCTGGAAGGACGGCCGCCCCGTGCTGCTGGAGCAGGTGGCGCAGGTCGGCTTCGCGCCGGGCCTCAAGCGCGGCGATGGCGGCTACAACGGCGGCCCCGCCGTGATCGCCAGCGTGCAGAAGCAGCCCGGCGCCGACACCGTGAAGCTCACCGCTGCCGTGGAGGCGGCGCTGCAGGAGCTGGTGCCCGGCCTGCCCAAAGGCCTGGCCCAGCCGCAGGTGCTATTCCGCCAAGCCGACTTCATCCGGGCCTCGGTGGGCAACGTGGGCGAGGCGCTGCGCGACGGCGCTGTGATGGTCGCGGTCATCCTGTTCGCTTTCCTGCTGTCGGCGCGCACCACGCTGATCTCGCTGCTGGCCATCCCGCTGTCGCTGGCGGTGGCGGCGCTGGCCTTCCGCGCCTTTGGCCTGTCGATCAACGTGATGACGCTGGGCGGGCTGGCCATCGCCATCGGCGAACTGGTGGACGACGCCGTGGTGGACGTGGAGAACATCCTGCGCCGCCTCAAGCAAAACCGCGCGGCGGACGATCCGCTGTCGGTGCTGGAGGTGGTGCGCCGCGCCAGCGTGGAGGTGCGCTCGGGCATCGTTTACGCCACGCTGGTCGTGGTGCTGGTGTTTGTGCCGCTGTTCGCGCTGCCGGGCATCGAGGGGCGCTTGTTCGCGCCGCTGGGCGTGGCCTACATCGTCTCCATCCTGGCCTCCATGCTGGTGTCGATGACGGTGACGCCGGTACTGGCCTACTACCTGCTGCCGCGCATGAAACGCATCGACCACGGCGACAGCCCGCTGGTCGCGTGGCTCAAGCGACTGGATACGAGGGTGCTGGCTTGGTCTTTCCCACGGGCGAGGGCGCTGGTGGCTTGCGCTGCCGTGGCGGTGCTGCTGGCTGGGGCCAGCGTGCCGTTCTTCCCGCGCGCTTTCCTGCCCGCGTTCAACGAGGGTTCGCTGGTTCTCGGGCTCGTGCTCTCTCCGGGCACCTCGCTGGAACAGGCCAACCGCATCGGCGCCGAGGCCGAGCGGCTGATCGCCGAGGTGCCCGAAGTGCGGCAGGTGGGCCGGCGCACCGGCCGCGCCGAGCTGGACGAGCATGCCGAGGGCGTGCATGCGGCCGAGATCGACGTGGACCTCAAGCCCTCGGCGCGCAGCCGCGAGGCCATCATGGCCCACATCCGCGAACGCCTGGCCCTGCTGCCCGCGCAGGCCACCATCGGCCAGCCGATCTCGCACCGCCTGGATCATATGCTCTCGGGCGTGCGGGCGCAGATCGCGCTCAAGGTCTTCGGCGATGACACGGATGCGCTGCGGGGGCTGGCCGAGCAGTTGCGCGGCCGCCTGGCCGGCATTCCGGGCCTGGTGGACCTCACGGTAGAAAAGCAGGTGCTGATCCCGCAGATCACCGTGCGCATCGACCCGCGCAAGCTGGCGCAGACGGGCCTGGCGCCTGGCGAGGCGGTGCGGCTGCTGAAAGCGCTGACCGACGGTGCGCACAGCGCCGAGATCGTGGACGGCCCGCGCCGCTACGACCTGGTGCTGCGGCTGCCCGACCAGCGGCGCAGCCCGCAGGACCTGGCCGCCACGCTGATCGACACGCCAGCCGGGCGTCTGCCGGTCTCTGCCTTCGCCACGGTGGCGGAAGAAGACGGCCCCAACCAGATCGGCCGCGAGAACGGACGCCGGCGCATCGTGGTCTATGCCAACACCGATGGCCGCGACATGAGCGCCATCGTCGCGCAGATCCGCCAGGCCATCGGCGAGACACCGTTGCCGCCGGGCTACTTCATCAGCCTGGAGGGCCAGTTCCAGGCCCAGGAGCAGGCGGCGCAGTTGATCGGCGCGTTGTCGCTGGTCTCGCTGGCGATGATCTTCCTGGTGCTGTACGCGCGCTACCGCTCGGCGGTGCTGGCCGGCATCGTGATGGCCAACATCCCGTTGGCGCTGATCGGCAGCGTGGTGGCGATGTGGATCGCGGGCGTGAGCCTGTCTGTGGCCTCGATGGTGGGCTTCATCACCCTGGCGGGCATCGCCACGCGCAACGGCATCCTGAAGATCAGCCACTACATCAATCTGTGCAAGTTCGAGGGGGAGACCTTTGGCATGCCGATGATCGTGCGCGGCTCGCTGGAGCGGCTGACGCCGGTGCTGATGACGGCCTTGGTGGCCGCCTTTGCGCTGACGCCGCTGCTGCTGGCCGCCGATGCGCCCGGCAAGGAAATCCTGCACCCGGTGGCGGTGGTGATCTTCGGTGGGCTGGTCAGCTCGACCGTGCTGGATACGTTGCTCACGCCCGTGCTGTATTGGCTGCTGGGTCGCAAGCCCACCGAGCGGCTGCTGCAGGCGGAGCCGGAGGCCGCAGGCCAGGTGCCAGTGCCGCAGGAGGCGTACTGATGCGGGGTGACGCACACCCCGCCTGAATGCTGTTTCGACAAGGCTTTGCGGCGCCGCCTTTTTTGCAAGCGCGCTGCACCCTGAAAGGATGATCCGATGAACTTCAAACCTGCCTCCCTGCGCCTGCTGGCGGCTTCTGCCTTGTGCGCGGCTTCTCTGCTGGCTGCTCCCACTGTCTTCGCGCATGGCGATGCCAAGCCACAGCATGGCGGCATCGTGCGAACCGCCAGCGACCTGTCGTTCGAGCTGGTGGCCGCCGCCGATGGCGCGACGCTGTATGTCATCGACCACGGCAAGGACTACGACACCGCCGGCGTGAGTGGCAAGCTGACCGTGCTCAATGGTGCGGACAAGTCCGAGGCCGACCTCAAACCCGCCGGTGGCAACAAGCTGGAGGCCAAGGGCGTGAAGCTGGGCAAGGGTGCCAAGGCTGTGGCTGCGTTGCAGACCGCCGACAAGAAGACCGTGACCGTTCGCTTTACGGTCAAGTAACGCACCAAGGGTACGCTGGCGCACCATGAAACACGCTTCCATGCCTTGGCCCGCCCTGCGGGGCGGCCTGTTGGCCTTGCTGGCCGCAGCCCTGTTTGGCATCAGTACGCCGCTGGTGCAGCGCATCGGCGCGGGCGTGGGTGCGTTCTCGACGGCGGCGCTGCTTTACGCAGGCGCAGCCATCGTTGGCCTGCTCTCGCGTCAGCGGGTGGACAAGGAAGCGCGGCTGGTGCGCGGCGACTTTCCGCGCCTGCTGGCCATGGCCGCCTTTGGGGCGGTCCTGGGGCCGGTCGCGCTGGCCTGGGGTTTGCAGCACACCAGCGGCACAGGCGCTTCGCTGATGCTGACCCTCGAAGCCCTGTTCACCGCGTTGCTGGCACGGCTGCTGTATGGCGAGACCATGGACCGGCGTGTCTGGGCCGCCATGCTCCTGCTGCTGGCCGGAGGCCTGGCCCTGGTGCTCGATCAGGGGCGCGAGGGCGGCAGCCAGCTTTGGGGGTTGCTCGCCGTGCTCGTCGCCACGATGGCCTGGGGCACGGACAACACCTTGTCGCGCGCGCTGGCCGAGCGTGATCCCGGCCAGGTGGTGCTGGGCAAGGCCGTCCTGGGGACTTCGGCCACGGCCCTACTGGCCGTTTTGGCGGGGGATCCGTTGCCGACGCTGGGCGCGGCCCTGGGCCTGATGGCCGTGGGTGCCACGGGCTACGGCCTGAGCCTGCGCTTTTACCTGCTGGCCCAGCGGGCCTTCGGCGCGGCGCGCACGGGGTCGGTGTTTGCGTTTGCACCCTTCATCGGCGCCGCGATCGCCATGGCCCTGGGAGACCGCAGCGGCACGTGGATCATGGCGGTGGGGGGCCTGCTGATGGTGCTGGGGGTAGTGCTGCACCTGGCGGAGTCGCACGGACACGAGCATGCACATGAGCGGCTGGAACACGAGCACGCACACAGCCACGGCGACGGCCACCATGACCACGCGCACGATCCCATGCCTGTAGGCACGCACAGCCATGCCCACGTACACGAGCCGATGGTGCATGTGCACCCGCATGTGCCGGATGCGCACCATCGACACGAGCACTGACATTTGCTCAGAATGACCTTGAACGGGCTGGATCGAAATGCGAAAGCATGTCTCGGTGCACGCTCAAGCGCCCGTTTGGCCGCCACATAGGGCTCAAGCTACCAGCGGACGCGCCAAGGTGGCCGCGAGGCCGATCACTGCGCACGCACCCAGCAGTGGCATCACGCCCAGCTTGAAACGGAACAGGGCCACCGCGGCGCCCAGTGCGATCAGGGCCGAAAGCCAGTCGAATGCGCCGCTGAAGCCCTGAGGCCACAACACGTGGTACGCGAAGAACAACGCCAGGTTGAGGATCACGCCCACGACGGCCGCCGTGATCGCCGACAGCGGTGCGGTGAAGCCGAGTTTGCCGTGCGTGGCCTCGATGGCCGGGCCGCCCGCCAGGATGAAGACGAAGGACGGCAGGAAGGTGAAGAAGGTCACCACGGCAGCGGCCAGTGCGCCGCCGAGAAACAGCGCATCGGGGCCAAGCACCTGCTTGAGCCAGCCGCCGACGAAGCCGACGAAGGCCACCACCATGATCAGCGGCCCCGGGGTGGTCTCGCCCAAGGCCAGACCGTCGATCATCTGCGCGCCCGAGAGCCACTGGTGATGCTCCACCGCGCCCTGGTACACGTAGGGCAGCACCGCGTAGGCGCCGCCGAAGGTCATCAGTGCGGCCTTGGTGAAGAACCAGCCCATCTGGGTCAGCGTGCCCTGCAGCCCCTGTACCGCGACGAGCGTACCCATCGCGAGCGCCCACAGCCCCAACCCGGCGGCGAGAACCTTGGCCAGGTGGCTGCGCGAGAAGCGCGCGTGCGCCGGCGTCGGCGTGTCGTCGTCGATCAGGGCCGGGCCATAGCCTTGCTGGGCACCGCCATGGCCGCCGCCGAGTGCGAACACGCCCGGCGCCCAACGGGCACCGAAGTAGCCGATCAACGCGGCGGCCAGGACGATTGCCGGGAAGGGTGTGCCGAAAGCGAAGATCGCAACGAAGGCCAGCGCCGCGATGCCCCACATCCAGCCGTTCTTGAGCGCCCGGCTGCCGATGCGGTGCGCGGCATGCAGCACCAGCGCCGTGACGGCCGGCTTGATGCCGTAGAAGATGCCCGCCACCACCGGCACGTCGCCAAAGCGCAGGTAGATCCACGACAGCGCGATCAGGATGAACAGCGAGGGCAGCACGAACAGTGCGCCGGCCACGATGCCGCCCCAGGTGCGGTGCATCAGCCAGCCGATGTAGGTGGCGAGCTGCTGCGCCTCCGGGCCGGGCAGCAGCATGCAGTAGTTCAGCGCATGCAGGAAGCGCTTCTCGCTGATCCAGCGCCGCTGCTCCACCAGTTCGGTGTGCATGATCGCGATCTGCCCGGCCGGCCCGCCGAAGCTGATGAAGCCGAGCTTGAGCCAGAACCAGAAGGCCTCCCGAAAACTCACGGGCGCGGGCGCTGCATCTTGCTGCTGCGGGCGTTGGAGAACGGCACTCATGAAGAGGCTCCCGGCGCCGCGTAGAGCGCATCGAAGACCGCGGATGCGGCGAGGACCAGTCGATCGTCGTCGGCATGCACTTCGCGCAGGCCGTCGAGCACGGCTTCCAGCCCAGCCGCTTCGGCCACGGGAATGCCGCCGACGTCGAGGTAATGCACGGCCCCGGCGATGCGCTGCAGCTTCGGATCAGCGTCCAGGCCGAAGCTCGCGGCCATCACCTCGAAGGTCACGCGTGCGCCGACGTGGGTGAAGCGGGCGCCGTCGTAGTCGAAGCCGATGACGCCGCGCGGCGCCTTCCTGGCATCGCTCAGCCAGGTGAACTTGGCCTTGGGATCGATGAAGCGCCGGACCAGCCAGGCGCAGGCCAGCCGGTCCACCCAGGGCCTTGCCCGGGTCGCCCAGGCCTTGCCTTTGAACTTGGCGGGGTCGAGCCGCTCGATGCCATCGTCGGCGCGCGGCTGTGGCTCGCCCTTGGAGAAATGGTTGTCGAAAGCGCGCCGCAGCGCCAGGAGGTCCGAGTCGGCCTGCTGCGCGGCGGGGCCGGGGTAGTAGTCGATGCGTCGCAGCGTCTGCAGGGCATCCGCCACGCCGCGCAGGCGGCGCCGTGTCTCGGTTTCGCCCAGCTTCTCGAGTTCGGCCTGGAGCGCTGTGGCAGTGTCGCGCCATTGCGCGTAGGCCTCGGTCCGGTCGAACTGGGCCAGCACCTCGGCGCGTTGCGCCTCGTCGCGCGGCGACAGGATCAGGACAGAGGCCGTGCCGCCGTGCTCCCGGACCTCGGTGGCCAGGGACTCCAGCGCCGCCGCGTGTTTATCGGGCAGCAGGTAGGCGCCATCGCGCAGGGCGGCGCAGCCCAGCGCCTTGAGGGCGCGCCAGATGCGCAGGCGCACGGCGTTGGGCTGGGTGGGGAGCGTGACGATCAGGATGGACCACATCCAATGAATCATACGCTACAGATATTGAAATATTTATCTCTAAATTTTTGGTGTAGCTGAGTGATGGCTGGGGCACGGCAAACCGTTGATGGCGTCTCGGCGTGCCGCCGTCGGGCTCGCGGGCTGCGCCCCGCGCCTCGTTCCGAGTCGCGGCCATTCGGCTTTGATCCCTGACGCCTCCGGCCCTCTCGGGCCTGCGCGCTTCGCTTGCCAAAGGCAGGCATGTGTAGGGGGCGGGGTGTGGGCGGTCTTGCTGTTCCCTTCACCGTATCACGGCGTTCTCGCCGTCAATGACTGCGCGTGCTTGCACGCTTGCGGCCTGGTGGCCGTCTTCGATCTTTGACCGCTTGCGCTGCGCCGTGCTGGCGACGGTTCCGGGCAATTCCGCCCGAGTAACCGGAGTTCATCATGAGCGACAAATCACACGTTTCCATCGAACAGCACATTTGCCTGGTCTGCGGCGCGGCCTTCGAGACGGGCAGCATCCTGTTGGACCGCCGCCTGCGCGCGAGCATGGAGCATCACACGAAGACGGGCTGGGGGCTGTGTCCCGAGCACCAGAAGCTGGCCGATGACGGCTTTGTCGCATTGGTCGAATGTGATCCGCAGCGCAGCGGCTCGCAGGCCGACGGGCGCATGAAGCCCGAGCAGGCGTACCGGACGGGGCGGCTGGCCCATCTGCGGCGCACAGGGTGGATTCAACCGGTCGTCGCAACACGGATTACGCGGCGGATTTTAGGTAGTCGTTAAGCGCCTCCGCGGGAGTC